>NZ_JBIDBN010000001.1:568113-1024042 GCF_043203115.1 Streptomyces sp. NPDC048001
CCCAGGCTCCGCTCACGACAGCATCTGGTACGGAACCACCACCAAAGGCCACTTCCAGACCGGCTCCATCGAGGTCAAGGGCACCTACACACCCGTCCCCTGAAGGCACCTGACGTCGGATCGTCCCGGTTCGGGGATCACGGTCGGGTGAGAGGCCGCCGTGATCGGTCCGATGCCGTGTGGGCCCTCGTCCGGCCGTTGCCGCCCCGGTCCGAGCGGGGCCGCAGTGGCCGGACGACGGGACGGTCCTCGGCAGAAGCATGTGGAGGTTCCGGACCGGGACGGCTTGGTGACGTGCCCGAGCGGTACGGCTCCTGGGCACGCAATGACGGGCGCAAAGCACCACTGACACCCTTCCTGCGAAGAGGCCACCACCACCGCAGTCGACGACCACCCGCCGTCCGCCGCATGAACAACCCTGCGGGGCAGGCCCTATGGCCGGCCGGCCTCCCCCAGGCAGTGCAGAGCCTCGCGGAAGTCGTCGAGCGCGGGCCCGAAATCGCGGGCGGCGGCGCGGAAGGCCGATCGGTCGATCAGGGTCCGGGCGAGGGTTCGCGTTCCCTCTGCCGGGTCGTGCCGGGACAGCCGTCGGGCCAGGTCCACCCCGTCGTCGAACAGCGGGCGCACCCGGTCCGCGAACAGATGGGTGCGGTGCTGCCAGTAGACGGCGGAGCGGATCGTGAGGACCCGGTGCAGACGGACCAGATCGGCCAGATGACGGTCCGGATCCTCGGCAGCCCGCGCGGCGAGGGTGTCGGCCTCCTCGCGGAGGGCATGACGGCTGTCGAAGTAGCGCTGCCTGGCCTCCGGTGACCAGTCCAGGAGGGCCACTCCCGCAGGCGGACGCGGCCCCTCGGACGGAGGCCGATCACTCTCGGCTCCGGAGAGGGTCAGCAGCGCCGCCCAGAACGCCGTCTGACGGCCGCTGCAGGAATGCCGCCCGCCGGTATCGGCCAGCTCCGTCAGCGCGGCGCGTGCCTCCTGCCGTACGAGGGCGGCCTGCTCCCCCCGGCCGTGCAGGTCGAGCATCCGCGCGTGTCCGATCAGCACATGGAGACGGCAGGCCGTCCGGCCGGGGTCGTTCGCGGCCCCGGCGGCTTCCGTGTCGACGACCACCCGGAACCCGGCGAGCGCTTCACCGGACCGGCCCGCATCCTGGAGAGCGGCGATCCACGCCAGGTGCGACGAGGGGAGCGCACCGCTGCCGTATCCCTCGGGCCGGACCGCTCCGACCAGCTCCGTCAGGGCGTCGGCGGCCTCGGCATAGCGGCCTTCCTCGGAAAGCCCCGTGGCCCAGCCGTACAGCCCTGCGACCACGGGCTTTCCGGACCGTTCGGCCTGTGCACGGCCGATGGCGAGCATCTCGGCGCGGGTGGCGAGCCCTTCGGCACGTCGCCCCGCGCCGTACAGCTCCCTCTGGTACGTGTCGAGGGCCCCGTACAGCACGTCCGCACGGGCCGGGTCGGCCGGGTCCATGGACCGCGCCGCGGCCACCGCCTCCTCGCCGAGGGCGAGGGAAGCCGCATGCCTCCTGCCGGTCGCGGTGTCGTAGGTCAGTCCCTGCAGCGCCCTGGCCAGGAGGGGCAGGTAGGAGGCGGGGCTGACCCGGGCGAGCACCCGGTAGGCGTCGACCTCCTCGCGCGGCGTACGGCGCCCCGACGCGAGCAGCACGTTCCGCGCTCGCATGATGTCGTCCTGATCGAATGTGCCCGCATGCTTCATGACGGGGATTCTGGGTTCCCGGGAGAGGGCTGGACAAGGCCGGCTCCCTGTGCTGTTCCTCCTACGCGAACGCCCTCTGAGCTGTCATGATGGGTGTGACGTCCTCCCTCCGGCTTTGCGGACGGCTTCCTCGACATCGGGCGGGCGACGTGCCAAACCCTCATCGATCATGCCGTCCATCAGACCACTCCCGGCCGACAGTCCCCACCGAGATGGGTGACGGCCGGCTGAACGAGGCACGGAAGCCCCGCCGGCGGGACCGGCGGGGCTCCAGCGTCACTCGCTTCGCGGCTTCTCGGATGCGTCATCCGACGAGCCGACATCAAGATACTGCCGGTACATCAGGCGCGAAAGCGCCGCATACGCATGCAGGTTGCGGGCGGATACCCGGACCTCGGGACTTCCTTCAGCAATCATCCTCTCCGCCCGGAGCAGGAGTCCGTCCAGGTAGGAGAAGACGTCGACTTTCGGAGGGTCGAAAGTCCCGTAGTCGACCAGGTTCGTCACGGACAGCAGGAATTCGTCGGATACCAGCAGGTCCATTCGGAGATCCCGGGTTTGCTCGTCCACCCCCTGCGGAGGGCGGACGAGCTGTCGCCACAGGCTGTAGGAATCCATGAATTCCATTCCCGGTGCACCTCTCCCTAGGGTCTGTCGTTGTCGTTGTACCAGAAGCTGACGAGCTTCCGGTTCTTGATGATACCTCCGGGCCCCTTCCCGCCCGGAGTCCGATACCGGGCGCCCTGCGTCCCATCTGCCAGTTCGATCAGATCCGAGTCCAAATGCTGCCTGGCCGGATTCGATTCAAGCCATGCCTGCGCGTCCGCTTGATATTCTTGTTCTGTTTTCCCGAACGCCTTGGCGTGCTTCTTGTAGTGCTCCGTGAAGCTGTCGGCGAGGGTCTTGTTCGGAGACATCCAAACGGCCTCGAGGGCCTCTTGGCATGGCGTCCAGTTGTGAACGAGGACCGGAGTCCTACCTGCCAGCACGTAATACGTGTGCAGGTCGTTCACCGTCAGGTCGTACGCCGGCCGGCGCTTCTTCCAGTGGACGACCTCGGCAATCCGGGCGGCACCGCCGACCGGGGTGCGCAGGGTGTCGCCGACGTTGAGAGACGCCGCGTCGGTCCACTGTCGACGGTTCTGGGCCCAGAACGGGTGGTGGTCGGTTGCCGTGAGGGAACCGCCGCCGGCGGCGGAATCAAGAGTGATTCCGGTGAAATCGATGTCATCGGGGGTATGGATCGTCCTCTCGACGCGGCGTGTTCCGGACTTCCCTGTGACGGGATCGGTCGCCAGGACGACGTCGCCGACTCTGACACGTTCGATGGGGCGGGAGGTTCCGTCCCCCATCAGCACCGGCGTGCCGGCGGGGAAGCTGTGCTTCTTGCCGGGACAGCGCACCGCGCTGTCAATCTTCTTTTCGAAGCGCTTCAGCTTTTCCCAGAGCGATTCAGCTTTGCTGTACCACTTCTTCCCCTTGGGAATGTAGGCACCCCAGCCGAGGAACGGGATGGCCGCAGCGCAGGACCACGCCGCATCGGTGAACTTGCTCGAGTCGCCGAACGCGACTCCCTCCAGGCCATAAAGAAGGCAGTTGTAGCCGTCGAAGAACTCTCCCAGGCCGGGGATCCCGCCGGCCAGGTCAGCCCCGGCGTGGATCAACTCCCCCTTCAGACGCATTTTGTCCGTGTACGAGAGGTTCAGATACCAGATCAGGGTCTGCTTGGCGGCTTCTCCGGCGTAGTCGACGCCGTATTCCATGCCCTCCACGAACAGCTGCCCGTAGGACTGGTACTTCTCCAGGGCCTTGTTCCACCAGGTCTGCTCGTTCGCCCGCGCCTTTTCGACGAGGTACGCGTCGAGGTGCCGCTGGTAGGTGGCGGCTGCGGCGTTTGCGTCGGCTCCGGCGTTGATGGAGGACTGACGTGCGGCCTCGGCCCCGGCGTAGGCCTCGGCGGCATAGCCGCGGGCCAGCTCGGCGCTGGCTTCGGCCCAGGCCGCAGAGGCGTTGGCGCTGTTCGCACTGGCACGGGCCTGCCGCTGGGCGTTGCGGGCGGTGGCCGCGTGTTCGGCCGCCTTCTTCGCGGAGGCTTCGGCCTGCTTGGCGGATTCGTCGGCCTGGGTGGCGAAGCCGGCAGCCTGGGCGGCGTAGACCTGGGCCTGCTGGGCGTACGCGGTCGCCTCGTTGCCCGCGTCCAGCGCGGTCGCGGCGTTCTTCTGGGCCTCGGCCGCCCGCTGCTGGGCGCCGGCCGCCACCTGTGCCGAGCCGGCGATGATGTTCTGGATCTGCGCGACGTGGCCGGAGTTGATCTGATCCCGGCGTGCCGCCTTGTACTGGCCATTCTCCACGAAGGTGTGCAGGCCCGGGGCGGGACCCTCGATGGCGATGTCGGCGTAGGCCTTCACCTCCGGCCCGGCGTTCTCCGCCAGGCCGGCCACGATCGCCTGGTCGTCGCTGTGGCGGGCGGTGTGCTGACCGGTGGTGAGGAAGTCCAGCAGGGGCTGGTAGCCGGTGCCGTTGAGGGCGGCGTCAGCGGCCTTCTTGACGGCCGGGCCCCCGGCATTGCCGATGCGGGCGACCTCGACCCGGTAGTCGGGGGCGGCCACCTTGTGCTGACCGTCCACCAGGAAGGCGTGGATCTGCGCCGCATCGCCGCTCAGCGCGGTGGTGGCGGCGGTGCTCACCGCGTCGTACGGCGAGTCGCCGGCCAGCTTGAGGACGTGGTCACGCTCGTCCCGCTGCTCCGCCGCACGCCAGCCGTTGCGGGCGTACTCCACCACCACGGCGTCCGGGGCACCGAGGACGCTTTCCGCAGCGGCCCGGCTCCACGGGCCCTGGGTCTGGAGGGCGGCCAGGGCCATCTTCCGGCCCGACATGGCGATCTGGGCGGGGTCGGCCGAGGGCTGTGCGGCGTCCTGGGCGAGGCGGGCGAAGTCGGCCTGGAGCTTCTCGGCGTCCGCCTTGGCCTTCTTCTCGTCGGCCAAGGTCTTGTCGTACGCGGCCTTCATGTCCTTGGCCTGGTTGATGCCGGTGGCCTTGCGGGCGGCGAGTTCCTCGGCCTCGGCCTTGCGGGCCTGGTCGTGGATCTCCTTGGCCTTGCCCACGGCTGCCATGGCCTCGTTCGCCCGCTGGAGGGCCGCGTCGGCGTGGGCCTTGGCCTCCTCGGCCGCCGCCCTGGACCCGGCCGCGTGCTCGCCGGCCTTCATGGCGGCATCGGCGGCGTTGCGTGCGTGCCTGGCGGCCGAGCGGGCCGCGTCGCGTGCCTCGCGGGCGGCGCGTGCCGCGTCGGCCGCGTGCGCGGCGGCCCGGTTCGCGGCGCGGGTGGCCTCCGCCGCATGGCGGCGGGCGGTGGCTGCGGCCTCGCGGGCCTCTGCGGCGGAACCGCCGGCTTCCTCGTTGTACCGGCCGGCTTCCTCCGCGGCGGCGGCTGCGCCGTCCGCGTTCACGATCGAGGATGCGGCGGCCTTCGCGGACGCGGCGGCGGCGTCGCCGGAGATCGCTGCCCGGTCCGCGGCGGTCGCGGCGGCGTCGGCGGCGTCGGCGGCCTGCCGGGCATGGGCGGCGAGCGCCTCGTCGCGCTTGCCCGCTGCCGCGAAGGTGAGCACCTTCGCCGCGGCGTTGGCGGCCCCGGACGCGGCCCGGGCGGCGGCCGTGGCGGCTGCGGCGGCGACCTGGGCCGCGGAGTTCGCGGAGCGTGCGGCGGAGATCGCCGCCTGCGCGGCCTGGGCGGCACGCCGGGTGGACTCCGCAGCGCGGCGGGCGGCGTCGGCGGCCTTGGCGGCGTCCTTCTCGGCCGCGCGTGCCTCGTCCCTGGCCCGCTCAGTTTCCTTCCTGGCCAGCAGGGACAGGGCGATGGCCTTGTCGGCGGATTCCTTGGCGGCCTTGCTCTCCCGCTCCGCCGCGTCGCCGGCGTCCTTGGCCTGCTGGGCGAGTTCGCTGACGGAGGCGTGTTCCTGGTCCTGCGCCCGGGCCACGTGCTGGCCGAAGGCGAGGAACTCGCGGACGTCCTCGATCGAGCCGTTGAGCGCCGCGGTGGCGGCGGCGCGGACCTTGGGCCCGCCGGCCGTTTCGAGCTGCGCCACGCGGACCCGTGCGTCGGAGTCGCGCTTCTTGTACTGACCCTCGCTCAGGAAGGTCCGTACCGCTTCGATGTCGGAGTTCAGTGCGGCATCGGCGGCCTCCTTCAGAGTCCTGCCGCCGGCCTCGCCGATCCGGGCCGCCTCGACCCGCTGGTCCTGGTCCAGAGGCGCCTTCCAGCCCTCCTTCAGGAAGGCGTCCAGCTGCTCCGGGGTGCCCGCCAGCGCCTGTTCGGCCGCCTTACGTACCGCCGGTCCGGCTTCTGCGACGACCTGGAGCGCCGCCTCGCGGTCGTCGAGGTTCTCCGCGATGGCGCGGCCCTTGTCGAGGAAGGCGCGGATGTCCGCGTCCGAGCCCGTCAGGGCGGCCCCGGCGGCGGACTTCATCGCCAGACCGCCGGACTTCCAGAAGGCGACGGTCTTCTCCCGGTCACTGACCGGTGTCTCCTCGGCTGCGGCCACCGGTGCCCCGGACACCAGGGTCGACAGGAGGGCCAGCGGGAGCAGGCCGCCTATCAGCAAGCGCGAAGCACCAGGTCTCCTCCCCACCCTGCCGTGTGGTCGGCCTGTTGTGTGACGCACGGATCTCCCCCTCTGTGTGCCGGAACCGCCGGGACCGGCGTGCATGAAGCCCAGCCGAACTGGGCGTGAACTGACGGACCGCCAGATGGAGACGCCCCGGGCCGCCGACGGGAACTGCACTGCCCGTCGCAGGGTTGCGCGCCCGACGGACGACGCGCGGACACGGCCGGCCATGGCCCGTGCCCGGGCATGGGGGTCTCCCGACCTGTGAGGACCCTATGAAGGAACCCGAGGGATTTCAACTGCCGTTGACATCAAGCAAACGTCAGTTGATAAGCGGGCGCTGAGCCGTTACCGTCTCCCCTCGGAAGACCACGAGCACAGGAATCCGGGGGGAGGCCACACTGTGAGTGCCAGGCCGTTTCCCGAGCCGATCGACACGCTCAGGCGCATCCTTGACCTGATCGGGCGGGCGGGGCTCGACCGCGGAGATGTGCTGAGGGTCGAGGGCGAGGGCGGTCTCGCCTTCGCATCGGGCCCTGCCGTGGCCGAAGTGGAGGCGTTGCTCCGCGGAGACCGGCCGAACACGCACACAGGCCGCGGTGATCAGGTCGTCGAACGGATCCGACTCCTGCGCAGGACCCGGCTCAAGGCGGCCGAGGACGGCGGCAGGCGCACCTACCCCCTGGCGGAGATCGCTGCGAGTGCGGGAACGAGCGCGCAGCGGCTCGACAGGGTGCTCAAGGCCGGCAGGGCCCCGAACCTCGACCACGAGGCCGAGATCGCCGGGCTCTTCGGCGAGGGCATCGAGTTCCTGACGGACCCTCCGGCAAAGGCCCTGCACCGGGTGTTGCAGCAGATCCACACGGACCTGCTGGTCCGGCTGCTGGAGGACTCCGGCACGGCCGGAGTCCCGGCCCCGGCCCCGGGCTGCGACATGGACACCGTCGCCTGCCAGGCCGCGCGTGCGCTCGCAGACGTGCCCGAGGACACCGCCCAGCCCCTCGTCCCGCTCATCGAATCGGTCGTCGGGCTGCCTCGGTAGCGCCTCGCACGGCGGCCCTCCCGCATCCTCCAGCCGTCCGGCACGAGCCGGACGGCCCCTCAACACGAAAGTGATGTTCATGGCACTGCGCACACGCCGGTGGCTGCCGGCAGCCACCGCGACCGCGGCGGTCCTCGTAGGGGCCGCGACACCCCTGGCCTCGGCCGCCGGTGAGCCGGCCGCCAACGCCGACGCCCCGTTCGTCTTCGAGGACGGCACCTACCCGAACAGCGCCGAGGTCCTGGCCGAAACCGGCGCGAAGCTGATCAGCGGTGACGGCGGCATCACCTACACCTCCTGCGACGGCCCCTACCAGATCAAGGTGTGGGCCCGCGATCTGAAGCTGCCCGAGGAGCGGATGTGCTTCGCCGCCCCGCAGGACACCGGTCACCTCACGGTCTCCATCCCGGGCGCGTACCGGATCCAGACCTACAAGCGGTCGGTGAAGGCCAGCATCTCCGTCAGGAACGAGACCCAGAGCCTGGACATCCCCGACAGCAGCAGCAAGGGCTTCGGCGAAGCGGGCGCAGACCCGTCCGCCGCCGTCCTGCTGGAGCTTCGGGTCACCGGCAGCTCCGCTGCCCGCGGGGCCGGACAGCCCGTCGACACCGCCGGGCTCGCCTTCAACACCAAGCTGACCATCGGCGACGGCAAGCGCTCCTGCTCCGGTGCGCTCGTCGACCCGTACTGGGTCCTGACCGCCAAGAGCTGCTTCGCCGAGGACCCCGCCAAGAGCAACACCGTGGCCGCGGGCGCGCCGAAGGACAAGACCACCGCCGTGGTCGGCAAGTCCCTGCTGATCACCAGCGGCGGCCACTCCAGCGACATCGCCGAGCTGGTCCCGCACGCCGACCGTGACCTGGTCATGGCCCGTCTCGCGCAGCCCGCCGATGACATCACCCCCGTCCCGCTGGCGGCCACCGCGCCCGCCACGGGGCAGGAACTGACCGTCGCCGGCTTCGGCCGTACCAGGACCGAGTGGGTCCCCGCCACCCGCCATGCGGCCGTGTTCACCGCGGGCAACGTGACCGCGACCGGCTTCGACCTCGCCGCCAGGACCCCGGCCGACGCCACCGTCTGTGCCGGCGACGCCGGCGGTCCCGCGTTCCGCACGGAGGGCGGCAAGCCCGCCCTCGTCGGCATCACCAGCCTCGGCTGGCAGGGTGGCTGCCTCGGCACCCCCGCCACCGAGACCCGCTCCGGGGCGTTCAGTACCCGGGTCAACGACCTCCACGGCTGGTTCCAGCGCGTCCGCGCCCAGTCCCCGGGGTGGAAGACCCAGGCCCTCGTGCAGTCCGGCACCACCCTCTACCAGGGCGTCCGGGTGAACGACGGTTCCTGGACCGGCTTCGAGGACATCCAGACCCAGGGCTCCGGCAACATCGGCGGCATCCGCAGCTCCGCTGTCGTCGGCATGAACGGCGACACCCACGTCCTCGCCGTCAGCAACAACGGCGGGCTGTTCCACACGACCCGCAAGCAGGACGGCACCTGGGGCACCTGGGGCGACGTCTTCAGTGTGGCCAACTCCCTCGGCAGCCTCACCAGCGTCACCGCGACCAACAACGGATGGGATCTCCACGTCGTCGCCGTCGCCGACGGCAAGGCGTTCCACACCATCCGCAACGCGAGCGGCCACTGGACGCCCTTCCGGGACATCACCTCCGGCAAGGTCGGCAACGTGACGGCCGCGGCCACCGCCGTCGTCCGGGGCGAGCTCCAGGTCACCACCGTCAGCGGTGGCAAGGCCTACCACACCATCCGCCAGGCCAGCGGCAACTGGCTCGCCTGGGGCGACGTCGCCGACGCCGCCGGCCCGACCGGCCCCATCACCGCCATCAGCACGGTCGGCTCCGGGGACCAGACCCACGTGGTCATCGCGACCGACAACGGCGCCCGCCAGTACCACGCCATCCGCAACTTCAGCGGCCACTGGGAGCCGCTGGCCGAGATCAAGGGCATCCTCGGCACCGTCACCGCGAAGTCCGTCGCCACGGCCCACGTCGCCGGCGAGGTCCAGGTGGCCGTCACCACCGCCGACAACAAGGTCCTCCACACCACCCGCCGCGCCGACCGCACCTGGACCACCACCACGGCCGTCCCGGTGAGCCTGCCCGGAGCCCCCGGCCACCTGGCCATGACCGGCACCTGGAACGGCTGACACCGGAGCCGGACGGCCACTGGCCGCCACGATCCGCCGGTGAGGGCACCCCACGGGGGTGGCGTGCCCTCACCGGCATTCGAAGGAGCCCCCGGGGGCGGCGATCCGCCGTCGGCCGGGGGCCACGGCCAGCGCCCGGGAGACCGACACCAGGAGGTCACGGTCCGCCGCCTCCGCCGAGCACACGGCGGCCAGCGCAAGAGAGCCCTGCTCCGGCGCGGGCGGCACGGTACGGGCCCGGGCCTCCGCCGCCGTGAACATGGCGGCGAGGCCGGCGGCCACCGCCTCGCGCTCCGCCGCCCCGCTCTCCTTCGCCTGCCGGTAGGCCGCCTCACGCACCTCGTCCGTGCAGTGGACGCACAGGGCGAGCATCCAGTCGTGGATGGTGGTCATCCGGTAGAGCAGGACCTGCTCCGGTCCGGCGTACCACGGCGGTGGGAGGAACATCCTGCTGCCGGGGGTCAGCCCGGAGACGCTGACCAGACGCCACAGGGGCCGCAGTGCCCTGATGCCGAGCAGCGGGTGCCACACGCGGTCGATCAGCGCGGGTCCGTACGCCGGTACGAGGAGCCCGACGCCGATCATCATCCCGCTGGCCGAGATGAAGGGCGACAGGCTCTCGTTGAGCGCGTCCCAGTCCCGGCCGGCCCAGCGGGCCGCGATGGCGGTCAACTTGAACGAGCCGAAGACGATGTTGGCCAGGGCCGCGATCACCAGCACGAGCAGCCCGATCTGCAAGGACCGGTCGCCTGCCGTCCTGGTCTCCTGCCCCGCCGTCCGTCTGCCGATGTCGAGCAGCCAGCTCCAGCAGACGACGGTGGTGGCCACCCCGGCCGCGACGTACCCGAGCAGGTACAGCACGAGCATGGCGCTGATGAACGGGGTGGTGGCGTAGTACGTGTCGAAGTCCCGCGGGCGTTCCACCGGGACCTCGCCCAGCGCGAAGAGTCCCACCAGGGCCGTGATCACCACGCAGCAGCCGGCCTTCCACACCCGTACGCGTCGGCGCGTACGGGCGCAGTCCACCGACTCCGCGCGCCAGTAGTCCAGCAGCACCAGGGACGCGCACGCATAGACGGTCAGGATGCAGTGGACGAGGAGGGCCGAGAGGTTGCTGATGCCGGTGAGCCGGTTGACGGCGGTGATGGTCGGCGGGGAGGAGAGGACGAAGCCCGCGCAGGGCAGGAGCAGCAGGGCGTTCACCGTCCGGACCGTCGCGCTGCGCCACCCGCGGACCAGAGCCGGCAGCTTCACCAGCAGGGCCGCGCCCAGCACGGCGGCGGGCAGGTAGTAGTCGGCGCCTTCGTGCATCACCGGCCCCCCAGGGACTCCCAGATGCGCCCGGCCCGTGCGTCGGGGGGCGTGCTGCTGCGCGTGCCGAGCAGGAACGGCCGGAACTTCGCCCCCAGCAGCCGGCCGAACCGCTCCGCCCGCCGTTCCTCGGCGAGGTCGTAGTCGGTGCGCGCCGCAACATGGGCGACCGCATCGCCCTCGGCCTCCTTGCGGTGCCACAGCTCGTGGCCCAGGATCACCATCTGATGGACCGACAGGGTGTTCTTCTCCACCGCGATCACTTCGTGGTCGCCCAGGTCGAGCCAGAGCCCGCTGACCGTGCCCGGAGGGAACGGCTCGAGCACGAGACGGACCTCACGCCCGCTGCTCTCCGAGACGTAGGCGCAGACCGCGTACAGCAGTTCGTGCGGTTCCGGTGCGAGCGGGCGCATCACCCCGGCGAACAGTTCGTCCCGATGACGCTTCATTTCACGGGATAGGCAAACCGCGTCCCACATGTCTTCCCCCGGACGCCTGGCCGGCCCCCCGCTCGTCGTTCCCCCGAACAGGCGCACGGCGCTCTGTCAGTCGTGCGCCCGCGACAGTAGCCATTTGTGGCGGCGGAGGCAACTGCGGCCCGCCACCGGCATCGTCCCTGGCCAGAGGCCCTTTAGCGGCTCTCCCGGGCGCGCTCCTCGCGCGAGCGCCGGGCAATGGACTCGATGAGGGCGATGATGGGCTGTGCGGTGTCGTCCGGGACGTCGGCGAAGGCACGGGCGGCGTAGCCGACGATGCCGAGATCGGAACCGGTGGGTGCGCCGGAACCGACAGAACCCACGGACGCGAGGGCGTCGGCGTTCCTGAGGCGCTCGATGTGCTCCTCCTGGCGCGCCACGGTCCGCTCCAGCAGGTCCTTGTGGATCCGCTGGAGCACCCGGTCCAGGGCCTCGGCCGGCTCGGCGACCAGGAATTCGATGCTCTCTCCGAAGAAGTCGGCTATCCCGGCCGCGTGATCGAGGTTCGGGGCCTTCCCCGTCTTGATCATCTTGTCGAGCCACTGCGCGCTCGTCCCCGCACCCGCCGCGATGTCCGCCAGCGAGTACGCACGCCGCTGGCCGTCGGAGGTGGTCCGCAGCCGGGTACGGCGCAGGAAGACGATCCGGGCGACCACCCGGCGGTGGCGCTCTTCCACCGGGTCCGCCGCCCCGCCGCCGTCGCCCAGCGGCAGCCGCTGACCGCGCAGCAGTGCCTGTACGTCTTCCACGGGCAGCCCGGAGGCGTACGACAGGCCGCCCTCGCCCTCCACCCGGAGCGGGTCCTCGCCTTCGAGCCCGGCGCGCTCCAGCAGGGACCTGATGCGCCCGGCGGTCCTGACGGGATCCGCGGCGGACCTCTCGCTCATTCCTGCTCCCCCGCTCCATGCCGGTGACTGGGCCGATGACGAATCAGAGCGTCACACACTATCGACTTCGGCTCGGCATCAGCAACCAGGGATGAAGGACATCAGCCTGCATTGACCCCGTTGACGGCCGGGATGATCTCCGCCCCGTAGGCGTCGATCGTCGCCTCCTTCGCGTCGTGCATGTCGTAGACGGCGAACTGGTCGACGCCCAGCGCCCGCAGGGCCTGGAGCTTCTCGATGTGCGCCGCGGCGGGACCGAGGAGGCAGAAGCGGTCGACGATCTCGTCGGGGACGAAGTCGGTGGACGGGTTTCCCGCACGGCCGTGGTGGCTGTAGTCGTAGCCCTCGCGCTCCTTGACGTAGGCCGTCAGCTCCTCCGGTACCGCCTCGGAGTGCTCGCCGTAGCGGGAGACGAGGTCGGCGACGTGGTTGCCGACCATGCCGCCGAACCAGCGGCACTGCTCCCGGGCGTGGGCGAGGGCCTCCGGGGAGTCGTCGGCGGTGACGTAGGCGGGGGCCGCGACGCAGACGGTGACCGAGGCCGGGTCGCGGCCGGCCTCGGCGGCGGCCCGCCGGACCGCCTTGACCATCCACTCGGTCAGGAAGGGGTCGGCGAGCTGGAGGATGAAGCCGTCGGCCTTCTGCCCGGCGAGGGCGAGGGCCCTGGGGCCGTAGGCCGCCATCCAGACCGGCAGCCGGCCGCCGCGGACCCACGGCAGGCGCAGCGTCCTGCCGTCGACCTCCGCCTCCCGCCCCTCGGCGAGGTCGCGTATCACGCCCATGGCCTCGCCGAGCCGGGCCAGGGTGTCGGGCTTGCGGCCCGCGACCCGCATCGCGGAGTCGCCCCGCCCGATCCCGCACACCGTGCGGTTGCCGTACATCTCGTTCAGCGTGGCGAAGGTGGAGGCGGTCACCTCCCAGGTGCGCGTTCCGGGGTTGGTCACCATGGGGCCGACATGGAGCGTGGTGGTGTGCTCCAGGATGCGGCTGTAGATGACGAACGGCTCCTGCCACAGCACGGCCGAGTCGAAGGTCCAGCCGTAGCGGAAGCCGTTGCGCTCCGCTCGGCGCATGAGTCCGACCACCTCGGAGGCGGGCGGGTCGGTCTGGAGGACGAGTCCGAAGTCCACGCGGGAGCCTCCTAGTCGAGGTACTGGCAGGTCGAGCGGGGTGTGTAGACGCCGTGTCCGGCCCGGCCGGTGTAGGTGCGGTTCTCGATCACCGTCTCCCCCCGGGAGAGGACGGTCTCGACGCGTCCGGTGACGGTGCGTCCCTCGTAGGCCGAGTAGTCCACGTTCATGTGGTGGGTCGCGGCCGAGAGGGTCTGGGTGGCGTGCGGGTCGTAGACGACGATGTCGGCGTCCGAACCGGGGGCGATGGTGCCCTTCTTCGGATAGAGGCCGAACATCCGCGCGGGGGTGGCGCAGGCGATCTCGATCCAGCGGCGGCGGGAGATGTGCCCGTCGACCACGGCCTGGTGGAGGAGGTCCATCCGGTTCTCCACCCCGGGCAGCCCGTTGGGGATCTTGGAGAAGTCGCCGCGGCCGAGGTCCTTCTGGCCGGTGAAGCAGAAGGGGCAGTGGTCGGTGGAGACCACCTGGAGGTCGTTGGTGCGCAGCCCCCGCCACAGGGCGGCCTGGTGCTCCCTGGGACGCAGCGGGGTGGAGCAGACGTACTTGGCGCCCTCGAAGTCCGGCTCGGCGAGGTTGTCGGTGGACAGGAACAGGTACTGGGGGCAGGTCTCGCCGAAGACGGGCAGCCCCTTGTCGCGGGCGGCCGCGAGCTCGGCGACGGCCTCCTCGGCGGAGACGTGCACCACGTAGAGCGGGGCGCCTGCCACCCGGGCCAGCTGGATGGCGCGGTGGGTGGCCTCGGCCTCCAGCAGCACCTTGCGGACCTCGCCGTGGTGGCGGGGGTCGGTCTCCCCGCGGGCCAGGGCCTGTTCGACCAGGACGTCGATGGCGATGCCGTTCTCGGCGTGCATCATGATCAGCCCGCCGTTGGCGGAGGAGCGCTGCATGGCGCGCAGGATCTGCCCGTCGTCGCTGTAGAAGACGCCGGGGTAGGCCATGAACAGCTTGAAGCTGGTGACGCCCTCCTCGACGAGGTGGTCCATCTCCTTCAGCGAGGAGGCGTCGACGTCGGAGAGGATCATGTGGAAGGCGTAGTCGACGGCGCAGTTGCCGTCGGCCTTGGCGTACCAGGCGTCCAGCCCCTCGCGCAGGGGGCGGCCGACGGTCTGGACGGCGAAGTCGACGATGGTGGTGGTGCCGCCCCAGGCCGCTGCGCGGGTGCCGGTCTCGAAGGTGTCGGAGGCGAAGGTGCCCCCGAAGGGCAGCTCCATGTGGGTGTGCGCGTCGACGCCGCCCGGGATGACGTACCGGCCCGTGGCGTCGATGACGCGGTCGGCGGTCCAGGACTCGGCGGCGGGGGTGCCGTGCGCGGCGAGTGCCGCGACGCGGCCGTCCTCCACCAGGACGTCGGCGTGGATCTCGTCGGCGGCGGTGACGACGAGCCCGCCGCGGATCAGGGTGCGGGTGCTCATGGGCGGTCCCTTGCTGGTCGTCGGTCCCTCAACGGGTCCGCGGGTCTCGGGTCACAGGCTGCGCAGGGCCCCTTCGAGCACGGCGGCGCCCTCCTCGGCCTCGGCGACGGTGAGCGACAGGGGCGGGGCGATGCGCAGCACGCTGGTGCTGTGCCCGCCGCCCTTGCCGATCAGCAGGCCGTGCTCCCGGGCGTGCTCCAGGACCCGGGCCGCGGCCCCGGGGTCGGCCTCGTCGGTGCCGGGCCGCACCAGTTCGACGCCGATCATCAGTCCGCGGCCCCGGACCTCGCGTACCGCGGCGACCTGGGCGCCGATGGCCCGCAGCCGCTCGATCAGCAGCCCGCCGACCCGGCGGGCGTTGCCCTGGAGGTCGTGTTCCAGCAGGTGGGCGAGGTTGGCGTTGGCGGCGGCCATGGTGAGAGGGGAGCCGCCGAAGGTGGAGATGGAGTTGGCGTCCAGGCTGTTCATCACCTCGGCGCGGGCGACGACCCCGCCGACGGACATCCCGTTGCCGATGCCCTTGGCGAAGGTGAGCAGGTCCGGCGGGCCGTTCCGGTCGTGGGCCTGCCAGCCCCAGAAGTGGTCCCCGGTGCGCCCCCAGCCGGTCTGCACCTCGTCGGAGATCCACAGGATGTCGTGGCGCTGCAGGACCTCGCGGAAGGCCGCGTAGAGCCCGTCGGGGGGCGCGGTGAACCCTCCGACGCCCTGGACCGGTTCCGCGATGAGGGCGGCGGGCGCGCGGGTGTGGCCGAGCAGGTCCTCCAGGTCCGCGACGCAGGCCGCGGTGAAGTCGGCGTCGGACAGGTGGGCGTAGGGGCCGCGGGTGCGGACACCGCCGTGCACGTAGAGCGTCTGGAGCGGGGACAGGCTGGTCGGGGACCAGGCGCTGTTGCCGGTGACGGAGACCGTCGAGAAGGAGCGCCCGTGGTAGCTGTTGCGCATCGCGAGGATCTGGTTGGAGCCGCGGTGCGCCGTGGCGAGGAGCAGGGCGGTGTCGTTGGCCTCGGTGCCGGAGGTGGTGAAGAAGACCCGGGCGTCGGGGATGCCGGAGAGGGAGGCGATGCGCTCGGCGAGTTCGACCATCGGCCGGTTCAGGTAGAGCGTCGAGGAGTGGATGATCCGCCCCGCCTGCTCGGCGACGGCCTTGGTGACCTCGGGCAGGGCGTGGGCGGTCATGGTGGTGAGGATGCCGCCGAAGAAGTCGAGGTAGCGGTTGCCGTCCGCGTCCCAGACATGGCGGCCCTCGCCGTGGGTGATCTCGATCGGGCGGTCGTAGTAGAGGGCGAGCCACTCGGGCAGGACGGCGCGGTGGCGCGCGTGGAGGTCGTTCACGGCCGGACCAGCCCCTCGTAGGCGTCGGGGCGCCGGTCGCGGTAGAAGGCCCACTGCCGGCGCACGGTCTCGATCAGGTCGAAGTCCAGGTCGCGGACGAGGAGTTCCTCCTCCTTGTCGCTGGCGAGGTCGCCGACGAAGCGGCCCCGGGGGTCGACGAAGTAGCTGGTGCCGTAGAAGTCGTTGTCGCCGTACTCCTCGGTGCCGACGCGGTTGATGGCGGCGATGAAGTACTCGTTGGCGACGGCCGCCGCGGGCTGCTCCAGCTGCCAGAGGTAGGCGGAGAGGCCGCGGTGGGTGGCGGAGGGGTTGTAGACCAGCTGGGCTCCGCCGAGGCCGAGTTGGCGCCAGCCCTCGGGGAAGTGGCGGTCGTAGCAGATGTACACGCCGACCTTGCCGACGGCGGTGTCGAAGACCGGCCAGCCCGCGTTGCCGGGGCGGAAGTAGAACTTCTCCCAGAACCCCTTGACCTGCGGGATGTGGTGCTTGCGGTACTTGCCGAGGTAGCTGCCGTCGGCGTCGATCACGGCGGCGGTGTTGTAGTAGAAGCCGGCGTCCTCGACCTCGAAGACCGGGACCACGATCACCATGCCGGTCTCGCGGGCGAGGTCCTGCATCCGGCGCACGGTCGGGCCGTCGGGCACCGGCTCGGCCCACCGGTAGTGCTCCGGGTCCTGCACCTGGCAGAAGTAGGGGGCGTTGAACACCTCCTGGAACCCGATCACCTTGGCGCCCTGGCGGGCCGCCTCACGGGCGTGCTCCTCATGCTTGGCGATCATGGACTCGGTGTCGCCGGTCCAGGTCGCCTGGACGAGGGCGGCGCGTACGACATGGGCCATGAGCTGCTCCTTCGACGGGACGCCAGAGAGCCTCTACGCACGTAGATGCGATGCGCAGATGGAGAACGTAAGCCACCTCACACGGCGGGGCAAGACCATCGCCGTCAACCCGCCGAGTCGATCATGTTTCATCAGCGCGCGGTCGATTGCGGCAGTATGTCCGATCAACGAGGCCGCCGCCGGTCCGAAGCGGTCGCCCGGCGGCGCGGAGTGACCGGCGGCGCGGGGTGGCCGATGCCGCGGAGCGGCCGGCGGCGCGGGGTGGCCGATGCCGCGGAGCGGCCGGCGGTGCAGGGGAGCCGATGCCGTGGAGCGGCCGGATCCAGCGCCCGGGAGCGGCTCCTTCTCGGACAGCGCGCCGGTTCTCCGGACAGCCCGCCGAGGGCCCTCAGCCCGCCAGGTGGCCCGCGACCCGCAGGGCGTGGACGAGGTCCCGCTCGCGGGAGGCGGAGACGGCCCGGGCCGCGTGGAGCAGCCGCGGCACCAGTCTGCCGGGGTCCCGTCCGGCGACCGCCGCGGCCTCCGCGGCGCTGCGGACCTCGACGTAGACGGCGAGCAGGGCGTCCGCGCGCACGCCCTGCCCGCGGTCCTCCAGCGCCACCGCCGCCTCGGCGATCTCGGCGGCCGGGCGGGCCACGCCCTGGCGCAGGAGCTGCCGGGCGTCCTCGCCGCGCCCCGAGGCGTCCAGGAACTCGGCGGCAGCCGCGACCCGGTCGGCGGGCTGGGAGGCCACCTCCCACAGCAGCGTGGAACGGTCGGCGGCGAGTCCGGCGCGGTCCAGCGCGGCGGCGAGCGGGGGCAGCCAGTCCACGGGGCGGGCCGCGGCCTCGCAGAGCACCACGTGCGCCTCGCCGCTGCGCCCCTCGGAGCGCAGCCGCCTCAGGGCGGCGGCGGTCTCCAGGGCGGCGGCAGCGGCCCCCTCGGGCACGGGCGGCGGGGCGGGTTCCGGCTGCGCCGCATCGGCAGCGGCGCCGCCGAAGCGTGCCCCGCGGGGCGAGTCGGCCGCACCCGGGAGCACCGGGACGGGGAGGACCGGCAGTGCGGGGGCCCCGGCCGTGTCGTCCTCGACCCCCGCGAACCGTGCGCCGCCCCGGCGGCGCCCGCTCCGGTGCCCGCGGGGGCGGCGCGCCGGGGCGTCGGCGGGCGGCGCGGAGGCGGCAGGTGGCGGGGAGGCAGGTGGCGGGGCGTCGGCGGGCGGCGCGGAGGCGGCAGGGTCGGCGGAGGCGGGCGGGCCCTGGGAGGCGGCCGGGTCCGGCCCGGCGGCGGGGCCGGGACCACCGGCGGGGAACGGTGCGGCGCCCGGTTCCCGGGAGGCGGCGCCCTCCTGGACCCGCCCGCCGGAGGCCCCCGTCCGCCCGGGCCGGGAGGGGGCGGACGCCCGCGGGGGCCCGCCGGGGGACCGCGGCGCGGGCACCCGGGGGGCCTGCGCGCCGCCGAACCACTCGGCACCGGGAGGGGCCGCCTCCGGTGGACACGGGCCGGGCGGGGCGGCAGGCGCGGCATCCGCGGCGGCGGTCGCCGCCCGCGGCGCCGCCTCGGGCAGCCCGCCGGGGAGCGGACCGGTTCCGCCCGGGGCCCCGGGCGGAGCACCGTGGCCGGCCGGCCCCGCCGGACGGCCGCGGGCCTCCACGCCCTCCGCGTTCACCCGCGCCAGCCGCGCGGAGAGTTCGGCGATGCGCGCCATGGCCCGGGCGTGGTCGTCACGGGTCCACGCCAGCTCGTGGGAGAGCCGCTCCGCCTCGGGGCCCCGCTCCGGTACACCGGCCAGGAGCCTCAGCAGCTCCTCGGCGCGCCCCTTGGCATGGAGTTCCTCGCGGAGCATCAGCTCCAGCCGCTCCTGGAGCGCCCCGGCCCCGCCCGGCAGCCGGTCGTGGGCGGCGGCCGCGGCGGTGTGGAGGGCGCGGGCCCGCGCGGACTCGCGTCCCGCGTAGACGGCCCCCGCTGCCGCCGCCAGGTCGTGCAGAAGGGACTCGACCACGTCCCAGGGCGGTATCTCGGTTCCGTCCAGGCAGGCGCGCAGGCCGTCGGGGTCCCGTCGGCGGAAGATCGCGTACCAGCCGTCCGTGCGGTCGATCCGGCCGGTGAGGTCCGCCAGGTATCGTGCGAACACCCCGGCCTCGACCGGCAGTTGATGCACCGTCATCGCCATCCTGCCCGTTGGTGAGGTCCAACCGGGAGGCCATTCGACCGCAGTCGTGTTACGGCGCTGCTACACAGCGTTTTCAGAAGGTGACCGCGATGCCCGTATGGGGCCGCTTTCCGAGGCGGACGACGGTTGCCGGCCAGTCGATGGCCCAGAACTGCCAGGTGTACTTCCGGGCGAGCAGCTTGCGTACGGCGCGGGTGCCGGCCTCGTCGAGCAGGCGGCCCGTCCCCTCGGCGCTCACCGCGCCCTCGGCGACGTTGCCGCGCGCATCGCACACGGTGACCACCACACGGCTGTCGTTGCGCAGCCGCTTGACCTTCCAGGAGTCGGTGCGCGTCCACACGAAGAGCTCGCCGCCCTCGACGGCGAACCAGACGGGGGTCGCCACGGGCGTCCCGTCCCTGCGGTGGGTGGTGAGGCTGACGTAGCGGGCCCCGGCGAAGCTGTCTGCTGCGTTCATGCCCGCCGACACTACGCCCCGGGGACGCCCGGTGCGCCGTCAGCCCGCCGGAACCAGGGCGCAGTGCACCACCAGCGTGTCCAGGGAGAGCCCGAGCGCGCCGGCGAGGGCCGCGACGGTGAAGAAGGCCGGCGTGGGGGCGCGTCCCGTCTCGATCTTGCGCAGGGTCTCGGCGGAGATCCCGGCCGCGGCGGCCACCTCCGCCATGCTGCGACCGGCTCGCGCCTCCCGCAGCAGGCGGCCGAGCCGCTCGCCGCGTTCGCGCTCTTCGGGGGTGAGGGGGGTGCGGACCATGCCGTTATTCTAATCCCACCCCGGCCCCGCCCCTCCAATCCCCCCAAGCGGTATTCTCATACCGGTCGACCGGTATAGTAATTGGCATGATCGAGCTCAAGACGGATGCATCCCTCGACGCGATGCGCGCATCGGGCCGCGTGGTGGCCCACGCACTGGCGGCCGCCCGGGCGGCCGCAGCCCCCGGAGTGACCCTGTGGGAACTGGACCGCGCCGCGCGGAAGGTCCTCGACGAGGCCGGGGCCGGCTCGCCCTTCCTCGGCTACCACCCCGACTGGGCGCCGGTCCCCTTCCCCGCCGTGGTCTGCACCTCCGTCAACGACGCCGTGGTGCACGGCATCCCGACGGACGAGAAGCTGGGCGACGGCGACGTGGTGAGCGTCGACTGCGGCGCCCTGCTCCACGGGTGGGCGGGGGACGCCGCCGTCACCTTCACCGTCGGCCGCCCGCGCCCCGCCGACACCCGGCTGATCCGCACGGCGGAGGACGCACTGGCCGCGGGCATCGCGGCGGCGGTGGTCGGCAACCGGATCGGGGACATCGCCCACGCCGTGGGGCGGGTGTGCCGCGAGGCGGGCTACGGCCTCCCGGACGGCCTCGGCGGCCACGGCATCGGGCGCCGCATGCACGAGGACCCGGGCGTCCCCAACGAGGGGCGCCCGGGTCGCGGGGTGCGCCTGCGGCACGGCATGGTGCTCGCGATCGAGCCGATGGTGCTCGCGGGCGGTCGCGACGGCCACTACACCGCGCGCGACGGCTGGACGGTGCGCACCGGCGACGGAAGCCGGGCCGCCCACGCCGAGCACACGGTGGCGATCACCGAGGACGGACCGCGGATCCTGACGCTTCCCTAGACGGTGCCGGACACGGCCTGGTGGCGCGGGGGCGCCGCGGCGTGGTTCCCGGCGCGGGTCCGGGCCGGTGAAGCCCGCGGCGCCGCCGTGTCCGCGCTACCCGGCGGCCCCCGGGCCGTGCGCGCTCCGGGAGGCGTCCGCGGCGCCCGCCGCGCCCCGGGGGGCGGCGGACGGGGCGGGCTCCCCGAGCGCACCCAGGTCGTGGGCGTAGGTGCCCACCGCGTTGGCGATGACGTCGGTATGGACGTCGAGTGCCCGCATGCTGATGTTCCCGAGGGTGTCGCCCGGCCCGTGGTAGTCGGCGTGGAAGGCGACTCCGGCCGTGCCCCCGAACAGGGCCGCCTCGGCTTCGGTCTTGATCGCCTCCGCCCCGGCGAAGGTACCGCCCGCCGGGATGCCCGCGAGGAGGAAGGCGGTGTAGTCGGAGCGGCTCACGAACGGGGTGCCCGCGTGCGGCAGGCCCCGCCGGTCGAGGAAGGAGGCGATGTCCCGTTCCAGTTGGGCCGACCCCTCGGGCACGGGCGTCGTGTTGGCGCCGTCGGAGCCGTCGCCGTCGAAGACGAACAGCCCGTAGTTCGGCGAGGCGATGGTGCTGAAGTCGAGGTAGAGCCGGACCTCCTGCCGCTGCCGCGGCGTGAGGGCGCCGACATGGTGGTTGGAGCCCACGAGGCCGAACTCCTCGGCCGACCACCAGGCGAAGCGCACCTTGTTGCGGGGGCGGTTCTCCTTCTGCGCGAACTTCAGGGCCACGTCGAGCAGGGCCGCGGACCCGGATCCGTTGTCGTTGATCCCGGGGCCCGCCTTCACCGAGTCCAGATGCGCGCCGAGCATGACCGTGCGGGCGGCGTCGCCGCGGGGGGTCTCGGCCAGCACGTTGCGGGTGAGGCGCTTCTCCTGGAGCTGCCGGATCTCGAAGCGGAGGGCCACCGGCCCCCGGGCGGCCTCGGCGGCGAGCCGCTCGCCGTCGGCCAGGGAGATCCCGCCGGTGGGGATCCTGGCGGCGGACGGGTCGCTCAGGGTTCCCGACAGGGGGCCGTAGCCGGTGTCGATGTTGTTGTAGATCACGGCGCCGATCGCGCCCGCGTCGGCGGCCCGCTGCTGCTTGGTGGCGAAGGCGCAGCCCCCGCGCTTGACCAGCGCGATCCGTCCGGTGAACGCGCCCTCGGCGTAGTCCCCGGGTTCGCACCCGGTGGTGCCGTCGGCGTCCACGGGGACGGCGGCGAGCTCGGCGGTGACCCCGCCGACGGGGGTGGACGTCGTGTAGGTCATGGCCTTGATCTCGACGTCCTGCGGTGCGGGCGCGACGGTGGCGAGGCGCTCGGCCAGGGTCTCGGTGTAGATGAACTCGAAGCTCTGGTAGGAGACCCGGTACCCGGCCTTCTTCAGACGGCTGTAGACGTAGGCGGCGGAGGCGTCGTGGCCCAGCGATCCGGCGACGCGGTGGCCACCGGTGGAGTCGGCTATCGCCTGTAAGCGCTCCAGGTGCCGGTGCGCACCCTCCGCGGAGGCGGCCCCGACGAGCGCCCTGGACAGCCGGGCCGCGTCCCCGCCGGCCCCGTCCCGGTGGGCGGAGGCGGAGGGCGCGGAGGCCAGCAGGAGCGGGGTGGCGAGGGCGGCGGCGGCCAGGGTGGCCACGGCTCTTCGGCTGCGTATGGGCACAGCGATCCTTCCCGGTGCGAACGATGGTGACCGGAAACTAGCGATCCACCCGTCGCACTGGGAACACATGAGCCACAACTCAGCGCCTATATCGCACCGTTGTCATCTTCTCGCAGTACGTGACCATGGCGCATTCCGCTTTGGGGACCCCGCTCCGCGGGCAGATCGCGCCTGACCGCGGGGCTCCTCCACCAGGCCGGAACGGACGGCTCCCTTCCGTCCTGGCGCGATCCCCACCGACCGTTCCGGGCCACCTGCGGGGGATCGAACCGGCCTTCCGGTCGCCACCCGGCTCAGTGCGGTCGCTCCGGCGGGCGGGCGGCGACGACGCGGCGGAAGAGGGCCTGCACGGCGGCGGTGACGTCGCCGTCGGTCCGGGTGTGGTGGCAGGGGCCGGTGTAGCCGTGGGTGAGGAAGTCGGCGGTGAGTTCGGGGTCGGGGACGTCGAACTCGCCCGCCTCGCGGCCCTGCACGAGGAGGGTGACGAGCAGCTCGCGGGCAGCGGTCAGCGGCTCCTCCGCGCCCGCACCGCCGGGTTCGTGGAAGAGCTGGTGGTAGAGCTCGTGGTGGTCCTGCTCGGCGGCGATCCAGGCGGCGACGAGTCCGTCGAGGCGTTCGGTCCAGGTCAGGCCCGGCTGCTCCAGGAGTGCGGCGGGCCGCTGGAGCATGCGGTCCCACATCTGGGCCCGGAGGGCGGCCAGGAGCGCCTGCTTGGAGTCGAAGTAGAGGTAGACCGTGCCCTTGGCGACCCCGGCGCGGGCGGCGACCCTGCTGATCGTCAGGGCCTCGTAGCCGTCGGCCAGGAGCAGGGCCGCCGTGGCGTCGAGGATCTGGCGGCGCCGTACGTCCGGGGGCTGGAAGCGGCCGATGGGCTGGGCGGGGGCGGACTGGTCCGCGGGCACGGTCCCTCCTGCGGCGTCGGATGACTGACCGGCGGTCGGTCGGTCGGGGGCTCCCAGGGTGCCATGCGCCCGGCGGGCGGGGCGGGGGCCGCGCGACCTCCCCCCGGAGCGCCGCATCCGGTGGCGGCACCCCCCGCGCACGGCGGCCACGAGGGCGCCGCCGACGCCGCGCCCCGGGTCCACGGCGCCGCCCGGGCGCCATGCGCCCGGTGGGCGCGGACCTCCGCTGCGGGGCCGGCGGCGGCCCTCCCCCGGCGATACGGGCGCCGCACACCCGGATCCGGACGCGCGGTGCCCCCGGGTCCACAGCCCCGCGGGGCGCCGGGGCGGCGACCGCTGCATATGTCGCGGCTCACACCCCCGGGGGAATGCGGGCGAGCGAATGACCGTTGGTCAGTAGTATGACCACCGGTCATTCGATGTACGCCACATCCCCTCGGAGGCACCTCGTGAACCCCGCACCCCGGTACGACACCGTGATCGTCGGCGGCGGGCCCGCCGGTCTGACCGCCGCCCTGGCCCTGACCCGCTACCGCCGCCGCACCCTCGTCGTCGAGTCCCCCGCCCCGCCCCGCAACGCCGCCTCCCGGGGAGTCCACGGCCTGATCGGCCTGGAAGGCGCCACCCCCGACGAGCTGCGCACCCGCGCCTGGGAGGAGCTGGACCGCTACGGACTGGCCCGGCGGCTCGACGCCACGGTCGGCGAGATCGTCCCGCTGGGCGGCGACGGCTTCACCGTGCGCGCGGACGACGGGACCACCGCCCGCGCCCGCACCGTGATCCTGGCGACCGGCATGGTCGACAGGTACCCGGACGTGGAGGGCTTCGCCGCGTGCTGGGGCCGCACGGTGATCCACTGCCCGTTCTGCGTGGGTGAGGAGAACGCCGACCGCACCTGGGCCCTGGTCTCCGACGAACCGGGCCACCTCGGCATGGCGGCCACCGCCTTCCGCGCCTGGACCGGCGACGCCATCGCCCTGGCCCCGCCCGCGCTGCCCGGCGCCGAGGCGCTGCGCCGGGACCTGCGCGCGCGGGGCAGCGACCTCGTCCAGGGCGAGATCACCCGTCTGCACCACACCGACGGCGACCTGCACACGGTGGAGCTGGCCGACGGGACCCTCCTGAAGCGCCAGACCCTGCTGTGGCCCCTGCCTCAGCGGCAGGTGCCGCTCGTCGAGCGCCTTGCCGCGGAGCACGGCCTGGCCCTGAGCGACGGGCGGGTGACCGTGGACGGCGACCGCCGGACCTCCGTCCCCGGCCTCTACGCCGCCGGCGACCTGACGGGCAGGACCTGGGAGCAGGGAGCCGTCCCCGCCGTCACCGCCGGAAGCACCGCCGCCGACGCCATCCACTTCGCCCACCTGGCCTGACGGCCCCGACACCGCCACCGGAGCCCTCCGTGACCGAGCAGGACTTCACCGCCTACGGCGACCGCATCGGCGACCGCACCACCCTCTACCGGGCCGTCGCCTCCCACACCGGAGCGCGCCGCGTCCTCTACCCCGGCAGCTACCTCGACCTCGCCCCCTCCTCCGTCTGGCCCGACGTCACCTACCTCGACGCCGACCACCGCGCCCGCAGGGCCTTCCAGGGCCCCGGCGCCACCGCGCTCGCCACCCGGCACAAGGAGTACGCGGGACAGCCCCGCATCACGTTCGTGCCCGGCGACTACACCCGCACCCTCGCGGAACTGCCCGAGACCACATGGGATCTGGTGATCTCCCTGTACGCGGGGCCCGTCTCCGAACACGCCACCCGCTGCCTGCGCCCGGGAGGCTGGCTCCTGGCCAACAACAGCCACGCCGACGCCGGGCTCGCCCACCTCGACCCCCGCTACCGGCTCGCCGCCGTGCTCCGGCACCGCGCGGGCCGCCACCACCTCACCACCGACGGCCTCGACCGCTACCTGCAGCCCGAACGCCCGCCCCACCCCAGCCGGGAACAGCTCCACGCCACAGGCAGAGGCGCCGCCTACACCCACCCGGCCGCCGCCTACCTCTTCCGCCTCGGCCCCCACACGCGCGAGGGGTGACCGGGCCGCGCAAACGGTGACCGGGCGGCGGAGCCGCCCCCGGTCCGCGCGAACGGTGGGCGCGGCCACGGGACGCGGGGGCCCGCCACCCCGGTGGGGCCCGCGGGTGCCGGGGGGCGGGCCCGGCGGGCGTCAGGACGGGGTACCGGCGCCGAGCGTCCCCGCGACCAGCTCACGGGCGAGCGCCTCACCCAGCGCGGTGGCCGCCGCGCGGTTCTCGACGGGCTCGGCCCGGGCGCCGGGGAAGAGGATGTAGGTGACACCCGACGCGGCGCCGCCCCGCCCCGGGTGGGGGTCGATGCCGAGGGCCTCGGCGGCCGCGTAGGAGGCCTCCCCGATGGTGTCCGCGGGCCCGGTGTCGCCCACGACGCCGTAGACCACCCGGTCCCTGTGGACCACGGCCGCGACGGTGCCGCCGCGGATGCCGGAGGCCCAGTAGTTCCAGCGCGGGCCGGGGGCGGGCACCACCACGAAGGGCAGCTCCTCGGAGTTGAGGTAGCGCCCGTCGGACTGTGTGAAGGCCGTGGTGGGCTGGAAGTAGGGGTCGGAGCCCGGATGGCAGTGCGCGGTGCGGATCCCGTCGCAGTCGATGTCGAGGTCGGCGGTCCAGTGCACGACGCCGTCGCGTCCGCACACCGGGACGTCGGCGGGGGCGCCACGGTCGGTGCGGTAGGCGCCGAGTGAGATGCGGTGGCAGCTGCTGACCGCGGCGCGCAGCGCCTCGGCGTCCACCGCGGGCGCCGAGCCCGCCCGGGAGTCCGCCGAGGGCTCCCCGGCCCCCGGGACGGAACGGCCGTCCACGTCCGTCCCGGGGGCCGGGGGCGGCATGCTCACGGGCGTCCGCCGGGCCGGGGCGGGGCGGGAGCCGGGGCCGGGCGGGCCCCCGTCGGCCGCGGTCGCGCGTTCGGCGAGCGGGCCCCGGGGCGGCGCCGCGACGGGCTGCGCCGCCGCGGGGAGGGCGAGGCTGCCGATGAGCACGGATCCGGCGGCCGCGGCCAGGACGGTTTTTCGCTTGTGCACAGGAGAGCCTTTCTGTCGACAGGCTCCTTACCCGCCCCTCCGTGAACCGGCTCCCCCGCGCCCGCCGGACGGGTTACCCCGCGCCCCGCACCCGCCCGCGCCAGGGGCCGCGCGGCCCCTGGCGCGGAGCGCGGGCCGCCCGCCTCAGCGCACCGGGCGCACCACCCGTGCCGCCCCGCCGCCCCGGCGCTCCGTCTCCGCCGCGGCCAGCCAGCGGCCGCCGCCCAGGCGCTGGATGCCGGTCACCGCGCCCAGTTCGGGGTGGGGCCGGAAGCGGTGCCCCAGGGCCTCCAGCTCACCGCGTGTCCGCGCGTCCCACAGCCCGGGCTCCAGATCGGTCGCGCTCTGGTTGCGCTGGCTGGCGCGCGGCGCGGCGATCGCCTCGACGAGCGGCATGCCGCGGTCGAGGTGGTTGGTGAGCGTCTGCAGGACGGTGGTGATGATGGTCGACCCGCCCGGCGACCCCAGGGCCAGCACCGGGGAGCCGTGCCGGTCCAGGACCACCGTGGGCGCCATGGACGAGCGCGGCCGCTTCCCCGGGCCGGGGAGGTTGGGGTCGTGGACCCGCGGGTCCGCCGGGGCGAAGGAGAAGTCGGTCAGTTCGTTGTTGAGCAGGAAGCCCCGGCTGGGCACGGTGATGGCGCTGCCGCCGGTCTGCTCGATGGTCAGCGTGTACGAGACGACGTTGCCCCACCGGTCGGCGGTCGTCAGATGGGTGGTGCTCTCGCCCTCGTAGGTGGTCGGCACCGCCCGGCCGCCACCGGCGCAGCGGGCGGGGTCGCGCGGGTCGCCCGCTGCCAGCGGGCTGGTCAGGACGGCGTCGTCGCGGACGAGGCAGGCCCGGGAGCCGGCGAAGCCCCGGGAGAGCAGTCCGCGGGTGGGGACGTCCTCGAAGGCGGGGTCCCCGACCCAGCGGCCGCGGTCGGCGAAGGCGATCCTGCTGGCCTCGATCAGGCGGTGGAGGTAGTCCGCCTCGGAGGCCCGGGACAGGTCCCAGCGCTCCAGGATGTTCAGGGCCTCGCCGACCGTGGTTCCGCCGGACGAGGAGGGGGCCATGCCGTACACCCGCAGGCCCCGGTAGGAGACCTCGGTGGGGGCCCGCAGGACGGTGCGGTACGCCCGCAGGTCGCCGCGGGTCAGGTCGCCGGGCCGGACGACCCGGTCGGCGCCCTCGGCGACGGGCGGACGCCGGACCGTGCGCACGATGTCGTCGGCGAGCGGGCCCCGGTACAGCGCCCCGGCGCCCCGGCGCCCCAACTCCCGGTAGGTGCGGGCGAGGTCGGGGTTGCGGAAGACGGAACCCACGGCGGGCGACCGGCCCCCGGGGAGGAACAGGGCCGCGCTCGCCGGGAAGTCGGCGAAGCGCTCCCGGTTGGCCTCGGTCTGCGCCCGGAAGGTCGCGTCGACGGTGAACCCCCGCTGGGCCAGGCGCTCCGCGGGGGCCAGCAGGCTCCGCAGCGGCCTGGTGCCCCAGGCGTCCAGTGCCGTCTCCCAGGTCGCCGCGGTGCCGGGGGTGCCGACGGCGAGCCCGGAGGTGACGCCCTCCGCGAACGGGATGGGCGCACCGCCCTCGAGGAACAGCGCGGTGTCCGCGGACCGGGGTGCGGTCTCCCGGCCGTCGACCGTGTGCACGCTGCGCGAGGCGGCGTCGTAGTAGACGAGGTACCCGCCCCCGCCGATACCGGCGGAGTAGGGCTCGGTGACGCCCAGCGCCGCGGCCGTCGCCACCGCCGCGTCGACGGCGTTGCCGCCGCGGCGGAGCACCTCGATCCCCGCGGCGGAGGCGTCGGCGTCCACGCTGGCGACGGCCCCGCCGTACCCGACGGCCACCGGGGTCTTCACGGGGGGCGGAGCGGGCGGTGCAGGGGCCGGGGTGGCGACCGTGGGCGGAGCGGCGGCCCCGACCGCCAGGGCGGCCGCCACCAGGGCGGGTAACGCGATGTTCCGAAGGGCGCTGCGACGCATGCCTACCTCCCGTGTGCGGACGTCGGCGCAGCGTAACCCCGCGCGGTGCCCGGCGACAGGACCGCCTCGGACAGCCCGGGGCCGATGCCGCTACCATGCGCGCCCATGAGTGACGAGATACGCGACATCGTGCTCGGCGTGGCGACGGCGGGCCTGTGCGCAGCGATCGGCTGGCTCGCCCGGACGCAGCTGTGGCGCCGCCGGCTGCGCCGCAGGCGGGTCTTCTTCGGCATGCCGGAGGGGTCCGAGTGCGCGCTCGTCGTCAACCGCGAGGCGGGCCGCGACGGCTCGGTGCACCGCTTCGACGTCTTCGCGCTGATGGAGTTGTCGGCGCTGGTCCGGGAGTGCGGGGCGCATCCGCAGGTGGTGTGGCACGACACGGCCCAGCAGGGCTTCGGCGAGCGCACGGAGTTCTGCGTCGGCGGACCGGTCTCCAACCGCCGCACCTCCGCCCACCTGTCGTCACTGCTGCCCGGGGTGCGGATCAACACGGATGCGGAACCCGGCCCGGAGCAGGGCTCGTTCCAGATCGGCCCGGACCACTACCGCATGGATCCGGGTGTCTGCGAGTACGTGCTGCTGGCGCGGTTGACGACGGGTCAGGACGCGCGTCCGGTGTTCCTCTTCTGCGGGCAGCGGGCCATCACCAACCAGGCGGCGACCCGCTATCTGTCGCGCCATCACGAGAGGCTGGCCCGCAAGCACGGCAACGGCTCCTTCGTGCTGCTGCTCAAGGTGGTCAACTCCCGCGCCTACGGGCCCGATGTGGTGGAGGTGGTCGCCGACGTGTCCCGTGCGGCGCAGGCGCCCCTCCCCGGCCCGCGGACCCAGCAGCGCGCGGCCTCCTCCTGACGCACGGGGCGGCGCACCGCGCGCGGGCGGCGTGCGGCACAGGGGGCGGTGTGCGGGACGGCTGCCGCCGTGGGCGTTCCCCCGCCCCGCCGTCCGGGCACCCTCCGCCGGCCGGGGTTCACGGAGCAGCCGGGATTCACGGAGCAGCCGGGGTTCACGGAGCGGCCGGGACGGACCGCCGGGCCGCCGGGCCGCAGGCGACGGACCGTCACCGCTGCTGCGGGGAGCCGAGGGGAGCGGTGCCCCCGCCGCCGCACATGGCGGCGGGGCACCGCTCGGCGTCGAGCACGACCCCGCCCGGTGGGCAGCTGACCTTCTCCCCGCGGGGAGTGATCACCGGCTGCCACCGGCCCCTGCTCCGGGCAGGGAAGGGCGATGCCCCGTGAGCCGCTGCCCCCTCCGTCCCCCGCGCCCGGTGGCGGGGGGCGGCCGCCCCATCACCACGGGGCTGAACGACACAGCGTAGTCCAGATCGGGCGTGCGTCGGGCGCCCAGGGGAGGCGAGCCCTTGTTCGCATCGCGGACGCGCCCCCTCAGCGCTTGACGGTCTTCGACAGGAGGCCCTCGGCCCAGCCGTTCCCCGCAGCGTCGGAGCGGGCGTCCGGGGGCCGGTCCCCGACGGCCCTCCCGGCCGCCGCGCGGAACGCCGGGCGGGCGAACCCCTGCTCGCGGGGTGCGACGACCGCGGTCGTACCCGCGCGGCTGGGGCCCCGTGCCGCGTCGGTCACCTCGTCGGTCCTCCCGGGGGCAGGCGTCGGCTCGTCGGGGAGCAGGGCCTTCGGGTCCGTGGCCGGTGGGCGGGCGAGCGCGACGCGCCGCCACCGGACCCCGGTTCGCCGCGCCGGCAACATCGCGGCCCGGTCGGCGAGTCCGAGCCGCCCCAGCGGTTCGCTGGCCCGTCGTTCGGCCTCCTGTCTGCTTCGGCCCCGGGCCCGCCGCGGCCCCGGGACGTGTTCCGGGACGGTGCCGGCGGGCCCGGGCCCGCGGGCCGGGGAGCCGAGGCGCGGCAGGTCCGCGCCCGTTTCGGCTTCCGCCCGGCCGGGCGGGAGCCCCGCGGGCCGCAGCGGCGGTCCCGCGGCGCGTGCCCCGCGGGGCTCGCCGGCCGGATCCGCTCCCCGGAGTGCGGGCAACGGGCCGGCGGGCCCGTCGGCGCGGCGCGGCTCGGTCAACGGCTCACCGGCCATCCGATGCCCTCCCCCTGGTCGCTGTCTCGGTCTCGGTATCGGTCGGAGCGCGCGGTGGCTGTTCCGCCGCGATGGGAAACTACCCACCCGGAAGGGGCCCTTCATGCCGACACGCATAAGGGCCGGATAAGCCGTACTAGTCGAGAAGTCGCACCGGGCACGACCGCGGAGCGCGGGGCGCACGCGGCGGGCGGGCGGCCGGGGCACGCGGGGCCGGGGCGCGCCCCGGCCCCGCTACGCCTCCGCGGCCTCGGCGTAGACCTGGGAGAGTTCGGGGGCGCCGGTGACGGCCCAGTCGAGTCCCGAGTCGACCACCCGGATCTCCCGGCCCGAGGCCAGGCGCACCACCGGCTGCCCGCCGGGCCAGATGTGCCAGTAGGCGCCGGGCACGGTCCGGACGATCACGGTGCCGAGGTAGAGGCCGGCGTCGTTGCCGAGCCAGGGAAGCTCCTCGGGATCGTCGCGCCAACGGGGCGGCACCTGGTCGAGGGCGGTCAACGAGGCCGGGGTGTCGTCCAGTTCGATCCCCGCCTGGGCCGCCCGGGCGCGCAGCAGCTCGCACTCCGACAGCAGTTCGGTGACGGCCGCGGCGCGCTCGGGGTCCCGCTCCCGCGCCGCGCCGTGGCCGCCGCCGGGCTCCTGCTGCTCCTCCTCGCCGGAAAGCCGCCGGAGCCAGTTGTCCAGGAAAGGGATGTTCATGCCCTCCAGCGTCCCACCCCGGCCGGAGGATGCACCACACGGCACGTCAGGGCGAACGCTGGATGTCCAGGTCCACAACAACCGGTGCGTGGTCGGACGCCCCCTTGCCCTTGCGCTCCTCGCGGTCCACATAGGCGTCCGCCGCGGCCTCGGCGAAGGCGGCGTTGCCGTAGACGAGGTCGATGCGCATGCCCCGGTTCTTGGGGAAGCACAGCTGCCGGTAGTCCCAGTAGGTGAACGGGCGGTCGTACTTCAGGGGGCGCGGGACCACGTCGGACAGCCCCTGCTCGCGCAGCGCCGCGAGGGCGGCGCGCTCGGGCTCGGTCACGTGGGTGAGCCCCTCGAAGGCCGCGAGGTCCCACACGTCCTCGTCGGTGGGCGCGATGTTGTAGTCCCCCATGACGGCGAAGGGGCGCTCGCCCGCGGCGTCGCCCGCCACGGCGCCGGAGAGCGCCTGGAGCCACCGGAGCTTGTAGCCGTAGTGGTCGTGCGCCACCTCCCGGCCGTTGGGCACATACACGGACCACACCCGCACGGGACCGCAGGTGGCGGAGACGGCGCGGGGCTCCTGCACGCCCTCGTACTCCGGCCCCCCGGGGAGCCCCCTGACCACGTCGTCGAGGCCGACCCGGGAGACCACGGCGACGCCGTTCCACCGGCCGGTCGCATGGACGGCGGACTCGTAGCCGAGCTCCCGCAGCGCCTCGGCGGGGAACTGCTCCTCGGTGCACTTGGTCTCCTGGATGCACAGCACGTCGGTGCCGCTGCCCTCCAGCCAGGCCAGCAGCCGCGGCAGCCGGGCGGTGATCGAGTTGACGTTCCATGTGGCGATGCGCATGCCGTCAGCCTAAGGGCTGCGTACGACAGCGCGGCCGCGCCCGGCCCGGCCCCCGGGGGCGCGGCAGGGCCCGCCGGAGGAGTCCGGTGGAGAGCCCTGCGGCTCGCAGCGGTCCGGCCCGCCGGGGCGGACGGGAAGCCCCCGCGGCCGGCCGGCACCCCTGCCTCCCGTCGACCGGGGCCGGCCGCGGCGGGACCGGCGGCCCTCCCCCGACGGCTCTCCCCCCGACGGCCTCCTCCCGGCCCCGGACGGCCTGGTCACGATCCGGTCTCGTCCCGCGCCACCTCTTGCCGATCACTCGTGTAATCGATTCCAATCGTCCCTGCACACCCCGTGTAATCGATTCCACTGCCGAGATTCCACGGCCTGTCCGACAGAGAGGTGGACCAGCGATGGCGAGTATCAAGGACGTCGCCGCCGAGGCGGGCGTCTCCGCCGCCACGGTCTCGCGTGTCCTGAACGACCATCCTTCGGTCAGCGCGGACGCCCGGGCGCGCGTACTGGCCGCCGTCGAGACCCTCGGCTACCGCCCGAACGCCGTCGCCCGTTCCCTGCGCACCGACCAGACCCACACCCTCGGCCTGGTCATCAGCGACGTGCTCAACCCGTACTTCACCGAGCTGGCCCGCTCCGTCGAGGAGGAGGCCCGCGCGCTCGGCTACAGCGTGATCATCGGGAACGCCGACGAGCGGCCCGACCTCCAGGACCACCATGTGCGCAACCTGCTGGACCGCCGGATCGACGGCCTGCTGGTCTCCCCCACCGACGGCGGCTCCCCGCTGATGCTGGACGCCGTGCGCGCGGGGACGCCGATGGTGTTCGTGGACCGGTGGATCCCGGGAGTGGACGTCCCCGTGGTGCGGGCGGACGGGCGCGCGGCCGTACGGGATCTGGTGGCGCATCTGCGCGGCCTCGGGCACCGGCGGCTCGCGATCATCGCGGGACCCGCCGCCACGACGACCGGGCGGGAGCGCGTGGATGCCTTCAGGGCGGCGCTCGGCGCCCACGGTCTCGAACTCCCCGACGCCTACGTGGGGCAGGGCGACTTCCAGGCCGAGAGCGGGCGCCGGGTCACCGAGGGCCTTCTCGACCTGCCCGAGCCTCCCGAGGTCGTCTTCGCGGCGGACAACCTGATGGCGCTCGGCGCCCTGGACGCCGTACGGGCGCGAGGGCTGCGGGTGCCCGAGGACATCGCGCTCGCCGCCTTCGACGACATCCGGTGGTTCGTCCACACCGACCCGCCGATCACCGCCATCGCCCAGCCCACGGGCGAGCTGGGGCGCGCCGCCGTACGCGCCCTGGTCGCCCGGATCGAGGGGCGGCCGGGCGAGTCCGTGACCCTCTCCGCCCGTCTCGTGGTCCGCCGCTCGTGCGGCGAGCCCCCCTCGGCCCTGCCGCCCCTGTCCCCCGTACCGAGGAGTAAGCCGTGAGCGACCCGGACGAGTTGCTGCGTATCGAGGGCATCCGCAAGAGCTTTCCCGGCGTGGTCGCGCTCGACGGCGTCGACTTCGCTCTGCGCCGGGGCGAGGTGCATGTGCTGCTCGGCGAGAACGGGGCCGGCAAGAGCACGCTCATCAAGATGCTCTCCGGCGCCCACACGCCCGACGCCGGGCGGATCCTGGTGGACGGCGAGGAGGTGCGCATCGGCGGTGCGCACGACTCCGAGCGGCTCGGGATCGCCACCATCCACCAGGAGTTCAACCTCGTTCCCGACCTGTCCGTCGCCGAGAACATCTACCTCGGGCGGCAGCCCCGGCGGTTCGGGATGGTCGACCGGAAGCGGATGGAGGCCGACGCCGGGGAACTGCTCGCGCGCGTCGGCGTGGACGTGTCCCCGCGCACGCCCGTGCGTGAACTCGGCATCGCCCGGCTGCAGATGGTCGAGATCGCCAAGGCGCTCAGTCACGACACGCGCGTGCTCGTCATGGACGAGCCGACCGCCGTCCTGACCACCGGGGAGGTCGAGAAGCTGTTCGCCATCGTGCGGCAGCTGCGGGCGGACGGTGTCGGGGTGGTGTTCATCACGCACCACCTGGAGGAGATCGCCGCCCTCGGGGACCGGGTGACCGTCATCCGCGACGGGCGGACCGTCGGGCAGGTGCCCGCCTCCACCGGTGAGGACGAGCTCGTACGGCTCATGGTGGGGCGGTCCATCGAGCAGCAGTACCCGCGGGAGCGGGGCGATGCCGGGGACGCGCTGCTGACCGTCGAGGGGCTCACACGGGACGGCGTCTTCCACGACGTGTGCTTCGAGGTGCGGGCCGGTGAGGTGGTGGGGATCGCCGGGCTCGTCGGGGCCGGCCGTACGGAGGTCGCACGGGCCGTGTTCGGAGCCGACCCGTACGACCGGGGGACCGTGCGGGCCGCGGGTGCCCCGGTGAGGCGCCATGACGTCAACGCCGCCATGGCCGCCGGGATCGGCCTCGTGCCCGAGGACCGCAAGGGGCAGGGGCTGGTGCTCGACGCCTCCGTCGAGGAGAACCTCGGGCTGGTCACCCTGCGGAGGGCCACCCGCGCGGGGCTCGTCGACCTCAGGGGGCAGCGGGAGGCCGCCGAGCGGATCGCGGGGCAGCTCGGGGTGCGGATGGCCGGGCTCGGGCAGCAGGTGCGGACCCTCTCCGGCGGCAACCAGCAGAAGGTCGTCATCGGCAAGTGGCTGCTCGCCGACGCCAGGGTGCTGATCCTCGACGAGCCGACGCGCGGGATCGACGTCGGCGCCAAGGTCGAGATCTACCAGCTGATCAACGAACTGACCGCCGCCGGCGCCGCCGTGCTGATGATCTCCAGCGACCTGCCCGAGGTGCTCGGCATGAGCGACCGGGTGCTGGTGATGGCCCACGGGCGGATCGCGGGCGAACTCCCCGCCGACGAGGCGACCCAGGACGCGGTGATGGCCCTCGCCGTCAGCACCCCCCCTACTACGGAAACGGAGGCCACCCGTGGCCAGTGACACCCTCAGGAACTCCGCGGGCCCGGGCGGCACCGCAGGGCTGCGCCGGCTGCTGCTCGACAACGGCGCGCTCACCGCGCTCATCGTCCTCGTCATCGCGCTGTCGGCGCTGTCCGGCGACTTCCTCACCACGGACAACCTGCTCAACATCGGCGTCCAGGCGGCCGTCACCGCGATCCTCGCCTTCGGCGTCACCTTCGTCATCGTCGCGGCGGGCATAGACCTGTCGGTCGGCTCGGTCGCCGCGCTCTCCGCGACCGTGCTCGCCTGGAGCGCGACCGACGCGGGCGTACCGGTGGCCCTGGCCGTGGTCCTCGCCGTCGCGACCGGCACGGTCTGCGGCCTGGTCAACGGCTTCCTCGTCTCGTACGGCAAACTCCCGCCGTTCATCGCCACACTCGCCATGCTGTCCGTGGCACGCGGGCTGTCGCTGGTCGTCTCCCAGGGCTCCCCGATCGCCCTTCCGGATTCCGTCTCCCACCTCGGCGACACACTCGGCGGCTGGCTGCCGGTGCCCGTGCTGGTGATGGCCCTCATGGGGCTGATCACGGCCTTCGTGCTGGGGCGTACGTACCTCGGGCGGTCGATGTACGCGATCGGCGGCAACGAGGAGGCGTCCCGGCTGTCGGGGCTGCGGGTGAAGAAGCAGAAGATCGCCGTCTACGCGCTGTCCGGGCTGTTCGCCGCCGCCGCGGGCATCGTCCTCGCCTCCCGCCTGTCCTCCGCCCAGCCGCAGGCCGCGCAGGGCTACGAACTGGACGCCATCGCGGCCGTCGTCATCGGCGGTGCCTCGCTCGCGGGCGGCACCGGCAAGGCGTCCGGGACGCTGATCGGTGCGCTGATCCTGGCGGTGCTGCGCAACGGCCTCAACCTCCTGTCGGTGTCCGCCTTCTGGCAGCAGGTGGTCATCGGTGTGGTGATCGCGCTGGCCGTGCTGCTCGACACCGTGCGGCGCCGGGCGGGGGCGACCCCGGTCGGTGCCGGCCCGGGCGGCAGCAGGGGCAGGAGGGCGGGCACGTACCTCCTCGCCGCCGTGGTCGCGGTGGCGGTCGTGGGGGCGACCTCGCTGCTGCACGGCGGCTCGTCGACGGCCGCGCAGCGGAAGATCGGACTGTCGCTGTCCACGCTCAACAACCCCTTCTTCGTCCAGATACGGGCGGGCGCGGAGGCCGAGGCGCAGAGGCGCGGGGTCGACCTCACCGTCACCGACGCGCAGAACGACGCCTCGCGGCAGGCCAACCAGCTGCAGAACTTCACCAGTGGGGGCCTGGCCTCCATCGTCGTCAACCCGGTGGACTCGGACGCGGCGGGCCCGGCGGTACGGGCCGCCAACGAGGCCGGCATCCCGGTCGTCGGCGTCGACCGGGGCGTCAGCAAGGCGAAGACGGCCGCACTGGTCGCCTCCGACAACGTCGAGGGCGGCGTGCTGGGCGCCAAGGCGCTCGCCGAGAAGCTCGGCGGCACGGGGACGATCGTCGTCCTGCAGGGCCAGGCCGGGACCTCCGCCAGCCGGGAGCGCGGCGCGGGCTTCGCCGAAGGGCTGAAGGCCTACCCGGGCATCAGGGTGGTCGCCAGGCAGCCGGCCGACTTCGACCGCACCAAGGGCCTCGACGTGATGGCGAACCTCCTCCAGGCGCACCCCGGCATCGACGGCGTCTTCGCCGAGAACGACGAGATGGCGCTGGGCGCGATCAGGGCACTGGGCCCGAAGGCCGGAACCTCGGTCCAGGTGGTCGGTTTCGACGGTACGCCGGACGGACTGCAGGCGGTCGCGGACGGGAGCCTGTACGCCTCGGTGGCCCAGCAGCCGAGGGAACTCGGCCGCATCGCCGTGGAGAACGCCCTGCGGGCCGCCGACGGCGAGAAGCTGAGTGCGACGGTGAAGGTGCCGGTGAAGGTGGTCACCAGGGAGAACGCGGCCGACTTCGGAGGCTGAGCGTCCGGCAACCGCACAGGACTGGCGCCTCGGCCCCAGTCACCCACCACGACGGGGAGCAGGGAAGACATTGATGTACGACTACGACCTCCTGGTCATCGGGTCGGCCAACGCCGACCTGGTGGTCGGGGTCGAGCGGCGGCCCGGGCCCGGGGAGACGGTGCTCGGCTCCGAGCTGGACGTCCATCCGGGCGGCAAGGGCGCCAACCAGGCCGTCGCGGCCGCCCGGCTGGGGGCCCGTACGGCTCTGCTGGCCCGGGTCGGTGACGACGCGTACGGCCGGCTGCTGCTCGACGCGCAGCAGGCGGCCGGGGTCGACACGGCGGGCGTGCTGGTCGGCGGCGCGCCGACCGGTGTCGCGCTGATCACCGTGGACCCGTCCGGTGACAACAGCATCGTCGTCTCGCCGGGGGCGAACGGGAGGCTGACGCCCGGGGACGTGCGGGCGGCGGGGGGCCTCCTCCGCGCCTCCCGGGTGGTGTCGGCGCAGTTGGAGATCCCGCTGGAGACGGTGGTGGAAGCGGTGCGGGGCCTGGCCCCCGGCACCCGCTTCGTGCTCAACCCCTCGCCGCCGCGCCCCCTGCCGCCGGAGGTGCTGCGGGCGTGCGACCCGCTGATCGTGAACGAGCACGAGGCGAGGGTGATCCTCGGCGTGGAGCCGGTCGGCGAGGAGCCCGCCGACCGGGCGCGGGCCCTGCTCGCGCGCGGGCCGCGGTCGGTGGTCGTGACACTGGGGGCGCGGGGCGCGTGGGTGGCCTCGGCACAGGGGGCGTTCCCGGTCCCCGCGGTGCCGGTGGACGCCGTCGACACCACGGGCGCGGGCGACGCCTTCACGGCGGCGCTGGCGTGGCGGCTGGGGAGGGGCGACGCGCTCGCGGACGCGGCGGCGTACGCGGTCCGGGTCGGGGCGGCGGCGGTGACGAGGGCGGGGGCCCAGGCGTCGTACCCGACGCCGGAGGAAGTCGCCGCGCTGTGAAGAGGGCCGGGATCCTCAACCGTCATCTCGCCGGGGCGCCGGCGGAGCTGGGGCACGGCGACGGCGTGCTGGTGTCCGACGCCGGGATGCCGATCCCGGACGGGCCGCGCGTGGTCGGCCTGGCGTTCCGGGCCGGGGTGCCGTCCTTCGCCGAGGTGCTGGACGGGCTGCCGGCCGAGCTGGTGGTGGAGGGCGCGACCGCGGCGGCGAGGTCCGGCGGGCCGATCCGGCGGTGGCCGCGCTGCCGGACGGGCGCTTCCCCGGGCTCGGCCTCGTACCGCACGAGCGGCTGAAGGGGCTGGCGGGCGGCGCGCGGCTCGTCGTACGCACCGGGGAGGCGTCCCCCTACGCCAACGTGCTGCTGCGCTGCGGCGTCTTCTTCCCCTGAGGGCGGTCCCGCAGCCGTGCACCGGGGGCCGCACACGCCGACGCCGGCGCGTCCGTGCGCGTCCGTGCGCGTCCGGGGCGAGCACCCGCCCGGCCGGCGCGTCCGCCCTCCGTGGTGGTGCCCTGCGGCAGCCCGCGCCCCGGGCGGGGGCAGAGGGTCCGCGGTCCCGTGCCGCGTCCCCGGACCGGACGGCGGCGCCGGTCGCCGTCCGGTCACCGGGCGCAGCGGCCTCCCACGCCCTCGGCCGCGCCGCCCCGCGCAGCTCCGGGCCACCGGGTCCGGAGCGGGCCCCTCCGGGCCGCCGGGTCCGGAGCGGGCCGATCGCCTCGGAGACCGTCGCCTCAGAGGTTCCCGGAGTGCTCCGGCAGGTCCAGGGAGGCCCCCGGAGCGAGGCGGCCGTGCTCGGCGCCGCCGAGCGCACCGATCTGGCGGTCGTAGATCGGCCGTGCACGATCCGTCAGGAGCGCGTCGTGGACGTCGAGCGCGTAGCGGGGCCGCACCTCGCGGACGTAGTCGATCACCTCGGAGATCTTGTTCCACGGTGCGTGCACGGGCAGCAGCAGGGTGTCCACCGGTGCCTCGGGCACGGTCAGGGCGTCGCCGGGGTGGAACACCGTGCCGTCCACCAGGAAGCCCACGTTGGTGATGCGCGGGATGTCGGGGTGGATGACGGCGTGCAGCTCGCCGTGGACCTGGACCCGGAACCCCGCCGCCTCGAAGGCGTCGCCGTGCCCGACGGTGCGGACCCGCCCGGGGAAGGCCGGTGACAGCTGCCCGGCGACGCTGCGCAGGGTCCACAGCTCGGCGGCGGGGTCGGCCTCCAGGGCTGCCCGCAGCCGTCCCTCGTCGAAGTGGTCGGGGTGCTCGTGCGTGACGAGCAGGACGTCCGCCCCGGCGGCGGCGTCCTGCTCGCTGAAGCCGCCGGGGTCGATGACGAGTGTCCGTCCGTCCTTCTCCAGCCGGACGCAGGAGTGGGTCTTCTTGACGATCCTCATCCCTCCATCCTGCTACGCCCGGTGCGTGGTCTCCTCCCGGATGACGTTCCGGGCGACGCGGAAGGCGGCGTTGGCGGCGGGCATCCCGCAGTACACGGCGGCCTGGAGGAACACCTCGCGGATCTCGGCGGGCGTCAGCCCGTTGCGCAGCGCCGCCCGGGTGTGGACGGCGAGCTCCTCGTGGTGTCCGCCCGCGAGCAGCGCGGTGAGGGTGACACAGCTGCGGGTGCGGCGGTCCAGTCCCCCGCGGGACCAGACCTCGCCCCAGGCGTACCGGGTGACCAGGTCCTGGAAGTCCGCGGTGAAGTCGTCGGCGGAGGCGGCGGCCTCGTCGACGTGGGCGTCGCCCAGGACCTCCCGGCGGAGCTTGGTGCCGAGCTCGTGGGGGTCGGGCCGGGTGTCCACGGGGACGGCGACGGGCTGCTCGGCCGCCGCCGGGGCGGGCTCGGGTGCCGGGGCGTCCGCAGCGGGGGCGGCCGGGACGGCGTGCGGGGCCGTCTGCGCGGGCGGGCCCGCCACCGGTACGGGGACGGCCGTGAGCGTGTCCTGCCAGGCGGTGCCGAAGTGGTGGGCCAGCAGGTCGGTGACGGCGGAGGGCTGCTCGACCGGGGCGAGGTGCGAGGCGCCCGGCACCAGCGCGAGGCGTGCGTCGGGTATCCCGGCCACCAGGGTCCGCGCCTCGGCGGGGCCGGTGACCCGGTCCTCCGAGCCGACCAGGACCAGGGTGGGGACGCCCACGCGGGAGAGGTCGCCCCGCACGTCGAAGGCGGCGAGCGCCTCGCAGGCGGCGATGTAGCAGCCGGGGTCGGTGGTGCGCACCATCTGGACCGCCCACTCGACGATGGCGGGCTGTGCGGCGGCGAAGGCGGAGGTGAACCAGCGCTCCGGGGCGCTGCGGGCGACGGGGTCCAGGCCGTTGGTGCGGACGACGACACCGCGCTGGCGGAACTCGTCGGCGGTGCCGAACCGGGGGGAGGCCGCGACCAGCGCGAGGGAGGCCACCCGGTGGGGGTGGCGCAGGGCGAGTTCGATGCCGATGGCGCCGCCGACGGAGCAGCCCGCGTAGCCGAAGCGCTGCACGCCCAGGGTGTCGAGGGTGGCGAGGAGCCGTTCTGCGAGTTCGGCGACGGAGTCGGCGGGCTGGGCGGGAGCGCCTCCGTGCCCGGGCAGGTCGAAGCGGACCAGGCGCCAGCGCGAGGACAGTTCGGCGATCTGGCGGTCCCACATGTGCCAGGTGGTGCCCAGTGAGGGACCGAGGATCAGGGCGGGTGCGTCCTCGGGCCCGTCGAGCCGGTACTGCAGGGTGTTCGTCGGTGTCTCTCTCACGCCCTGCACGCTCTCACAACTGCCCCCGCGCCCGGGTCGGAACCCCCGTCAAGTCCGCCCGGGGGGTGGCGATCGGGGGGGCCGGGGCGCCGGCGGGGACGCGGGGGCCGGGGGCGCCCGGCGCGGGGCGGCTACGGGGTGGAGGTGGAGACCACGTAGACCCAGGGCTTGAGCGGTTCGGAGAGGTCGACGGTGATGCTCTGGGTGGGCCGCGGAGGGGTGTTGCGGTGGGTGAGCCCGGCCCACCGGCGGTCCGGCAGGGTGAAGTTCCAGCCCACGACGTCGGCGTGGCGGCCGTCGATGGTGACCTCGCCGTCGTTCAGGGCGGAGCGGTCGGTGCCGACGTCCTGGAGGAACTCGTCCAGCCCGTCGGGCGTGGTGCGGAACTGCACGTAGAAGCGGCTGGTCTTCCAGTTGCTCGTCTCGAAGTAGCCGACCCGCCAGGCGCCGTCGGGGATCGGGATCTCGAAGATGCGGCGCTTCACCAGGGAGGGCCAGCGGTCGCGCAGGCCGGTGGCCTTGGCGTCCGCCTCCTTGTCGCGCCCGCTCTCGCGGCTCTGCTCGGCGGAGACCAGCAGGTAGCCGGCGGGGATGCCGACGAGGAGCACGATCGTGAGCAGGGTGAGGCTGCGGCGCACCAGCATGCGGCGCCGGCTCTCGTTCCCGGTCGGCGTCGGGGCGGGCGGGCGGGTCACGGTGGTCATGAGGCGGGGGGTTCCTGGGTCGGGCGGGCGGAGCCGGGGTTGCGCAGGGCCTGCGCGTAGCGTTCGTAGCGTTCGTGCCGCTCCACCCGGCGCCGGTTGGTCCGGCGGAAGCGCCGGGCGACCAGGCGGGCGAGGTCGGCGGCACCGACCATACCGGCCTCGGGACCCAGCTGGGCCTTGGCGATCCGGGCCTCGGGGCGGTAGCCGCGGCCGGTGAGGTGGCGCCGGAAGGCGTCGCGGGCGGGGGCGATCAGCAGGTCGTCGGCGGCGCTGACGCCGCCGCCGATGACGAAGCAGGAGGGGTCGAGCGCGGCGGCCAGGTTGGCGATGCCCACGCCGAGCCACTGCCCGATGTCCTGGAGGAGTTCGACGCACATCGCGTCGCCCTCGCGGGCCAGTTCGGTGATGAGCGGGCCGGTGATGTCCCGGACGTTGCCGCCGACCCGGTCGATGATGCCGTAGGCCACCGGGGAGTCGGCGGCGGCCAGCTCCCGGGCCTCGCGGACCAGGGCGTTGCCGGAGCTGTACTGCTCCCAGCAGCCGCGGTTGCCGCAGGGGCAGCGGTGGCCGCCCGGAACGACCTGCATATGACCGAACTCACCCGCCACCCCGTACTTGCCGCGCTTGACGCGTCCGTCCTCCAGGATGGCGCCGCCGATGCCGGTCCCCAGGGTGATCATCACCAGGTGGTCCTCGCCGCGGCCGGCACCGAAGCGCCACTCGGCCCAGGCGGCCGTGTTGGCGTCGTTGTCGACCAGCACCGGCACCGCCAGACGGGCGGTGAGGGCGTCCCGCAGGGGTTCGTTGCGCCAGGCCAGGTGGGGTGCGAACAGGACGGTGGCGCGGTGGGCGTCCACCCACCCGGCCGCCCCGATGCCCACGGCGTGCACGTCGTGCCGGTCCGAGAGGTCGAGCACCAGCTCGCAGATGGTGTCCTCGACGACCTTGGGGCTCTTGGACTTGTCGGGGGTCTCGGTGCGGATCCTCTCCAGGATGACGCCGTCGGCGTCGACGACGCCCGCCATCACCTTGGTGCCGCCGATGTCGATGCCGACCGTGGGGACCCGGGGCGCGGAGAGGTGCGAGCGGCGCTCGCGGGTGCCGACGGTCCGCAGGACGCCGGCACGGGCGGTGCCTCGCTGCGTGAAGTCGCGGTACGTGCTCACGTCGTCCCTGCGGGTAGGTCGTGGGGGTGCCGGTCCGCTCTGCGGGACCCGGGGCGGACGGCGCCCGCCGCCGTCGATGCTAGTACTCCTCCCGGCGGGCGGACGCCCGGCGCGGCCCCGCCCGCCGGGCCGTCAGGCGTCCTCGGCCCGGTCGGCTCCTGCGGGGGGCGGGGCGGGCGACCGCTCCAGCTCGTGGGCGAGGTCCTCCAGCTCGCTGCCGCCGGCCATCTGCCGGGTGAGCTCGTCCAGGGTCACCGCGCCCCGGGTGTGGGCGGCGACCATGGCGCCGCGCTTGAGGAGCACGAAGCGGTCGCCGACCAGGGAGGCGTGGTGGGGATTGTGGGTGATCAGCACCACGCCGAGACCCGCGTCACGTGCGGCGGCCACGTACTTGAGGACCACCCCGGACTGCTTGACGCCGAGTGCGGCGGTCGGCTCGTCGAGGACCAGCACCCTGGCCCCGAAGTAGACGGCGCGTGCGATGGCCACGCACTGGCGCTCGCCCCCGGACAGGGTGCCGATGGGCTGGTCGACGTCGCGCAGGTCGATGCCCATGCGCAGCAGCTCGGAGCGGGTGGTGGCGCGCATCAGCCCGACGTCCAGCCGCCGGAAGGGGCCCTTGCCCCTGACCGGCTCGGAGCCGAGGAAGAAGTTGCGCCAGACCGGCATCAGGGGGACGACGGCCAGGTCCTGGTAGACGGTCGCGATGCCGCGGTCGAGGGCCTCGCGGGGGTTGCCGAGGACCGTCTCCTCCCCCTCGATGCGCAGGGAGCCGGCGTCGTGCCGGTGCAGACCGGCGATGATCTTGATGAGGGTGGACTTGCCCGCGCCGTTGTCGCCGAGGACACAGGTGATCTCCCCGGCGCCGACGGTGAGCGAGACGCCCTCCAGGGCGCGGATGTTGCCGTAGTACTTGCTGACGCCGTCGAGTTCGACGAGGGGGGTGGTCATCGTGTCGCCTCCGCCCGTCGGCGGACCCAGGTGTTGAGGAGGGTGGCCAGCAGGAGCATGGCCCCGAGGAAGAAGGTGAACCAGTCGGGGTTCCACTCGGCGAAGACGATGCCCTTGGAGGTCATGCCGAAGATCAGGGCGCCGACGGCCGAGCCGATGGCGGAGCCGTAGCCGCCGGTGATCAGGCAGCCGCCGATGACGGCGGCGATGATGTACGTCAGCTCGTTGCCGACGCCCTCGCCGGACTGCACCACCTCGAAGGAGAACAGCAGGTGCTGGCCCGAGACCCAGGCGGCGAAGGCGACACCCGTGTACAGCAGGGTCTTGGTCCGCCGGACGGGGACGCCGACCGCACGGGCGGCCCCGGCACCGCCGCCCACGGCGAAGACCCAGTTGCCGAAGCGGGTTCGCAGCAGGATCCAGGTGGCGAGCGCCACCAGCAGCACCCACCACAGGACGGTGGACTTCACGGTGGTGCCGAGGACCGGTGTCTCGGCGAAGACCGCCCGGGCGGAGGCGAACCCCTCCATGTCGGAGATCGACTTGGTCGACACCGTGCCGCTGATCAGCTTGGTGAGGCCCAGGTTGAGCCCGGTCAGCATCAGGAAGGTGCCCAGCGTGATGATGAAGCTGGGCAGTCCGGTGCGGGTGAGCAGGAAGCCGTTGAAGCAGCCGACGGCCAGCGTGACCAGCAGCGACACCCCGACGCCGACCCAGACGTTGGCGGTCATCTGGTAGCTGAACATCGAGGAGACCAGTGCCGAGGTGGTGACCAGGACACCGGCCGAGAGGTCGAACTCCCCGCCGATCATCAGCAGGGCCACCGGCACCGCCATCACCCCGAGGGTGGAGGCCGCGTACAGCACGGTGTTCAGGCTGGACGGCTGGAGGAAGGAGTCCGCCACGAGGGAGAAGAAGACGAAGACGGCGACGGCGCCGACCACGGACCCGAGTTCGGGCCGCCCCATCAGGCGGCGTGCGAGCGAGGTGCGCAGCAGCCGCTCGTCGGCCGCCGCCCCGGGGGCCGTGCCGGGGGAGGCGGGCGGTGCGGTGGTGCTCATCGGGTGCCCCGCTCGGTGAGGTCCTTCAGCCGGGCGGCGTCCTTTTGGGTGACGATCTGCGGTCCGGTCAGCACGGGCAGGCCGCCGCCGAGGACGTCGGCGTTGTACTTGTAGAGCCACAGCAGGTCCACGGCCTGGTAGCCCTGGAGGTAGGGCTGCTGGTCGACGGCGAAGCCGAGCGAGCCGTCCTGGAGGCCGGCCGCGACCTTGGCGTTCAGGTCGAAGGTGTCGACCTCGGCGCCGGAGCCGGCGGCCCTGGCCGCCTGGACGGCGGCGTCGGCGAAGGGGGCGCCCAGGGTGACGACGGCGTCGATCCCGGGGTCGGCCTGGAGCTTGGCCTCGACGGAGGAGCGGACGTCGGGCATGTTGGTGCCGTCGACGTACAGGTTCTGCAGGTCGCCGCCGAAGCCCTCGCGGGCCCCGTCGCACCGCTGCTCGTGGCCCACGTTGCCCTGCTCGTGCAGGACGCACAGGGCCTTGGTGCGGCCGCGGGCCTGGAGCTCCTCGCCGACGGCGCGTCCGGCCACGGACTCGTCCTGGCCGATGTGGGTGAGCGCGCCGAACTCCCTGGACTGCTCGGACCCGGAGTTGACCGTGATCACGGGGATACCCGCCCGGCGGGCCTTGCCGACCACGTCCTTCATCGCCTCGGGCTTGGCCAGGGTGACGATGAGCGCGTCGACCTCCTTGGCGATGTAGGAGTCGACGAGCTGCGCCTGCTGCTGGGCCTCGTCGCTGTGGGCGTAGAGGAAGTTGATGTTGTCCTTGGCCGCCGCCTCCCGGGCGCCCTTCTGGACGATGTCCCAGAAGGTGTCGCCGTCACCGGAGTGGGTGACCATCGCGAAGGTCCAGCGGGGTGTGGTGACCGCGGCCTCGCCCCGGGCGGCCTCCGCGGCCCTGCGCGCGTCCTCGGCGCGCTTGCCTCCGGTGCTGCTGCATCCGGCGAGCCCCATGCCGACCGCCACTGCGAGCACCGCGCCGATCACGCGGAGTCCTGTCCTTGCCCGTGCCACGAAGACGTGCCCTTCTTGCTCTGCCGTTCCTGCGGGCCCGTCCGGCCCGGCCGGGGAGGCACCGCCCGGTCCCGGCCGCCGACCAGTATCCGTCACGCCTGGTGGGGGTGGCCGAAGCGGGTGGAGGCGGGCGGTGGTGCGGGGCTCGTGCATGGCGGTCCGCCGTCCTGTCCCGGGGCCGCCCGGGTGCGGCCGGACTGCGTTTCTACGGCGGGCCCGTAACCCGGTCAAGGCCCGCTCCGGACGCACGGGGCCGGTGTGGCGTGTTCCGGTCATACCGGCGGGGTGCCCCCGGTCCGGCGCACGGGACGGGCACGCTCAGGGGCGGACCAGGAGCTGGAACTCGAAGGCGTAGCGGCCCGCCCGGTAGACGTGGGAGCCGTACTCGACCGCCCGGCCGGTGTCGTCGAAGGTGGTGCGCTCCATGGTGAGCAGCGGGGCGCCGGGCTCCTCGCCGAGCAGCTCCGCCTCCGGGCCGTCCGCCGCCCGGGCGCCGACCGTCTGGCGGGCGCTGTGGAGGGTGATGCCCGCCGCCCGCATCATCCGGTACAGCCCGGTGGCCTCCAGCCGCTCGCTCTCGCAGTCCAGCAGCCGGGCGGGCAGGTGGTTGCGCAGCCGGGCCACCGGCTCGCCGTGCGCGAGGCGCAGCCGCTCGATCCGCCGCACCTCGCTGCCCTCGGCGATGCCCAGCGACGCCGCGACGAGCGCGTCGGCGGGCTCGACGGTGTTGCTGAGCACGGTGGTGGCGGGGTGCTGCCCGGCGGCTTCCAGGTCGTCGTACAGACTGCTGAGTTCCAGCGGGCGGCGCACCCGGCTGTGCACCACCTGGGTGCCGACACCGCGCCGCCGGACCAGCAGTCCCTTGTCCACCAGCGACTGGATGGCCTGGCGGACGGTGGGGCGGGACAGCCCGAGGCGTCCGGCGAGGTCGATCTCGTTGCCGAGCAGGCTTCCCGGGGTGAGCACACCGCCCTCGATGGCCGATTCCAGCTGCTGGGCGAGCTGGAAGTAGAGCGGGACCGGGCTGCTGCGGTCCACGCTCAGGGGTAGCGGCGCTGCGGGGTCGGGGTCGTGGCGGGGCTGCTTGGGCACGTGGGGGAGCGTAGTCGCACGCCATGTCGACGGGAAGCCATCAGGTCCAATTGTCAGGACAAACTCTTGACAGTGGGGCGCGCGACCCCCACCTTTGGGCCATGCGCATCGGATTGATCGGCACGGGACGGATCGGCGGCTTCCACGCCGGGATCCTCAGCCGCCACCGCGAGGTGGGTTCCCTGGTCGTTGCGGACACCGACGCGGCGCGGGCGGTGGCGACGGCCGACCGCTACGGGGCCACCGCGGCCCCCAGCGCCCACGAGGTGTTCGCCTGGGGCGTGGACGCGGTGGTGATCGCCTCGGCGACCGCCGCGCACGCCGAACTCATCGGCCGGGCCGCCCGCAGCGGGCTTCCGGCCTTCTGCGAGAAGCCGATCGCCCTGGACCTCCCGGGAACCCTCGCGGCGCTGCGCGAGGTGGAGAAGGCGGGCACCGCGCTGCAGGTCGGCTTCATGCGGCGCTTCGACGCCGGGTACACGGCGGCGCGGGAGCGGGTCCGCTCCGGGAGGCTGGGACGGCTGCACACCGTCAGGGCGGTGACCTCCGATCCCGCACCGCCGCCCGCCGACTACCTGCCGCTGTCGGGCGGGCTGTTCCGGGACTGCCTGGTGCACGACTTCGACATCCTGCGCTGGGTGACCGGCCGGGAGATCACCGAGGTGTACGCGACGGGCTCGGACGGTGCCGGCGCCGCCTTCCGGGAGGCGGGCGACGTGGACACCGCCGCGGCGCTGCTCACCCTGGACGACGGCACCCTGGCGACGGCCACGGCGACCCGCTGCAACGGCGCGGGCTACGACGTGCGGATGGAGCTGGCGGGCGAGCTGGACCAGGTGGCCGTCGGGCTGGACGACCGCACCCCGATCAGCTCGGTCGAACCCAAGGGCCTGCCGCCCGTCGACAACCCGTGGCCGGGGTTCATGGAGCGCTTCGCCCCCGCGTACGAGGCCGAGCTGGACGCCTTTCTGCGCCTGGTGACCGGCGAGGGCGGCAACCCCTGCGACGGCCGGGAGGCGCTGACCGCCCTACGGGTGGCGGAGGCGTGCGAGCTGTCCCGGGCGGAGCGCCGACCGGTGCGGCTGGAGGAGATCCCGGGCGGCTGACCGGGGGCCCGCGCGGGTCACCAGCGCACCGGGAGGCGCCGGGTGCCACGGATCAGCAGTCCCGGCAGCCACTCCTCGGGCCCCGCGTCGGGGTCCGGCGCCAGCCCGGGGCAGCGGGTGAGGAGCGAGGCCAGGGCGGTCCGGGCCTCCAGCCGGGCGAGCGGCGCGCCGAGGCAGAAGTGGATGCCGTGGCCGAAGGCCAGGTGCCCGCGGGCGTCGCGGCGGATGTCGAAGCGGTCGGGCTCGGGGAAGCGCGCGGGATCGCGGTCCCCGCCCGCGAGGCAGACCAGCACGGTCTCCCCCGCGGGCACGGTGGTCCCGCCGTAGGTGACGGGTTCGGTGGTGAAGCGCAGGGTGGCGTTCTCCACCGGGCCGTCGTAGCGGAGCATCTCCTCGACGGCGCCGTCCAGCAGTCCGGGGTCGGAGCGCAGCAGGGCGAGCTGCTCGGGGTGGGCGAGCAGGGCGCGCACGCCGCCCGCGATCAGGTTGACGGTCGTCTCGTGTCCGGCGATCAGCAGGAGGTAGGCGAGCGAGCGCAGCTCGGTGCCGGTCAGCCGCTCCTCCCCCGGCTCCGCCTCGGAGGCCGTGCCGATCAGCGCGGAGAGGAGGTCGTCCGAGGGGCCGGAGCGGCGCTTGTCGGCGATCAGCCCGTCGAGGTAGGCGCCGATGCCGAGCACGGCGGCCTCCCCGGCCTCGGCGGAGGTGGGCGCGACGATCTCGTCGGACCAGGCCCGGAAGGCGTCCCGGTCGGTGGCGGGGACGCCCAGCAGTTCGCAGATGACGATGATGGGCAGCGGGAAGGCCAGGTGCTCCACCAGGTCCGCGCGGCCGCGGGGCACCATCGCGTCGAGCAGTCCGTCGGTGATCTCCTGCACCCGCGGTGCCAGCCGCTGGGCCCGGCGCGCGGTGAACTCCCGGGCCACCAGGCGCCGCAGGCGGGTGTGGTCGGGCGGGTCGACGGAGAGCAGGGTGGAGCCGATGACCTCCTGGTCGAAGCGGACCACGCCCACCGTGGCGGGCGACTTGGACAGGGCCGGGTCGGCGAGGGCCCGGCGCGCCTCCTCGTATCCGACGACCAGCCAGAAGTGCGTGCCGTCCTCGCCGCGCAGCCGGTGGACGGGGCCGTCCTGGCGCAGACGGGCGTAGGTCGGATACGGATCGGCGGTGAACTCGGGCCCGAACACGGCGAGATCGGCTGTCGTCATCGCCTCAGCGTACGAAGCGCGGGCGCCCCCGTCATCGCGGGGCGGCCCGGCGACGGGGGCGGGGAACGCGATCCGGACACCGCCGCCGGGGCCCGTTTCCCCCGCGGTACGGGGCAGGCGGGTCCTCGCCGGGGGGAGAGGCGGGTGCGAGGTCGGCGCGATCTCGGCGCCGGGGCGGCCGCGGTGGGCAGCCGGGCCGCGCCGGGCCGCCGGAGGCGGGGGGCGGGAGGCGGGGGGCGGGGCGGGATCCGGGGGGCGTGGGGACGCGGGCCGCGGCTGGCGGGGGCGGGCAGGGCGGCTCCCCCGGAAGCTGCCGGATACCGGGGTGGCCCGGCGTGCGCGGCGGGTGCGGACGCGGGCGCCGCGGGGGGCGGACACGGGTGCAGGTGCAGGTGCAGGTGCACATGCAGGTGCGGACACGGGTGCAGGTGCAGGTGCGGACACGGGCGCGGGCGCCGCGGGTACGGGTGCGGGGCGCGCCGCCGCCGTCCGGCCGGTGCGCCCCGCGGGCGGGAGGGTGTCGCGCCCCGGTCAGCCGCCCAGTTCCCGGTGGCGGGCGGCGAGTTCCGCGGTGCCGCGCTCGGTGAGGGAGCCGAAGAGCCGCAGCCGGGAGATGCCGCCGTCGGGGTAGATGTCGAGCCGGGCGTCGGTGCCCGCGGCAGGGGCGTCCAGCACGAAGCGGTGGTTGGTGTCGGGCTGGAGGCGGGTGCGGGGCAGTACCTCGCGCCACTCGCCGTCCTCGCCGTCGCGGAGCGAGAGGGCGGCCCAGCCCGCGCTGTTGCCCTTGAGGCAGGCGGTGTCGATCTCGACGGCGCGGACCTCGCAGTGGGCCGCCAGGTGGTAGCGGATCCAGTCGTTGCCCCGGTCCCGGCGGCGGCGGGTCTCCCAGCCGTCGTCCATCTTGCGCGAGCGGCCGGGCTGGATGGTGTGGGCGGCCGGGGAGTAGAAGCGGTCGGAGGCGTCGTCGACGCGGCCGCCGTTCTCCAGGGCGGCTACGTCGAAGGTACCCAGGGCGGCCAGCCACTGCGGGTCGGGAGCCACCTCGCCGTACACCCGCAGCCGGGCGATGCCCCCGTCGGGGTGCTGGTTGACACGTAGGTGGGTGTAGCGCTGCTCGCTCCGGACGGCGAAGCCGTTGGCGGCGTGGCCGCCGACGGCGGTGCGCGGGACGAGGGTCGTCCACTTCACCTCGCCCGACAGCAGTTCCCCGGGGGAGGGGGAGCCGGCGACCGTGGCGCCCTCGACGGAGACCGCCTGCGGGTAGTTGCCGCGGAAGTGGGCGGTGTCGACGACGATGCCGCGGACGACCCCGGGGGCTCCGAGGCGGACGAGTGCCCAGTCGTGGTCCTCCGCGGCCGGGTGGGGCTCGGCGGCGGAGGCGCCTCGCCGGCGGCGGGTCTCCCAGCCGTCCATGACCTTGCCCTTGTGGCCGAAGTGCTCGGGGTCGAAGTGCGCGGCCTCCGGCCTGAGCAGGTTCTCGCGCTCGGCGAAGAACTCGTCGTTGGCGGCGATCACGCCCGCGCCGAGCCGGCGGTCGGCGAGGTCGGTCAGGTGCGCGAAGGGGAAGCCGCCGGGGCCGGGGCCGCGGTAGTCGGCGTAGGGGTCGCCGCCGCCGTAGGGGGCCGCGTCGCCGGTGAAGGACGGGAGGGAGGATGCGGACACGGTTTCAGTTGTTCCTTTCGAGCAGTCGGCCCGCCGGTCCGGCGACCTCGCCGCCGGTGGCGATGCGTCGGCCGCGCAGCCAGGTCGAGCGGACGACGCCGTGCAGCGTCCGGCCCGCGTAGGCGGTCACCTGGTTGCGGTGGTGGAGGCGGGCAGGGTCGACGGTGAAGGTCTCGTCGGGCGCGAGGACGGCGAAGTCGGCGTCCCGCCCGGCCTCGACGGCGCCCTTGCGGTCCAGGCCCGCGAGGGCCGCCGGGCCGGCGGACATCCAGCGGGCGACGTCGTCGAGGGTGTGGCCCCGGCGGCGGGCCTCGGTCCAGACCGCGGGCAGGCCGAGCTGGAGGGAGGAGATGCCGCCCCAGGCGGAGGCGAAGTCGGGGGTCTTGAGGTCGGTGGTGCAGGGCGAGTGGTCGGAGACGATGCAGTCGATCGTGCCGTCGGCGAGGCCCTGCCAGAGCAGGTCCTGGTTGGCCGACTCCCTGATCGGGGGGCAGCACTTGAACTCGGTGGCGCCGTCCGGGATCTCCTCGGCGGTCAGGGTGAGGAAGTGGGGGCAGGACTCGACGGTGACCGCCACGCCCCGGCGGCGGGCGCCGGCGATCAGGGGCAGGGCGTCGCTGGAGGAGAGGTGCAGGATGTGCACCCGTGCGCCGAGGCGCTCGGCGTGGCCGATGAGGGACTCGATCGCGGTGTTCTCCGCGTCGCGGGGGCGGGAGGCGAGGAAGTCGGCGTAGCGGGGCCCGGGTCGCCGGGGCGCGGCGTCGAGGTGGTGGGGGTCCTCGGCGTGGACGATCAGCAGTCCGCCGAAGCCCGCGATCTCGGCCATGGCACGGGCGAGGTGCTCCTGGTCGAGTGCGGGGAACTCCTCGACGCCGGAGGGGGACAGGAAGCACTTGAAGCCGAACACGCCGGCGTCGTGCAGCGGGCGCAGGTCCTTGAGGTTGCCGGGGATCGCGCCGCCCCAGAAGCCGGTGTCCACGTGCGCCTTGGAACGGGCCACCGCCTGCTTGGTGCGCAGGTGGTCCGCGGTGGTGGTGGGGGGCAGGGAGTTGAGCGGCATGTCGAGCAGGGTGGTGATGCCTCCGGCGGCCGCGGCGCGGGTGGCCGTCCAGAACCCCTCCCAGGCGCTGCGCCCGGGGTCGTTGACATGGACGTGGGTGTCGACGAGCCCCGGGAGCAGGACGTCGTCGCCGAGGTCCTCCACGCGGGCTCCGGGGGGCGGGGCGGTGTCGTGGGGGTCGACGGAGGCGATGGTGCCGCCCGCCACGGCGACCGCCGCAGGGCGGGTGCCCTGGGGGGTGACGACCCTCGTCGAGCGCAGTACGAGCGTCACACCGGCGTTCACGGCCGCGGTGTCGTCCACGTCGGGCACCCGTCCACCTCATCTCTCTCGGCACCGGGGGATCCTGTATCCAGCGTCCGGCAGCGCACGGCAAACCGAAAATTCAACGAACTGTTGAAGCGATCAGGAGTCTTCCCCTCCGCCGCACCCCCGTCAAGACCTCCCCGGCAGAAGGGCGGCCCGAGGGGAGCGGGATTGGACGTTTCCACAAAGTGGAAGTATTTTTCCGCAGAGTGATTGGGGTGGTTCCTCCGAGGGAGGTCCCGCCCACTCCTTGCCGGGGCAGCCGACACCGGGACAAACAGGCCCTGACCGGCAGGGACGGCCCGGCGGGCGCGAGCCGCCCGATGCGGGCGACCGGTAGGCTGCTGCCTTGCCCCGCCTGCCCGAAAGGACCGCCGACGTGCCGACGTCCCACGCCACCGACGCAGCCAAGCCCGCCGCCAGCGGAGGGGTGCAGTCCCTGGAGCGCGCCTTCGACCTCCTCGAACGCATGGCCGACGCCGGGGGCGAGGTCGGGCTCAGCGAGCTGTCGGCCAGCAGCGGGCTCCCGCTGCCGACCATCCACCGGCTGATGCGCACCCTCGTGGCCTGCGGCTACGTGCGCCAGCAGCCCAACCGCCGCTATGCCCTCGGCCCCCGGCTGATCCGTCTCGGCGAGTCCGCCTCGCGTCTGCTCGGCACCTGGGCCCGCCCCTATCTGGCCCGCCTGGTGGAGGAGACCGGCGAGACGGCGAACATGGCCCTCCTCGACGGCGACGAGGTCGTCTACGTGGCCCAGGTGCCCTCCAAGCACTCCATGCGGATGTTCACCGAGGTCGGCCGCCGGGTGCTCCCCCACTCCACCGGGGTGGGCAAGGCGCTCCTCGCGCACACCCCGGCGGAGGAGGTCGCCGCGCTGCTGGCCCGCACCGGGATGCCCGCCGCCACCGAGAAGACGATCACCACCCCCGAGGGCTTCCTCGCCGCCCTGGAGCAGGTCCGCAGCACCGGCTACGCGGTGGACGACAACGAGCAGGAGATCGGCGTGCGCTGCCTCGCCGTCCCCGTGCCCGACTCCCCCACCGCCGCGGCGATCTCGATCTCCGGCCCCGCCGGACGGGTGACCGAGGCGGCCACGGACACGATCGTGCCGGTCCTGCAGGAGGTCGCCCGCGAACTGTCGGCCGCCCTCAGCAGCACCGGCGGAGCGTCCGGCGCCTGAGGGTCCGGCCCGGGCGCCCGCCGGGAACCGGCACGGGCGCCGGCACGGGCGCCGGGGCCCGCGGGTCAGGCCCCGGTCAGGCGCCCGTCCCGCATCGTCAGCACCCGGTCCGCCCGCGCCAGGTGCTCCCGGTCGTGGGTCACCAGCACGGTCGCGGTCCCGCGCTCCCGGGTGAGGCCCACCAGCAGGTCCAGCACCGCCGCGCCGCGCTCGTGGTCCAGTGCCGACGTGGGCTCGTCGACGAGCAGCACCGCGGGGTCGTTCATCAGGGCACGGGCGATGTTCACCCGCTGCCGCTGCCCCCCGGAGAGCCGGTGGGGGCGGCGGTCCGCCTCGCCCGCCAGGCCCACCGCGGCCAGCAGCTCCCGCGCCCGGTCGCGCGCCGCGGCCGCCGGGCGCCCCGACAGGTGCGCCATCACCTGCACCTGCTCCACCGCGGTGAGCGACGGCAGCAGGTTGGGCTGCTGGAAGACGATCCCCACCCGTTCACGGCGCAGCCGGGAGCGGGCGCCGCGGTCCAGCGCCGCCGTGTCGGCGCCGTCCACGACGACCCGCCCCCGGTCCGGTGCGATCAGGGTCGCCGCCACGGCGAGCAGGCTCGACTTGCCGGAGCCGGAGGGCCCGACCACCGCCGCCACCGTCCCCGCGGGGACGTCGAGGCGGACGCGGTCCAGGGCGGTCAGACGGCCGCCGCCGTCCTCGTAGGTGAGCGTAACGTCGTCGAGCAGCAGGGTCATCGGGCGCTCCCCAGAGCGGTCAGCGGGTCGACGGCGGTGATGCGCCGCACGGACAGGGCGGCCCCGGCGGCACCGAGGACCACGGTCACGGCCGCGGGCACCAGCACCGTGGCCGGCTCCACGGCGAAGGGCACCTCGCTCCGCCCGATGAGCAGACCGGCCCCCGCGGCCAGGGCGGTCCCGGCGAGCGTGCCGGCGGTGAGCACCAGCACCGCCTGCCCGAGCGCGTCGCGCAGCAGATAGCCGGTCGAGGCCCCGAGCGCCTTCAGCACCGCGATCTCCGGGGCGCGCTGCACCGTCCACACCGTGAAGAAGGCGCCCACCACGAGCGCGGAGATGGCGAAGAGGAATCCGCGCATCAGCTGCAGGGAGCCGTTCTCCGCCTGGTAGGAGCCGATGGCGGCAAGGGCCTCGTCGACCGTGAGCGCGGTGGTGCCCAAGGCCTCGTCGGCGGCGTCGGACGCGGCGGCCGTGAAGCCCTCCCCCGTCGTCAGCGCGATCACCGTGGCTCCGCCGGGCGCGCCGGGCAGCCGCCGCCAGTCCTGCAGCGCGGTCCACACCACGGGCAGGTGGGCGTGGGAGGCGTCGCCGTCCACCGCGGCGACCGCGGCCGTGCCCGGGCCGAGGCGCACCCGGTCGCCCACCCGGACACCGAGCTCCTCGGCGGCCCGGGCGGACAGCACCACCCGGCCCGGAGCGAGCCCGCCGGGTGCCAGGCGCCCGCCGGGCTCCGCGCCGAACGCGGCGACGGCGACGCGGGCGGCCCCGCCGCCCGGGTCACCGCCGCCGGGGCCCGGGGCGGCGGCGGCCTCGGTGGTGCGCACACCGAGCGGTGCGGCGTCCAGCACCCCGGGACGCTTGGCCCAGGAACGCCACTGCCCTTCGGACACGGCCGAGTCCGAGAAGGACGGCGACCTGCCCTCGGGCGGTGCGGCGAACACCAGCCGGTCGGCCGGAAGGCCGCTCACCCCCGAGACGTTCTCCCTGGCCAACCCGGCGGTGAGCCCCGACAGCAGCCCCACCAGCAGGGTGACGAGCACGATCACCGCGCCCATCAGCGCGAACCGCCCCTTGGCGGTCCGCAGATCTCTCCATGCGACGAACATGGCGCCCAGCCTGCTCGGCGGGGGCCGCCGGCGGCATCGCACCCGGGTGCACCGCCGGGTCAACCTTTCGGTTGACCCGGCCGCCCGGCGGGCCCGCTTAGGCTGGACGGGACATGGACTCCCGCACCCTCACCCCCGTACTGCGCGTGCTCCGGCTGTGCCTGCACGCCCTGCTGCTGGGCCTACTGGCGCTGGCCGCCGTGCGGGCCGCCGCCCGCGGCGGGCCGCAGGCGCCCGCCGCCGCGGTCCTCGCCGCGCTCACGGCCTGCGTCTACACGGCGGGGGTCCTCACGCCCGCCGTCCGGCACTCCGCCCGGGCCTCGGGCGTGTGGCTGGCCGCCCTCGGGGCCGCCTGGCTGGCACTGCTGGCCGTCTCCCCGGACGCGCTGTGGGTGGCGTTCCCGCTCTACTTCCTCCAGCTGCACCTGCTGCCGAGGCGCTGGGCGCTGGGTGCCGTCGCCGCGACCGCGGCAGCGGCCATCGGCGGGTTCCTGGCCCACGACGGCACGGCCACCCCCGGCACCTTCATCGGACCTCTGCTGGGCGGGGCCGTCGCCGTCGCCACCGTGCTCGGCTACCAGGCGCTGTACCGGGAGAGCGAGAGCCGCCGGCGGCTGATCGAGGAACTCGTCGCCACCCGTGCGGAGCTCGCCGCCGCCGAGCGCACCGCGGGCACCCTGGCGGAGCGCGAGCGGCTGGCCCGCGAGATCCACGACACCCTCGCCCAGGGCCTGTCGAGCATCCAGCTGCTGCTCCGCGCCGCCGAGACCTCGCTCGCCGGGGACGCCCCGGCCGCCCGGCACGTCGCACAGGCGCGCCGCGCCGCACAGGACAACCTGGCCGAGGCGCGCCGCTTCGTCCGGGCCCTGTCCCCGCCCGACCTGGAACAGGGCTCCCTGCACGGCGCGCTCCGGCGGCTGTGCGCGGGCGCCACCGGCGGCCCCGAGGTCCGCTTCGGGGTGAGCGGCACGCCCGTCGAGCTGCCGACGCCGTACGAGGTGGCGCTGCTGCGCACCGCCCAGTCGGCGCTGGCCAACACGGCCCGGCACGCGGGGGCGACCCGCACCGAGGTCACCCTCAGCTATATGGACGCCTCGGTCTGCCTGGACGTGGTGGACGACGGCGCGGGCTTCGACCCCGTCCGGGCCCTGCGGGCGGCGCCGCGCGGCGACGGCGGGTTCGGCCTGCGGGCGATGCGGGCCCGGGCCCGGGCCCTCGGGGGCACGCTGAGCGTGGAGTCCGCACCGGGACAGGGGACGGCGCTGGCGGTGACCCTGCCGATGCCGGACCGGGACGCGGCGGTGGACGCCCCCGGCGCCGGGCCCGCGCGGCGGGAGGCGCGGGACGCCGGGGGGTGCGCCGCATGACCGGGGCCGCCCCGATCCGGCTGCTGCTCGCGGACGACCACCCGGTCGTCCGGGCGGGGCTGCGCGCGGTCCTGGACACGGAGGACGGCTTCGCGGTCGTCGCCGAGGCCGCGACGGCCGAGGAGGCGGTGCGCAGGGCCGCGGCGGGCGGCGTCGACGTGGTGCTGATGGACCTCCGGTTCGGGCCGGGCCTGCACGGCGCGCAGGCCACGGAGCAGATCACGGCGCTCCCCGGGGGCCCCCGGGTCCTGGTGCTCACCACCTACGACACGGACGCCGACATCCTGGCCGCCGTCGAGGCCGGAGCGGCCGGATACCTGCTCAAGGACGCCCCTCCGGGCGAACTCGCGGCGGCGGTGCGCACGGCGGTCGCGGGCCGGTCGGCACTCGCCCCGGCCGTGGCGCACCGGCTGATGGACCGGATGCGGTCCCCCGCGCAGGCGCTGACCAAGCGGGAGCTGGAAGTGCTGGGTCTGGTCGGCGAGGGGCTGTCGAACCTGCAGATCAGCAGGCGCCTGTTCCTGAGCCAGGCCACGGTGAAGTCCCATCTGGTGCACATCTACGCCAAGCTGGGCGTCGATTCGCGCACCGCGGCGGTGGCCGCCGCGGCCGGGCGGGGCCTGATCCGGCGCGCCTGACGGGCCGGGGACCGCGCCGCACGGCCCGTCGCCCGCGCCCGGCGACGGGTCCCACGGGCGCCGGGGCGACGGGGCGTCGGAGCGTCGGAGCGTCGGAGCGGGAACGCCAGGACCGGCCTCTCGGGCCCACAGGACCTGCGGGCCCTCAGGGCCGGCGGAGGCCGGCGGACCTTCAGGGTTTGCACGCCTCGACGAGGGTGCGGGTGGAGTGGGCGAGGAAGACCCCGTGCTCCAGGATGTGCTCGTGCAGGTCGCGCAGCCGCTCCCGGTGGGTGTCCACGGTGAACCCCGGCACGGTCCAGACCACCTTGCGGAGGAAGTACACGACGGCGCCGACGTCGAAGAACTCCATGCGCAGCCGCTCCGTGCGCAGGTCCGCGACCTCCAGCCCGGCGGCCCGCGCGTCCGCGGCCTCCGTGTCCGGATGGCGCAGGGCGCGGGCCTGCGGCTGCGGGCCGAGGAAGTGCTCCACCAGCTCCCAGGCGGTCGCGGGCCCGATGTGCTGCGCCAGATAGGTGCCTCCGGGGCGCAGCACCCGCGCGATCTCCTCCCACCACACGGTGGCGGGGTGGCGCGAGGTGACGAGGTCGAACGCCCCGTCGGCGAAGGGCAGGGGCGGTTCGTCGGGATCGGCGACGACCACCACGCCCCGCGGGTGCAGCAGCCGGGTCGCCCTGGCGAGGTTCGGCGGCCAGGACTCCGTCGCGGCCATGGTGCGGGGCAGCCCGGGCACCCCGGCCAGCACCTCTCCCCCGCCGGTCTGGATGTCCAGCGCCGCCTCCGCCGCGGCCAGCCGCCGGCCCATCAGGCCCTGGTAGCCCCAGGAGGGGCGCTCCTCGGTGGCCCGGCCGTCGAGCCAGGAGAAGTCCCAGCCCTCGACGGACACGGCGCCGGCCTCGTTCAGCAGCTCCTGGAATGATCGCTCCACCGCCCCAGTGTGGCCGAAGGGGGCGGCCGACCGCCCTGCCGGGGCCGCGTGTCGTCGCCTGTCCGGGCGGCCGCACCGCGACCGGCGGCGCTGCCGCGCTGGTCGGCACCGGCGCCATGGCTCGTCACCGGCGGCACGGCCGGGGCCGCGGCCCGGCACGCGACCCGGCTCAGGGGCCGCCGGGCCGCCCCGGGTCGGCGCCGGGCGGGGCGAACGGGCCGTCGGCCGGGGGCTGCACCGGCGGTGCGGCCTCGGCGAAGAGCTCGACGGCGTGGCGGACCTGCAGCAGTGCGTGCGACAGCGCGCTGACCGAGCCCACGGCACCGGCCACCAGCAGCAGCGAGCGCCGCATCCTGCGGATCTCCGGGTCTCCGGCCGCGGCCATCGCGGCCAGCACCGCCAGTTCGTCCTCGGCTATGCCCCGGTCGCCGAACTCGGCCGGATGTCCCGCCAGTTCGCGGCGGAGCCGGGAGACGGCCGCACGCAGGCGCGCCACCCTCGGATCCTCGCCGCTCCCCGCCGCACGCGTCTGCCCCACGCTCCGTAACACGGCCCCGCCCCTCGCACGTCCAGGTGCCCCTGCGCACCCCCGCGGGCAGGTGCAGCGCCCGAGGGGTGCGGGCAAGTAAACGCCATCGCCCCGCAACACGCCACCGGCAGGACGGAATTCAGGACGCGGCGGCTCGTTCGATCGCGTCGCGCCAGACCGTCATGTCCAGGGTGATGTAGGCGCTGGGGTCGGTCTCCGGCGCCGTGCCCTGGTAGGTGGCGACCCCGACGTGCCCGGAGTTGGTGAGCACGCAGAAGCGGGAGCCCTTGGAGAGGATCTTCAGGTCGATGATCGTGGCGTAGCGCGTCTCCGTGCGGCAGGTGTCCAGGTCGGCGGACTGGCTGGAGCGCAGCAGGATCAGCTTGCCGTTGTCCGTGCGCACCTGGTTGGTGAGCCCGCTGTAGCGCAGGTCGGAGGGCGTGGAGTCGTCCACGGGCTTGAGCGGCTCGTCGTCGAGGGTGAGGTGGTAGCCGTGGACGATGTTGAGCCCCTGGTAGACACGGGACTCGGGGTCGTCCAGGGGCTCGTCCGGCGGGAGGTCCACGCTCTGGCCGCCGTCGTCCTCCGTGCCCTCCGGGGTGGCCTCCGGTGCGGCGGCGGGGCTCTCGGCCGCCGGGGCGTCCGCCTCGGTGCCGCCGCCGCCCGGGTCCGCGGCCCGGCTCTGCCCGGCGGCCTCCCCGCTGCCCTCACCGCCGGAGAGGGCGAGGTAGGCGCCGCCGCCCGCCGCGCCGGCCAGCACCAGGAGGGCGGCCACGGCGAGGACGGCGGTGCGTCCGGTCCTCCTGGCGGGCCCGGGTGACGGCGCGGGCACCGGGGCGACCGGTCCGGTGCCGGCGTGCGGGGTGGGCCCGCCGGGCTGCTGGGGAGCGGCCGGATGCGGGTGGCCGTAGCCGGGGGTGTGCGGCCCGGGGGTTGCCGGGTAGCCGTACGCCGGCTGGGTGGTGTGCCCCGGCTGGGGGCCCGTCGGGGCCTGGGGGGCGGACGGCGGGGTCGGGGGGCCGAAGCCCGGGGGCGGGGTGGCCGGGGCCGCGGGCACCGTGGCCGGGTGGGTGGGCGGCGCGGCGGGGTGGGTGGGCTGTGCGGCGGGCGGCGCGGGTGCGGCCTTGCGGGTGGCGATCTCCTGCGCGACGGCGCCCGGCAGCCACTCGTCGGGGCGGCGCAGGACGGTGCCGTCGCCCGCCGCCTGGCAGAGCGCGAGGATGTCGGCGACGGAGGGGCGGTCCTCGGGAGCCTTGGCCATGCAGCGGGTGACCAGTTCCCGGAGTTCCTCGGGGAGGCCCGTGAGGTCGGGTTCCTCGTGGACGATCCGGTACAGCACGCCGTGCGAGGTGCCCTCGCCGAAGGCGGCCCTGCCGGTGGCGGCGTAGGCGGTGATCTGGCCGAGGGCGAAGATGTCGGTGGCCGGGGTGATCCGGCTGCCGGCCGCCTGCTCCGGGGCCATGAAGGACGGGGTGCCGATGGTGACGCCGCTGCCCGTGAGGGAGGTGGCGTCGGCCGCCCGCGCGATCCCGAAGTCGATCACCCGGGGGCCGTCCGCGGCCAGCAGCACGTTGGCGGGCTTGAGGTCGCGGTGGACGATGCCCGCGCCGTGGATGACCTGGAGGGCCTCGGCGACTCCGGCGACGAGCAGCAGCACGGTCTGGACGGGCAGCCGCCCGTGCTGGACGACCGCGTCGGCGAGCGAGGGGCCGGGGACGTAGGCGGTGGCCAGCCAGGGCTGCTCGGCCTCGGCGTCCGCGTCGATGACGGGCGCCGTGAACAGCCCCTGCACCCGCTGGGCGGCCTGGACCTCCTGGGCGAACCGGCGGCGGAACTCGGCGTCCTGGCCGAAGTCGGGGCGGATCACCTTGATCGCCACGGCCCTGCCGCCGGGGGTGTAGGAGAGGTAGACCTTCCCCATGCCCCCCGCGCCGAGGCGGGCGGCGAGCCGGTACCCGGCGACGCTCCCCGGATCGCCGTCCCCCAGTGGCTTGAAGACCGTATCCCCGTGCGCGTGCCCAGTCATCGACTCTCGATCCCCCTGATGAAGCCTCAGTATCGGACATGCACCCTATCCAAGAGGGATGCACGCCCTCCAATGCGAAGGCGCGAGGGCGTCCGCCGGACGCCGCGAAGAGAACCGAGGAGAAGCCGCCATGACGGACCATCGACCCCGCGGCACGGAGGCACGGCCGGACCGGCGGCCCGCGGCGGGAGCCGCGGCGGCGGGTGCGGAGCAGCCCGGCGGGCGGGCCCTCGGGGACGGCGGCGCGGCACGGGCGGACGGGCGCGCCGCCCCGGCCGCGGACAGCGCCCCGGGGACGGCCGGGGGGCGGGCCCCGGGGCGCGGCCGTGTGGCGGGGCTGCTGCTCGCGGCGGGCGGGGGGAGGAGGCTGGGCGGGCGCCCCAAGGCGCTGCTGCCGTACCGCGGCGGCCTGCTGGTGGAGCATGCGGTGGAGGTGCTGCGCGCGGGCGGGTGCGGGCCGGTGCACGTGGTGCTCGGTGCGCAGGCGGAGCGGGTCCGCGAGCGGGCCCCGGGGCTCGCGGGGTGCACGGTGGCCGTGAACGAGCGGTGGGAGTCGGGCATGGGGTCCTCGCTGCGGGTCGGTCTGGACTCGCTCACCCGGGCGGGCGGCGCGGACGCGGTCCTGGTGCTGCTGGTCGACCAGCCGGGCATCGGCCCCGAGGCGGTGGCCCGGGTGCGGGCGCACGGAGCGCGGGACGCACTGGCGGCGGCCGCGTACGGGGGCCGCCGCGGGCACCCGGTGCTCTTCGGGGCGGAGCGGTGGGCCGAGGTGGCGGCGAGCGCGGCCGGCGACCGCGGGGCGCGGGCCTACCTGGCCGCGCACGAGGAGGCCGTGACGCTGGTGGAGTGCGGTGATGTGGCCGAGGAGTCCGATATCGACACGCCCGGGGACCTGCGGCACCTGCGCTGACCCCGCCCCGCGCCCGGTGCGCGCACGCTCGCACCGTCCCCGGCGGGCGCCCGGCCGGGCGCGCCCGGAGCCCCGCCCGGGCGCTGCGGACGGGGAGGGAGGACGCCCGGTGAACGGCGTGGCACGGTGCGCCACGGTCTGTCGACCCGGAGAATCTCGATGTCAACAAACCATTGAACTTCCACTATGCGATAACTACTATCCACTGATCAGAAGCGCCTGACCCATCGGACGGCGCCCGCGACCGTACCCCCGGGCCCATGGCACCCGGTGCCGTCACCGCGGCCCGCACGTCCCGGTGTCGTCCGCGAAGACCGTGAAGACCGTGAAGCCCGCTGAAGGAAGTGACAGCTCATGTCCGCACCAGCGCCGTCCCCGCTGGCCATCGTCGAAGCCGAGCCCCTGCCGCGGCAGGAGGAGGTCCTCACCGAGGCGGCCCTCGCGTTCGTGGCCGAGCTGCACCGCCGGTTCACGCCCCGGCGCGACGCACTGCTCGCCCGCCGCGCCGAACGCCGCGCGGAGATCGCCCGCACGTCCACGCTGGACTTCCTCCCGGAGACCGCCGCCGTCCGCGCGGACGACTCCTGGCGGGTGGCCCCCGCGCCGAAGGCCCTCGACGACCGCCGCGTGGAGATCACCGGGCCCACCGACCGCAAGATGACCGTCAACGCCCTGAACTCCGGCGCCAGGGTCTGGCTCGCCGACTTCGAGGACGCCTCAGCCCCCACCTGGGAGAACGTCGTCCTGGGCCAGCTCAACCTGATCGACGCCTATGAGCGCCGCATCGACTTCACCGACCCCCGGTCCGGCAAGTCGTACGCGCTGCGTCCGGCCGAGGAACTGGCCACCGTCGTGATGCGGCCCCGCGGCTGGCACCTGGCCGAACGCCACCTCACCGTCGACGGCACCCCCGTCCCCGGTGCACTGGTCGACTTCGGCCTCTACTTCTTCCACAACGCCCGGCGCCTGCTGGACGCCGGCAAGGGCCCGTACTTCTACCTCCCGAAGACGGAGTCCCACCTGGAGGCCCGCCTCTGGAACGACATCTTCGTCTTCGCCCAGGACCACGTCGGCGTTCCGCAGGGCTCGGTCCGCGCCACGGTCCTGATCGAGACCATCACCGCGGCCTACGAGATGGAGGAGATCCTCTACGAACTGCGCGACCACGCCTCGGGCCTGAACGCGGGGCGCTGGGACTACCTCTTCTCCATCGTCAAGAACTTCCGCGACGGCGGCGAGAAGTTCGTCCTGCCGGACCGCAACGCGGTCACGATGACCGCCCCGTTCATGCGCGCCTACACCGAACTGCTGGTCCGCACCTGCCACAGGCGCGGCGCGCACGCCATCGGCGGCATGGCGGCCTTCATCCCCTCGCGCCGCGACGCCGAGGTCAACCGGGTGGCCTTCGAGAAGGTCAAGGCCGACAAGGACCGCGAGGCCGCCGACGGCTTCGACGGCTCCTGGGTCGCCCACCCCGACCTGGTGCCGATCGCGATGGCCTCCTTCGACGCCGTCCTCGGCGACCGCCCGAACCAGAAGGACCGGCTGCGCGAGGACGTCTCCGTGGCGGCGGGCGACCTGATCGCCGTCGACTCCCTCGACGCCAGGCCCACCTACGAGGGCCTGCGCAACGCGGTCCAGGTCGGCATCCGCTACATCGAGGCATGGCTGCGCGGACTCGGCGCCGTCGCCATCTTCAACCTCATGGAGGACGCGGCCACGGCGGAGATCTCCCGGTCGCAGATCTGGCAGTGGATCAACGCGGGCGTCGTCTTCGAGAACGGCGAGCGGGCCACCCCCGAACTCGCCCGCGCCGTGGCGGCCGAGGAACTCGCCGCGATCCGCGAGGAGCTCGGCGGGGAGGCGTTCGCCGCCGGCCACTGGCAGCAGGCCCACGACCTGCTGCTGAAGGTCGCCCTCGACGAGGACTACGAGGACTTCCTGACCCTCTCGGCCTACGAGCAGCTCACCGGCTGAACCGCGCCCCGAGCCGCCCGCCCTCCGTCCCGCGGTACCGCACAGCACCGGGGGACGGGGGGCGTCCGGTTGCACGGCGGAGCGGTCGGCCGGTTCGGCCGGCCGCCCCGTACCCCTTCGGCGGGGCACGCCGGGCCGGGCCGGAGCAACGCAGTCGCTGCCGTGGAGCCGGTCCGGCGCACCCGCACCGGCCGCGCCCGTGGTCCTCCCGAGCCGCGGTGAGCGGCCGCGCCCCCGGCCCGCTCCCGCCGCCGCGAGGACCGGCCCCTGCGCCGGGAACGCGCTTGCCTCGCACGCCGCGGCGCTGCGAGGGTTCGGGCCATGCACACGTTTCCCGCCCCCGACGGCACGCCCCTCGCCTACCACCCCTCCGGAGCCGGAGCACCCCTGATCTGCCTGCCCGGAGGGCCGATGCGCGACTCGGCGTACCTCGGCGACCTGGGCGGTCTCGCGGACACGGGGGTGCGGACGGTGCGTCTGGACCTGCGCGGGACCGGCGACTCGGGGGTGCCGGCCGACCCCGGCAGCTACGCCTGCGAGCGCCAGGTCGAGGACGTCGAGGCGCTGCGCCGCCACCTCGGGCTCGACCGGATCCGGCTGCTCGGGCACTCGGCGGGCGCCGCGCTGGCCGTGCTCTACACGGCCCGCCATCCCGAGCGCGTCTCCTCCCTGGTGCTGGTGACGCCTCAGGTGGAGCCCCTGGGCGAGCCGGTGCGGGTCGAGGACCGGCTGGAGACGGCCCGGCTGCGCAAGGGCGAGGAGTGGTTCCCCGCCGCCTACGCCGCGATGGAGGCCATCACCGGGGGCCGGGCCACCGAGGCCGACTGGGCGGCGGCCGCCCCGCTCAGCCACGGCCGGTGGGACGAGGCCGCCCGCGCCCACCGGGCCGCCGGCCCGGCGCAGCGCCACCCCGAGGCGGCCGCCGCCTACGCGGCGGAGGACATCGATCCGGACACCGTCCGCACGGCCCTGGGCGCCTACCGGGGCCGGGCTCTGCTGCTCGCCGGGGAGTTCGACGTCGCCTCGCCGCCCCGCCCGGTGACCGCTTGCGCCTCGGCCTTCCCCGACGCCGAGACCGCGGTGCTCACCGGCGCGGGGCACTTCCCCTGGCACGACGACCCCGCGGGCTTCGTCTCCGCGGTGGCGGGCTTCCTCGCCTGACGCCCCCGCCTGCACGGACCTCTCGCCTGCACGGACCCCTCGCCCGGGACGCGGCACCGCCCCGGGCGCGGGCGGACGGTGCGCGCGGTACGGTCCACGGGCGGCACGGCGCGGCCCCGCACCGAACCGGCCGCGGCGGGTGCGCCAGGGAGGCGGCCCGCACGAGAACGCAGGAGAACGCAGGAGAGGCAGCAGCCGTGATCGTCGTCGCCGGAGAGGCCCTGATCGACCTCGTACCGCTGTCGGCGGGCGACCCGCTGGCGCCCCTGCGCCCGGTGCGCGGGGGCGGCCCCTACAACACGGCCGTCGCCCTGGCCCGCCTCGGCGCCGAGGCCGCCTTCTGCTCCCGGATCTCGACCGACGCCTTCGGCGACGCCCTGGTCGGGCGGCTGCGGGAGGAAGGAGTGGGGGTCGGCCTGGTGCAGCGGGGACCGGAGCCGACCACCCTGGCCCTGGCCTCGGTCGGCGCCGACGGCTCGGCCGTCTACGACTTCCGCACCGAGGGCACGGCGGACCGCCTCTTCCAGGCGCCGGGCAGGCTCCCCGAGGGCACGCTGGCGGTCGCGTTCGGCACCTGCTCCCTGGTCCTGGAACCCGGCGCGAGCGCCTACGAGGAGCTGATGCGGGAGGCCGCGGGGAGGGGCGTGTTCACGGCGCTGGACCCCAACATCCGGCCCGGGCTGATCCCGGACGCCGACGCCTACCGGCGCCGCTTCGCGCGGTGGCTGCCGCACACGGGCCTGCTGAAGCTGAGCGAGGAGGACGCGGCCTGGCTCGGCGGCACGGTCCCGGACTGGCTGTCCGCAGGGCCGGGCGCCGTCGTCGTCACCCGGGGGGCGCGCGGACTGCGGGTGCACCTCCGCGAGGGCCCACCGGTCGAGGTACCGGCCGCTCCGGTCGAGGTGGTGGACACCATCGGCGCGGGCGACACCGTCTACGCCGCCCTGCTGCACGCGCTCGCGGAGCGCGGGGCCCTGCGACCGGGCGCACTCGGTGCCCTGACACGGGGCGACTGGCGGGAGGTGCTGGCGTTCGCGGCCCGTGCCGCGGCCCTGACCTGCTCCCGCCGGGGAGCGGAACCGCCATACGCGGGCGAGGTCTGAGGGAGCGCCCCAGGTCCTGCACGGGGAGTGCGGGGAGGCCCAGGAGGTTCGCCGCGGGGAGCACGGGGAGTCCCAGGAGGTCCCCGGCCCGGTCGCCCCGTCCGTGACCGCCGTGCCCGAGCGCCCCGGTCGCCCGGGGGGTCGCCCGCGGTGCCGCCCGGGCCCTGCCGGGTGGAGAAGCCCCTCACCGGGGCGCGTCGTCCTTCCCCGTCTTTCCCCCCCCCGCGTGCGCATCCCTCGACCCCGCCGGCACGATCGTCACCGTGCGCGGTCCGGTCCGGCGGGCATGCGCCACCCACCACCGGGCGGAAGGCCCGAACCACCGGCCCTGACCGCACCTCCTGCCGCACGGCGCCCCACGGAATCCGCGAGCCCGCTGTCGGTGGGCGGTGCTAGGTTCCGCGACATGACCGCTCACGCGCTACGGCTGCTGCGGCAGGACCGCCGCCTGGCCGAACTGGCCGCCTCCCCCTTCGGCTTCGATCTCGACCGCGCCGCCCGCGGCCATGTCGAGGAGGTCCGCCTCGCTTCGGGCAGGCCGCTGGAGGCGGTGGCCGGGGACGACACCGGCGGTACCTACTTCGTGTGCGCGGACGGCTCGGTGCTCCACGCCGACTCGGAAGGCTCCGCGGGGATCATCGCCGCCAGTGCCGACGAGGCCCTGGAACTCCTGATCGGCCTGCCCGGCTGGCGCGACTGCACACTGCTGTCGCCGGACGACGGCGAGCAGAGGATCCTGGCGCGCGCCGCGGAGACCGAGGACGCGATCCGTGCGGACCGCGGAATCGACGCGGAACGGGCCGAACTCCGCGCGGCGCTGGGCTTCCCGGACCGCTCCCCGGTCGAGTTGGCGGGCAGGCTGCATACCGCGCTGCTGCGCACCGAGCCGGACTTCGTCCTCCTCGACGCGGAGGAGGGGCGCGCCTACGGCCGGATGGGCCCGGCCGGTCCCCCGCTGTGGGAGCCGGTGCTCGCGGCGGGCCGCGCCGATCTCGCCCGGTTGCGGGAGGGTGACCGCACGGCATGGCGCGAGGTCGCCGAGGACCCGGTGCGACGCCGGATCACCCTGAGGGCCGCGCAGTTCGACCGCGCCGAAGGCGATCTGGAACTGCTGCGGCATCTGCTGCGGCACGAGACACGCGCGTCGATGACGGGCGAACTGCGGCTCGCGGCCGTGCTGGTGGGGCTGCGCGGGGACACCGGAGACCTGCCGCTGCTGCACGAGGTCCGGGAGACGGACTTCGACACGGCGTGCGGCCTGAGCGACATACCGGAACCGGGCGCGGACGCCGACGAGTTGCGGCTGTGGGCGCAGGCGCTCGACGCGTCGATGTTCGGGACGGACCCCTCGGACGAGCCCGTCTCCACCTGGACCGACCTGGCGCGGGACCAAGGGATGACGGAACTCGCCCGGGTGGCGCTGATCCGCGAACTCGACGGCATCGCGCCGGACCGGAGCGGGCTCCGCCGCCCCGAGGCACCCCTGGGCACGGCTCGGCTGAGCGGCCTCGCCCGGGACTTCGAGGAACTCGGCGACCTTCCCCAGGCGCTGCGCGCCCAGCGCCTGTACACCGCCCTTCAGGAGACGGCATGGGACCGGGCCTCGGAATGGCGCACCCTGGCACGCCTCGAGCGGGAGGCGGGCCGGTTGCCGCAGGCGGCGGACAGCCTGGCCGCCGTCCGCGAGGCCCTGGCCACCCCGGGCGACGCGTCACTGCGCCACTGGCAGCGGGTCAACCTCGGCCGCTTCATCGCCGAGGAGCACTACCACCTCGCACTCGCCCTGGCCGACGCCGGCCACCCCGAAACGGCCCGTGCCCTCCTCTCAGCAGCCGACGCCCTCGTCGGCGAGCTCTCGGAGAACGCCGCGAGCGGAGTCCGCGAGCTCGCCGGGCGGACCGCCGCGAGAGTACGGGGGAGCGGCTGAGGACGGGCACGGCGGGCGGGCCGCCGGGCAGCCGCGGGTGCGGGCGGAGCACGGTCCCCCTGCTGCTCCGCCGGGAGCGGCGCGGTGCGTTCGGGCGGCCTCCCGGCGGGCCGCTCAGGGCCGCGCCGGGGTCAGAAGGCGAAGCGCTCCAGCACGGGCCGCCGTCCGCGGCGGCGCAGGAAGTGGCCGCGCCAGCCGGCCGCGACGGTGAGGAGCGTCCATCCGCCGGTGCCGGTGACGAGGCCCCCCAGCCGGCCCTCCGGGTCGACGTCCCCGGCCTCCTCCATCGGCACGACGCCCTCCGGGTCGCGGACCACCTCGACCCGGTCCCCCACGTCGATACCGGGGTGGCTGCCGCGGTGGCGGAGCGTCTCGTCGAGCTCCCCCTCGGGACCCACCAGCGTGAAGCGGTGGTCCGTGCTCCCCGTGCCCTGCGCACTGTCCTCGGTGACGACGACGGCCTCGTGGACACCGCGGCGCTCCAGGGCCGCCTCGGGCGCGTACTGGACGGATCCGACCAGCACGAACAGGCCGGGGACCAGGGAGAGCAGGGCGAGCCACCAGGCTCCGTGCAGCATCCTCAGGGCCACGACCACGGCCAGGACGCCGATCAGGCCGGTGACGACGGGGACCGCGTCCAGGCCCAGACTCGCGTACGCGATCCCCGTGTTGGCGGCGGGCACCGTCCAGCACAGGCCCAGCACCGCCGAGGTGGCCGCGAGCGACCGCAGGACGCCACCCCGGACGGCCCCCGGTACCGCCGGTCCGCCGGGTGCGAGGTGTGTGGCTGCTCCGCTCATGCCGGGCAGCATAGGGGCTCGCCCGGCGGATCCGCCGGGCGGCCGCGTCCGGCCACCGACCGGGCGCGGCGGCCTCCTCGCCCAGCGCCGCGGCGATCGCCGTGACGCCTCTGCGCAGGCGGCGGAAGCCTCGGCTCCACGGCGTCCGCCGTCGCCGCGCCCGCGGAAGGAGGCTTGGACCGACCGCGTGCGCGTCCGCCGGCTCGCGGGTGAGGCGGAAGCGGAGGTGCCGTGGGCGAGCCGACCCCCGGTGAAAGTTTCCGCGCGCCCCGTCGGAACGGCCGCGGCGCGCCCAGCCGTGCAGCAGGCGGCCTGGTGTACGGCTCCGGGCCCGCCGTGAGCGGGTACCCGTCCCCCGTGCCGAGCGCCGAGCGCCGGGCACCGGGCGGGAGGGACGACGGCGCAGTCGACCCGGCGGCCGGTCGCGGCTGCCGCGGCGGCCTGCGCCACGGCCACGCTGCTGACGGGCCGGCCGGCAGTGGCGCGGCGCGGGACCGGCCGTCTGGCCCCCGCCCGTCCCCCGGTCCGCCGCGCGCTGCGGCGGACCGGCGTCCACATCGCGGGACCACGACCGTGGCAGCCGTGCTGACCTGCCCGTTTTGTGATCGGTTCGTGCTGTCCCGGAGCCGGTGCGAGCGAGCAGCATAGGCCCCTGTGCGACGGCGAGGGGTGGATCACGTGACGGTGTCGAGGCGGCGGCGTACCGCGGTGCTGGGCGCCCTGCCGATCCTGCTCGGGGCCCTGTCGTGCGAGACCGGCGGAAGCGGCACGGCGGCCCCGGCGCCCGGTGCCGCGGTCTTCTCGCTCCCTCCCGCGCAGCAGCTCCGCGCCGCGGCCGAGGCCACCCGCCGGGCGGGCACGGCCACCTTCGTCGGCACCCTCGCCCTCTCCTCGGCGGCCGGTACGGCCGTCGAGCACACCACCGGGGCCATGGACTTCGCCGAGAGCAGGTCCCGCGCGGAGGTGTCCCTGGAGGTCGCGGGGGCCTTCCCCGAGGACGCGGCCGCCGCGCTGGGCGGCGGTCGCGAGGCGCCCGGGCCGCTGTCGCTGGCGACCGACGGAGGCGATGTCTTCGCCAGGGGCGAGGACTCCGCCTGGCTCCGGTTCACCCCCGGCGCGGTCGAGGAGTTCGGGGGCGCCGTCGCTGCGTTCTCGGAGCACTCCGCGAGCCCGGCTGCGCCCTACGGCGGCACCCTGGCGGACCTGGTCCCGTCGGCGGTCGCGGAACGGGCGCCCGAGGAACGGGCGGACGGCAGCCGCCGCTACCGGGTGACGGTGCCGGCGCGCACCGCGGCGAAGGCCCTTCCGGCGGCGCTGCGCCCGGGGACCGCGGAGCGGGGCGGGGAGCAGGTGCCGCTGACCGTCGAACTGGACGGGCTGGGCCGGATCACGCGGGTCGACGCGGACTTCGGCCCGCTGCTCGCCGCGCTGCGGCAGGAGGGTCTGCCGGAGGGGGTGACGGACGTCCGCGGAACACTGGAACTCGGCGCTCTCGGCGAGCCGACCGCGTACCGGCTGCCCGGCAGGGACGGGGCGGGGGTGGAGGACGCGCGCAAGGTGCTCACCCCGCTGCGCGAGTTCGCGGCCGGGAGCTGCGCGGCCCGCGAGCCGGTGCTCGCGGCGGCGCCCCTGACCCGTGCGAGCCCGTTGCGCACCGCGGACTGCGACGCAGCGCACGACCTGCGGGTGCTGGCCCGGTTCGGGCCCGGCGAGCCGCCCTCCGGACAGCATCCGGTCGGGGGCGCGGAGTCCGCCACCCGGTGCGCGGGGGCCCTCGCCCGTGCTCCGGAGGAGTGGAGGCGCGAGGCGCGGCGGGACGGGGCCGCGCTGGTGGTCGCGGTGGAGCCGCCCGCTGCCGCGGCGCGCCCCGGCGCCGCGGGGACGGGCGGCACCACGGGCGGCACCACCTGTGTGGTGGGGCGCGTCTGAGGGACGGCTCGCGCCGGATGGCCTGCCGGTGCCACCGGGTGCCGGCCGCGGGCGCGGGGTGCCGACCGCAGCGTGCCGGCCGCGGGTGCGGGCGTCAGCCGAGGGGCGCTCCGGTGCCGGTGACGCGCACCCTGGGGTCGCCCTCGCGGAGGTCCACGGTGAGCACCCCAGGACGCCCCATGTCCTCGCCCTGGTACAGGGTGAGCGTCGACTGCGCGGGAACCAGGCCCAGTTCGCGGGCGTAGGCGCCGAAGGCACCCGCGGCCGCCCCCGTGGCGGGGTCCTCCACCACGCCGCCCACGGGGAAGGGGTCCCGGACGTGGAAGACGGCGGGCCCCTCGCGCCACACCAGCTGGACGGTGGTGAGGTCGAGGCGGTGCATCAGGGCGGTGAGGCGGTCGACGTCGTAGTCCAGGTCGGCCAGGCGCCCGCGGGTGGCGGCGCCGAGCACGAGGTGGCGGGCGCCGGCGAAGGCGATGCGCGGCGGAAGTGCCGGGTCCAGGTCGGCCGCGGGCCATCCCAGGGCCTCCAGTGCCTCGGTGAGGTCGGCGTCCCGGACCGCCTCCACCGCGGGCTCGACCGTGGTCAGCGTGGCGTGGAGGAGGCCGTCCCGCTCGGCGACCGACACCGGGACCCGGCCGGCCCTGGTGGTGAAGAGCAGCTCTCCTGGTCCGATGCGCTCGCCGAGGGCGATGGCGGCGGCGACCGTGGCATGGCCGCAGAACGGCACCTCGGCCCTGGGGCTGAAGTACCGGACGGCGAACGCGCGTCCCTCCTCGGCGTCCGTCCCGGCGGGCGGCGGCGTCAGGAACGCCGTCTCGCTGTAACCGAGTTCCGCGGCGACGGCGAGCATCTCCGCGTCGCGCAGACCGGCCGCGTCGAGGACGACCCCGGCGGGGTTGCCGCCGGCCGGGTCGGCGGAGAAGGCCGTGTAGCGCAGGACCTCGGGCTTCGTCGTCATGGTCGGGGGAACCCGGGCGGGGTGCGGATTGTTCCCGGCGCCGCCGTCGGCCCTGCGCGCTGACGCCTCCGGCGCCGGGGACGGCCGTCGCGCCCCGGGGCGGTGGCTACCCGGAGGCCGTACGCCGGAGGATGACCTCGCTTCCCAGCGGGACGAACCCGGCGGCCAGGAAGGCGCGCAGCGACCGGGCGTTGCCCGGGGAGACCGCGGCGAAGACCGGCTCGCCCTCCGGGACCAGGGCGAGGGCGTCCCGCAGCAGGCCCCGGCCGTGCCCGGCGCCGTGGCCGCGCCCGTCCAGCTCGATGCTCAGCTCGCGGCGCCCGGCCGGGCCGCGGGCGAGGGTGACGAGGCCGCGCCCGTCCCCGTGGACGCGGACGGTGCTGCGCAGGGCGCGGGCGTGGCGGACGCGGGGGTGGTCGTCGGCGTCGTGGCGGCGCGGCAGGCGGGGCTCGCCGCCTGTGCCCCGGGCGGCGAGGACCACGTCGAGGCAGTCGATCCAGCCGTCGCGGCCCGCGAGGTACCGCAGGAAGTCGGGGGCCTGGGCGCCGCCGTAGCCGTCGGGCTCCCGGGCCAGGACCTCGTCCTCGGGCAGGTCGGTGGCGATGACGGAGTGGCCCGTGAAGGCGACCGAGCAGGACAGGCCGCCCGGGAGCGCGGGGAGGACCGTCACCCGGCCGTCCACGGTGGGGAAGCGGCCGTCCACGGCGTCGTGGAGGTGGCTCAGGAGAGGATGCGGGTCGGGCACGGGGGTCCACGGTACGCGGTCCGCCGTGCGGGCAGGGCGGTCCGGGCCCGGATGCGGTCCCCGGCGGCCTTCGCCGGCGGCCCGGGTGCCGCGTAGGCTCAAGGGCGCCCCCGCCCCGGCCCGGCAGGTTCCTGCCGTCCCGTCACCCGGGGCCCGAGACCCGAGGACCATGCCATGCCCCGTCCCGCCGGCGGACCCACCGGCCCTCAGTCGGTCGACCGCGCGCTCGAGATCCTGGACGTCGTCGCGGACGCGGCCGGGCCGGTGGGTGCCAGGGAGCTGGCCCGGTGCCTGGGCTGCTCGCTGTCCACCGTGTACCACCTGCTTGCTCCGCTCACGGCCCGCGGGCATCTGGCGAGGACCGCCGACGGTTATGCGCCCGGGCCCCGGGTGGCCTCGCTGCACCGGTCCTACCGGCGGCACCTGGGGCTGGACCCGCGGGCCGCGGAGCTGCTGCCGCGGCTGCGCCGGGCGACGGGGGCGGAGGCGTACCTCAGCGCCTACCGGGACGGCCGGATCGTCATGACCGACAGCACGGTGCCGGTGACGGACCGGGAGCACCCGTTCCTGCCGGGCCCCGAGACCCGGGCGCATGCGACGGCGCACGGGAAGGTGCTGCTGGCGGGGGTGCCCCGTCCGGCGCGCCGCCGGTATCTGGCCGAACACGGGATGGCCCGGTACACCGGGCGCACCATCACGGGTGCCGAGCGTTTCGAGGCGGAGCTGGCCGGGGTGCGCGCGCAGGGCTTCGCGGTCTCGATCGGCGAGGCCGATCCGGCGTTCACCTGCCTGGCGGCCGTGCTCCCCGGCGGTGCGGGTGTCCCGGACGGCGCGCTGCACGCGGTGTCGGTGTCCCTGCCGACCGCGGACTTCCTGCGGCGGCGGGGCGAGATCCGGGCGGCGGTGGCGCGGGCCGCCGCGGGCCGGCTGCGCTGACCGCGCCGCCCCGGCGCGGGGTGCCGCCCCGCGCGTGATTCCGGCAGGGCCGGAATCACGGGCGGCGACGGTGGCGCCTGCGGGCCGTCCGGGGCCACCGTGGGGGCATGATCTTCATCGCCGTCAGGTTCACCGTCCGCCCCGAGTGCAGCGACCGCTGGCTGGACACCGTCGACGCGTTCACCCGCGCCACCCGCGCCGAGCCCGGGAACCTCTTCTTCGACTGGTCCCGCAGCGTCGAGGACCCGCACCGCTTCACGCTGCTGGAGGCCTTCGCGGACTCCGGCGCCGGGGCCGCGCACGTGGCCTCCGACCACTTCCGCGCCGGGCTGGAGGCGATGGCCTCCGCGATCGCCGCCACCCCGGAGATCATCAACGTCGAGGTGCCGGGGCAGGGCTGGAGCGAGATGGCGGAGCTGAGGCCCGCGCCCTGACGGCGGCACCGGTCAGATGCCCATCGAGGCCATCTCCACTGCGGAGCGGTAGTTCGCGGCCGTCGCCACCACGCAGGCCCGGTAGCTGCGGTTCTCCTTGACGACGAGGAAGTAGTCGCGGACCTGCTTCCAGTACTGCCGCAGGTAGCCGGGACCGGGGAAGAAGGCGGGCGGGCGCGGGACGAGGGCGAAGGCCTCCGAGCAGCGCAGGATCTCGCCGGTGGCCGTCCCGAGCAGGGCTTCGACCTCGCTGTTCATGTTCCAGCCCGCGGCCAGTTGCGGGGTCCAGATCGCACCGGCCACCTCCCGCAGGTGCTGCTGCTCCTCGGGGGTCGGGTCGGCGTGGACCACGAGGGTGGTGCGGACGGCCGCCTCCGCCGGTCCGGGATGGGCCGCCGCGGGTGCGCCGCCGAGTGCCGCGGCGAGCAGCGCCGCGGCCAGTGCGGTCGCCGCTACGGACGGCATCCGGCTTCCTCTTGTGTGCGTCATGGGTTCCCTCCCCTTGGTCGTGGCGCCCCTCCCCCGGTGCGCCCGCCCCGTGCGCGGGGCGGCGTGCCGCACGCTGGCACGTCGGCCCCGCGGGGTCAACGAGGACGTGTGCGCCACGGCCGGATTGCGCCCGGGCGGGGTGCGGAGCCGCCCGGGCGGCGAGGCGTGCTCCCTCTCGGTGCCCGTCCCCGGAACGGGGGGGTGGCCGGGGGCCTCAGCCGACGACGACCACGGTCCGCTGGGCCGAGAAGCCGCCCCAGCCGCCGTCCGGCAGTCTGGCGCGGATCTTGATGCTGTAGCGGGTGCCCGGCGGGTCGGTGACGGTCATCGTGTAGCCCACCTCGGGGCCGGGTGGGACGGTCCCCCACACGATGGTGGTGGCGGGCCGCCCGTTGAGGTGGAGCTGGTGCTCGGTGACGGGGGCGCCGGTGTCCGGCGGGGTCCAGCGGAGGTCGATACGGCCCGGACGGGCGGAGGCGGTGAGGCCGGTGGGGGCGGTCGAGGGCCCGCCGTCCGGTCCGGCGGGGGTGGCCAGGTCGACGGGTTCGCTGTCCGGGGAGGAGTTCTCGGCGGCGTCCCGCGCCCGGACGGTGAAGGTGTACACGGTGCCCGGGCGCAGGCCCGTGACCCGGGCCCGGGTGGCTCCGCCGCCGACGCTGTGGATGCGTACGTCCTCCCGGTACACGTCGTATGCGGTGACGCCGCCCGCGTCGGTGGCGGGCGACCAGGTCAGGACGGCGGCCCGGTCGCCGTCGAGGGCTCCGCGCACCGCCCCGGGGCGGGTGGGGGGCGTGTGGTCGTCGGGCGTCTGCTCCGGAGTGGTGACCGAGACGGGGGCGGTGGCCGGGGAGAGGTTGCCCGCCGCGTCGCGGGCGCGGACGGTGAAGCGGTAGCCGGTGCGCGGTGCGAGGCCGTCCACGTCGACCATGTGCCGGGGCGCGGCGAGGGTGGTGACGCGGGTGCCGCCCCGGTAGACCTCGTAGGCGGCCACGTCGGAGCAGTCCTCGGCCCGGTCCCACATCACATGGACGGAGGTGGCGCTCCCCGCCTGGGCGGTGAGGCCGGAGGGGGCGGCGGGCGGCTCGCGGTCCTCGGGCTCCGCGCAGCCGGCGAGGACCACGAGGAGCGCGGCGCAGGCCGGCGCGGCGGGGGCGGTGGGGCGTTGCACGGTCGGACCTCCGCGGGGGACGGGCGGGCTGACGTGGTGCCGCTGCCATGCTGGCAGCCAGCCACCCATTGGTCCAGACCTGCGCGGGGGCCGGTGCGGGCCGCGAGGCGCCCGGCCCGACCGGGCCGGCGCACTCCCGCGGGACCCCAAGGGGATCTTGGTCGCACCTTTATGGCTTCTTGAAGAAAGGCCTTCGGGGGCTCCGGCGCGCCGTGGGGACGCATACGATCTCCGCCAACCCCCCACGAATCCCGGCGGGCGCGGTGAGCGCCTGCCGGGATTGTGCTCAACGTCGACACTCCGAGGTGTTACCACGCATGGGTTCCCATCGAGCCGGCAAGCGCACCGCGAGCCGCCAGCCCCGCGCCCACGCCCGCCCCGCCACCGGCGGCCGGGCACGGAGTGCGGCCCTGGCGCTCGGCGTGTTCACGGTGGCCGCGGGTGTCGGCACCACCCTGGTCGCGAACGGGGGCGGGCAGGGCGCGGCGGACAGCGTCGCCGCGGACGTCCCCGACGCCACCCTGCCCTCGCTGGGGGTGAACGCGGCGGGCGGGGCCACTCCACTGGTGACGCCCACTCCCTCGGCCACCCCGTCGGCCACTCCCACGGCGCTGCCGAGTGCGACGCCGACCAAGTCCGCCACGGTCAGCGCCACGCCCTCGCAGCGGCCCACGGAGGACCGGGCCGAGCGCAGCGCCACACGGAGCGCGACCAGCGCGGCGCCGTCCCCGGCGCGCAGCACGGCGTCCGCCGGCAGCGGCGGCAGCACGGCGAGCGGCTCGGGCGGCAGCACCGGCAGCAGCACGGGAGGCGGCGGATCGTCGAGCGGAGCCCCGGCCGACGGCGCCGAGGCCCAGGTCCTGGCCCTGGTCAACAAGGAGCGGGCGGCGGCCGGCTGCCGCCCGGTGACCTCGGACCCGCAGCTCACCCGCGCCGCGGACGACTACAGCGACGTCATGGCCGCCTCGGGGGTCATGTCGCACACCGGCCCCGACGGCTCCACGATGACGAGCCGGGTCGAGGCGGCCGGGTACGCATGGTCCACCCTGGGCGAGAACATAGCCAGGGGGCAGGGCGACGCCGAGGCGGTCATGGACGCGTGGATGAACAGCCCCGGCCACCGGGCCAACATCCTGAACTGCTCCTTCACGGAGCTGGGCGTGGGCGTGCACATGGGGGACGGCGGTCCCTGGTGGACGCAGAACTTCGGGGCACCCCGCTAGGGCTGTCCTGTCCGGCCCCCGGCACAGGGGCCGAGGGGGCGTGGAGGAGGAGGCCGGGTCCGGGCGGAAACGCCCGCACCCGGCCTTTCGCCGTGCCGCGGGGAGGACGCGGACCCGGCGCCGCGGCGGCCGCCGGGCGGCGCGACCGCTCCCGCGGCGGTGGGGCCGGGACCGGCGGCGAACCGGTCCCGACGGTGCGGGGTCAGACCACCGGCCCGGCCAGGGAGAACGAGACCCGCACACGCGCGCCGCCCAGCGGCCCCCGGGAGATGCCCAGGTCCCCGTCGGCGGCGCGGGCGGCCCGGGCCACGATGTCCAGCCCGAGTCCGGTGCCCCCCGACCCGCCCGTGCTGACGCCGCGGGTGAGGGCGGCCTCGGGGTCGGCGACGCCGGGTCCGGCGTCGTCCACCGTCAGGACGGCATGGCTCCGGGTGCGCTCGACGCGCACCGAGAAGGCCGTCCCCTGGGGGGTGTGGCGGAAGACGTTGCCGATCAGGGCGTCGACCACGGCGGAGAGATCGTCCTCGGGGAAGCGCACCGGAGTCGCCCTCGGGGAGAGCGAGCGCTCGCAGGGGCGGTCCTGCTGGGCGGCGAGGACCGACCAGAAGTCCAGGCGCAGGGCGACCACGTCGCCGAGCTCCACCGGCCGCCCCGCGGTGCCGGGGCCCGGCTGGCCGGCCGCGAGCGGGGTCCGTGCGGCGGTGATGATCGAGTCCAGCTCGCGCTCCAGCCGGGCGACGGCCACGCCGATGCGCCGGGCGCCGGGCGCCTGGCCCATCAGGTCCGCCTCCAGCGACAGCGCGGTGAGCGGGGTGCGCAGCCGGTGGGAGAGGTCGGCGACCATCTCCCGTTCGACCGCGAGCAGTTCGACCACACGGTCGGCCATGGTGTTGAAGGCCTGCCCGGCCTCCTGGAGTTCGGGCGGTCCGTCCGGCTCCACCCGTACGTCGAGATCGCCCGAGCCGAGGGCGAGCGAGGCGCTCTTCAGGCTGCGGGAGGAGCGCACCACACGGGCGCCGAGCCGGTCGGCGACGAGGACGGAGCCGCCCACCAGGCCGAGCGCGAGCAGGGACATCACGCCCCAGGAGGCCCAGACGCCGCGGGTGAGGTCGGCGCCGGGGACGTACGCCTCGACGACGGCGACGCGGTCCTCGGGCAGCACCACGGGCTGGAGGTGGACCCAGCCGTCGCCGGTGTCCGCGGACAGCGTCTCGCGCTTCCCGACGGCGCGCTCCAGCGCCTGGGGAGGGGCCTTAGAGGTGCCGACGAAGCTCCCGTCCGGGAGCCGGACGGCGAGTTGGTCGCGGGAGCCGATCTCGGCCACGGCCTGCTGGACGTCGGAGCGTTCGGTGGTGAGCGCGAGGACCGGGGAGAGCGCGGCGGCGCGCTGCTCGGCCGCCGTGGTCACCCGGTCGCGGGCCTGCTCGCGCACGAGCAGCGCGAGGGGGATGAGGAAGGACAGCGCGACCATCGAGGTGACGGCGAGGGCGATGCCGACGAGGGCGCGCCTCATGGCGTGGTGACCAGTTTGATGCCGATTCCGCGCACCGTGTGGAGATAGCGCGGATCGGATGCCTTCTCACCGAGTTTGCGCCGGAGCGCGGAGAGGTGGACGTCGACGGTCGGCTCCTCCAGGTACGGCTGCTGCCAGACCTCGGCGAGGATCCGCTTGCGGGACACCACCTGGTCGGCATGGGCGGCGAGGTAGGCGAGCAGGTCGAACTCGCGGCGGGTGAGCGACAGCTCCCGCCCGGCGAGGTGGGCGGTACGGGCGTCCGGGTCGATGCGCAGTTCGGCGACCTGGAGGACGGGGCGGCGCTCCGCCTCCGCCTCGGCGGGGCCCGACCTGCGGAGCACCGCGGCCAGGCGGGCGGCGAGCTGGCCGCCGGAGAAGGGCTTGACCATGTAGTCGTCGGCACCGGCGTTGAGCAGCCGGATGACCTCGGTGTCCTCGTCCCGCGCGGTGGCGACGAGGACGGGGACACGGGATATGCCGCGGATCATCCGCAGCACGTCGATCCCGTCCAGATCGGGCAGACCGAGGTCGAGCACCACGATGTCGGGCGGGTCCTGGGTGATCTCGCGCAGCGCCTCGAAGCCCTGGTGCGCGGTCTTGACGGCGTACCCGTGCCCCGTGAGCACCTCTATCAGGGCACCACGGATGACCGGGTCGTCCTCGACGACAAGTACGGAGGCCATGGGCAGGCACGTTAGCCGGTCCGTCACTATGGTGTCGTGTCCCGTCTCCTGCGCTACGTGTTGATCTGGCTGTCCTGCACCGCGGCCAGTGTGACGGCCGTCATGCTCACCGTCCATTTCGTGGTGGGGTCGACCCGGCCGACGGCTCCGGTCGCCCAGTCCGCGCCGGGCCCCTTCCCGGCGTCCCCGTCCGCCGTGCCCTCCCCCTCGCCGTCCCCGTCCTCCTCGCCGTCGCCCTCGCCGAAGCCCAGTCCGAGCCCCCGCACCACCTCCCCGGCCCCCGCCCGCACCACGGCGGCGCCCCCTCCGCCGCCGACGCCGACACCCGTGGCGCGCACCACGGCCCCGCCGCCGTCGACGAAGCCGCCGGCCGCGCCCTCGGGCGGGGGCTGCCAGGAGGGCGGCTCGGGGGTGCACACCATCTCCGCCCAGGGCGGCAAGGCAACGGTCCGCTTCGGCAGCGGCGGCGTCTGCCTGATCTCGGCCGTACCCAACCAGGGGTTCACCGCCAGTACGGAGCAGGGCTCCCCGCAGACGCTGACGGTCACCTTCGCCGCGGAGCGGCACCGCTCGGAGATCACCGCCTCGACCGAGCCCTCGGACCGGGCCACGGTGCGCGAGACGTCCTTCTGAGAGGGGTCCCGGGGCGTCCGGCGGAGCGCCCGACCGGGTGCGCCCGGCGGGTCAGGGCCGGTGCCCGCGCCGCCGCCCGAGTTCCTTGAGCTCGTGCGCGGCCGCGTCGGCGACCGCGGTGTCCGGGTGGTGGCCGCGCAGCGCGGACAGCACCCCGCCGACCGACCCGGGCGCGGCACGGGCGAGCCCGGCCACCAGGGCCGCGCCGCCCCGGGGCCAGTCGGCGGCGGCCGCGTCGAAAGCGCCGAGCAGCCGGCGGGGTGCCTGCCCGCCGCCCTCCACGCCCCCGGGCTCCGCGGCGGCCGTGTGGCGGTCGGCGAGCCGCCGCTCCTCCAGCTCCTCGGCCAGCAGCAGCGCCCGCGACTCCAGCGGCACGGCGGCGGCGTCGGCGTCCTCGCCCCGGGCGCGGAGCACCCGCAGGGCGTGGGCGCCGAGCACCGGGTCGGTGAGCGCCGGGCGGAGCACCCCGTTCGGCACCCCGGCGTGGTCGAGCACGGCGACGGCTCCGAGCAGCGCGGGTCCGCGGTGGCCGGCGTCCCGTTCCCCGGCGAGGGCGGCGAGCAGCGGCGCCCACTCCGCGTCGCCGCCGCCGCGGTGCTCGGCCCAGGCCGCGAGCGCGGCGGCGGCGACGGCCGGGGGCCAGCGCCGGGCGGCCGCCGTGGTCGTCCGCGCGTCCCAGGCGGCCGCCTCGGCCGCGTCGGGGGCCGCCACCCCGCCGCTGAGCAGGACATGGCGCAGGACCGTGCCGCCCAGGGGGGTCAGGCCGTAGGCGTCCCCGCGGCGGAAGAGGCACCCCGTGGCCCCGAGGGCGTCCACCACGGTGGCGAGGGCGCGGGCGGGGGCGGCGAGGCGGGCACGCTGGGCCTCGGTGACCTCGGGCCGGCCCAGCAGGTCCGCGAGTTCCGCGAGCGGCGGCAGCGCGTACGCGCCGTCGTCGGCAGCGGAGGCCGGGACGGGCACCGGCTGCTCCTCGGCCTCCACCGCCACCTGCGCGCCCGCCGCCTCGGCGACCCGGCGGGCCACGGAGTCGGGGGTGCCGCCGCGCTCGTAGAGGGAGTAGAGCAGGTGCGCCGGGTCGAGCGACCAGTCCTCCCCCGTGTCCGCCCCGGCCTCCCCGTCCGGCACGGGCCCGTCCGCCGTGACCGCGGGGAGCCGCTCGGCGACGGCGGCCAGGAGGTCCGCGGCCAGCTCGGTCAGCTCCTGCGGGGTGCCGCCCTGCCACACGGCCAGCGCCCCGGGGAAGCCGCAGCGCTCGGCGATCGCCTCGATCTCCGTCTCGGCGAAGGCGGCCGGGGTCCGCCGGGGGGCGGCCCCGGGCAGGGCTCCGGCGGTGGTGCCGGGCACACCGGCCGCCACCGCGTCGGGCAGCGGGGCGGCGTGCAGCAGGGCGCGGACCTCCTCCGGGGCCGCCGCGCGCACGGGCGGCGGGAGCGGGGCGTCCCCGGCGCCGTAGTAGTCGAGGTGGTCGTCGCGCAGGCGGTCCGCCAGCTGGAGGTGGGGCAGCACCTCGGGGCCGGGGGCCAGGTCGGCGTGGCGCCCGGCGAAGGCCGCGCTGAGGCCCGCCGCCGTCCAGCGGTCGGTCAGGGTGTCGGCCAGGGTCTCCAGGGCCGCACCGAGCGCCTCGTCCGGCCGCGCGTCGGAGAGCGGCGGCGGGGGCAGCAGCGGCCCCTGCGGGTCCGGGCGGGTGTCCCGGGAGAAGGCGGCGAGGAGCAGTTCGGCGAGGCGGGCGCGGGCGGCGAAGGTCCGGCCGGAGACCGCTGCCCGGCGCAGCGTCCCGGGCAGCGCGGGACGGCCCTCGTGGGGGGCCGCGGCGTAGCCGCCGAGCCAGGCGGTGACGGCCGACGGGTCGTCGGGGTCGACCCCGTCCGCGCGCAGCAGCGAGGCGTACCAGCGGTGCCAGGTCAGCCGGGCGGGGTCGGCCATGGCCTGCCGGAAGGCGGGGACCGCCGCGTCGACGGCCTCCAGCAGCCGCAGGTGCCGCTTGGCGTTGAGCCGCCCCGCCTGGTGGACCCGGTCGGCGAGCGCGTACAGCACCTGCGGTACGGCGTCGGTCTCCGGGGCGGTCGCCCACAGCAGCCCGGGCAGGTCCTCGCCGAGCACCCGGGCGACGAGCTCGGGGGTGGGCTCGGGCACCCCGGCGCGGCGGTCGGCACCGCGCAGCGCGAGGAGGCACAGCACGGCGTCCGCGGGCCGCTCGGGCAGGGCGGGAGCGCCCTCCCGGGCGGCGGCCCAGGCGAGGAAGTCGTCGAGTCCGGTGTTCAGGCCGGTGGTACGCGTCACGTCGTGAGCGTAGGGAACCGCGGGGGCCCCGGCCCGCGGGGCCGGTCCGGTGGTACGCCGAACGGCGGAGGAAGGCGGCCGGTGCGGCGGTGCGCGGGCGGGCGGTCCGCCGCGCCGCGGGCGCCCCCCACGCCCGCCTGGCCGCCTGCCCGCCTGGCCGCCTGCCCGCCTGCCCGCCTGCCCGGGAGGAGATCCGCGGTCACCCGGGGCGGTGTGCTCGGCGGCGCCCTCGGCGCGGCCGGGCACACCGCGTACCTGCGGCGGGCTGCCGCCTCCGCTGTGGCGCCGGGGGAGGCCACCGGCGGGGCCACCGGCGGCGGGACGTCAGGGGGCCTCCTCCTCGGGCAGCGGCTGCTCGGCCCAGATGACCTTGCCCTCGTCGGTGTAGCGGATGCCCCAGCGGTCGGCGAACTGGGCCACCAGGAACAGCCCGCGACCGCCCTCGTCCGTGATCTCGGCGTGCCGCAGATGCGGCGAGGTGCTGCTGGAGTCGTGCACCTCGCAGACGAGTGTGTGGTCCGCCCTGATGAGCCGGACGGCGATGGCACCGCTGGTGTACCGGATGGCGTTGGTGATCAGCTCGCTGAGAATCAGCTCGGTGGTGAAGGCCAGGTCGTCCAGTCCCCACGCGCCGAGTTTCCCGGTGACGACTCCGCGCATCGCCGGCACGGACGACGGGTCGGGGGCCACGTCCCAGTCGGCGACGTGGTTCTCGTCGAGCGCCCGGGTGCGCGCGACGAGCAGGGCGATGTCGTCCCGCGGCCGTTCGGGCAGCAGTGCGCCCAGTACGGCGTCGCAGGTCTCCTCCGGAGCCGTCGGCGCGTCCGCCAGGCGGGCGCGCAGCAGCTCCAGTCCCGTGTCGATGTCCCGTTCGCGGCTCTCGACGAGACCGTCGGTGAACAGGACCAGCCGGCTGCCTTCCGGCAGCTCGCGTTCGGCCGTCTCGAAGGGAAGCCCGCCCAGGCCCAGTGGTGGGCCGCCGGGCAGTTCGGGGAACTCCACGGTGCCGTCGGGGCGCACCAGGGCGGGTTCGAGGTGCCCGGCGCGTGCCATGGTGCAGCGTCGCGTGACCGGGTCGTAGATCATGTACAGGCAGGTGGCGCCCGTGATCGCCCGTCCGCCGTCGTCGGCCTCCTCGTGGTCGATCCGGGTCACCAGCTCGTCCAGGTGCCACAGCAGCTCCTCGGGAGGCAGGTCGAGGGCTGCGAAGTTGTGCACCGCGGTCCGCAGCCGGCCCATCGTCGCCGCGGCGTGCAGGCCGTGCCCCACGACGTCGCCGACGACCAGGGCGACGCGGGCTCCGGAGAGCCGGATGACGTCGAACCAGTCGCCGCCGACGCCGCCCATGCCGGCGTGGGCGGGCAGATAGCGGTGGGCGACGTCGAGCGCCTGCTGTTCGGGCAGCAGACTCGGCAGCAGGCTGCGCTGCAGGGTGACGGCCATGGTGTGCTCGCGCGTGTAGCGCCGGGCGTTGTCGACGGCCAGCGCGGCGCGGGCGACGATCTCCTCGGCGAGGGTGACGTCCTCGCCGTCGAAGGGCTGGGGCCTTCCGGAGCGCCAGAACGTGACCACGCCCAGGATGTCGCCCCTGGCCTGCAGCGGAGCACTGATCATCGAGTGCAGCCCGTACTGGACCATCCTGCGGGCCCGGGACGGATCCTGTTCCTGCCAGCCCGAGAAGGTCCTCATGTCGGGCTCGAGAACGGCCATCCCGCTCTGGAAGCCCTCGGCCTGCGGAGTGGTCGGGACGAAGTCGATCAGGGCACCCAGCGGGTAGATCGGGGCGTCGCCCCGGATGCCGGACACGGCGACGCGCCGCATCAGGTCGGAGTGCGCGCCGGCGCGCCCCGGATCGTCGCCGGACAGCACGCGCTCGAGCAGGTCCACGGTCGCGAAGTCCGCGAACTGCGGCACCACGAAGTCGGCCAGCTCCTCGGACGTCCGCACCACGTCCAGGGTGTTGCCGATCCGCAGACCGGCTTCGTACACCAGCCGCAGCCGGGCACGCGCCGTGTCCGCCCGTCCGGACAGCTCCTGGAGCTCGGTGGTGTCGCGCAGGGTGGCGACGGTGCCCGGCGGTCCGCCGTCCTGGTCCGTCGACCGCTGGTTGATCGCCAGCAGCCGGTCACCGGCCAGGTACACCTCGTCCGAGGCCGGACGGCCGGACCGCAGCAGTTCGGTGAGGCGGGGACTGAGGCCGAGGTCCGTCACCTGACGGCCCTCCGCCTCCGGGGGCAGGTGCAGCAGGCGGCGCGCCTCGTCGTTGGCGAGCAGCAGGCGGCCGTCTCCGGCCACGATGACCACACCCTCGCGGACCACGTGCAGCACCGCGTCGTGGTGGTCGTACATGCGCGTCATCTCGGCCGGGCCCAGGCCGTGCGTCTGGCGCCGGAGCCGCCTGCTGGTCAGGCCCGTGCCCACGACGGACAGCAGGAGAGCGGCCCCGCCGGCACCGAGCACCACGGGCAGCTGGCGGTTGGCCTGGCCGCTGACGTGCTCCACCGTGACCCCGGCGCACACGACCCCGATGACGTCGCCCGAGTCGTCGGTGATCGGCACGATCGCCTGCACCAGCGGGCCGATGGTGCCGGTGATCCACTCGACGACCACTCCCTCGCCCTGGAGAACGGGCTCGATGGTGCCGACGAACGTCTTGCCGATCCGGTCGGGCAGGGGGTGGGTGTAGCGGATCGCGTCCTCGTTCGTCACGACGATGAAGTCGACGTCGGCCGCCTCGCGAGCCGCCTCGGCGGCCGGCTGGAGTTCCGCCGTGGGATCGGGGCTGTTCATGGCCTCGGTGAGGCCCGGGGAGTTCGCGAACGTCTCGGCGACGGCCAGGGACTGGTTGCGGGCCTCACGCCGGACGTCGCTCCGCGCCTGCAGAACCAGCGCGGTGACCGTGCCGACGACGAGCAGCGCCACGATCGCCACCTGCAGGATGAAGACCTGCCCGGCGACGGTGCGCAGGCTTTCGGCCAAGCGACGACGTCGGCCGGCGGCGGGGGCCGCCGGATGCTGCTCGGGTCCCGGAGAGCGGCGAATCCGGAGGTTCCGGACCATGTTCTCCTTTCTACCATCGGTGCCGTTTCACATCGAACGTGAATGCGATCGGCAGACCCCCCGTGTGCGGGATGCGGGGTGCGTCGGGTCGCGGCGCCCGCGACTCCCCCACTCCCCCCGCGAGGACGGGGGCGCCCGTACGCCCCCGCGCCGCTCCGGCCCGAGGGTCAGGGCCGTTCCGGAGCACCCGGTTCCGCTCCGACGGCTCCTGCGCCCGCCCCGGGCCGAGGGCTCAGCAGCAGCGCGAGGAGGTCCGCTGGCAGCAGGCCCTCGTCCAGGGCGGCTTCGACGGCCCCGGTCTCCCCGGTACGCGGTGCACGGGCGCCCGGGCGCGCCTCGGCCGGGTCGGGCCCGCCGCGGTGAGCCGTGCCGGTCATGAGGCGTCCGCATCGCGGGCGGCAGGACGGGCGTGCACGGCGGGCCGCGGCTCCCCTCCGCAGGCGAATCGGCGCCCCGCGGCCTCGGCACCCTGTGAAAGCGCCGGGACCGGCGCCTCTTCACCGGGAAACCGCGCGGGTGCGGCTTCGGCCGGGAAAGCGGAAATGAACGGCTCCGGAATGATCGTTGCGGGCAATGGGACCTCCATGAAAGGAAGAGGGTGCCGGGGGGATCGGTTCGGCAGGAATTCCCCGATGATTCCAGCGATTCCCCTGATCATGGAATCTCCTGGAATCGGTTCGGCAGGCAGGCAACCGCCCCTGCGCCTTCCGGCGGCGGGAGCCCGTCCGGCCTGCGGTCTCCCGCCCCTGCCGGCCCCGGGCCGACCGGAGGCGACGGCGCGGGACCCGGGGCCCTCCTGTGCGGGGGCAGACCGCCGCCGTCCCCGTCCGCACACGAGGGCAACCTGCCGGCGTGCACGGTCGCGCCCTGCGGCGAGGCCGGCGCAGGGCGCGCCCCTCGGTGTCCCCGTCCACCGGGAATTCGGTCATGAGAAGCGCTCCGCCCGTCGTGATGGGGAGAACGCTAATGAGGTCGGACGGGCGGCGTCATCGCATCTGAGGAGAATCTGAGGAACAGCCGCGGGCCCGAGTCGGCACCCGGAGCCCGGGGGTGCGGAAGTTTCCCGCCGGTAGGCACCTGGCGTCTGCGGTGGATAATCGATCGAATGTGTCCGCATCCCGGATGCCGTCTTGACGTCGCCCGTGGAATCGGAGTGGATTCACCGCACTGTCATTTTCCGCACGACTGATGAATGTCTGGGAGACGGAATGCGACTGCTGCTGGTCGAGGACGACAACCACGTGGCCGCGGCGGTGTCCGCCGTACTGACCCGGCACGGCTTCCAGGTGGTGCACGCCGCCACCGGCCAGGCGGCCGTGGACGCCGTGCTGTCGACGGGCGCCGGCCCGTTCGATGTCATCCTGCTCGACCTCGGTCTGCCCGACCAGGACGGGTACACGGTGTACGGCAGGATCCGAAGATGGACCGGCACTCCGGTGATCATGGTCACGGCGCGCGGCGACGTTCGCTCACGCATCCACGGCCTCAACCGCGGCGCCGACGACTACGTGGTGAAGCCCTACAGCACCAGTGAGCTGATCGCCCGAATCCATGCCGTCAGCCGGAGGGCCGCCGCACCGGTCGGTGGTGAGGCGCGGAACGAGCCCGACCTGCGGCTCGGTGCCGTACGCATCGAGCTGACCGCCCGCCGGGTGAGTGTGGGCGGCTCCGAGGTGCATCTGACCCGCAAGGAGTACGACCTGCTGGTACTGCTGGCGCAGCGCCCGGGAGTCGTCTTCCGCCGGGAGCAGATCATCAGCGAGGTGTGGGAGAGCCGCGGGGAGGGGACCGAGCGCACCCTGGAAGTCCATGTGGCCTCCCTGCGGTCCAAACTGCGGACGCCCGCGCTCATCGAGGTGGTTCGAGGTGTGGGGTACCGACTCGCCGCCACCGCCCCGTAGCGCCCTCCGGCCGGACCGCTGAACGGGCTCCGGTGCCGTGAGCACCTCTCCGGCGTGGCCGGAGCCGCCAGGTGCGGGCCGCCGTCCCCGGAGAGGGTTCAGCCGCCGCGCGGGGCGTACATGATCACGGCCATGCCCGCCAGGCAGACGAGGGCTCCGGCGATGTCGAAGCGGTCGGGGCGGTACCCGTCGGCCACCATCGCCCAGGCCAGGGACCCGGCGACGAAGACCCCGCCGTAGGCGGCGAGGACGCGGCCGAAGTCGCCGGAGGTCTGCAGGGTGGCCACCACCCCGTACAGCCCGAGGGCGACCACGCCGGCACCGACCCAGATCAGGCCGCGGTGTTCGCGCAGGCCCTGCCAGACCAGCCAGGCGCCCCCGATCTCGAACAGGGCGGCGAGGGCGAACAGGGCGGCTGAGCGGGCGACGTTCACGGGGGCCTTCCGGGTGGGGGCGGATCGCCTGGAACTCCACCGTCCCCGGCGGGGGCCCGTCAAGTCCGCGCGGCCGGGGCGGGCGGGCCGGGCCTCCGGCGGGGCGGAGGCGACGGGCGGCCCGGGACCGGGCCGCCCGTGCTGCGGGCCCAGGGGCGCGCCCGGCCGCCCGCGCGCCGCCTTCGCCGCGGGCCCCGGACGGGGCTGCCCTCTCAGTGGGCCGCGGACGCGGGCTGCCTGCCGGTGATCCCGTCGCCGGACTCCCCCGGAGCGGTGTCCTCCCCGCTCCCGTCCCGCTTCCCGAGGTGGTTGAAGACCAGGTTGAGCAGGACGGCCGCGACGCAGCCGGTGGAGATGCCGGAGTCCAGGATGATCTTCGCGGTCTCGGGGAAGGCGTGGTAGAACTCCGGGGCGCTGATCGGGATGATGCCGACGGCCAGGGAGACGGCGAGGATCAGCACATTGGCGTCCTTCTCCAGCCCGGCCCGGACCAGGGTCTGGATGCCGCTGGCGGCGACCGAGCCGAACAGCACGATGCCCGCGCCGCCGAGGACCGGGCGGGGCACGACCGCGATCAGGGCGGCGGCCATCGGGCAGAGCCCCATCAGGACCAGGAAGCCGCCGCCGCAGGCGACGACGAAGCGGCTGCGGATGCGGGTCATGGCCACCAGGCCGATGTTCTGGGCGAAGGCGCTGCACATGAAGCCGTTGAACAGCGGGCTCAGCGCGGAGCCGAGGGTGTCCGCCCGCAGCCCGGCGGCAATGGTCCTCTCGTCGGCGGGGCGCTCCACGATCTCGCCGAGGGCGAGCATGTCGGCGGTGGACTCCGTCATGGAGACGATCATCACCACGCACATCGAGAGGATGGCGGCGAGCGCGAACTGCGGGGCGCCGAAGTGGAAGGGCGTGGGGAAGCCGACGACGTCCGCCCCGGTGACGGGGGCGAGGTCGACGACGCCGAAGGGGACGGCGGCCAGGGTGCCGGCCACCAGGCCGACGAGGACCGCGATCTGCCGGAGGAAGCCGGTGGTGAAGCGGCGCAGCCCGAGGACGATCAGCAGGGTGAGGGCCGCGAGGGCGAGGGAGCGGGCCGATCCGTAGTCGGCGGCCGAGGGGTCCGGGCCCTGGGCCCAGCCGAAGGCGACGGGGAGCAGGGAGATGCCGATCAGGGTGATCACGGTCCCGGTGACCACCGGGGGGAAGAAGCGCACGAGCTTGCCGAAGAACGGTGCGGCCAGGAAGCCGAGCAGGCCGGCGACGATGATCGCGCCGAAGATGATCGGCAGGGCGTCGTCCTTGTTCGGCGCGGTGTCGACGATCGCGAGCATCGGCGCCACACCGGCGAAGGTGACGCCGTTGACGAACGGGAGCCGGGCTCCGATCCTCCAGACGCCGAGGGTCTGGAGGAAGGTGGCGAGGCCGGCGGTGAACAGGCTGGCGCCCGTCAGGAAGGTGAGTTCGGCGGCGGAGAGGCCGACGGCCGCTCCCACGATGAGGGGCGGGGCCACGACGCCCGCGTACATGGCGGCCACGTGCTGGAGGCCGCTGGTGAGCATCCTGGCGGGGGGCAGGATCTCGTCGACCGGATGCCTCCGGTCCTCCCCGTCCGCGCGGCCCGGGGACTCGGACCGGTCCGGGGTGTCGGCCCGGTCCGGGGATCCGGCCCGGTCCGGGGTGTCGGCGTTCGGCTTCTGCACGGCCACGGCGGTGCCTCCGGTCGGTTAACACGTCGTCGTCGACATGGGTGTCAGGGAGGTGGTGCTGGTGGTGCGGTGCACGCACCGGGCGCCCGTCCGGTGTGGTGCGGTGGTGCGCGGTGGCACGGGGTCCGCAGGGGGCACGTGTCACCGCATCCGGGGGGTGCGCCGTCCGTTGACGCGCACCCCCCGGTGCGGCCGCCGTGGACCCCGCTCGGGTCCACGGCCGCCGGCCGGGGGCCGTCCCCCCCGGCCGGAGCCTTGTCGGTGCGGGCCGCGGCGGCCCGCGGTCCGCGGGGCCGTCAGCCCCCCGCGGCGATCCGCGCCAGGCGCCGGGCCTCGTCCCGGGTGGAGCGGGCGACGGCCTCCTCGTCGACGGTGGTGAGGCGGCCCGCCTCGACGACCGGGCGCCCGTCCACCAGGGAGAGGGTGACGGGTGCGGCGGCGCCGAACACCAGGGCGACCACCGGGTCGGCGATCGAGGAGTGCGCGAGGGTGTCCAGCTTCCAGAGCACCAGGTCGGCGACCTTGCCGGGCTCCAGGGAGCCGATCGCGTCGGCGCGGCCGAGCACCTGGGCGCCGCCGTAGGTGCCCAGGCGCAGCGCCTGGCGGGCGTTCAGGGCCGCCTCGCGGTGGGCGCCGAGGCGGTTGATCAGGAGCGCGTTGCGCAGTTCGGTGTGCAGTTCCCCGGACTCGTTGGAGGCGGTGCCGTCGACGCCGAGGCCGACCGGGACACCCGCGGCGAGCATGTCGGGGACCCGGGCGATGCCGGCGGCGAGGCGGGCGTTGGAGGAGGGGCAGTGGGCGACGCCGGTGCCGGTGCGGGCGAAGGCCTCGATGTCGGAGTCGTTCATGTGGACGCAGTGGGCCATCCACACGTCCTCGCCCAGCCAGCCGGTGGACTCGAAGTAGTCGGTGGGGCCCATGCCGAAGAGCTCGTGGCACCACTTCTCCTCCTCCACGGTCTCCGAGCCGTGGGTGTGCAGCCGGACGCCGAGGCGTCGGGCCAGCTCGGCACCCTGCCTGAGGAGTTCGGTGGAAATGGAGAAGGGGGAGCAGGGCGCGACGGCGACCTGCGTCATGGCGTCGAAGGAGGCGTCGTGATGGGCGCGGACGGTCTCCTCGGTGGCGGCGAGGGCGCCTTCGAGGGTCTCGACGGCGAAGTCCGGCGGCAGACCGCCGTCCTTCTCGCTGCGGTCCATGGAGCCGCGGGCGAGGGTGAAGCGGACGCCCGTCTCACGGGCGGCGCCGATGATGGCGCCGGACAGGTCGCCGCTGCCCTTCGGGTAGACGTAGTGGTGGTCCATGGCGGTGGTGACGCCGCCGCGGGCCATCATGGCGAGGGAGCCCTGTGCGGCGGCGCGGACCATGGCCTCGTCGATGCGTGCCCAGGTCGGGTAGAGGGCCACGAGCCAGTTGAAGAGGTTGTGGTCGGTGGCCAGTCCGCGGGTGATCCACTGGTAGAAGTGGTGGTGGGTGTTGACCAGGCCCGGGGTGGCGAGGTGGCCCGTGGCGTCGATGCGGCGCACGACGTTCTCCAGGCCCTCGGGGGCCGCGCCCGCGCCGACGGACTCGATGCGGTTGCCCGCCACGACGATGTGGCCCGTCGCGTACTCGGTGTCCCGGGCGTCGACGGTGGCGACGGCGCAGTTCTCGATGACGAGGCGTTCGGTCGTTCCGGGGGCTGCCGAAGGTGCCATGATGCGTCCTTCTTCGTGTCGGGTGGGGTGGCGGAGGCTCCCCGGGACGGCCGTCCGGGGACGTCGCCCGGGCGGCGGCGTCCTCGGGCCGGGATCCCGGGGAAGGGCACGGCAGGACCCTGGAGGATTTGAGTGCCGCAGCCGGGCGGCCCGCCGGGGAGGCCGGTCCGGCGGCTGCGGGTGCCGAGAGGGTGGAGGAGCGGGGCGGGGGACAGGGCCGGGGCCGTGGACGGGGCGGCGGGCCGCACGGGCGCGGGTCGTGCGGAGGCGCGCCGCCCGCCCGCCAGGGGGGGGCGGCGCCGGGGCCGGTACCGGGTGCCGGGCTCCCGGACGCCGGGGGCTGTGCCATGGTCCTCCCTCCGGTCCGCGGGCCGCTCCGCCCGTGTCGGCGGGCGGGGCGGCGCGCGGCCTCGCGTCAGAGGTTGGTCATGTCGACCGGGATCCTCGGTTCGACTCCGTCGCGCAGCACGGTGGCCTCGATGAGGCCGTAGGGGCGGTCCGCGGCGAAGTAGACCTCGTTGTCGTTCTTCAGGCCGAAGGGTTCGAGGTCGGCCAGGAAGTGGTGCTTGTTGGGGAGCGAGAAGCGGATCTCGTCGATCTCGCTGCGGCTGTTGATGATGCGCGAACCCATCTGGTAGAGGGTCTGCTGCAACGACAGCGAGTAGGTCTCGGCGAAGGCCTGGAGCATGTGCTTCTTGGCCTGCTCGTAGGACTTGTCCCAGTTCGGCGAGCGCTGCTCGTCGGAGGTCCAGTTGTAGCGCCACTGGGCGGCCACCTGGGTCGCCAGGATGCGGTCGTAGGCCTCCTTGAGGGTGGTGTACCGGTCCTTGACGTAGCCCCAGAACTCGGAGTTGGTCGAGTTCATCACGACCAGGTCCTTGAGGCCGGAGACCACCTCGAAGGACGAGCCGTCGTAGGTGACCTGGGTGGTGCGGATCTCCTGGCCCTTGCGGACGAAGGAGTGCCGGACCTCGTCGGCCCCGATGAACCTGGAGTTGCCGTCGGAGGTCGTGATGCGCTCCCAGGCGTACTCCTCGATGCGGATGCGCGCCCGGTGGATCGGCTCCTGGCTGGTGACGAAGTGCCGGGCCAGGTGGATGCCGAACTGCTCGGCGGACTCGATGCCGTACTCCTTGGCGAACGCGAACACCGTGTTCTTGGTGGTGTCGGTCGGCAGGACGTGGGCGTTGGAGCCGGAGTAGTGCACATCGTCCATGTCGCCGGAGAGGGCGACGGAGACGTTCAGGTCCTTGATGTGGTGGGTGTCGCCGTCCCGCGTGATCCTGACGACGCGGTTCTCTGCTTTGCCGTACTGGTTCTGGCCGAGAATCGTGGGCATTGTCTGCTAGCTCCCTCGGTAAACGGAGTAGCCGAACGGGTTGAGCAGCAGCGGTACGTGGTAGTGCTCGCCCGGTACGACGGCGAAGGTGATCGCCACCTCCGGGAAGAACGCACCGGTCGCACCGCTGTCCCGATTCGCGGGGGCGTCCTGCTGCACATCGGCTTGCTGGGGTCCGGTGCCGCGGCGGAGGAGGTACTCCTCGGTCGCGAAGTCCAGACGTACGTGGGTCGTGCCTTCCGGCAGGGCCGGGAGGTCCTTGCACCGCCCGTCCGCGTCGGTCGCCGAGGCGCCGAGCGCCCGCCACGCCGCACCGGCGCCGCCGCCGCGGGCCGACAGGGAGACGGCGACGCCCTCGGCCGGGCGTCCGATGCTCGTGTCCAGGATGTGCGTGGACACCGATGCGGTGGTGTGCGTGCTCATGCCTCTTCTTCCTCTGCGGGCTCCACGAGACGGGCCAGCCGGATGCGGTTGATCCTGCCGAGTTCGGTGCGGACGGTCTCCCGCTCCTGCTCCGGCGTGTTGCCGATCCGCTCGCGTGCGGCGTCCCTCATCTGCTCCCCGGTGCGCCCGGTCGCGCAGATCAGGAAGACGTGCCCGAACCTCTCCTGGTAGGCCAGGTTGAGTTCGAGCATCTCGGCCTTCAGCTCCTCGGACGCCCCGGCCATGCCGCGCTGTTCGCGGGAGGAGGTGGGGTCGCCGGGCCTGGGGCGGCCGATCGGGGGGTGCCCGGCCATCGCCTCGGCCAGGTCCTGCGCCGTCAGCCCCGCCGTGGCGGTGTCGCTGGTGCGCATCAGGCTCTCCACGTCGGCGTACGGGCGCCGGGCGAGGATCGCGCCCACCCAGGCGGCGCTGGCGCACACCTCGTGCAGTGCGGTCTGCGCCGCACTGTCCTCGGAGGCGTTGAACCGGGCGAGGCCCGGGTTCTCAAGTGCAGTCACGGGAGCCTCCGTGGCTTGATCATCTCGGTGCGTCGGACGGGCTGCGGATAGCTAACGCCCTCCCGAAGTCGACGTCAACACTTTGTTGAAAAGTCGTGGGGGGTGGAGGCCGCCGGCGGCCGCACCGGGCGGCGGCTCCCACGGGCACCGGGACTCAGTCGCCGCGGGCGGCGTTCTCCCTGTTCAGGTAGTTGTACACGGTGAAGCGGCTGACCCCGAGGGCCGCGGCCACCGTCTCGACGCCGTGCCGCACGGAGAAGGCCCCGCGGGCCTCCAGCGTCCGGACGACCGACTGCTTGGTCCTGCGGTCGAGTTCGGCGAGGGGGCAGCCGTGCCGGCGCTCCATCGCGGCCAGGATGTGCTCCAGGGAGTCGGCGAGCTGCGGCAGGCGCACCGCCACCACCTCCTCGCCCTCCCAGCTGAGCACCACGTCGTCGTCCTGCGCCTCGGCGGGGGCGAGCAGCTTCCCGCCCATCGCGTCGACCAGCGGCTTCACCGCCTGCGCGAGCGCGTGCTCCGCCCCGCTCATCCGAGCCCCTCCCCGGCACCGTCCACCACGTTCACCTGGAGGGACACCCGGGTCGCACCGCTGCGCAGAGCCGCGCGCAGCAGCGCGTCGACGGCCCCGAGCACCTCGTCGGCCCCGCCCTCGGCGGTGTTGCCGAAGGGGCCGACGTCCACCTTGTCCAGCGCCGCGCCCTGGACGACCTCGCGAGCGGCCACGGCGTGCGCGGGCGGTTCGTCGAGGTCGAAGGGCTCGGTCGTGAACTCCACTCTCAGTCGCACCATGCCCCCACCGTAGCGGCGCCCGCGCGGATCGGACCCGCCCCGGCGGCACCGGCTCCGACCAGGGGCGGAACACCGGCACCCGGGCTCCCGGCGACCCGCTGGACGGAGGGGGATTTCGCGCCGGCGGCTTGACAGGCCCGAGCCCCGCTCTACAGAATTCCGTTAGGCAGAAAGAAACTTCCGCAATACGGAAGGAGCGCACCCCTCATGGGATTCGCGGACCAGCGCTTCGATGTGAACCTCTCGATCCTCTTCACCGAGCTCCCGCTCCTGGAGCGCCCCGCGGCCGCGGCCGCGGCGGGCTTCACCGCGGTGGAGCTGTGGTGGCCCTGGACCGACACCCCCACCCCCGGGCAGTCCGAGCTCGACGCCCTGAAGAAGGCGCTGGACGACGCCGGCACCCGGCTGGTGGGCCTGAACTTCTACGCCGGGCAGCTCCCGGGCCCGGACCGCGGCGCCCTGTCGGTACCGGGCGAGGAGTCCGACCGCTTCCGGGCCAACATCGAGGTGGCCGCCGACTTCGCCGCCTCGACGGGCTGCACGGCACTCAACGCCCTGTACGGCAACCGCGTCGAGGGCACCGACCCCGGGACCCAGGACGCGCTCGCGCTGGAGAACCTCGTCCTCGCCGCCCGCGCTGCCGACCGGATCGGCGCCGTCCTGCTCGTCGAGGCCCTCAACCGGCCGGAGTCCCCGCTCTACCCCCTGGTGAGCGCCCCGGCGGCGATCGAGGTCGTCGACAGGGTGAACGCGGCGACCGGCCTGGGCAACGCCCGGTTCCTGCTCGACATCTACCACCTGTCCATGAACGGCGAGGACGTCTCCGGGGTCATCGCGGCCTACGCCGACCGGACCGGCCACGTCCAGATCGCCGACAACCCCGGCCGCGGCGCCCCCGGCACCGGCTCGCTCCCCCTGGAGCAGCTGCTCGACGAGCTGCGGGCAGCGGGCTACGACGGCTGGGTCGGGCTGGAGTACAAGCCCGGCGACCGCCCGAGCGCCGAGGCGTTCGACTGGCTCCCCGCCCCGGCCCGAGCGGCCAACTGACCCCCTTCGCACGTGTTTTCCAGAGAGGTACCCTCATGAGCACTCCCACCATCGCCTGGATCGGCCTCGGCATCATGGGCTCCCCCATGTCCGAGAACCTGCTGAAGGCCGGCTACTCCGTCACCGGCTTCACGCTGGAGCAGGACAAGCTGGACCGCCTGGCCGCCGCCGGCGGCACCGCGGCCTCCTCGGTCGCCGAGGCGGTGCGCGACGCGGACGTCGTGATCACGATGGTGCCCGCCTCCCCGCAGGTCGAGGCCATCGCCTACGGCCCGGACGGCATCCTGGAGAACGCCAGGCGCGGCGCCCTGCTGATCGACATGTCCTCGATCACGCCGCAGACCTCGATCGACCTGGCCGGGGCCGCGGCCGAGAAGGGCATCCGGGTCCTGGACGCCCCCGTGTCCGGCGGCGAGGCGGGCGCCGTCGAGGCCGTGCTGTCCATCATGGTCGGCGGCGAGCAGGCGGACTTCGACGCCGCCGAGCCGATCCTCCGGGCGCTCGGCAGGACGATCGTGCTCTGCGGGCCGCACGGCTCCGGCCAGACGGTGAAGGCCGCCAACCAGCTGATCGTGGCGGTGAACATCCAGGCCTGCGCCGAGGCCGTGGTCTTCCTGGAGAAGTCGGGCGTGGACCTGACCGCCGCCCTCGACGTCCTGGGCGGCGGGCTGGCCGGCTCCACGGTGCTCACCCGCAAGAAGGCCAACTTCCTCGACCGGGACTTCACACCGGGCTTCCGTATCGACCTGCACCACAAGGACATGGGCATCGTCACCGACGCCGCCCGCGCCGTGGGCGCCGCCCTGCCGGTCGGCGCGGTCGTCGCCCAGCTGGTCGCCTCGCTGCGCGCCCAGGGCGACGGCGGGCTCGACCACTCCGCCCTGCTCCGCGCCGTCGAGCGGCTGTCCGGCTCTCAGGCCTGACCCCTTCCCGGGCTCCCGTCCCGCCCGCCGCCCTTCCCGGCGGCCCCGCACGCCCCGGCCGCGGGCGGGTGCGGGCAACGTCTTCCGGTCGGTGCCGGTGCCGACACCTGTCCTGTCGCGCCCAGGCGCCGGCACCGGCCGGAACCCCTCGCCAGAATTTCAACAAACTGTTGACGTCTTCTCGGGAGCGAACCTACGCTCCTCGCACCGTCAGCCAGTGCAGCCCCGTACGGAAGGTCACGATGTCGAAGCGCGTGCTTACGACCGAGTCCGGCGCCCCCGTCGCCGACAACCAGAACTCCGCCACCGCCGGCGTCGGTGGCCCCCTCCTCCTCCAGGACCAGCACCTGCTGGAGAAGCTCGCGCGCTTCAACCGTGAGCGGATCCCGGAGCGCGTGGTGCACGCCCGCGGCTCCGGCGCCTACGGCTACTTCGAGGTCACCGACGACGTCACCGCGTGGACCAGGGCCGACTTCCTCTCCGCGGTCGGCCGCCGGACGGAGACCTTCCTGCGCTTCTCCACGGTCGCCGACTCCCTCGGCGGCGCGGACGCCGTCCGCGACCCGCGGGGCTTCGCGCTGAAGTTCTACACCGAGGAGGGCAACTACGACCTCGTCGGCAACAACACCCCGGTGTTCTTCATCAAGGACCCGATCAAGTTCCCCGACTTCATCCACTCCCAGAAGCGCGACCCGTTCACGGGCCGCCAGGAGCCGGACAACGTCTGGGACTTCTGGGCGCACGCCCCGGAGGCGACGCACCAGGTGACCTGGCTCATGGGCGACCGCGGCATCCCCGCCTCGTACCGCCACATGAACGGCTACGGCTCCCACACCTACCAGTGGACCAACGCGGCGGGCGAGGCCTTCTTCGTGAAGTACCACTTCAAGACCAACCAGGGCATCCGCAGCCTCTCCGCCGAACAGGCGGCCGAACTGGTCGGCGAGGACGCCACCTCGCACCAGACGGACCTGCTCCAGGCCATCGAGCGCGGCGTCAACCCCTCCTGGACGCTCTACGTCCAGGTGATGCCCGCGGCCGAGGCCGCCGACTACCGCTTCAACCCCTTCGACCTGACCAAGGTGTGGCCGCACGCCGACTACCCGCTCCAGCGGGTCGGCCGCCTGGTGCTGGACCGCAACCCCGACAACGTCTTCGCCGAGGTGGAGCAGGCCGCGTTCTCGCCCAACAACTTCGTCCCCGGCATCGGCCCGTCCCCGGACAAGATGCTCCAGGGCCGCCTGTTCGCCTACGCGGACGCCCACCGCTACCGGCTCGGCGTCAACCACACCCAGCTGCCGGTCAACGCCCCCAAGGCGGTGCCCGGGGGAGCCGACAACTACGGCCGCGACGGCTTCATGGCCACCCGCAACGGCTCCCGCCACGACCGGAACTACGAGCCCAACTCCTTCGCCGGCCCGGCGCAGACGGACGCCGCGCTCGCGGCCCCGCTGGAGGTCCGGGGCTGGACGGGCACCCACCCGGCCCCCGGGCACGCCAAGGACGACGACTTCTTCCAGGCCGGCGAGCTCTACCGGCTGATGTCCGAGGAGGAGAAGCGGCGCCTGGTCGCCAACATCGCCGGCGGCCTCTCCCAGGTCACCCGCGACGACATCGTCGAGAAGAACCTGGCCCACTTCCACGCCGCGGACGCCGACTACGGCCGGCGCGTGGAGGAGGCGGTCCGCGCCCTGCGCGAGGACTGAGCCGACAGACTGCGCGCGGAGCACACCACGGGAGGTCCGCTCCGCGCGCGAAGCCCGCGCCGCGTGACCCGATGAGGGGTGGTCACGCGGCGTGGCACAGGCGAGGACCGCGGCGGTCGGACGATGCCAGTGCGGTGGTCAAGGCCACCGGCACCCTCTCCGACCTGACGTGAGGAATGCCGGCGGGCCGATCGCCCCGCCGCGGTCCCAGCCGCCCTCCCCCGCTCCGCCCGGCGGCGCGAACGCACTGCACCGACAGCCTCGCACCGTCGGGCGGCCACCACGGGGGCGCCGCCGCCCGGCGCGACCCCCGCTCCGCCCCGACGACCGGGACCCGGCCTTCACACGGAGGCCGGGTCCCGGCCGTTCCGGGCCGGGTGCCGTGCCGCGCCCCCGGTCTGCGGCGCGGCGCACCCCCGGGGCGGGCTCAGCCGCCGCCGACCGCGCTCAGCACACGCGGGCGGAGCGGCGCCGCGGGCACCGGCTCCTCGGCGGCCCCCGGCCGGCCCTCCTGCGGGTCCGTCAGCAGGGCGACCAGTGCGGCCCGCGCCCGGGCCACCCGGGAGCGCACCGTGCCCACGGGCACGCCGAGCGCCTCGGCCGCCTCCGCGTAGGGCAGCCCCAGCACCTGGGTCAGCTCGAACGCGGCGCGCCGCTCCGCCGGGACCGCGGCCAGCAGCTCCGCCAGCGCCACGCCGTCCTCGAAGCCCGGGGTCCTCGGCTGGCGCCGCTCGGCGACCCCCTGCCAGTCCTCCCGGTCCGACAGCCGGGGCCGGGCGGCCGCGCGCCGGAGGCTGTCGACGACCGTGCGGCGGGCGATGGACAGCAGCCAGGTCCGGGCGGAGGAGCGCCCCTCGAACCGGTGGAGGCTGCCGAGGGCGCGCAGGAAGGTCTCCTGGGTCAGGTCGTCCGCGCCCTGGGGGTCGGCGCTCAGATAGGCGACGTAGCGCCAGATGTCCCGGTGGAGGGCGCGCACCAGGCCCTCCACGGCACGGGCGTCCCCGCACCGTGCGGCAAGGGCGATCCGGGTGATCTCCTCGTCGGTGGCGGCCGGGTGGGAGGCCGTTCCCCGGGGGGGTGCGGCCGTGTCGGTGGCTGTCGGGGCAGCAGTCATCGCCGTGTGTCCTTCGGTGAGTCGGGGTCCGGCCGGCGCACGGCGGCCGGTGGGGGTACGGCCCGCCGCAGGGCAGGGCCGATGCCCGAGGCGCCCGGTGGCGGCGCGTCGGGGTGCCGGCTGTCAGCAGACAGCGGAGCCGGCGGGTGGACCCCGGGTGACGCAGGAGGAGGCGAGAAGGAGCAGGCGCAGCCGCACGCAGGCGCGCCTGCGGCGCACCCGGCTGCGCGGGGCGGTGGGCGGCGGCGCGAGGCGCAGCACGCACCGCAGCGGGGCGGCCAGCCAGCCGGCGAGGGCGTGCAGCGCACGAAAGACGGCGCGTTCGCCGTGCGCGAGCCACAGCCCGCACAGCAGGGCGGCCAGCAGATGGGCGGCCAGCATGCCCGCAGGCGACATGCCCGCCGACCCGTGGCCGGCCGGTATCGCCCCGTGCGCCAGGTGGGCGGCCCCGTGGCCGAGGTGCCCGGCGGAATGCGCCGCGGCGGCGCCGGAGAGGTGTGCGCCGGTGCCGGGGGCCGGTGAGCACAGCAGGTGGCCGGCCCACTCGCGCAGCAGGGAGCCGGACCCCGTCCGGGGCGCGGCCAGCGCCTGCGCCAGCGAGAAGGCCGCGTGCAGGCCCGCCTGGACGGCGACGGTGGCGCCCGTCACCGCGCCGGGGGTGCGCTCGCGGCCGCCGAGGAGCCAGGCGAGCGCCCCGGTCACGGCGAGCGCCGCGGCGAGGCCGCCCGGACCGACCGGTGAACCCGACATGAGGATGTGGCCGACGGCGGCGAGCAGCACGCAGACGGCCGCGAACATCGCGGCCCTCGCTGCGCGGCACCACCGGCCTGTCGTCATGGCGGCCTCATCCTCGCACTCCTCGGGGAGCTGACACGTGTTGGTACGGGAATCGCCCTCCGGCCCTTCACCCGGCCCCATGTGTCCTGCGCCACAGTCGCGTGGGGGAACCGGACGGGGTCCCCGCACGACGCCTGCCCGCGGGCGCGGCCCGCCCCCCGGCCGGAGGAGGCGGGCCGCCGCGGCGCCTCGCCGCCCGGTGTGACGCCCCCTCAGGCGCCCGTGCCGGCCTCCCCGTACGCGCGCAGGACCCGGCGGGCGACGGCACCGATGTGGAGTTCGTCGGGGCCGTCGAGGATGCGGGCGGCCCGGCCCACCCGCATCAGGGCGGGCAGGGCGGTGTCCGGGCCGAGTCCGGCCGCGCCGTGGACCTGCACGGCCGCGTCCGTGACCTGCTGGAGCATCCGCGCGGCGGCCACCTTCGCCAGCCCGACCTCCGTGCGCGCGTCCCGTCCGTCGGCGATCAGCGCCACCGCCTCGTGCACGAGGGGTCCGGTGGTGCGCAGGGCCAGCAGCGCGTCGAAGACGTGCTGCTGGACGAGCTGGTGGGAGGCGAGCGGCCCGTGGCTCCCCACCCGCCCCGCGGCGCGGGCGCACATCAGGTCGAAGGCTCGGCGGCCCTGCCCGAGCCAGCGCAGCGCGCGCAGCGTGCGGCCGAGCTGCAGACGCTCTCCGGCCACGGCGAGGGCGGCGCCGGGCGTGCCGATCACATGGTCCGCGGGCACCGGGACGCCGTCCAGCTCGATCTCGCCCTGCCCGGCGGCGCCCAGGACGGGGATCTCCCGGACGAACCGGAAGCCCGGCGCGTCGGCGCGGACGAGGAGCAGCGACAGCCCGTCGCGGTCGCCCGCCGCGCCCGCGGTCCGCGCGAGGACGGTGACCACGTCGGCGTGCGCCGCGCCCGAGACGAACCACTTGCGCCCGGTGACCCGCCAGCTGCCGTCCGGTCGCTGCTCCGCCCGGGTGGCGACGAGCGCCGGGTCGCTGCCGGGGACCTCGGGCTCGGTCATGGCGTAGCTGGCGGAGACGTCCCCCGCCACCAGCGGCCTCAGATAGCGGTCGCGGACGGCCGGGCGGGCGTGCCGGTCGAGCATGCCCGCGTCGAGCAGGGAGGCGGAACCGAGGACGGCGGGGCCGTGGTCGCTCGCCCCCTCGGCCTCCGCCACCGCCGCGTAGCGCAGGAGGGGCATGCCCTGGCCGCCGAACTCCTCCGGCAGCGGCAGGGCCCACAGACCGGCCTCCTTGGCCTCCCGGCGCAGCGCGGCCCGCGCACGGCGGGCGTCGGGTCCGCCGGCGTCCAGCTCCGGTTCCCGGGGCACGACCCGGGAGCGGACGAACTCCTCGACCCGGTCCCGTACCGGGTCCTCGCCGCCGGTGCCGCGGGTGCGGTCCTGCACGGAGGGGGTCATGGCGTGTCTCCCGTCTGGCCCGGCACCCCGGTCCGGGGCCTGCCGGTACCCGGTGGTGCGGCGGTCGCTTCCGTGGCAGTGGTCGGGCGGAGGCGCCGGGGGGTTCCCGAGCCCGGGGCGGCCGGGGCGGGGGCGGCGGGCCGGAGGGGACGCGCCGGGGCCCCGGCGCGCGGCGGGGCGCGGGCCGGGGCCTCGGCGGGGGTGCGGCGGGCGGTGGTCCGGTCAGACCTGAAGCGGCCTGACGGCCGTGGGGGCGTGGCCGGGTTCGGTGGCCGGCTCCTCGAACTCGGAGATGTCGCTGATGTCCATGGTGCGGCTCATCGAGATGTTGGTGACCCGTTCCAGGATGGCCTCGACCACGACCGGCACCCGGAACTCGGCGGCGAGCTTCTTCGCCTGCTCCAGCGCGGGGAGCAGGCCGTCGGGCTCGGTGACGCGGATCGCCTTGCAGCCCAGGCCCTCGACGACCTTGACGTGGTCCACGCCGTAGACCCCGATCTCGGGGGAGTTGATGTTCTCGAACTCCAGGTTGACCTGGAAGTCGATGTCCAGGCCGAGCTGGGCCTGGCGGATCAGGCCCAGGTAGGAGTTGTTGACCAGGACGTGGACGTAGGGGATGCGGTGCTGCGCGCCGACCGCCAGCTCCTCGATCATGAACTGGAAGTCGTAGTCCCCGGACAGGGCGACGACCTGGGCCTCGGGGTCGGCGGTGGCGACGCCGAGGGCGGCCGGGACGGTCCAGCCGAGGGGGCCCGCCTGGCCGCAGTTGATCCAGTGGCGCGGCTTGTAGACGTGCAGCAGCTGCGCACCGGCGATCTGGGAGAGGCCGATGGTGGTGACGTAGCGGGTGTCGGGGCCGAAGGCCCTGTTCATCTCCTCGTAGACGCGCTGCGGCTTCAGGGGCACGTCGTCGAAGTGGGTGCGGCGCTGGAGGGTGGCCTTGCGCTCCTGGGCGGAGGCGATCCACGCGGAGCGGTCGGGGAGGCGGCCGGCGGCCTTCAGCTCGCGGGCGACCTCGACGAAGAGCTCCAGGGCCGCCCTGGCGTCGGAGGCGATGCCGTAGTCGGGGGCGAAGATCCTGCCGATCTGCGTCGGCTCGATGTCGACGTGGACGAAGGTGCGCTCGCCCCGGTAGACGTCGAGCTTGTAGCCGGTGTGGCGGTTGGCCCAGCGGTTGCCGATGCCGAGGACGAAGTCCGACTCCAGGAACGTGGCGTTGCCGTAGCGGTGGGAGGTCTGGACGCCGACCATGCCCGCGTTGAGTTCGTGGTCGTCGGGCAGCGCGCCCCAGCCCATGAGCGTGGGGATGACGGGGGTCCCGGTGAGCTCCGCGAACTCGACCAGCAGCTCGCAGGCGTCGGCGCTGATCACGCCGCCGCCGGCGACGATCAGCGGGCGCTCGGAGTCCAGCAGGTAGGAGACCGCCTTCTCGATCTGCGCCCGGGTGGCGGCGGGCTTGTAGACCGGCAGCGGTTCGTAGGTCTCGGGGTCGAAGTCGATCTCGGTGAGCTGGACGTCGATCGGCAGGTCGATGAGGACGGGCCCGGGGCGCCCGGAGCGCATCAGGTGGAACGCCTGCTGGAAGACGCCCGGGACCTGGGCGGCCTCCAGGACGGTGGTGGCCGCCTTGGTGACCGGGCCCGCGATCGAGGCGATGTCGACGGCCTGGAAGTCCTCCTTGTGGATGACCGCGGTGGGCGCCTGCCCGGTGATGCAGAGGATCGGCACCGAGTCGCCGGTGGCGGAGTAGAGCCCGGTGATCATGTCGGTGCCCGCGGGCCCCGAGGTGCCGATGCAGACGCCGATGTTGCCCGGGTGGGTGCGGGTGTACCCCTCGGCCATGTGGGAGGCGCCCTCGACATGGCGGGCGAGCGTGTGGTGCACGCCGCCGCCCTCCTTCAGGGCCTTGTAGAAGGGGTTGATCGCCGCGCCCGGCACGCCGAACGCGTGGGTGACGCCTTCACGCTTGAGGATCTCAACGGCCGCTCGGGCGGCGGTCATACGAGGCATGGGTGCTCCTGCTCCGGCCTTCGGGATCGGGCTCTGCCGCGCCACCTGAGAGCGTCGGTCCCGTGTCGGCGTCCAGTCGGTATTCCCTCATCTTCCACATCGCGGAATATGAGTTCTGCTATACGGAAGCAATCTAGAACGTGCCCGTGACCACGTCAAGGGACGGAGCCGCACCCGGTCGCCCGCGGGGGCGGCTCGGGGCGCACCGGGGGCGCAGTCCGGCAAGCGCCTCGCCAACTCCCGTCCCGTGATGGACGATGGACCGCGACACACACCCACGGGGGTCCCGCGGGCAGCGGGCCGAGGGCCCGCTGCGGCGCGCGAGCCGGTGTGACGCACGAGGGGAAGACTCCGCGATGATCGAGAGCGTGCCGGTCCGCTGCCCGGCCTGCCGACGTGAGCACCTGTACGCCCCGCCGGTCTATCCGTGCGCCTGCGGGGCCCCTCTCGCGCCGCCCCTGCTGCCCGCGGCTCCGCCGCAGCCGGTCACCCACCGGACCTGGAGCGACGACTGGGTGACCGTCTGCTGCCCGGCCTGCCGACGGCACGACCAGTGGCCGCAGCCCGAACTGGGCTGCCCGTGCGGGACGGTCCTGCGCATCGCCGTGCGCCCCCCGGACGACGCCCCCGCCGCACCGCACCACCCCGCCCCCGGGATCGGCCCCGCGGGACTCCGCACCCCCGACCCGGCCGGCCCCCGGATGCCCGCCCATCTGCCGGCACCGCCGCACCTCGCCGCGCCGCCGGTGCGCCCCGCGTTCCGGCCCGTGCCGATCCGCACCGCCCGGGACGCGGTCACGGCCGCCGCCATGTACCTGCGCTGGCTCGGCTACACCGAGGTCGTGCAGCCCGAGGGCCGCCCCGTCTCGGGGATCGATCTGCGCGGCGCGGGGGTCCTGGCACAGGTGGACCCCTCCACCCGCCCCTCACCCCTCCGCTCGGTGGAGTGCCTGTGGCTGAGCGGCCTCGCCGAGTCCGCCCAGTGCGTGTTCTTCTCCCTGGCGGGCTACTCCGCCGAGGGCCGCGGCGGGGCCGACCGCCTGGGCGTCCCCCTGTTCGTGCTGGACCTGGCGGGCTGCCCCCAGCCGGTCAACGCCGCCGCGGACGAGCTGATCGCGACCGGGCCCTGAGCTTCGCCCCGCGGTACGGCACGGGCGCCGCGGGGGCGGCCGCCGCCGGCCCGGAACGCGCCCGGACCGGCAGCCGCCGGGCCGTGTCGCTCCGGCAGGCAGGACGCCTGGACGGCGCTCAGAGCCCACTCTCCAGCCTCTTGACCATGACGGAGTATCCCGGCACGTCACCGGAGGGCTCCGTCTCCCCGGCCTTGCCGTAGCCCCAGCGCTCGTACATGGCCCGCACCCCGGGGCGTCGCAGCTCGACCAGCAGTGTGACGGTTCCGGCCGCCACGTCGTCGAGCAGCGCGTCGTGGATCCGCAGTGCGCGACCGGTGCCCCGCCATGCGGGCACCACCAGGAACTCCGACAGGGCGAAGACGGGGCTCTTCAGCCCGGAGGGGCGCTCATGCCTCCTCCACCAGCCGCCCGGTGTGAACATGGAGCCGTAGGCGTACCCGACGGGGCCGCCCGCCTCCCATCCCGAGACGCATCGCCAGTCCGCCCGCGCGGACCAGAGGTCGACGTAGTAGGCGAAACGCTCACGCGAGTGAAACGGGTCCGCCGAGTCGCCGTACGCCTCGTCGTGGACGTCGAGCAGCAGGGAACGCACGTCCCGTGCGTCGGCATGCGTGTAGCGCTTCAGGTCCATGCGCCGGACTCCTCGATCCACTCGATGACCCTGGGCGACTTCGTGCCCGAGGCCAGCAGGACGCTTCGCGTGGCGTCCAGGGTCCTTGCCGTACGCCGTGATCCGCAGGCCGAGGACACCGGCAACCGCGCCTGGCGGCTCGTCGCGCAGGCCAGCTCCGGTTCGTTCTGTCTGGCCTGAACCCAGGCGAGATGTGCTGTGTACAGGGCCCGGTTTCGGGCCATGCCTTCCGGAAGAAGCGCAAGCGTGCGATGCAGGCGGTACTCGGCCCGCCCGAATTCGCCAAGTGCTGCCCACACGAACGCGGACAGGGCTTCGAACTCACCGGTGTCGTAGAAACCGATCCCTCGGAGCGTCGTTTCTCTTCGGAGCGGGCGAACGCGCGCTCGGCGTCGCCGAGCGCACGAAGAGCCTCGGACCTTCGCCCCACACGCGCCGGCCCGTTGGCGTGTCGCAGATGCCCGAGAGAGAGATACAACGGGTCACGTCGAGCAATCGACGAACGCTTCATGACGTCTGCCCCGGCGATGGCTTCAGCGGGATTCTCCTGCTGACTGGACGCCAGGAACATATGGTTCCAGACGTGGTACACCGCCTCCCCGTCTCGTGACAGACCCGCGAAGGCGAGGGCCTTGCCGAGATGGGCACGCGCCCGCAGTGGCCTGCTGGCGTCGAGTGAAGCAAAGGCCGCCGCACTGATGACCTCTGCCGCCAGTCGGTGCAGCATGTCCCGCACGCGGGCTGAAGCCGTGGAACGGGCGAGCGCCGTCCGAATCCGGGAGGCCAACTCCACGGCACGGCACTCCACGTGCCGTGGCCCCCTTCCTTCGTGGTCAGCCCGAAGGATGGTCATGTACTCCTGATGGAGGCGCCGGACGTCGCCGACGCCGACCCGGCCGTGGTCGCCGATGCCGGACACCCCGACGGCCAGCACCGAACCGCTCGCCCCGCTGAGGTGCCCGAAGGCGTCGGCAAGGAACTGCGGTTCACCGCAGCCGAGTTGGACGACTTCGCCCGCGGCTGGGTGAGGGACCGCGACCTGACCGCTTGACCTGCTCCATCCCCGTCCCGGGCGGCCCGCCCCCTCTTACGGAAGGCACGCACGATGTGGACAGGACACATCCACGGCTTCGGGCCGTGGACCGGATCACCCGACAGCTACCACCGGGAGGGCGATCGGCGGCCCCCGCCCCCCTCCACCCCGGCGCCCCCCATGTCGGGCGACGACACGGCGGGCATCCGCATCCTCCGGCGGTACCGCGAGGTCACCGCCGATTTCCCGGCATCGCGCCTGCCACCCATGATGACGGGCCAGTGGCTCATGAAGGCGAACCAGGCATCCCCGCGGCGGACCTGGGACGAGGCCCCCGCGGCCCTCGACTGGCTGGTGGAGCAGTACCTCGCCAACCCCCCTGTGGAGCGCGAGGACGGGCGGCGGGCCTACGCGAGCCTGGACGCAAAGCGCCGGTACGCACTCGACGCCCTGCCGGTCGGCGTCGACGTGAGCTGGGTCTACTACAACCACTCGGGCAGCATCGTGTCAGTCGGCCTGGTCTGCTGCCCGAACCGCCACCACCCCGGTCTCCCCTGCCCCCTCGGGCGACTCGGAAGCTGATCCCGGCTCCATCCCGTGGCCAACACCAGTGCGTTAAGCCTGTGACCTGCGGTGCAACCTGCCCAGGGAAGGTCTATCGCGATTTTGGCATTTTAGGCCATTTGACCTAGAGGCGTTTTGTTGGTCTGACTGGCCCACACTCGTCCGGCGTTAAGGCGGGCCGGTCCGCTTGGGCATCGTCTTGACGGCGCCCAGGGCGTCCTCGGGGGAGTTGTAGTCGGCCAGCATGGTGCTCGATCCTCGTGCGTTCCATCGTCCGTGTCCACCACGCCGACACGGCACTGCGCCGTCGCGCGGCTCGCCAGGTGCATCGCCGTGGCCAGGTCGGCGTGCGAGATGTTCTTGGTCGCAGGTCGGCGCAGGGAGGGGTCACGTACGGCCTCCACGCACTCCAGCAGCCCGGTGGTGCCGTCGGTGGCGGCCGCGTGCTCACCGCGCACCGGCCTGGGAGGGCAGCGCGAACAACCCGGACTCGATTTCGGGCCGTGCAGCGCCGCGGCCGACTACCCGCCGTCGCTGCCGAGCGCGGCGACGTCCTCGGCGGCGAGCGGGCGGGACCAGGAGCTGCTCCTGATGGTGGTCGAGGTGCGCGGGAATCTGTCGCCGGTCCGGCCGGGGCTGGACCGCTGCCGACCGCCGACCTACCCGGCATGGATCACGGCCGGATCAACGTGGTGGATGCCGGGGCGCAACAGGGTGTCAGCTCCGTCCTCCGAGGTCGTGATCAAGGTGACGGTGATCCTCCTGCTGCTCGCCCAGACCGCCCGGGCCGAGACCGTGGAGGACCTCATCGCGGTGCAGGCAGCCTGGACCCGGCCACCGGTCAGGCCCTCGGAGCCGGTCAGGATGTTCTGGACATGATCACTTCCTGGCCGCCCATCGGCAGGTTGAGGGAGAAGGCTGTCACTTCCGGGGGTGTGGTTCCCAGCAGGCCGGGCTCGCACTGCGTGTCCCTCGCCGTGACCTCCATGTACTCGGTGGGGCCCTTGGCCTGGAAGACCGGCACCGTCAGCATCAGCCTGCCGACCGACTGGGTGGACACGATCTTCATGGGGCCCTGGACCTGATGGGTACCGCTTGAGCCGAGCACGGCCAGTCTCATGACGTACGTGCCGGGCTTCGGGAACTCCAGCGTGTAGGTCAGCTGCTGGGGGCCGCCGTCCACGAGGGTCGTCCCGGTGAACGTCCCTTTGTAGTCGTGGAAGGACTGCCCGCACGCATCGGCTGCGAACGCGGTGGCCGCGGGAACGACTCCCGGGACCATACCTCCGAGAGCCGCTACTCCGGCGGCGATGGCAAGGCTCCTGCCCAGCAGGCGAGCAGACTTCATGTCAACCCCACTTCTCTGTGGTCCAGCCACAGCATTTGAGACGGAACACACCATGTGTTCCGTCTGTGATCACGATCTGTGATCACGATGCTTGTCGTGGCCGGACCAGAACGCCACTCGGTAGACCCGGACGGGGATCTGACCCGTCAGCCCCCGGGTGCCCGCCATCGTGCGGGCGGGTTTCTCTGAGCCGGGCACAGGCTCCCTCCCGTCGCTGCCCACGGCCTTCCCGGATCCCGGGCCGGACGGCCGGGTCCTGGGATGCGGGGAGAGGTGACAGCAGGTCAGATGGGGCTCGTGACAGGAGCCCTGACGAGGTCCGCCCCGAGGAAGTACCCGCTGGGATCGCCTCAGCGTGCGGTGCAGATGTACCGGACCACCGAGCCCGCGAACCGGCGGGCCGGGTCTGCGCCGACGAACGCCGCGGCGAACCCCGCGCCCCTTGAGAGCATTGACGGCTGCGCGACAGCCGGCACATCCGGCAACGGCCCGGCCCCCTCACGCCACGAACAGGCGCTACGCCAGTCGGGCAGCCACCGAACCAGTGAACCTGAAACCACGTCATCCCACCCCGCGCGGCTGGTGAGCCACCTTCCGTACAGCGGGGGAAACTCAGACCTCTCACAAGGACGACACATGGCACGCGGACCGGGACACATCGACGCGCAGCTGCACCTCGGAGCAGCCCTGGCCCGGCTCGCGCTCCATCCCCCACCACGGACTTGATCCGCCTCGACGGACATGCGCGACCAGAGCTCGGCCCCTGGAGGCGGTCCCAGGGGCGAGGTCTCTCATGGAGAGCATGCAGGTGAAGAATCCTCGCCCCCGCCGTTCGTTCACACCAGGGTTCAGGGCCCCGGGGCGTCGAGCTGAACCGTTCCGGGTTCGGTAGGGACTCGATGGCTCCATCGACAACGTCAACGGCCCCTACTGAACCCGACGAACACCATCCCCACCCCGCAGAACCGACCAACGGAGCACTGGGACACAGCCCCCGGGACAACGTAACCGAACACCCCGTCGCGGCCCCTCAGCCCGCCCACTGTTCAGGAGGAACTCAGGCTGCGGACCCTCTCCCACCCACACCCCCGCGCACCGCCGAACCGGTCTGCGATACCGGCTGCGCATCCCCCTGCAGCCCAAGACCTCCAGCATGCCCGACGCGTGCGGCACAACGGCCAGGACGCGGCAGCACCCCCTCGGACTCGCGGACCCACCGCTGCCGCCCACCCGAAGGGCCCCGTCCAGCCTGCCCACACGCTACTCCCAGCCGCGGGCCTCGCGGCCGGAATCCCGGTCCTGTCACTCCAAGACAGAGGTCACCATGTCATCCACACTCCAGCCGCGACCCGCGGCACACCCACACCCCGCACGCACGACATGGCGCGTGCTCCTCACCTACCTCATCACCGCCGCCCTCATCGCCGCCTCCCTCGTCCTGGCCACCGCAACCGCCAGCCACGCGGCACCCGGCAACCACAGCCCCGCCACCTGGAACATGCAAGGCGCAGGCACCGGAAAGTGGTCCTGGGTAGCGAAGTTGTCTGACGGCGGGGCGTACGGCCGCAACTTCGTAGACAGCCATGACGTGATCGCCCTCCAGGAAGCCGGATCGCTCGATTCGCTGCCCCATGGCGCAACACAGCTCGAACACACCACGCTGGCAACACATTCAACCATGTGGGATGTCGCCGTCTACGAATGGGGCAGTCGCTACATCACGTTTCTGTGGTGCGACCTGACTGGGAATCGCACCAACATTGCCTTGGTGACACACGAAAGACCAAATCTGAGTCGCGTTCACCTGGTGCATTCCGTAATGAGGAATGGAAGTGTCCCCCGCCGCCCCGCCCTAGGAATCGAACTCTCCGACGGAAGCGTGTTCTACAGTGTCCATGCAAGCTCCAACGGCAACAACACCACCAACGAAGTCGATAACCTGCTCGACGACATTGCCCAACGCCATAACCAAACCGGCAGGCGATGGGCTGCCCTCGGCGACTTCAACCGGGACCCGAATTTGGTGACAGTCCCCCAAAGCGCTGGTCTTTACCGGACCGGGCACGCAACTCATACAGGGTCCCGCGGCGGCGAACTCGACTATATGATTTCCAACGACACGCAGAACTTTGCAGGCTGGACAGGGCGGACACTCACCGGGGGCGGATCCGACCATATGAGCGTCGAATTCGCATTCCGCGCCAACGCCCAGCGTCACAACATCCTCCACAAAGACGGTGGAGTGGGTCGGGTTGGACAGAATTCATGCCTGACATTCGACCCATTCGTCGCGGGGGGCGACTTCAACGCCCATGTTGACGGTGACCCGAACCTCGTGAGATGCGAGAACGACCCCAACAAGGCCCACTATTTCGATTTCGACTTCTCGGGTGAATCAATCAAGTCATATACCCTGTGTCTGGATGTCGACTACGAGGGCACCGCCAACGGGAGCGGCGTGGGTGCGTACCCGTGCAATGGGCAGTCGAATCAAAGATGGGAGCGAACAAGTAGCGGCCTGATCAGGGGTGTGGAATCCGGACGATGCTTCGCAACGGGCGTGTCGAGTCACAGGTGGTTTGAAATCTGGGACTGCAACGCCAACGATCCTGCCCAGCAATTCATCATCCCTCAGTTCGCCCCTTACGTATGGGACATGAGCACCAGCTCCTGGGATGGCACGCCTGATGACGCAGAGCGAAACGACGGCACACCGCTAAGCGATCCACTTAGCTCGTCGTCGGGCACTGCCGGAACTTCCAACAACGACACCTCGACCGGTTCGTCGGGGGACTCCGGTTCGTGTCCCATGCCGTCCCACCCCGTCCTGGACCCCTGTCATCACATCTCCAAGCGGAGCACGACCGATGTGGACATCCCTGACAACAGTACGGTCCACAGCCCCATCAGTGTCACCGACATCGGCGGCAGCGCCCCGTCCACCCTCGGGGTCGGTGTGGACATCAAGCACACCTACCGAGGAGACCTCCACCTCTCTCTCCTCGCCCCTGACGGCACCTCATACCTTCTGGAGGACATCCCCAACAACGACGACGGGGACCACGTGTACAAGTCGTACACGGTGGACGCCTCCTCGGAGACCGCCAACGGCACATGGAGGCTGCAGGTGCGTGACACGGGCTCCGGTGACACCGGCTATATCGACGCCTGGAACCTCACGTTCCCCAATGGAAGCGACTCCGGAGGCTCTGGGGGCACGTCCAGCGGCGGCTCGTCCGGGGGCAGCACCTCCGGCGGTACGGGTGACTTCGAGAACACCAACGACGTACCGATCCTCGACAACCGGTCGAACGACAGCCTCATCACCGTCTCCGGCATCAGCGGCAACGCCCCCTCCAGCCTCGCCGTCGGCGTGGACATCAAGCACACCTACCGCGGAGACCTCACCATCAGCCTCGTCGGCCCGTCCGGCAAGGCCTACCTGCTGGAGGACTTCGACAACAGTGACGCCGGCGATGACGTGAACAAAACCTACGTCGTGGACGCCTCGTCCGAGCCGGCGAACGGTACATGGGCACTGCGCGTCAACGATTTCGGAGACGGGGACACCGGCACGATCGACGCCTGGAGCCTCACCTTCGACGAACCGATCTCCCCCCAGTCCCTCACCGGAGACGACTCCGGCTCGGGGACGTGCTTCACCCCCGGCGGCTCCCCCATCCCCTGCTAGCAGCTAGCGTCGGGACCGGGAGGCGAGTCCGTTCTCCATGAACGTGATCTCTGTGTGGACGGTGTAGTGCCGCGCGCTCTGGGGGTGTTTGCCGGCGTTGGGGCCGTACTTGCTTGTCGAGTTCTTGATGCTGCGTGCCTTGACGCGGTGGCGCCGACGGGCGGGCCAGAGGTGGGCCAGGGCGGCGGCGCCGATCGCACCGACCAGGTCGACGTTCCCGGTGGTGATGCCGCGGCCCGTGACCACGGTGTCGGCGGCGGTCTGGAGCAGGACGGTGAAGCTGAGGCGGTCCATGTCCAGGTCGGGCCGGTGGGCAACGGCGTCCGAGGCGGCTCGGATGAGGGCCTGGTAGGTGGCAAGCAGGGCCCAGACCTCCTGGTCGATGCCGTCGATGCTGTGGGAGCGCAGGACCCGGCCGTCCAGCAGGCTCGCCTTGATCGAGAAGTAGGCGGTCTCTACTTGCCACCTTTCGTGGTAGAGATCTACCAACTCGGCGGCGGGGTGGTGCTCGTGGTCCAGCAGGCTGGTGATCAGACGCCACTGTTCACGGCGCACTGTGCCGTCGTCCAGGGTGACGGTGATCCATGCCTCAACCACCCGCACCGTGTGGGACGAGTAGCCCCGGCCGGCCCGGTAGGGGCCGCTCAGCCGGGAGAGGTAGGAACCATCGGGCAGCCGGCGCACGACGGTAGGGCAGCGCGAAGCACCCCCGAGCGCACCAGGAACTGTACTCCGGTATCCCGTACGCGTTCCAGGAGGTCACGGGCGTCGAAGCCAGCGTCGGCCAGTAGCAGTGCCGTGTCGTCCAGGACGTGCAGGAGCCGGGCGGCATAGGTGGTCTCGCCGTCGCTCTCGGGGCCGAAGGCCGCGGCGAGCAGGGCCCGGGTGCCGCACTCGACGATCACCAGCAGCCGCAGCAGTGGGTAGCCGAACTCCATCTTCTCCCCGGCCCGCTTGGGGTATCGCCAGAGAATCCGCTCGTCCTCGGGGACGTGCAGGCTGGTGCCGTCGATGGCGACGGTCCGCAGGCCCCGGTAGTACACGCCGGGCCGGCTCTTCTCACCGACCGGCCCGGCCAATATCTCGAACAACACCTTCAACGGGCGGGCACCCAGGCGGCGCCGGGCCCGTGAGAGCGAGGAGACCGCCGGACGCGTGATGACCGCAGCGGGCAGATGCACGGTCAGCTTGCCCCACACCGCCCGGTAGGAGCAGTCCTCGAACAGTGCCAGCGCGAGCACGAAGTAGACCACCACCCGGGCCGGCAGCAGCCGTACCCGCTTCTCCCGCGCTCCGGTCTCGGCGAGAACGGCATCCACAAGGTCGAAATCCACGACCTGGGACAGCTCGCCCAGATGCCCCGGCGCGTGGACCCCCGAAGCCCTCCCCACGGACGACGTGATGACAGACTGCTCCTGCAACGAGACTCCCGACGACTTTCGAACTTGGTCGCAAGACGATCTATCAGGGGTCCCGTTCGTCATTCACCCCGGGGTTGCACCGCAGGTCACAGACTTAACGCACTGGTGTTGATCCCGTGGCGGACCTCTCCGGGCGCCGCGCGCGGCGGTCGCCGACGGCCCGGAACGCGCCCGGACCGTCGGCCCCCCTCCCCCGTGGACGCCGCACGCACGGGCACCCCCGAACGCGCCCGTGCGTGCGGCGGTCCCGCCCCCTGGTCAGCCGCCGAAGCGGCTCCGCAGCTCCACCTTGCGCACCTTCCCGCTCACGGTCATCGGGAAGGCGTCGAGCACCTCCAGCCGCCGCGGCACCTTGTAGTGGGCGAGGCGCTCCCGGCAGAAGGCCGCGACCTCCTCCAGGGTCGGCGGGTCCGCCGGGTCGCGCGGGACGACGCAGGCGAGGACCTCCTCCCCGTAGCGCTCGTCCGGCACGCCCACCACCTGCACGTCGGCGATCTTGGGATGGGCGTAGAGGAACTCCTCGATCTCGCGCGGGTACACGTTCTCGCCCCCGCGGATGATCATGTCCTTGATGCGCCCGACGATCCGGACGTAGCCGTCCTCGCGCATCACCGCCAGGTCGCCCGTGTGCATCCAGCGGCCCGCGTCGACGGCCTCCGCGGTCCGCTCGGGCTCCTCCCAGTAGCCGAGCATGACCCCGTAGCCCCGGGTGCACAGCTCCCCTGCCTCACCGCGCGGCAGGGTGACCCCCGTGGCGGGGTCGACCACCTTGACCTCGGTGTGCGGCAGGACCCGGCCCACCGTCGCGGTGCGGCGGTCGAGGTCGTCGTCGCGCCGGGTCTGGGTGGACACCGGCGAGGTCTCCGTCATGCCGTAGCAGATGGACACCTCGGCCATGTTCATCTCGGCGACCACCCGCTTCATGATCTCCACCGGGCACGGCGAGCCCGCCATGATGCCGGTGCGCAGCGAGGAGAGGTCGTAGGAGGCGAAGTCCGGCAGCCCCAGTTCGGCGATGAACATGGTCGGCACGCCGTACAGCGAGGTGCAGCGCTCCCGCTCCACCGCCCGCAGGGTCGCCGCGGGGTCGAAGGACGGGGCCGGGATCACCATGCAGGCGCCGTGCGAGGTGGCCGCGAGGTTGCCCATCACCATGCCGAAGCAGTGGTAGAAGGGCACCGGGATGCACACCCGGTCCTGCTCCGTGTAGCCGAGCAGCTCCCCCACCAGGTAGCCGTTGTTGAGGATGTTGTGGTGCGAGAGCGTGGCTCCCTTGGGGAAGCCGGTGGTACCGGAGGTGTACTGGATGTTGACCGGGTCGTCGCAGGAGAGCTCCGCCTCGCGGGCGGCGACCGCCGCCTCGGGCACCCCCTCCCCCGCCTCCAGCAGCCGGTCCCAGGAAGCGTCCCCGATCAGGTGGACGGACCGCAGCGCGGGGCACCGGCCGCGGACGGACTCCACCATGGCCGCGTAGTCGCTGCCCTTGTGCGAGCGGGAGGCCACCAGGAGCGAGACTCCCGCCTGGTTCAGCACATAGGCCAGTTCGTGCGCCCGGTAGGCGGGGTTGATGTTGACCATGATCGCGCCGATCCGGGCCGTGGCGTACTGCACCAGCACCCAGGCGTCGCAGTTGACGGCCCAGATCCCGACCCGGTCCCCCTTGGCGACGCCGCTGCCGAGCAGGGCGCGGGCCAGCCGCCCGACCTCGGCGTGGAACGCGGCGTACGTCCAGCGGCTGCCGGAGGCGGCGTCGACCAGCGCCTCCCGCCCGGGCCAGCGCTCCACCGCGCGGTCGAGGTTGCGGCCGATGGTGTCGCCGAGCAGCGGGGTGCCGGAGACGCCGTGCGCGTAGGACGCGGCGCCCCGGGGGGCGGACGCGCCGCCGGGGGCTCCGGTCCGCGCGGCGGGTGCCGGGCCGGAGCCGGTGGCGGCGGGTGCCGGACGGGTCATCGCAGGTCCCCCTCGTGGTACTCGGCGGTCGACCCCTCGGCGGTCAGCCGGCGCAGTTCGACCCGGCGGATCTTGCCCGAGACGGTCTTCGGCAGCTCGGCGAACTCCAGCCGCCGGATGCGCTTGTACGGGGCGAGCACGGCGCGTGCGTGGGCGAAGAGCACCTTGGCGGTGTCCGCTCCCGGTTCCCAGCCGTCGGCGAGCACCACGTACGCCTTGGGGACGGCCAGGCGCACCGGGTCCGGTGCGGGCACGACGGCCGCCTCGGCCACGGCCTCGTGCTCCAGCAGGGCGCTCTCCAGCTCGAAGGGGCTGATCTTGTAGTCGCTGGCCTTGAAGACGTCGTCGGAGCGGCCGACGTAGGTGAGGTAGCCCTCCGCGTCGAGGGAGCCGATGTCGCCGGTGCGGTAGTAGCCGTCCGCCATCGCCTCTGTGGTGCGCTCCGGGTCGCCGTGGTAGCCGGTCATCAGGCCCACCGGCCGCCCGGACAGGTCGAGGGCGATCTCGCCCTCCGCGGCGCCGGGGGCCCCGGTCACCGGGTCCAGCAGGGTGACGGTGTACCCGGGGCTCGGGCGCCCCATGGAACCCGCCTTGAGCGGCTGCCCGGGGCTGTTGGCGATCTGCACCGCCGTCTCGGTCTGGCCGAAGCCGTCGCGGACGGTCACTCCCCAGGCCCGCCGGACCGACTCGATGACCTCCGGGTTCAGCGGCTCGCCCGCGGCGACCGCCTCCCGGGGCGGGGTGGCGAGCGCGGTCAGGTCGGCCTGGACGAGCATCCGCCACACGGTCGGCGGCGCGCAGAAGGCGGTCACGCCGTGCCGGTCCATCTCGGTCATCAGCCGGGCGGCGTCGAAGCGCGTGTAGTTGTGCACGAAGACGGTGGCCTCGGCGTTCCACGGCGCGAACAGGTTCGACCAGGCGTGCTTGGCCCAGCCCGGCGAGGAGATGTTGAGGTGGACGTCGCCCGGCCGCAGGCCGATCCAGTACATCGTGGCCAGGTGGCCCACCGGGTAGGAGGTGTGGGTGTGCTCGACGAGCTTGGGCCGGGCGGTGGTTCCGGAGGTGAAGTAGAGCATCAGGGGGTCGTCGGCCCGGGTGGGACCGTCGGGCGCGAAGCCCGGGGGCGCCGAGGCGGCCTCGCGGTAGTCGAGCCAGCCGTCGACGGGCGGACCGACGGCGATGCGTGTGTAGTCGCCGGGCACTTCGGCGAACTTCCCGGTGTCCCCGGAGCGCGCCAGGACGTGCCGGACCCGGCCGCGCCCGATCCGGTCGCGCAGGTCGGCGGGGCCCAGCAGGGGGGTCGCGGGGATGAGCACGGCCCGCAGCTTCATGGCCGCGAGCGCCGTCTCCCACAGCTCGGCCTGGTTGCCGAGCATGCCCAGGACGCGGTCCCCCGCGGCGACTCCGTGCGAGCGCAGCCAGTTCGCCGCGCGGTCGGAGGCGTCCGACATCGCGGCGAACGAGACGCGTGTCCCGGTCCCGTCCTCCTCGACGAGGTGGAGGGCGGTGCGGTCGTTGTCCCGCGCGATGGCGTCGAACCAGTCCAGGGCCCAGTTGAAGTGCTCGAAGCGGGGCCAGGAGAAGCCCGCCCGGGCCGCGGCGTAGTCCTCCCGGTGCCTGAGCAGGAGGTCCCGCGCGGCCCGGAACCTCTCGGTCGCACTGCCAGACGTCATGTGTCCTCCTCGTTGCGGGAGCGGCCCCGTACATCGTGTAATCGGTGACGCAGCTCTCACCACCCCCGGACGGGGGTGCCGTCACGGGCGCGGCCGGTCAGGAGGAACAACGCATGCGGGCACCCGAGGACGCGGCCGAGATCCGTTCCGCCCTGCTCGGGCTGCGCCGCTCCACCGGGCTGCCCGTCGCCTTCGGGGGTCTGCTGCCCGGCTCCGGTGGGGCCGGAGGCGGTGGCCGGCTGCGCATCGCCGAGCTGACGGGTGCCTCGACGGGGGTGCTGCGCGGTCTGGAGATCCGGTCCGGGAACGGCCTCGGCGGGCGGACGATGGCGCTGGCGCGGCCCTGTGCGGTGGCGGACTACCCGGTGGCGCGCACCATCAGCCACGAGTACGACGCGGCGGTGGCGGCGGAGGGGCTGCGGTCCGTGGTCGCCGTGCCGGTGGTGGTGCGTCGCGCCGTGCGCGGTGTCCTCTACGGGGCGCTGCGCCAGCCCCTGGCACTCGGTGACCGGGTGCTGGACGCGGCGGTCGCGGCGGCCCGCGACGTGGAGCAGGCCCTGGCCGTCCGGGACGAGGCACGGGCGCTGCTGGCCGCCGCGGCGGGCGCTCCGCCCGGAGCGGCGCCGGGTGCCTGGGAGACCGTCCGCGAGGCGCACGGGGCGCTGCGCGCGCTGGCGCCGCGGATCGCGGACGAGGCGTTGCGGGGCGAACTCCTCGCGGTCTGCGGCCTGCTGGCCTCGGCGGCGCGGCCCGGCGGCGGGCCGGGCCGGCCGGGGCCGGAGCTGACGGCGCGGGAGAAGGACGTGCTGAGCTGTGTGGCGGGCGGGGCGACGAACGCGGCGGCCGCGCAGCGGCTGGGCCTGCGGCCGGAGACCGTGAAGAGCTATCTGCGGTCCGCGATGCGGAAGCTGGGCGCCCACACGCGGCTGGAGGCGGTCACCGCGGCCCGCCGTGCGGGGGTGCTGCCGTAAGGCCGGGGCGGTGGGCGGGGCTGGGCCGTGGCGGCCCGGCCCGCCGTGCTCAGGGGCCGGGGATCAGCCGGTCGACGGCCGGTGTGCCGGAGGAGGTGTAGCCGGCGGTCATCGCCCGGGCCAGTCCGGGCCGCTGCACCCCCGGCTCCGGGAGCCGCCCCTCCAGGGGCACGCCCGCGGCCACGACCGTCCCCTCCAGGCCCGTCGGCGGCAGGGGTGCGGCGGCGCGCGGCACGACCGACTCCGGGGCCACCGCCCGGGGAGGGAACGGCTCCACCGCGGCGGCGGGAGGGGCGAGGGACTGCGCGGGCCGCAGCGCCGGGGCGGCGTGCCGGGCCGCGGGCGGGGCCGCACCGGGCACGCTCGCCAGCATCGGCCGCACCGCCGCCGGTTCGGGGGCGGGCGGCGGAGCCGTCACGCGCCGCCCGTACAGCACCTGCTCCATCGCCCCGACCAGGCGCTCCACGTCGGGCTCGGGCCGTACCACGAGCCGGAGGAAGCGGCTGGAACTGCCGATCTTGTTGCCGCACTCCCGCACCAGCACACCGTGCTCGGCCAGCAGCCGGTCCCTCAGCACGGCGCCGTCGGCGCCCTCGGGGAGGCGCACGTACAGGAAGTTGCCCTGGGAGGGGTAGACGGTGAGCCCCGGCAGGCCGGAGAGCCGGGCGGTCATGTCGCCGCGGTCGCGGCAGACCCTGCGCAGGCTCTCGGCGTACTCCTGCCGGTGCTCCCCCAGCATGAACACCACCGTCTCGGCGAAGGAGTTGAGGTTCCACTTGGGCAGCGCGGCGCGCACCCGGCCCGCCAGCTGGGGGTTGGCGACGAGGTAGCCGAAGCGCACCCCGTGGAGTCCGAAGTTCTTGCCCAGGCTGCGCAGCACGATGACGTTCGGCCGCAGCACCGCCTCCTGGGCGACGCTCGTGCGCGGTCCGTCGTCGGCGAACTCCAGGAAGGACTCGTCCACGACCACCAGGTCGAGGTCGTGGAGCTGGTCGAGCAGCGAGAGGACCTCGCCCCGGTCCAGCAGGCCCCCGTCGGGGTTGTTGGGGTTGCAGACGACCGCGGCCCGCGATCCGCGGCTGCGGACGAAGCGCACGAAGGAGGCGGCCTCCAGGGCGAATCCGCGTGCCTCGGGCAGCAGCATCATGTCCACCCGCTTGCCCGTCTCCATGGGCTGGTCGGTCCAGCGCCCGAAGGTGGGGACCGGTACGGCGAGGGACTCCCGGACGAGCAGGTGGTCGATCCAGGTGATCAGTTCGGTGGAGCCGTTCCCCATGGCGACGGTCTGGGGGTTGAGGTCCAGCAGCCGGCAGAGCTCGGCGGTGATGGTGTCCGCGCTGCTGGGGTAGTAGGTGAGGATCTCCCGCAGCCGCCCGCCGAGCCGGTCGAACATGTCGGGCGTGGGGAAGTAGGGGTTGCAGGGGATGCAGAAGTCCACGATCTCGCCCGCCCGGGCCCCTGCGGCCCGGCCGAGCGTGAAGTACGAAGGGCTGTGCGCGGTGGTCGCGCGGAACAGTGCGGTGACGTCGCTGCCGGCCACGGCATGCCTCCCAGGGGCTGCTTCCCGCCTCCGCCCGGACGCGGACGCGTCCCGGCCGCCCGGAGGTACGCACGGCGCGGCGCGGGCGTTCACGGCCGCGGCGGCCTTGAGGCCGGGTGCGGCGGGGCCGGGGGCCCTCGCTCACCGGGCTGCCGGGGTGCGGGCGGCCGTGGACGGCGGGGCGCGCGCCGTCCCCGTAGCGCGGCCCGGCCCGGTGGCGCGGCCCGGCCCGGTGGCGCGCGGGCGGGCGGCACCGGGCCGGGACGTGGCTCGCGGCGGGTGCTCCCGGGGGCGTCCCCGGTCACCCGCCGAGGTGGTCGCGTCGTCCCGTGGCTCCCCGGCGGCAAAGGCCCCGGGGCGTATCAGGCGACCGAGCCGATGCGGCCCGCGACGTCCTCCGGGCCGTCGTGGTGGATCGGGGTGTGGGCCCCGGTGAGGGGGACGCCCGAGCCGCCGCGGCGGCTCGCGACGATCTCGGCGCCGATCGACAGGGCCGTCTCCTCGGGCGTGCGCGCGCCGAGGTCGAGCCCGATCGGCGAGCGCAGCCGGGCGAGTTCGAGTTCGGTGACCCCCGCCTCGCGCAGGCGGCGGTTGCGGTCCTCGTGGGTACGGCGCGACCCCATGGCGCCGACGTAGGCGACCGGGAGGCGCAGCGCGGCCTCCAGCAGCGGGACGTCGAACTTCGCGTCGTGGGTGAGCACGCACAGCACGGTCCGGCCGTCCACCCCGGTGGAGGCGAGGTAGCGGTGCGGCCACTCCACGACGACCTCGTCCGCCTCCGGGAAGCGGGCCCGGGTGGCGAAGACCGGACGGGCGTCGCACACGGTGACGTGGTAGCCGAGGAAGCGGCCCACCCGCACCAGCGCGGCGGCGAAGTCGATCGCACCGAAGACGATCATGCGGGGGGCGGGGACGCTGGACTCCACCAGCAGGGTCAGCGGCCGCCCGCAGCGGGAGCCCTCCTCGCCGATGACGAGGGTGCCGGTGCGGCCGGCGTCGAGCAGGGCGGCGGTCTCGGCGGCCGCCGTCCGGTCCAGTTCGGGGTGGCCTCCGAGGGTCCCCTCGTGGGTGCCGTCGGGGCGGACGAGCAGGGCCCGCCCCGCGAGGTCCGGGGGGCCGTCGGCGATCCGGGCGAGGGCGGCGGCCTCGCCCCGCGCGGCGGCGGCCAGGGCGGCCGCGTACACCGCCCGGCCGGGGTCGTCCGGGCGGACGGGGACGACCAGGATGTCGATGACGCCGCCGCAGGTCAGGCCGATGGCGAAGGCGTCCTCGTCGCTGTATCCGAAGCGTTCGAGCACGGTCCGGCCGTCGCTGAGCGCCTGCGTGCACAGCTCGTAGACCGCGCCCTCCACACAGCCTCCCGACACCGATCCGACGGCGGTCCCCTCGCTGTCGACGGCGAGCGCCGCCCCGGGCTGCCGGGGCGCGCTGCCGCCCACCGCCACGACCGTGGCGACGGCGAACGAGCGGCCCTGCCCGACCCACCGGTCCAGCTCTTCGGCGATGTCCAGCATCTGGGGTTCTCCTCGGGGGTGTCGGGAGGCGGGGGCGGACCCGCCGTGACGGGTCCGCCGGTGGCCGGCTACTTGACGCCGAGCCACCCCTCGATCGGGTGGAGGGCGAAGTAGGCGAGGAACACGGCGGTGAGGACCCACATCAGCCAGCCGACCTCGCGGGCCTTGCCCTGGGCCGCCTTGATCAGGACGTGGGCGATCACACCGGCCGCGATGCCCGCGGTGATGGAGTAGGTGAAGGGCATGAGCACGGTCGTCAGGAAGACCGGGATCGAGGTCGCCGAGTCGGTCCAGTCGATGTGCCGGGCGTTGCTCATCATCATCGCGCCGATGACCACCAGGGCGGCGGCGGCGACCTGCGAGGGGATGAGCTGGGCCAGCGGGGTGAAGAACAGGCAGAGGGTGAAGGCGAGACCGGTCACCACGCTGGACAGGCCCGTCCGTGCGCCGTCGCCGACTCCCGCGGTGGACTCGATGAAGACGGTCTGCCCCGAGGCGCCGGCCACACCGCCGATGACGCCGCCGGCGCCGTCGACGGCCAGCGCGCGGTTCAGCCCGGGCATCCTGCCCTGGTCGTCGGCCAGGTTGGCCTGCTGGCCGATGCCGATGATGGTGCCCATGGCGTCGAAGAAGCCGGCCAGCACCAGGGTGAAGACGATCACGCCGACGGTGATGCCGCCGACGTCGGTGATGCCGCTGAAGGAGACGTCGCCGAAGAGGCCGAAGTCCGGTGCGCTGACGACCGACCCGGTGATCTCGGGTGCGTTGAGACCGCCCCAGGCGTCGCGGTCGAGCCCGGCGAACTGGTGGACCAGCGCGGCGAAGACGGTTCCGCCGACGATGCCGATGAGGATCGCGCCGGGCACCCTGCGCACCTGGAGGACGAAGATGAGCAGCACGGTCACCGCGAAGCAGAGCACCGGCCAGCCGGTGAGCATGTCCGCGGTGCCGAGCTGGATGGGCTTGGCACCGGCCACGCCGCCCGGACCCGGCATGGAGGTCACGAAGCCGGCGGAGACCAGGCCGATCAGGCAGACGAAGAGCCCGATGCCCATGGTGATGGCGTGCTTGAGCGCCAGGGGTATGGCGTTCATGATCAGCTCGCGGAGGCCGGTGACGACCAGGAGCACGATCACCAGACCGTAGATGACGCACATGCCCATCGCGTTCTGCCAGGTCATCTCGGGTGCGACCTGGAAGGCGATGACGGCGGAGACGCTGAGCCCCGCGGCGAGGGCCAGCGGCACGTTGCCGACGAGGCCCATGATGATCGTGGTGGCGGCGGCCGCGAAGGCGGTGGCGGTGGTCAGCTGGTTGCCGTCGAGGGTGGCGCCGGTGGCGTCCGGCACGGAGAGGATCACCGGGTTGAGCAGGATGATGTACGCCATCGCCATGAAGGTGGTGATGCCGCCGCGCACCTCCCGGCCGACGGTGGATCCGCGCCGGGAGATGTGGAAGTAACGGTCGAGCCAGGATCTTCCGGCGGGCTGGCGCGTTCCCGCGCCGGCGTCCTCCGCCGTGGTTCTCGGCTCGGTGGACTGCTGGGTCATGATGCCTACTCCCAAGGTTCACAGGGGCACCCGCCGCACAGGGGCGGCGGCGGGATTTGGGAAGGTGCTTCGGCTGCACGACCCGGGGGACGGCCCGAGACGAACGTGCTCTGCGGGGTCTTGCGGTACTGCTCGGGGGCGCGGGTCCGGTCGCTGCCGGGGTCCCGCGGGTACTGCGTGGGGGTGCCGGTGGTCCGGCCGCGAGCGGTGCGGCGGGGCGGCTGCTCCGGGTGGTGCGGGCGGCGCCCTCCGGCCCGCGGCCGGGGCCGCGGGCGGCAGGGGGGCCTGTGCTCGGGCACTGCGCGCACCACCCGGAGGGTTCGGGGGCCTCTCAGGTTCCGGTGAGGTGCTCGGGGCGCACCGGCGTCCTGTTCAGCTCCAGCCCGGTCGCGTTCCGGATCGCCGCGAGGACGGCCGGGGTGGACGACAGGGTGGGGGCCTCGCCGATGCCGCGCAGCCCGTAGGGGGCGTGCTCGTCGGCGAGTTCGAGCACGTCGACCGGGATGGTCGGCGTGTCGAGGATCGTGGGGATCAGGTAGTCCGTGAAGGAGGGGTTCCTGACCTTGGCCGTCTTGGGGTCGACGATGATCTCCTCCATCACCGCCACGCCCAGGCCCTGGGTGGTGCCGCCCTGGATCTGGCCGATGACGGAGAGCGGGTTGAGGGCCTTGCCCACGTCCTGGGCGCAGGCCAGCTCGATCACCTTGACCAGGCCGAGTTCGGTGTCGACCTCGACCACGGCCCGGTGGGCGGCGAAGGAGTACTGGACGTGGCCGTTGCCCTGGCCGGTGCGCAGGTCGAAGGCCTCGGTGGGACGGTGGCGCCACTCGGCCTCGATCTCGACGGCCTCGTCCTCCAGCACGTCCGCCAGGGAGGCCAGTACCTCGCCGCCGTCGGTGACGACCTTGCCGCCCTCCAGGAGGAGTTCGGCGGTGGCCCAGGCCGGGTGGTAGGAGCCGAACTTGCGGCGCCCGATCTCCAGGACCTTCTCGCGGACCAGCTCGCAGGAGTTCCTGACCGCGCCGCCGGTGACATAGGTCTGGCGGGAGGCCGAGGTGGAGCCGGCGGAGCCGACCTGGGTGTCGGCGGGGTGGATGGTCACCTGGGTGACGCCGAGTTCGGTGCGGGCGATCTGGGCGTGGACGGTGATCCCGCCCTGGCCGACCTCCGCCATCGCGGTGTGCACCACGGCGACGGGCTCGCCGCCGATGACCTCGATGCGCACCCTGGCGGTGGAGTAGTCGTCGAAGCCCTCGGAGAAGCCGACGTTCTTGATGCCGACCGCGTAGCCGACACCGCGGACGACGCCCTCGCCGTGGGTGGTGTTGGACAGGCCGCCGGGCAGCGCGCGGACGTCGGCGCCCTCGGTGGTCTCCCACTGGCGCTCGGGCGGCAGCGGGCGGGCCTTGACGCGGCGGAGCAGCTCGGCGACGGGCGCGGGCGAGTCGACCGGCTGGCCGGTGGGCAGCAGGGTGCCCTGCTCCATGGCGTTGAGCTGCCGGAGGGCGACCGGGTCCATGTCGAGGGCCGCGGCGAGCTTGTCCATCTGCGCCTCGTAGGCGAAGCACGCCTGGACCGCGCCGAAGCCGCGCATGGCGCCGCAGGGCGGGTTGTTGGTGTAGAGGGCGATCGCCTCGATGTCCACGTCCTCGACCACGTAGGGGCCGACGGAGAGGGAGGAGGCGTTGCCGACGACGGCCGGGGAGGCGGAGGCGTAGGCGCCGCCGTCCAGCACGATCCGGCAGCGCATGTGGGTGAGCTTTCCGTCCCTGGTCGCGCCGTGCTCGTACCAGAGCTTCGCCGGGTGGCGGTGGACGTGGCCGAAGAAGGACTCGAAGCGGTTGTAGACGATCTTGACGGGCTTGCCGGTGCGCAGCGCGAGCAGGCAGGCGTGGATCTGCATGGACAGGTCCTCGCGGCCGCCGAAGGCCCCGCCGACCCCGGAGAGCGTCATGCGGACCTTCTCCTCGGGCAGGCCGAGGACGGGGGCGATCTGGCGCAGGTCGGAGTGGAGCCACTGGGTCGCGACGTACAGGTCGACGCCGCCGTCCTCGGCCGGAACCGCGAGGCCGGACTCCGGGCCCAGGAAGGCCTGGTCCTGCATGCCGAAGGTGTACTCGCCGGAGACGACGACATCGGCGCGCGCGGCGGCCGCGTCGGCGTCGCCGCGGACGATCGGCTGGCGGTGGACGATGTTGGGGTGGGGCACGTGGCCGACGTGGTGGTCGTCACGGCCCGGGTGCAGCAGCGGGGCGTCCTCGGCGACCGCGGAGGCCTCGTCGGTGACGACGGGCAGCTCCCGGTACTCGACCTTGATCTTCGCGGCGGCGCGGCGGGCCGTCTCGGGGTGGTCGGCGGCCACCAGGGCGACCGGCTCGCCGTGGTGGCGGACCACACCGTTGGCGAGGACGGGGGTGTCCTGGATCTCCAGTCCGTAGTTCCTCACCTCGGTGGGCAGGTCCTCGTAGGTGAGGACCGCGTAGACGCCGGCCTGGGCGAGTGCCTCGGAGGTGTCGATGGAGACGATCTCGGCATGGGCGACGGTGGAGCGCAGGATCTGGCCCCAGAGCATGTCCTCGTGCCACATGTCCGAGGAGTAGGCGAACTCGCCGGTGACCTTCAGGGTGCCGTCCGGGCGGAGGGTGGACTCCCCGATGCCGCCCCTGGTGCGGGAGCCCTGGGTGACCTCGGTGGGGGTGCCCGCGGGGGTGGACGCGACCCGGGTGTGCTGCGTCATCGTCAGACCGCCTCTTCCTGGCGCTCCTGGCGGGCGGCCGCGAGGCGGACGGCGTCCAGGATCTTCTCGTAGCCCGTGCAGCGGCAGAGGTTGCCGGAGAGGGCCTCGCGGATGTCCTCGTCCGTGGGCGAGGGGTTGCGCTCCAGCATCTCGTCGGCGGCGACGAGGAGACCGGGGGTGCAGAAGCCGCACTGGACGGCCCCGGCGTCGATGAAGGCCTGCTGGATCGGGGCCAGTTCGGTGCCCTCGCCGGTGTGGGAGTCGGTGCCCTTGGCGCTCCAGCCCTGGGCGTCCTGGAGGCTGGTGCCGCCCGGGGCGCCGCCGCAGGCCCCGGAGGCGCAGCCCTCCTCGCGCTGCCTGGCGTAGTCCGCCAGGCCCTCGACGGTGACGACCTCGCGGCCCTCGACCTGGCCCGCGGCGACGAGGCAGGAGCAGACCGGGACGCCGTCGAGGCGCACGGTGCACGAACCGCACTCGCCCTGCTCGCAGGCGTTCTTGGAACCGGGCAGGCCCAGGCGCTCGCGCAGCACGTACAGCAGGCTCTCGCCCTCCCAGACGTCGTCGGCCTCCTGGCGGCGTCCGTTGACGGTGAAGTTGACGCGCATGGCTATGCAGCTCCTTCCAGCGTGCGGGCGGTGCCGCGGTACTGCTCCCAGGTCCAGCCGAGGGTGCGGCGGGCCATGATGCCGACGGCGTGGCGGCGGTACCGGGCGGTGCCGCGGACGTCGTCGATGGGGTTGCAGGCGCCGGAGGCGAGCTCGGCGAACTGCTTGGCGACCGACGGGGTGATGATCTTGCCGCTGTCCCAGAAGCCGCCCTCGTCGAGTGCGGCGTTCAGGAAGTCCTCCGCCTCCTTGGCGCGGACGGGGGTGGGGGCGGCGGAGCCGATGCCGGTGCGGACGGTGCGGGTCTCGGGGTGGAGCGCGAGACCGAAGGCGCACACCGCGATGACCATGGCGTTGCGGGTGCCGACCTTGGAGTACTGCTGCGGTCCGTCGGCCTTCCTGATGTGCACCGCGCGGATCAGCTCGTCGGGGGCGAGGGCGTTGCGCTTGACCCCGGTGTAGAAGGCGTCGATCGGGATCATGCGGGAGCCGCGGACGGACTCCGCCTCCACCTCGGCGCCCGCGGCCAGCAGGGCCGGGTGGGCGTCGCCGGCCGGGGAGGCGGTGCCGAGGTTGCCGCCGACGCCGCCGCGGTTGCGGATCTGGGGGGAGGCCACCGTGTGCGAGGCGAGGGCCAGGCCCGGAAGCTCGGTCCTCAGGTTCTCCATGATCGCGGTGTAGGGGACGGAGGCACCCAGCCGGACGCTCTCGCCGCCGACCTCCCATTCGGTGAGTTCGCCGATGCGGTTGAGGTCCAGGAGGTACTCGGGCCGGCGGTGGTCGAAGTTGATCTCGACCATCACATCGGTGCCACCCGCGATGGGGACAGCCGTGGGGTGCTCTGCCTTCGCAGCGAGCGCCTCCTCCCAGCTGGCGGGGCGAAGGAAGTCCATGAGCGGCTCTCTTCTTCTTGGTCGAATCTGATCGGGGTCCGTCGCAACGGGCCCGGGACGGCCGGCCCTCGACTGGATGTTCATGCGCTGTTCATGCGATGTGGTCCAGTACACAAGCCGCCACCGGCGGGGTGCAGTCACCGAAACCATGAAGGAGTTGGCTGGCCGCCTCCCTCGTCTTGTAGATTCGAACGAAAGGCGGACACCGGCAACCTCACCGTTTCCCCCCGGAAACCGTGGCCACGGCTTTCCGCCTGGTACCGGCCAACCAACGACAGATCGGCGGCGACGACATGCGGCTGCGCGCACTGCTGGAGACCGATGCGCTGGGGCTGCGCCTGCTCGGCGGCGAGGAGGAGCTGGACCGCGGGGTGCGGGGCGTGATGACCACCGACCTCAAGGACCCGAGCCGCTACCTCTCCGGCGGGGAGCTCGTGCTGACGGGTCTGGCGTGGCGGCGAGGCCCCGAGGACTCCGAGCCCTTCGTGCGGATCCTCGCGGGCGCCCAGGTGGCGGGGCTGGCGGCGGGCGAGGCGGAGCTCGGGGACATCCCCGAGGATCTCGTCCAGGCGTGTTCGCGCCATCGGCTGCCGCTCTTCGCGGTGAACGAGTCCGTTGCGTTCGCGACGATCACGGAGCATGTCGTCCGCCAGGTCTCCGGGGAGCGGGCAGGGGACCTCGCCGCCGTCGTCGACAGGCACAGACGGCTGATGACCTCCGGCCCCACGGGCGGCGGCCCCGACGCGGTGCTCGACCTCCTCGGCTCCGACCTGGACCTGCGCGCCTGGGTGCTGTCCCCCACCGGCCGCCGGATCGCCGGCCCCGGCGAGGCTCTCGCCCGGCCGACGGCGGCCGCCCTCGCGGGCGAGCACCTCGCCGCCGTCCGGGCCGGTCGGCGCACCCCCCACCGGGCGGCCGTGGACGGGACCACGTACTCGCTGTTCCCGATCCGCAACGCCGCGCGAAGCGGCGGGCCCGCCGCCCGCGACGTGCGCGAGCAGGTGCTCTCGGACTGGCTGCTGGCCGTCGAGGCGGACGCCGCCGACTGGCCCGCCGCCCGGCTGGACCTGCTCCAGGGCGTCACCCAGCTGATCGCGGTCGAGCGGGACCGGCGGGAGGCGGCACGCACCGTGCGCCGCAGGCTGGCGCAGGAGGTGCTGGAGCTGGTCCAGACGGGAGCCGCACCGGCGGAGATCGCCGCCCGGCTGCGGGTGGCCGCGCCGGTGCTGCTGCCGGGCCTCGGCACGGCGCCGCACTGGCAGGTCGTGGTCGCACGGGTCGACTGGGGAGGTCCGCAGGCGGACTCCGAGCCCGGCCCGGTCGCCCAGTCCCTGCTGGAGGAGGTGCTGGTGGACCCCGCGGTGACGGGGGCCGACTCCGCGGACCGGATCGCCGTCGCCCACTCGGGCGACGAGGCGATCGCCCTGGTGCCGCTGCCGCCGCTGGGGCCCCCGGGCGCGGACGGGGAGGGCGGGCGGGGTGCGGCACCGGACGCGGACGCGGGCCTGCACGCCGACGCACTGCTCTCCTCCGTGCAGGAGCCGCTGTCCGCGGGGCTGGCCGACGACGGCCGCCTCACCCTGGGGGTCAGCGCGGCCGTGCACTCGGCCGAGGGGCTGCGCGGAGCGCTGGAGGAGGCGCGGCACGCCCGACGGGTGGCCGCCGCCCGCCCCGGGCGGGTCTGCGCGGCGGGCCACCATGAGCTCGCCTCCCATGTGCTGCTGCTGCCCTTCGTGCCGGACGACGTCCGGCGGGCCTTCACCGCACGGCTGCTGGACCCGCTGCGGGACTACGACCGCAGGCACCGGGCGGAGCTGATCCCCACCCTGGAGGCGTTCCTGGACTGCGACGGCTCCTGGACGCGCTGCGCGGGCCGGCTGCACCTGCACGTGAACACGCTGCGCTACCGCGTGGGGCGCATCGAGCAGCTCACCGGCCGGGACCTGTCCCGGCTGGAGGACAAGCTGGACTTCTTCCTGGCGTTGCGGATGTCCTGACGCCCCGGCACCCGGCCCCGGACGGACGCCGGTACGGACCAACGCGGGTACGGACGGACCCCGGTACGGACGGACGGCGGTCCGCGTGGGCGGCGTACGCAGGGCGCCGGTACGGACGGAGGGCACCCGGGGGCGCGGACCGGACACCGCACGGCGCCCCGGGTCCCGGGCGGCACCGGCCCGTCCTCCGGCCGTGCGTCGGCGCGCACCGCACGGTCTACGCAGCCGTCCACACGGCCGGCGACGCACGCGCCCCGCCTGCTGCGCATTCCGGCGTAGGCGGCGTCCGCGTCCGGGCGGGGAGCCCGCCCGCGGGCGTCGCCCCGACCGCCGGCGGGGCGCCTCCGGCAGGGGGCGGTGCGGCGCCTCACCCGCCCGGCCGCCCGGCGCCCTCACCCGTGGGGGTCGAGACGGATACCGCCGGATTGACGACGAACGGGCCGGTGGGGAGGGGTCCCTGGGGGCGCGGCCGGGAGGCCGGCCCCGCTCAACCACGGGGGCGGTGGGGGTTCCGGCACCCCCGGCGACCGTTCCCACCGCGATCCGGTCGTCCGCCGAAAGATTGTGAACCAATTCACTCGACCCCTTGGCCCGGTGCGCGGATCCGTGCTGAGATTCCCTCCTGACTCGACAGCTCAATGGCGTGCTAGGGGAGGGCAAGTGGCGCATACCGCCATGTCTGGTTCCGGAACCACAGCAGGTGACGATCCCCTCCAGACCGCGGTATGGCGGCTGCGCTCGCGCGGCTGTTGGACCGACGCTGCGGCGCTCCTGACGGACCGCGCGGACGAGCCGGCGGCGGCTCTGGAGCGGGCCGGGCTGCTCGTCGAGCGGTGCCTGTTCACCTCCGAGGGCTGGGCCGAGGCCGAGGACGCCCTGCGGACGGCCGAGGCCGTGGCGGGCGACGACGAGGAGCGCGGCGGGGCCGCGAGCGAGCGGGGCAGGCTGGCCTACACCGCCACCCGGCTCGGTGTCCGGGACCGTGCGGACGAGGCGCGCTCGGCGCTGGGCCGCGCGGCGGCGCTGCTGTCGCCGGTCTCGCCCCGCCGTCCGCTGCTCGACTTCCGGCGGGGGCTGGTCGCCGAGCACATCGGCGACGCCCCCCAGGCGGCGAGGGCGGCCTACCAGCGGGCGCACGCGGGCGCGGAGGCCCAGGAGGACCCGCTGCTGCTGTCCTTCACCTGGGAGCAGCTCGCGGGGATCGACCTGGCGGAGGGGGATGCGGCGGCGGCCCGTACGGGGTTCACCGAGTGCCTGCGGATCCGCGAGGAACTCGGCTACCTCGTGGGCACGGTGCCCGCGCTCGCCGGGCTCGCGGACTGCACGCCCGACCCGGACGCGGAGCGGCTCCGGGCCGAGGCGCGACGCCTGTTCCGGCTGCTGGGCGGAGTGCCGGTGTCCCTGGCGGGGCGGCTCTCCGCCGTCCCCGCCCAGCCTTCCCCGGAGACGCACCCGGAGCCCGCCGCACCGTGAGGACGCGCCGCAGGGAGGGCGACGTACCGGAGCCCCGGACCCGCTGGGACGAGATCACCACCGGGCTGTGGATGGGCGGTCATGTGTGGTCCGACGGCGTACTGGCGCATCAGGACGTGGTGGTGGGCCGCGAGTTCGACCTGGTGATCAGCCTCTGGACGCGCAGCGGGCACGGTCCGGCGGGCGGTGTGGAGCACCGGGTGGCGCCCATCCCGGACGACTGGCTGACCGCCGGTGAGATCGACACCGTGCGCCGCCTGGCCGTGGTCGCGGCGGACGCGGTGCGCGACGGACGCAGGGTGCTGGCGCGCTGCTACTCGGGCTACAACCGCTCGGGCCTGGTGGTGGCGCAGACCCTGATCGAGCTGGGGCACGACGGCGGCAGTGCCATCGACCGCGTGCGGCTGCGGCGTTCGCCGTGGGCGCTGCACAATCCGGCCTTCGAGCAGTATCTGCTGACGGGGCTGGACGTGGCCTCGCTGCTGTCGGGGCTGGACCCCCCGCCCTGACCGGGGGCGGCCCGGGGCCCGGGCCGCCCGGAGCGGCCGGGGCACCCGCCCGGGTGGACGGCGCCGGAGAAGGTGGGCGGCGTCAGAGGAAGGGCAGGACCTGCTCCGGGAACAGCAGGGCCAGGACGAAGCCGAGGGCGACGGCGATCCAGATGAAGGCCCACACCCCGCCCCGGCGGACGGGCGCCCGCCCGGGCGCGCTCCAGGCGCGCCAGCCCTCCGGCTCGGCGCGGCCCCCGCGGCGGCGCCGCCGCGGCCTCAGGCGGCGCAGCCCGCGGCTCCGCCGGGCGGCTTCCTCGTCCTGGCGGCGCAGGCGCTCGGCGACGATGCGCGAGCGTGCGGAGGGCTCCTTCGGCGCCCGCAGCCGGGCCGGGCCCTCGCTCTCGATCTGGAAGGCCTTCCACTCCTCGTCGGAGTAGGACGCCCGCGGTTCGTCGGACTGCTCGTCGGCCATGGCACCCCCTGACACCTGCGACGGCTCCGTCCGTCCTGAACGGATGGGCTCCCAGGGTAGTCCACCCATGGCCACGATATGACCGAACGTGATGCGTTCACGACGGGCCGGATCGCGGCCCGCCGCGCGCCTCCGCCCGTCGCGCGCCTCCGCCCGTCGCGGGTCTCCGGTCGCCGCGGGTCTCCGGTCGCAGGGCCGGTGCGAGCGGTTCCGGGCGGCCGCCCGGCGCCGGCCGAGCACACGGCCGCCCGGTGCGGGCCGAGCACACGGCCGCTCAGTGCGGGCGGAGCATGACGAGCGCCTCGTCGGTGGCCACCACGAGCTCGCCGGACCGGGTCGCGGCGACCGCCCGCACCGCAGGACCCGGCCGGAAGCCCGGGCAGGGGCCCGGTCCGGGGCCGTACAGCTCGGCCAGGCCGTCGGCCCAGGCCACCGCCACCGCCGGGCCCCGCCCGGTGACCGCCGCATGGAGGGCCACCACGGCGTGGCCGCGCTCGGCGAGTTCCTCCCCGCCCGCCCCACGGCCGGAGCGCCCGGGGCGCCAGCGGCGGACGGCGCCGTCGGCGCCACCGCTGAACACCACCGGCCCCGCCGCGGCGAGCGCCGTGACCCGGCCCGCGTGGAGCGCCGCCTGGTCCAGCCCGGCCGGGCCGAAGGCGTGCACCGACCCGGTCCGGTCCCCCACCGCTATCGCCCCGCCGCCCACGGCGAGGGCCGTGCCGGGGTGGACCTCCAGCGTGGCCGCCACGGCCCTGGTGAGGGCGCTGCCGGGGCCCCGGGTCCGCAGCCGCCCGCGCTCGTCGAGGATCAGCAGGGTGGCGTCGGGCAGTGCGGCGAGGGCACGGATCCGGGCGGCGGTCGGCACCGCCACCGGGCGCCGCTCGTCGAGGCCGTGCACGGTGCCGGAGCGGTCGGCGACCAGGAGCCGGCCCGCGAAGTCGGCGAGCGCCACCACGGGCCCGGGAGCCTCCCAGCGGTCGGCCACGGACCAGTCGGCCGCGGCGGCCAGGGCTCCCAGCGCGGCCCGCAGCACGGCGGGGGCGTCCGGGGGAAGGGCGGCGAGCAGGACCAGCGCACGGTCGGCCGGCGCCTGCTCCCGCACCAGCGCCTGTCCCGCGCGCAGCCAGGCGGTGCGCAGCCCGCCGCGGTCGTCCTCGTCCGCCTCGAAGGCCGCCGTCACCTTCAAGGGGTCCGCCGCACAGAGGGCAGCCGGGTCGCCCGGGTGGGGGTCCGGTGGCGGGGGCGGGGCGGGCTCCGGACCGGGCGCCTGTTCCCCGGAGGGTTCGAGGAGGATCCGCCCGTGCCCGAACTCGCCCAGTATCCGGGCGAGTTCGCCGAGCTTCTCGGGGTCGTGCCCGAGCGGGGCGAGGCGCACCGGGCCGCGCGGCGGTCCGGAGAGCAGGGCGGACTGGAGTTCCGCGGGCGTCGTGGCCACCACACCGAGCTGGTTGGCCACCGCCCAGACCGTGCCGCGCACCGATCCTCCCGTCAGGCGTCCGAGCCGGAGATGTGCCCGCGGACCAGCGAGCGGACGACGTCGAGGTCCTGCGCGATCAGCGCCTCCAGCAGGGCCGTGTGCTCGGCCGCGTCCGCGGCGAGGGCGGCCCGGTCCGGCGCCGCGGCGCCGGGGGCGGGCGGCGGCCACCGGGAGCTGCGGTGCAGTTCCTCGGCGAGCGCGAGCAGCCGCCGGTTGCCCGCGAGGGAGAGGAGGGCGCGGTGGAAGGCGAGGTCCGCCTCGGCGTAGGCGGCGCGGTCCCCGGCTGCCGCGGCCGCGGCCGTCGCCTCGGCGAGCGGACGCAGTTGCTCCCACCGCCCGGCGGGCACGGTCCTCGCGAGGCGGAGGACCACGGGCACCTCGATCAGCGCCCGCACCTCGGCGAGTTCGGCCAGTTCGGCGGCGGAGCGCACGCAGACGCGGAAGCCGCGGTTGGGGACCACGTCCACGGCGCCCTCGGAGGCGAGCTGCTGCATGGCCTCCCGCACCGGGGTGGCCGAGACGCCGAAGCGCGCGCCGAGGGCGGGGGCGGAGTAGACGCGCCCGGGTTCCAGCTGGCCGCCGGCGAGCGCGGAGCGCAGCGCCTCCAGCACCTGCCCGCGCACGGAGTGGCGGCGCACCGTCCGGGGAACCGGACCGGGCGCCGGGGACGCGCTGCCACCGCCCGGGCCCGCGCCCGGTACGCCGGGCGCGGGGCGACGGCCGCCGACGCCCTGCGCCGGGGAGGGGGCGGTGCTCGGCGCGGGAGCGGCCGGTGGCCCGGCGCTCGGCGCGGGGGCAGGGGCGGCGTTCGGCGCGGGGGCGGCCGGTGGCCCGGCGGGTGCCAGAGGGGCCCGGACGGGGACGCGGGCGGCCGGGACGCACGGCCGCGCCTCGGCGGCGCGCATGCGCGCCTGCTCCATGGGAACCTCCTCCGGCCGGAGCGGCACCGCCGGTGTGCGCGGTGCCCGGTGAGCACGATAGGCGGGCAGGGCGGCAGGTCAAACACCACGATGATCGGGTAAGGTAAGCCTAACCTGCTGACGATCGCGATTCGGTGGCCCCGGCATGACCGTTCCCGCACTGCTCTCCGGCCTGTCCTCCCCCGTCGGGGCGGCCTACACACGCCTGACCGAGGTCTTCGGGGGCCTACGGGTCACGGAGCTGGCGGCCGCCGACCCGGCGCCCTCGGGGCCGGACTGGGTGGCCGCGGCGGACCTCGCCGCGGGCGGCCCGGCACTGGAGGCGTTCCTCGCCTGGGACGACGCCCAGGTCCTGCGCGACTACGGGCAGCGGGCCCGGCCCGACGTGACCGCGAGCTTCGGTCTGCACCGCTACGCCTGGCCCGCCTGCCTGCTGGTCACCGTGCCCTGGTTCCTGCTCCAGCGGGTGCCCCGGCTGCCCGTCGGCGCCGTGGCGTACCACCGGGGTGCCGGCGAGATGGCGGTGCGGGTCGGGGGCTTCGCCTGCCTTCCGGGCGACCCGGCCGCCGCGCTGCCCGGTGCGCGGGTCGTGGCGGACGAGGAGGCGCTGCGCGGTGAGGTGCGGGCGGCCGTCGCCGAGCACCTCGGCCCGGTGCTCGACGGCTTCCGCCCCCGGATGCGCCGCGGCAGCAGGGCCCTGTGGGGCATGGCGACGGACGAGATCGTCGAGGGCCTGTGGTACGTCGCCCACCTCCTCGGGGAGGAGGAGCGGGCCATGGCGGAGCTGGAACTCCTGCTGCCCGGCACCACCCGGCCCTATGTGGGCACCGCGGGGTTCCGCCGCCTGGCCGCTCCGGGCGGCGGGTCGCTGCCCACACGGGACCGGGCGAGCTGCTGCCTGTTCTACACCCTGCGCCCGGAGGACACCTGCGTGACCTGCCCGCGCACCTGCGACGAGGACCGGGTGGAGCGCCTGCTGCGGTCGGCCTGAGAACCCACTCGGACACCCACCGCCCAGGTCCCTCGTTCGAGCGAGTCGATCTCGAACACATCCCGATCATCCTGCGTACCCGTTCGACCGGATCGCACCTATCCGTGCCGTGATCCGCCTCATTGGCGTTCACTTGCCCCGAAACCCCCTGGGGCCCCTTCGCGGTCGGCCACTATGTGCGCCGGAACGCCTACCGCGATGCAAGGGACACCGCATGAGACTGACCGACATATCGCTGGACTGGCTGCTGCCCGGCGGCGTGATGCTCCTCGGGGTCCTTGCGGCGGTCGCGGTGCTCACGCGCGGCAAGCGCGGCGGCGACACCGACAAGGCGGCCGAGGACACCTGGGAACGCAGCGAGGAGCGCCGGCGGCGCAAGGAGGCCGTCTACGGCACCGCGTCCTACGTGCTCCTCTTCTGCTGCGCCGCCGTGGCCGCGGCCCTCTCCTTCCACGGGCTGGTGGGGTTCGGGCGGCAGAACCTCAACCTCTCCGGCGGCTGGGAGTACCTGGTGCCCTTCGGACTGGACGGCGCCGCCATGTTCTGCTCCGTGCTCGCCGTGCGCGAGGCCAGCCACGGCGACGCCGCCCTCGGCTCCAGGCTGCTGGTGTGGACCTTCGCCGGGGCCGCCGCCTGGTTCAACTGGGTCCACGCGCCGCGGGGCATCGGGCACGCGGGCGCCCCGCAGTTCTTCGCGGGCATGTCGCTGTCCGCGGCCGTGCTGTTCGACCGGGCGCTCAAGCAGACCCGCCGTGCGGCGCTGCGCGAGCAGGGCCTGGTGCCCCGGCCGCTGCCGCAGATCCGCATCGTCCGCTGGCTGAGGGCTCCGCGGGAGACCTTCGCCGCCTGGTCGCTGATGCTGCTGGAAGGGGTGCGCTCGCTGGACGAGGCCGTGGACGAGGTGCGCGAGGACCGCAGGGAGAAGCAGCAGAACCGGATGCGGCGCCGGGACCAGGAGAAGCTGGAGCGCGCCAGGATCAAGGCGTACAACCGCCAGCACCGGTCCTGGGGGCTCGGACGCTCCTCCCGACCGGCCCAGCTGCCGGCCCTGGGGCCGGCGGGCGGCCAGCCGGGACAGGCGGCGGGGGGCGCGATGGTGGAGTCGGCGGGTTCCGTCGTGGAGCCCGCCATACCCGAGCCGCCGCAGCTGCCGGTACGTACCCGGCCCTCGCTCCAGGCGGTCGGTACACGTGGCCCTGAGCCGGTCACCGTGGACCTGACGGCGGAGGACGACACCCAGACGCTGCCCCGGCTCGACTCCCTGGAGCGCAAGCTCAAGGATCTGGAGCAGCAGTTCGGCTGAGTACGGCAGGGCCGCCCGTCCACCGCGGGCGGCGGCCACCGGACCGGGCGGATCCGCGCCGTGGGGCGGGCGGGTCCGCCCGGTCCGCCGTACGCGCGCACCGCGGGCGGCCGGAGCCGGGCCGCGACCGGGACCTGGCGCCGTCCGACCACAGGGCGGGGTGCGCGGCGTCCGGTGCGTGCCCTCGCACGGCGGAGGGGCGGCCTCGCCGTGGACGTACGCGGATGGCTCCGGCAACGCAGCGAGTGTGCGTGCGGGGCATCGCGCGCCGGGCAGGCGGTCGGTCGGCCGGTCGGCCGGAACGAGCTAGGCCGCTCCCGCGTGCAGTTCGAACCAGATGACCTTGCCCACCCCCTGCGCGGTGCGCACCCCCCAGGCGTCGGCGAGGCTCTCCACAAGGATCAGTCCGCGCCCCGAGGTGCCGAGCGGAGGATCCTCGGGCGCCCGCCCCGGATCGGGGTCGGGGGCGTCCCGCACGGGCAGTCCGGCCACGAAGTCGCGGACCTCCACATGGAGTCGGCGGTCCTCCACCGTTGCCGTCACCACGGCGCCCCGGTCGGTGTGGATCAGGGCGTTGGTCACCAGTTCGCTGGCCAGCAGCTCCGCCACGTCGACGGCGTCCACGGTGTGGTCGGCACCGGGGCTCGCGGCGTCCGCGCCGGGCTCGGGCCACTTGCCGAGCAGATCGCGTAACGCGTGGCGGACCTCGGGCACGGCCGTGAGGTCACCGCTGCAGAGTCTCCTGTGCAGCCGTCCCCGCACTTCGGTGCCCCCGTGACGTCCTGTCATGTTCCCCCCACTCGGGCCGAGTCCGCACTGCGTGTCCGTTCATGGTTCGTAGACGTTCACGGGATGCATGCCCCACCGGCGGAACGCCACGCATGGGATTCCCCGGTACCGGAAGGCGGGCCTCAGGGCGGCGGACGGTGCGTAGGCCGGATCGGGCCATGCCGGGCGGCCGCCGGGGGCCTCATGCCTCCCAGACCGCCACCGCGGTGCGGTCGTCGGCATAGCCCTTCACCCGCAGCTGGGCGTCGGCCAGGAACTCCGCCATGCCGGGCGGCTCCGCTCCCGCCCAGCGCAGTGCCAGTTCACGGGCGAGGGCGGCCTCGCCCCGGAACGGGTCGGCGAGCCCGCCGCTGCACAGCAGCAGGGTGTCACCGGGACGGGCCACCGAGGCACGGAAGCGGAACGGCTCGGCGGGCGGCGGGAGCGGGTCCCCGGCAGGGGCGCCGGGTGGTGCGGCGACGTTCAGGTCCAGGGTGAGCCGGTCTCCGCCGGGGCCCGCCTCCGGGACGTCACGGGCGACCGGGCCCCGCTCGGGCGAGCCGTAGCCCACGACGGGCCCGCCCGTCGCGGGGGCCGACGGTTCCAGGTCGTGCCAGGCTCCGTCGCGCAGCCGGAACAGCCCGCCGGGTCCGACACCGAAGAAGACCCGGGTGCGGCACCGGGGGTCGGCGGGCAGCAGCAGGCAGCGCAGCCCCGCGGTGTACTCCTCGGGGGCGATGCCGAGTTCCGCGGCCCGGGAGCGCAGCCTGCCGTAGCCACGGTCGGTGAGCCGGTGCAGGCCGGACTTCAGGTCGTCGCGGCGAGCGGCCCTTATGTCGTCGGCGAGCCGGGCGTGGCTGCGTCCGATCGCCGTGCAGATCCGGCGGCAGAGCTCGGCGGCCGCGAACGGCGCATGACCGGTGTGCCGACTGCCTCCCGCGACGGCCACGAGGACGAGCGCGCCCTCCCCGGTCCCGAAGCGGGCGGTCATCAGCGCGTCGCTGCGCGGGGCGCCCCGGAAGCGTGCGGAGTCGCCGCGCACGGAGGCCGCGCGCAGGGTGTAGGTGCCGTAGCGCGCACCGTCGAGGACCGTGTCGGGAACGACCCGGTCCGGCGCCAGGGGGTCGGCGGCGGGGAGCGCGGTGGGTTCGGGCTCGTAGGTGGGCGGTCCCGCCCCCACCACCTCGACCCGGGGCCGCGGCACGGCACCCGGCGGCTCCGCCTCGGTGCGCCCCGCCCCCTGCGCCGGGCCACCGGGGACGGCGGCCCCTGCGGCGGGTTCCCGGGCCGGCTCCGGCGGCACCGGGGACGGCGGGGATGCCGGGGACGGCGTGGGTGCCGGGGGCGGGGGCGTCCCGGGGCGCCGCTCGCGGGCGGCTGCGTCCCCGGGGCCCGCCCGCCCGGGGGACGCGGCCGGTGGGCGGGCGGGGGGAGGCGGCACCTCGGGAGGTGCGGGCCGGGCGGGCGGGTGGTCCGCCGGATCCACCGCACCTCCGACGGCCCCCGCGGGAGCGGCGGGCGGGGGCGGCGGCGCGGCGGGCGGGGGCGGGGGCTCCCCGGGAGCAGCGGCGCGGCCGGGGACGCGGGGGTCCGGGGCCCCCGGCCCGGCGGGCGGCCCGCCCGCCCCCTCCGGGGTCCGGGACAGGGCACCGGCGGCAGAGTCGAAGCGGTCGTCCAGGCTGTCGCCGGCCGGGGCGGGCGGGGGGCCCGTGTCCGGGGCGCTCTCCTCGTAGAGCCGCCGCCACCACTCGTCCTCGGACCGCGGGCCGACCGGCGGCCTCTCCCCCTGATCGCTCATGCCGGTATCTTCCACCGCCCGCCGTCCGGAAAAACGGTGTCCGCCGAAAAATGGCAATACGACGCATGGGGCCCCGGCGGCGGCGCAGGTGGTCCGCCAGGCGACCCAACCCCCCACGGGAAGATCGCCCGGCGGACCCGTCGTGGTCAGCGCACGGCGTTTGCGCCGACCACGAGCCGGTGGGCGGGGGCGCCCGGCGGGGCGGCACGGCGAGTGTCGGCCCTCTGCCGTGTCCACGGGTCCGCTGCGCCCTTCCGCGGGGTATCACGCGAACAACACCGCGTCGCGGCGGGACGGCCCGAGGACCGGGGCACCACCCGTGCGGGTCGGGGTGACGGGCGCATGGCCTTCACCTCCGGGCCGGGCCGCGAACAGGGACGAATGCCGCGTATCCGGAACTCCTCGGCTCCGCGGTGGCGCCCACCTTGGCAGACGGCCGCCCGCTGCGGGGATGATGTCGCCTGGCGGGTTTACGCCGTGGCCGATTTCCGCCAGGGCAGGGACGGCGCCCATGTCAGGGGAGGTCCGCGGTGGCGGCAGTGGCACCAGGGGAGGTCAGGCAGTGCTGGGAGCGATAGGTCTGGACGAGAGGCAGGAGACGGCCTACCGCGCGCTCGTCGCGCTGGGAGCGGCCGAGATCGGCCATCTCGCGCACCGGCTCGCACTCACGGAAGCGGAGACGGAGAGGGCGCTGAGGCGCCTGGAGCAGCACGGCCTGGCGGCCCCGTCCTCGGCGGGTGCGGGGCGGTGGGTGGCCGCGCCGCCCGGGGTGGCGCTGGGGGCGCTGCTGACCCAGCAGCGGCACGAGCTGGAGCGGGCGGAGCTGGCGGCGGCGGTGCTGGCGCAGGAGTACCGCGCGGAGTCGGCGGGGTCGGCGGAGCCGGACGTGCGGGACCTGGTGGAGGTGGTGAGCGGGGCGAGCGCCGTGGGCCACCGCTTCGCCCAGCTGCAGCTGGGGGCCGTGCGCGAGGTCTGCGCACTGGTGACGGGCAAGCCGGTCGCGGTCCGCGGCACGGACAACGAGGCCGAGGAGAAGGCCGCCGGGCGCGGCGTGTCCTACCGGGTGGTGGTCGAGCGGGAGGTGCTGGCGCTCCCGGGCGGGGTCGGCGAGCTGACGGCGGCCCTCGGGCGCAACGAACAGGTCCGGGTGGTCGACCGGGTACCCACGAAGCTGGTCGTCGCGGACCGCTCGCTGGCGATGGTGCCGCTGACCGGACGGGGTTCCGAGCCGGCGGCCGTGGTGGTGCACGGAAGCGGCCTGCTGGAGTCGCTGGTGGGCCTCTTCGAGGCGGTGTGGCGGGACGCGCTGCCCCTGAGGCTTCAGGACGGCGGCCGGGTCGCGCAGGCCGTGGCGACGGGCCCGGACGCCCTGGACCTCCAGGTGCTGTCCCTGCTGCTGGCCGGGATGACGGACGCGAGCGTCGCCAAGCAGCTGGACCTCGGTCTGCGTACGGTGCAGCGCCGCGTCAAGGGACTGATGGAGCTGACCGGGGTGACGACCCGGCTCCAGCTCGGCTGGCACGCCTACGCCGAGGGCTGGGTGGCCCGCGAGCACCCGGACCGGGGCTGAGCCCGCACCCGGACCACGGCTGAGTCCGCACCCGGACCGGGGCCGAGTCCGCACCCGGGCCCTGACCCGGTCGCCGGGGCGCCCCGTCCGGGCAGCCGTGCGCCCCGGCTCCCTCCCGGGCCCGGACGGGACGGCCCCGGGAGGGTGCCCGTGCCGGGCGGGCGGGCGGTTGTTCCTGCACGCTGGGCAGATGGGCGTGTGGCAGCAGCTGTTGGTCGGCAGCGTGATGCTGCTGGGCCTGCTGGGAGTGCTCGTCCCGGGCGTGCCGGGACCGTGGCTGGTGTGGGCCGCGGTCCTGTGGTGGTCGCTGCACGAGCTCTCGGGGCCCTCCTGGGCGCTGCTGGTGGGGGCGACCGTGGTGCTGCTGCTCACCCAGGCCGTGGTGTGGCTGCTCCCGCAGCGCCGCCTGCGGGGAGCGGGCGTCACCCGGCGCACGGCCGTGTGGGCCGGTCTGGGCGCCCTGATCGGCTTCGTGGTCGTACCGGTGGCGGGGGCGCTGCCGGGCTTCGTCGGGGGGACCTACCTCTGCGAGCGGCGGCGGCTCGGGGGCCACGGGCAGGCGAAGGCCTCGACGCGGGCGCTGATGCGGGCCGGGGGGACGAGCGTGCTGGTGGAGCTCTTCGGGTGCCTGCTGGTGGTGGCCGCCTGGGTCGGGGTGGCGGTCACGGCCTGAGCCCCGGACCAGGGCCTTCACCGCCGCGCAAGCCGGGCGCACCGTTGGAGTGAGAAGGGTCCGGGAATCAGGTCAACCACCCGTGTCACGACCGCCCCGCCGGAGCGGCGCTCCCGACGATGCCCGGTATGAGACCCATCTCCCAGCGCCTCACCGCGCTCCGTTCGCGCGCCGGTTCGACCGGCGTCGCCTGCGCCGTACTGGCCACGGTCATGCCCGTCCTGACCCTCGGGCTCGGCGCGGCGCCGGCCGCCGCCGCGCCGCTCCCGGGCGGTCTCGGCCCCTGCGTACCCGGCGACTGCCCGGACCCGTTCCCGCCGATCAACAACGATGCCGAGTTCAACGGCCGGGACGCCGCGATCAACATCTTCGTCGGTGACGACTTCCTGGTGCGGGGCCGGGCCGCGGAGGCCGAGGGCCGGGTGGTCGTGCTCGACGACTTCGACCAGAACAAGGAGGCCGGCATCAGCAGCGTCTACAACCTGGGCATCGTCGGGGTCGGCTCCCGTGTGCCCCCGCCCTCCGACGCGGACTTCCTGACCACGGGCGGGGACGTGACCGTGGCGGACGGGCAGACGCTGGACACGACGGGCGGCGTGCTCGGCGAGCAGGGCACCATCCGGCACGCGGGAACGGCCGACGGCGACTTCACCGGGACGCTCGTGCAGGACGACGAGGCGGCCGCGCCCTACCTCGCGCTGCGCGACCAGCTGTCGGAGGCCAGCCAGTGCTACGCGCGGGTGGACGGCGAGCAGCGCACGCCGACCGGCACGGCCGTCAACCAGATCTTCCAGACGACCTTCACGGGAGACGGCACCTCGCGCCTCCAGGTGTTCAACGTCGACTTCGACATGGTCGGCACGGCGGGCGCGCAGCAGGGCGTCGTCTTCGAGAACATCCCCGACGACGCGACCATCCTGGTGAACGTCTTCGGCACCGACCGGGTGCTCAACACCTACAGCGGCGGGATCGCCGACGACACCGACCCGCTGAACGCCTATCGCGAGCGCCTGCTGTGGAACTACCCGGACGCCACCTCGGTGCAGCTGACGGGCACGGGGCAGTTCCAGGGCAGCTTCCTGATGGGTGAGCAGTCCTCCATGACCACGGTGGAGCTGCCGGGCATCAACGGCCGCTTCTTCACCACCGGTTCGCTGACGCACACCAGTGCGGCCACCGGCGGTGGCGGGCAGGAGCTGCACGCGTACCCGTTCAACGGGGACCTGCCGGAGTGCGGCGAGGAGCCGGGGCTCGGCGAGGTCAGCGTCCTCAAGAGTGACGCCGACACCGAGGAACCGCTGGCCGGGGCCGAGTTCACCCTCTGGCGCGAGACCAACAACATCCCCGGGCTCCAGACCGAGGGCACCGACCCCGACACCACCGTCACCACCTGCACCACCGACACCGACGGCCTCTGCACCGTCACCACCACGCCCGGCACCTACTACTGGGAGGAGACCGCCGCACCCGACGGCTACGACCTCCCCGACCCCAACACCTTCGGCCCCCTCACCCTCACCGAGGACAACGCCGACGAAGGCGTCCGCACCGAAGCAGCCAACACCCCCACCACCGCCACCACCGGCGACGTGAGCATCCTCAAGACCGACCTCGACACCCAGGACCCCCTGCCCGGAGCCCAGTTCACCCTCTGGCGCGAAACCAACAACATCCCCGGACTCCAGACCGAGGGCACCGACCCCGACACCACCGTCACCACCTGCACCACCAACACCGACGGCCTCTGCACCGTCACCACGACACCCGGCACCTACTACTGGGAGGAGACCGCCGCACCCGACGGCTACGACCTCCCCGACCCCAACACCTTCGGCCCCCTCACCCTCACCGAGGACAACGCCGACGAAGGCGTCCGCACCGAAGCAGCCAACACCCCCACCACCGCCACCACCGGATCGATCGAGCTGGTGAAGACGGACCGCAAGAACGGCCGACCGCTCGCGGGCGCCGTGTTCGAGCTGTGGCGCGAGTCCAACGGCACCGCCGGCCTGCAGACGGGCGGCACCGCCCCGGACACCCTCCAGGACGCCGGGTGTGCGACCGACACGGCGGGGACCTGCTCCTTCGAGGACCTGCCGCTCGGCGCGTACTACCTGCGGGAGACCGCGGTGCCCGAGGGGTACGTGCTGCCGGACAACCCGGTCTCCGGCCCGTACGAGGTGACCGAGGAGAACAGCTCCACGGGCGTGGCCGTCGCGATCGGCAACACCCGCGGCGAGCCCTGCAAGGGCAAGGACTGCAAGCCCGGCAAGCCCGGCAAGGGCGGGAACGGCCGGCACGGGGTGTAGCACCTCGCCCCGGACTCGTCCCCTCACCGGTTCGGCCGCCCACGCCTGGGCGGCCGGACCGGGCAGCTGATGGACTGGCAGGGCCCCCGGCGCTCTCTCCAGGAGGTTGTGACGTGCGCCCTGCCCGACTCCCCCGTGCCGCGGCCGCCTCGGCGGCCGCGGCACTGCTGTGCGCGGCCGCCGTACCCGCCGCCTCCGCGGCCCCCGCCGGCGACGCCTCCGCGTGCACGGCGCCCACCGGCCCCTACCAGCGGCCGCTGGAGCGGTATCTCGACCGGCCGGTGGACGGCCGGCAGTCCCCGGAGGACTGCCGGGCGATCCGTGCCTTCCAGGCCGACTACGGCACCTCGCGCACGGACGGCTATGCCGACCTCGGCACCTACCGCACGATGGTCGCGGCCGAGGCGGCGCCCGACCCCAACGCGGCGGGCGACTGCCCCGTCCGCTCCTTCACGGTCACCTGCGTCGACATGGACCGCCAGCTGCTGTGGGTGCAGAGCGGGGACCGGGTGGACTTCGGGCCGGTGCCGATCCGGACAGGCCGCGACGCGCAGGAGACGCGGCCCGGCTGGCACACGATCTACTGGCGCAGCAAGGACCATGTCTCGACGCTCTACGACGACGCGCCCATGCCCTACGCGCAGTTCTTCGACGGCGGCCAGGCCCTGCACGGCCACCCGGGGGACCTGTTCGACGGAGGCGGCTCGGCCGGGTGTGTGAACCTGACCGTCGACGACGCCGCGAGCCTGTGGATGCTGCTGGACATCGACGACAGCATCTACGTGTGGGGCACCAAGCCCGGGACGGCCGACTGAGCCGCGCCCCCGGTGCGGGACGCGGCGAACGGCCGCGTCCCGCACCGGGGCTCCGCGGGCGGGTCAGCGGACGCGGCCGCGCTTGGCCTCCATCGCGGCCTTGCCCTCCGCGCTGCGGAGTTTCCACTCCCGGCGCAGCTCCGCCCGTACCCGCGCATCGGTCTTGGCGACGATGCGCATGTTCTCGCGCTGGAGCTTGCGGTAGCTCTCCAGGCGGCGGTGGTCGAGGCTGCCGTCCTCCAGGGCGGCCAGCACCGCGCAGCCCGGCTCCGCCTCATGGGCGCAGTCGTGGAAGCGGCAGTCCGCGGCCAGGTCCTCGATCTCGGAGAACACCTGGCCCACGCCGTGGCCCGCGTCCCAGAGCCCCACACCCCGTACACCGGGCGTGTCGATGAGCACTCCGCCGCCGGGCAGCGGCAGGAGGTTGCGGGTGGTCGTGGTGTGGCGGCCCTTGCCGTCGGCGTCCCGGGTGGCCCGGACGTCCATGACGTCCTCGCCCAGGAGCCGGTTGGCGAGGGTCGACTTGCCCGCTCCGGAGATGCCGAGGAGGACGCTGGTGCCGGTGGAGACGATGGCGGCCAGCACCTCGACCCCCTCACCGGTGGCGGAGCTGACCGGCAGCACCTGGACCCCGGGTGCCACGGTCTCCACGTCCTGGACGAGGTAGGACAGCCCCGTGGCGTCGGGGACGACGTCGGCCTTGGTGAGGACGACGAGGGGCTGCGCCCCGCTCTCCCAGGAGTCCGCCGACGTACGCAGCAGTGCCTCACCACTCGAACTGGACATCGCGAGCGCGAGGAACCGTTCGATCCGCCCGAGGTCGAGTTCGACCGCGAGCGACACACAGATGACGATGTGATCGATGTTAGTGGCCAGCACCTGGCCCTCGGACCGCTTGGAGGACGTCGACCGCACGAAGGCAGTCCGCCGAGGCAGGATCGTCCGCGCGTACCGGGGGTCACTGCCCTCAGGGTCGACGGCGACCCAGTCCCCCGTGCACACGACCTTCATCGGGTCATGAGGAACGACGAACGCGGTGTCGGCACGAATGACACCGTCAGGGGTAGTCACATCGCACTGGCCACGATCGACCCGGACGACCCGGCCCGGGACCAGGCCCTGGGCGGCGTACGGGGCGAACTCGGCCTCCCAGCCCTCGTCCCAGCCGTAGACGGCGAGCGGGTGCTGGACAGCGGAAGAGGAAAACGGGTAGAGCGAAGCGTTGGACAAGGGGAACCCTTCGAAGGGTGGCCCCGGCGGCGCGCTCCGAGCGCGCGGGATCGAATGGGTGTCAGCCGGAGACCACAGGGGTGGGAACGATGAACTCCTGAATGCGGGCAGAGCCCGTCACCGTGACAGTCATCAATGTCCTCACCTCCTGCTTCTTCTCGCACGAACCAACACCGTGCCCTCGGCAACGACACAGCCGCGCCTTGGAACGAGCAGAACCCTAGTCCCACCCCAGGGCGCGGCACCACCGATTAAATTCGGGGCCTCACCTGCACGACGCCGACAACCAGCCGACCGGCGTCACGCCGCGAGTCGTACAGCGTTCTGGGTGAGGACCTGGGTCCTGCCGACCTCAACGATCGGCCGCCTGTAGCTCACGGCGATCCCGGAGCGCGTGGTGAACTCCACCAGTCCGTACCGCAGTACACCCACGGCCGGAACAGCCGCCGCTTCCAGGGCGGCAGCCAACACAGGCAGCTCGGCAGCGAACTCCCACGAAGTCGACGCGAGGGAGAACACGCCCAGCTCGGGAAGGTCCGCCAGCCGGAAGTCGACTCGGATCTCCGGCGTCGGCCCGCGACCTGCCTGGGCTGCCGCCTTGCGTTCAGCCAGGCTCGCCGGACATCCGCACAGCGATCCGCGTGCGCCCGCTGGCTCCAGGAATCGGGTTCCGTCGCAGACATGGAAAGTCTCACCAGCTCCGCGCATCACCATACGAAGCGAGACGGCCCCGCGGCCACCCAGCAAGACAGGGATGTGATCGCGGCGAGTCAGGACCTCGACGGCATGCTCGTCGCCGGCGTCCAACAACTGCGGCGCACCCCCATAGAGCCCGCCCACAGCGTCAGCGATCGCATGGTCCTCGGTTGTAATGCGCCACGCGGACACCGCAATGGGCCTTCCACCTTGCTGTCGCGCCACGTGGAAACGGCCCACGGGATCCGACGCGGATCCGCGCCGCTGATCCGCCCTACCGTCGTCGAGCTTCTGATCCCGACTGGGGCTGTGGTGCGGGTGGGGAGCCATGGTCTTCCTCCGGCGGCGCGATGTTCAGAGGCTCCAAGGATCCGATGCACTCGCCGGTTGGCGTAGCCGGGATTCACATGTAGAGAGATGCCAGCTCGCACGTCATCAGGTCTGAGCAAGGTCAGATCAGGTCCACGAGCACTGCCAACTCAGCGGCGGCCCAACAGCGCATCCACGCAGCCGATGCTTTCGGTAAGTTGCCCCCCTTACAGTGGAACAGCACAGCCAGCGCACTGGCTCCGGTCACCCGGGGCCCCGCACCTACACCCCCGGGGGCTCTGTGACGGACGAGCAGCAGACAGTTGACCAGCACCTGTGGAGACTCTTCGACTCCCTCCGAGGCCGGCTCTCCTCTAATGAACTGGCTGACTCGTTGCTGTGGAATGCCGTCGACTGGAGAACCCGCGCCACCGGCCTGCCAGCTCCCAAAATCGACATTATGCAGCTTGCAGCCCAGCGTGTGAGGAAGCTCAACCCTGCGCTGGATCCCACGCTAGAAGGCGAACAGGAGCTGCTACAGACCTACACCCCGGCACAGATCCGGCGCTACGCAAGGACGTTGCTGCGCCCTGTGCACCAACACGACGAGTTTGCCACCTCCGCGTCTCTGGTGAAGGTCGCCGAAGCTACCTTGACCTCTTACGAGCGCGGAGGCCGCACGGATGCGCTGCATCTCTATGACCCGGCGTGCGGGTCCGCCACTCTGGCGCTCGATGTCGCCGAGTCTCTGACAGATCAGGCAGGCGTGCCGGTCAGCATCGCCGGCCAGGACATCAGCTCATCCACCGTTCAGCGCGCCCGGGCACACGCCTACCTTGTCGGAGCGGACGCCGCATTCAGCTTGTCAAACTCTCTCGAAGAGGACGCCTTCCCCGGCCGCCAGTTCGACTACACGGTGGCCGAGATCCCCTACAACATGTCGTGGCACAGCAGCCTAGCGTCCTGTTCAGCTGAGGCTGAGCGCCTGGATGGACGATTCCCCGCTGGTCTGCCGCAGCCCAATAATGCCTCCCTGCTGTTCGCCCAGATCCTGCTAAGCAAGCTTCGAGACCCGACGGACGGTGGCGGCCGAGGGATTATGTTCACCGCTACAGGGCCGCTGTCTGACACGGGCGGCGGCGCGATACGTACCTGGCTGCTGGAGCAAGATCTCCTGGACGCTGTGGTCGCTCTGCCCGAAGGACTCAGCGCGAACACAAGCATCCGGCTGTTCGCCCTGGTCTTCTCCAACGGCAAGCCCAAGGCGCGTCGGCGGAAGGTTCAGTTCATCGACCTCCGCGGCTTTTACGAGGACGTGCGCTCGCGCCGGCTTGAGCGCCGTACCATCAGCGACGCGGCCCTAGATGAGCTGTCACGAAGCCTGAAGCAACCGAAGCCGACGCCCTACAGCAGGACAGCCTCGGCGAGTGATCTCTCATTCCGTCGAGTCAACGTCATGCACGACACCACTGCAGCCACCGGCAAGCCCGGGCAGGGCCATGTGCCGTCGCTCACCATACTGCTGCCGGTCACGTCCTCCATCGAAACGTGGCGCAATGCCCGCTACGTCACAACGCCACCGGACGTGAGCGACGTGGCGAACTCACAGCTCACGATGTTCGATGTAGACCGCGTCTTCCGAACCGACCGACCTCCGCGCGCGCTGCGCGACCTCACCCAGCACGGCTGGAAGACCGCCCGTCTGACCGAGCTCGCTCAGCACATCTGCTACGTCCCCTCAGCCAAAGCAGCCGACCGCCCGGCCATACTGTCATCCGCCTCAGGAGAGCCAGCACTCATCCTCCCCATCGAACCGCACCTGGACGCAGTAACCGGGGATCCGGGGGAAGTCGCTCCCGACAACCGCATCCTCGTTGTCCAGACTAGAGACAAGCACGCCGACGCCGACTACCTCGCAGGCTGGCTCAACTCCCCACTAGGCCGGAAACTGCGCTCGGCGGCCGCCAGTTCCGGCAGCGACAGCTACGTCAGCCCTCGCGGCTTCAATCTCACCCAAGCCTGGCGCATGGCAGACGACCTTCTGATCGCCCTGCCAGACCTGCCTGTCCAGCGCGACATGGCCCGCACAGAGCGAGCTCTGGGCGCCGCCCGCCGTCACCTTGTCGACTCGCACCGAGAGCTCTGGAACGACCCCAGGAAGCGCTCCGATATCTACAGGGAGGCGAGCCGCCTCATCCCCTCGGCAGACCTAGCCCAATGGGCGGCAACTCTGCCCTTCCCCATGGCCAGCGCCCTGTGGGCCTACGAATCCAAAGGTGACAGCAACCTCCACGCCCGCCACGCTCAGATGTTCCACTACTGGGACGCCACTATTCAGTTCCACGCCACTGTCCTCCTGTCAGGCCTTCTCCAGGACCGTTCAGGCCTCGAGCAGGAACTCCCCGCCCTCGCTGCGCAGTTCAGTAAAGTGGGGCTTTCCCCCGAAAGGGCCAGCCTCGGTGTCTGGCATATCGTGCTGCAACGCCTCACCAAGAGGTACCGCACCGCGGTAGCCGGGACCGACACCGACGAGCAGGCACGGGTGCGGGCAACCTTCGCCGACGCGCCACCCGACTTCATGGATACCCTCCTGAGCACCGACGTCACGAACCTGTTCGGAGAAGTGATCCATCTACGCAACACATGGAGTGGCCACTCGGGTACGACCAGCGAGGACTCCCTTAGGGAGCAGCTCGGCATCCTAACCGGCCACGTGCACACCTTGCGTAACCTGATCGGTGCCGGCTGGCTGGACTTTCCTCTCGTACGCGCTGGTGGGGCTCGGATTAGGAACGGGGTATTCCACCATGAGGTGGACCTGGCCGTTGGCCCAAACACTCCGTTCAAACAGGAGCAGTTCCCGAGCAACCTGGCTCTGGAGGAAGACGGCCTATACCTCGTCTCCCGCGAGGGCGGCGGCGCACTGCCACTTGCCCCGCTGGTCAAGCTGCAGCCAGCAGCCTTCGGAGCAAACAGCGACTGCTACTACTACAACCGCCTGCAAACCAATGGCATGCGGTTTGTGGCCTACCACGAAGCAGCTAAATCAGAAACACTCACGGCCGCCGTGCCCACTGCCGCCCTTGTCGCCGCCCTGGCCTCCGGGGTGCCTGCCTCACAGTAGCCAGTTCCGACAGGTGATACGCACAAGAATCTACATGTCAAAGACCGGCGCTTCCGTTCAAGATAGACAGGAAAGAATACTCGGATTCGCCGCCGCTCGACGTCGGCACTGCACTGCACTGCACTGCACTGCACTGCAGAAGCGTGGGTATGGGGTCTCAGCACTTCGACGGTAGGACCAAACTCCACCGTCAGTCAGACGTAGCACCTTTTCCATCGTTTCGCATCTCAATCGAAGGCAGCCGCTCGACTTGGATTCCCCCGAGGATCTTCCAGATTTCAGCCAGCTTCGCTTCGTCGAGCAACGACGGATTGGCCTCAAGCATCAGCGTGATGCTGTCCTCAACCTGCTTGGGCGTGAGGGTCTCCAATACGCCACTCAGCCGCGAAGAGCCATCTTCATCCTCGATCCGCGCATTGCGTAGAATTCTGAACTGCTCTTCGCTAAACAGCCTGGCCACTAGAGCTGCAACGAATCGCTCGCGCGCCTCCACGCCACGCATGGCGACTCTATGCCCTTCGAGCTCGGCAACCAATTCTCGCAAATCCTCTGAAGACACAGATTCGACCAGGGCGGACGACTCAGGCCTGATGGCTCGACTTTCATCCTTGCCAGTCCGGGCAAGTCTGCTGCGCGTCGACTTCACGAACGGGCGGAGCTGATCATTCCACCATCTCTTGAGGTGTGGCGCAGCCCTCTCCGCAACTTCGACGAGAATAGCCAGGAGCTCGACTATCTCCTGGGGCTCCAAGCGTTCCCGCCCTCGGGAATCCGCCCCATACTCGCTGGCGACGCGGACGACCGGCGGCGAGTCCGTCAGCGAACCCCCTTCACCCTCGCCAATGTCATAAATCTTGACTTGCCCCTTAACCCCTTTCGAGCCAGGGGTGAACAGATTTGGGCTCGATGCGCCATCACCGTCTCTTGATCGCCCAAGCTGCATGCCTTCTTCGTACTCAATCTCGACTGTCTTTCTAACCATCCGTTACCTCCCTGCTGCAAAGCACGGTCGATTCTTCGGGACCCATTCTCTAACTGCACCTGTATAGGCGGCGATCCGGTCGGCGAGCCTGGTGCCCGGGGCGAGACCGAGGTCTACTGCTCTATTAGCTTCCAAGGCGCGGGGCCGATCAATGGCGCGATAGATCTTCCCCCAGCCGATTAGCCCAGGTCCTGGCGAAGGCGGCGGAGATAGGCGTCGATCTGCGCCAGCCCCGGCCAATCGTTTCCCCGTAGATGGGAGGTTTCCGACCGGAGACGACCACCAACCTCCAGTGCCTGGGGAAGGTTTTCCGCTGCTGCATGCAGGCTCATGAGCCGTGCGAGGGCATCCAGGTGGCGATTGACTGCGTCTTCACTATCGGAAGCAGGCGTGATCTCCACGACGCGGTCGAAGGCTTGGATGGCTGCGGTGGCCTCGCCGAGTTCCATCCGGCACTGCGCGGCGTAGTACCAGCACAGCTGGGCTTGCTCGTCGTGGTCGCCGTAGCGGTCGGTGTAGTGGTGGGCGAGCGGCTCGAAGAGCGCGAGGGCCTCGCGGTGGCTTCCGGCCAGGAACTTCACCTGGGCGAGGCTGAACTGCATGCCTTCTTTGAGCTCCGGGTCAGCGGCTCTCGCGATGGCTTCGGTTAGTGCGTCGGCTGCCTGGGTGAACTGGCCATCCTGAGCCAGTCGCGCTGCCCTGTCGGAGACCGCGTCCGCCTCGTGCTCGGTCAGTGCGGCGGGGCCTGGCTCCGGCCCCTGCGGTGCGGCGGCTGGCGGGGGCGCGAGCGGCGAGGGAACGACGAGCGTGGGGGTGTACGAGGAGGCGAGACTGGGGCTGGACGCCCGGCCGCCGAAGGGCCGCAGGAACGGCAGACGGGGGTCGAGGATACCCTCGTCGGTCGCGGCGGGGGCACCGGTGGCGGCATGGACGAAAGGCAGGAGGGTGTCGTAGACCTCCATCGCGTCCATGCGCTGTTCGGCTTCCTTGGTGAGCATCGCAAGCAGGAGCTTCTCGATCTCGGCTGGCACGTCCGGGCGCAGGGTGCGGATGGGCGGGGGCGAGGTGTGGACGTGGTGCCACATGTGGGAGCGGCTGTCGTCGGGGGTGAACGGCGGCTTGCCGGTGAGGAGTTCGTGGAGCACGCAGGCGAGGGCGTAGACGTCTGCGGCGGGGCCGACGGCGTTGGCCAGGCTCTGCTCCGGGGACATGTAGGGCGGGGTGCCTACGGTCATGCCGACCTGGGTGAGGCGGGGCAGGGTGCCGACTCCGCGCAGGGCGGCGACGCCGAAGTCGAGGACCTTGACCACGCCTCCGGGGGTGAGCATCAGGTTGGACGGTTTGATGTCGCGGTGAACGACGTCGTGGTGGTGCACGGTGTCAAGGACGGAGGCGATCTGGGCGCCGACGGCCGCGGCCCAGGAGACGGGGACCGTCTCGCTTTCGTAGTCGGTCTCGTCGATGAATGTCTGCAGTTCGCGTCCCTGCAGGAGCTGCATGACGACGAACAGCCGTCCGCTGGCCTCGTCGGTTCCGGTGTCGTAGACGGCCGGCACGCCCAGGTGCTCGATGCCGGCGGTGATCTGGACCTCGCGCAGGAATCGGGCGCGGCGGGTCTGCAGGGTCTCCTCGAAGGCCGCGCCCTGGAACCCGGGCGGGACCGGGCTCTCGGCCAACATCATCTTCACCGCGACCCGGCGGTCCAGGCGCTCGTCGTACGCCTGCCAGACCTCGCCCATGCCGCCCGCGCCGATGGGCGTGTGCAGCCGGTACCGACCCGCGATCACGCGGGCCGGTACGCCGGCGTCGAAGCTCGGCGTGCCGCCCTGCACCATGCGAGGTCCCTCTCTCGTGTGGTCGGAGCGTGACCACCCCGTTCGGCCTCTTGCCCGATGTGCTGCAGAGCACAGGCTATGCGGTCGGCGGTTCCGCCCGATGGCTTCCGGACGACTTGAGTTCGGCTGCCCGCTGCTCGGTGGCCCGGCGCTCGGCCTCACGTCGGACCGGGCGTCGAATGAGCTGGTACGCCTGCTGGGTCGCGACCTGCTTGAACAGGCGGTTGACGTCGGCGTCGTCGAAGTAGCGGACCATCAGGGCGTCATTCGACGCCGCCTGGTCGATGACGATCCGGTCGAGGTCCTTCTCCAGCTCCCCGCCGAAGACCTCCTGGTCCTGGTGCAGGGCGATGGCCCGGAGTTCGGGGTCCTCGCTGACGGCAACCACGAGCTGGCCGAGCAGGATCTGGTCGGTGGTGGAGAGCCCGGTCCCGTACTCGTCGTTGACGGACTGGATCACCTCGGCCAGAGACATTTCCTCCGCCTCGGCCACTGCTCCGGCCGCCTCGGGTACCAGGCCAGGCAGTACCTGCGCGCCCGCCGCCTCCAGGCGCAGCTCCGGGGTGCCCGTCTGAGCGATGCGCATGTGACTCGGGGCGGCCGTCCCTATGTCGGCACCAGCGCTACGGGCGGGCGCGGGCAGGCGGCGCAGCAGGAAGCGTCCGTACTGGTAGAGCCGTTCCAGTTCGAGGTTCTCGAATCCGATGACGTGGGAGAGCCAGCCGTACGCCTTGGTGTAGGAGTCCAGGGCGCGGCGGAATTCGGCGGCGGTGTCCGGTTCCGTGGCGTTGAGGGCGTTGAAGCGGTCCAGGGCCGGCTGCAGGTAACCGTAGAGACGGGCGTGGGCCTTCATGATGGCGGTGTCGGTGGCCGAGCCGCCCTGGAAGGCTGCGAAGTACGCGGTGACGAAGGCGTCCATCTCGGCTTCCACCAAGAGCTGATAGGCCATCACCTCGCTTTCGCGGTCGAACAGCAGGTTGGGGTCGGTGGGCTCGCTGACCGACGCCTCGTAGTACTGCTGGAAAGCCTGCTCGATGTCCTCGGGGCGGTTCGCGAAGTCGAGGATGAAGAGGTCCTCGGTGGTCTTGAGCCGGTGGGTGCGGTTGAGCCGGGAAAGGGTCTGCACCGCGGCCAGCTTCACCAAGATCTTGTCCACGTACATGGTGGTCAGCAGCGGCTGGTCGAAGCCGGTCTGGTACTTCTCGGCGACGACGAGGATGCGGTGCTCGGGCTTGGGGACGGACGGCGGGTTCGGGTCGTCCGCGCGGGTGTAGCCGAAACGTGCCGGCAGTTCGCGTTCGGGGAAGCCGTTGAGCTTGGCCTCGGTGTACTCGATCCCATCGAGGGTCAGGGCCCCGGAGAACGCGACCAAGGTGCCGCAGTCGGTGAAGCCCCGCTGGTCGATGTAGGCCCGCATGGCCTGGTAGAGCCGTACGGCGTGGTCACGGCCGGAGGTAACCACCATCGCCTTGGCCCGGCCGCCGAGACGCGGGCTGGAGTGCGACCGGAAGTGGTCGACGATGATCTTCGCCCGGGAGGCCATCGACGCCTCCGACATCAGCGCGGCCCGCACCAGCCGCGAGCGCGCCTTACGCGGGTCCACCTGCTGCTCCGCCTCCTCGGCGGCGGCCTCCTGGAGCTTGAAGTACGTGGCGTAGGTGATGTAGTTGCCGAGCACGTCGAGGATGAAGCCCTCCTCGATGGCCTGCCGCATCGAGTAAACGTGGAACGGCCCCTTCTCCTGCTCCCCCGAGCCGGGATTGGCGTAGGGCGTGCCGAAGAGGTCGATCGTCTTCGCCTTGGGGGTGGCCGTGAACGCGAAGAAGGACAGGTTCGGCTGCTTGCCGCGCGCCAGGGCCGCAGCCGTCAGCGGGTCACCGTCCTCGTCCACCGCGTCCGAGCCAAGACGTCCCAGCGCCTTCTTCAAGGCCGCCGCGCTTTCCCCGCCCTGTGAGGAGTGCGCCTCGTCGATGATCACTGCGTAGCGCTGACTTCCCAGCCCCGCGACCTTGTCCAGGACGAAGGGGAACTTCTGCACCGTGGTGATCACGATCCGGGCCGTCGGCCCGGTCAACGCGTCCGCGAGCTGCTGGGAGTTCTCGTCGATCCGCACGACCACGCCGGCCTTGTGGTCGAACTGGTAGATGGTGTCCTGGAGCTGCTTGTCCAGTACCCGCCGGTCGGTGATGACGATGACCTTGTCGAAGACCAGCTTGTTCGCTCCCAGACCAGAGGCGAGCGCGGCGGGTGCGATCTGCCCAGGGTCGTGGGAGGTGTGCAGGCTGGACAGGTGGTGCGCGAGCCAGGCGATGGTATTGGACTTGCCCGAGCCGGCGGAGTGCTGGATCAGGTAGTTCTCCCCCGCCCCGTGGCGGGCCGCGTGTGCGATGAGCTTGCGCACCGCGTCCCACTGGTGGAACCGCGGGAAGATCAACGGCTGCGTGTGCGCGCTACCCGGCTTGTGCGACGGCGCCCGACCAGCCTTCGCGGCGGCGTCCTCGACGTGCAGGAACCGCTGCAGCAGCTCCAGCCAGTTGTCCCTAGCCCACACCTCGTCGAAAAGGTAGGAGGTGGGGTACTTCCCATCAGTCGAGGCCGGGACGTTTCCCGCTCCGCCCATCTGGCCAGGGCCACCGGATCCGGTGTTGAAGGGGAGGAAGCGGGTGGCGTCGCCGGCCAGGCGGGTCGTCAGGAAGGCGAGCGTCGGATCGACCGCGAAGTGGACCAGGCTGCGCTTTGCGAAGAAGAGCTCCTTCGGGTCGCGGTCGCGGCGGTACTGCCGCTTGGCGTCCTCGACGGTCTGGCCGGTCAGTCCGTTCTTCAACTCCACCGACGCGACTGGCAGTCCGTTGAGGAAGAACGCCATGTCGAGGCTGTCGGCCGGGCGGGCGACGGAGTAGTGGAACTGGCGCACAAAGGTGAGCCGGTTGGCGTCGTACTCAACCAGGGCGTCGGCAGCGAGGGTGTGCGCCGGGCGGAAATAGGCAAGCTGGATCTTCACATTGCGGTCATTCACGCCCCGACGCAGCACGTCCAGCAGGCCGCGCGAGTCGATCTCCCGCGCCACGCGCTTCGCGAACCGGCCGATGGCCTGCTCTTCATCCTCGCCGTACGCCGCCTGGAGCGCCAACCACGCGTCGTTCTGCGACGCACCGAGGAACGCGGCCAGTTCGGAGGTGTCGATGCCGAGCGTGGGGTTGTAGGTGTTCGACAGCCCGCGCTGCCATCCCCGGCCGTTGCGGCCCCCGCGACGCATTAGCGCCGCTTCCACCGCATTCTCGAATGCCTTCTCGGTGTACACGCGGGCGTCGTCCACCTGAATCCCCCTCAGAAGTCTTAGTTGTGCGTCGGACGGGCTGTGGTGACGTCGAGCTGGCCAGTGACGGCGGCGGTGGTCAGTGCTTGGCGGCGCTCCACGAGAAGCGCGATCTGGCGCTTTACAGCATCCGCTAGCCGGTCAATGTCTCGGTTCTGATCACGGATCTCCTCCACGATTCGACGCTGTTCCGCCAGACCAGGAAGAGGAATGCGCAGCATCTGAAGGTCAGGCACATAGATGGTCTTGTGCGTGGAGCCCATGGCAAGACGCCCGAGAAGGTCTTGGCGCATGGCGCGCAGGCACCACAGTAGGTAGTACGGATCCAGACGTGGACCGCAAATCCAGGTGACGAAGTCCTGACTGGTCGCCATTTCCGTTCCCATGACGGCCGAGTAGCCCGCAGATGCGGTTCTGCACAGGACGACGGTGCCAGCCGGGCAGAGTTCGGCGGAACTGTTTTCCAAACCGAGCTCGCTAATCTTCTCACGAGTTTCGGTGATCTCTTCACGCCGATCGTCGCGAACCTGACTGACTTCACCTGTTGTAATCCACGGGATAGTGCAGTCAATCCACCACTCGGGATGAGATCTACTGGGAGTATGGCCGCTTCCCATGCGTGCCACCAGGCCCAGCCGAACTTCCTTCCAATCGCCTGGCAGAGTCGCTGACCACGCGAGCCCAGATCGCCTCCGGTCAGGATGGTGCGCCCCAGTAACTGCGGCAATGACGCCAGCCACCCTCCGCTCTGTCAGCTTGGCAGAGATTTGCTGCTGAGATTCCACCAGTCGATCGATCTGAGCGGACTCGGCATCGAGGAAGTCAGCGATGCGCCGCTGCTCTTCCAAGGCCGGTAGGGGAACGGAAATGTCGCCAAGGTCTTCCGAATTGATTCGCGGCGTGCGGACACTACCACTCTCGGTGCCACCAATTCCGCGAAGCCGCGAAATCATCTCACCAACAAACCAATGAGATCGGAAAAGATGATGCAAATACCTCGCGTCCGTATCACGGTTCGGTCTCATCACCAAGTAGTCCGGACTCACCAGACCCCGCACTGGAGAAATCCCAATCGCCCCCTGAAATGCCCGCATCCGATTCAGGACGATATCTCCGGGCAGGCACACCTTGTAGTGGCTCAGGTCTTCAGCACGAGGCAATTTATCGGTCAGGGAATCACGCGGGACGACACCGTGGTGGATCGAAACAGCCAGCAATGGAGGCTGGTCCATTCCTGCGCGGCAATCGATCACGCGGTACTGGTGCTTCAGTCGTACGCTGCGCCAGGTCATCCAGCCACCTCCCCGAGCATGTCCTGAATGTCCGACGCCAGCGATTTCAGCTCGGCATCGATTTGCGACAGCGGCCTCGGCGGCGTATAGACGTAGAAGTGGCGGGCGAAGGGGATCTCGTACCCCACCTTGCACCGCTCCACCTCCTTCGTCTTCGGGTTGCGGGTCTCTGCGATCCAGGCATCAGGGACATGTGGCAGTACCTCGCGCGCAAGGTACTCGTCAATGCCTTCGCCCAGCGGTACGTTTTCGTTGTCGCGCAGTTCGGGGTCAGGTTCAGGCCTACCCTTGATGAGCTGAACCTCGCCGTCTGGGTCGGTCACTCCTACGGCATCGCGCAGGGCCTTCTGGAACGGTGCGACGGAGGGCCACAGCACACCCCCAGCCACCATGGCCGCCCGCAGGGCATCCCATGCCTCAGCCTTTGCGGACCACTGCGAACCGATCAACGGCTTGAGCGCAGCAATTAGCAGCTGGACCACAGCCTCGCCTCCCACAGCCTTCTTCACGGCGGCCGACGCACCGAGCTGGGCAAGGCTGTCCTCGGTCAGCTCGAATCGAAGCCTGAGGGGCCGGTCTACAGTGATGCGCTGGTAGCCGAAGTCCCGGTTGGTGAAGACCTTCACGCGCCCATGATCCGGATGGGTCTCGTCGCCAGCGATACTCAACACGTCACGGTAGATCGTACAAATGTGTCCGATCTGAGCCCGCGTGATCTCCTTGCGCTTCTCGCCGAGAGACTTGCGCATCTTGGTCCACTGGTCGCGGGCGTCGAGGAGGATTACGCGGCCCTTGCGGTCGTCTGACTTGCGGTTGGTGACGATCCAGAAGTACGTGGAAATGCCGGTGTTGTAGAAGAGCTGGTCAGGGAGGGCAACAATCGCCTCCAGGTAGTCGTGCTCAATGATCCACCTGCGGATCTCCGATTCGCCTGACCCCGCTGCACCGCTGAAAAGAGGGGAACCGTTGAAAACGATGGCCAAGCGGGTGCCACCGACCTCGTCGCCCGCCGCGTCCTTTTTGAGCGGCTGCATCTTGCTCATCATGTGCTGCAGGAACAGCAGCGAGCCGTCGTTGATCCGCGGCAGGCCGGCTCCGAAGCGGCCGTCGAATCCGCGGTCCTCGTGCTCCTGGCGTACGACCTTCTCGACCTTCTTCCACTCCACACCGAAGGGCGGGTTGGCGAGCATGTAATTGAAGGTCTCGCCGTCGTGGCCGTCCTGGCTGAAGGAGTTGCCGAAGCGGATGTTCTTGGCCGTGTGGCCCTTCAGAAGCATGTCGGAGCGGCAGATCGCGTACGACTCGGCGTTCAGCTCCTGTCCGAACAGGTTGACGCGCACGCGCGGGTTCAGCTTGCGGATGTGCTCTTCAGCTGCCGAGAGCATGCCGCCGGTGCCACAGGCCGGGTCGAGGATCTTGACGACCTGGCCCTCTCCGTTCAGCCGGTCGTCATCCGGGGCGAGCAGCAGCTCGACCATGAGCTCGATGACCTCGCGAGGGGTGAAGTGCTCACCGGCGGTCTCGTTGGAGGCATCGGCGAACTTGCGGATCAGCTCCTCGAAGACGTAGCCCATGTCGTGGTTGTCCACGGCCTCGAAGCTCAGGTCCAGGCCAGCGAACTTCCGCACCACCTGGTAGAGCAGGTCGGCGTTGTCCAGGCGGTCGATCTGGAGGTGGAACTCGTAGCGGTTGATGATCTCGGTGGCCTCCGAGGAGAACCCCCGGATGTAGTCCTTGAGGTTCTTCGCCACGTTGGCCGCGTCACTGCTAATCGTGTCGAAGGTCTGCTCGGACAGGTTGTAGAACTTCAGCTTGGACGCCGCCAGGAGCAGTCCGTCCTTGTTCTCTCCGGTGTAGGAGGCCGCCCGGTCCCACACCGCCTGGCGGGTCGGAGCCATGACGCAGTCCAGTCGGCGCAGCACCGTCAGCGGCAGGATGACCTTTCCGTACTCCGAGCGCTTGTAGTCACCGCGCAGGAGGTCGGCCACCGACCAGATGAAATCGGCCAGTTCCTGGTTCTTGCTCAAAGTGTCCTGTCCTCTCGCCCCACTGCGGCGTCTCCGTTGGTCGTCGTGCTTTGGTGCTCGGCGTTCCCGCCGTTACGGGTCGGCGGCGGATCGAGTGCGCCGCCGGTGAGGCCGTCACGGGCGAGCCGCGCAGCCTGGTCGCCCATGCTGGCGAGTTCGGCGAGTTCGCGCTCGAACGCGCCCAACGAGCGAAAGGCGTCGCCGTAGCGGCGTTGTCGCTCAACATCCATGCGGGGTAGGCGCGCCGCCTGCAGGTCCGCTCGGAACGTACCCGAGGAGGACGTGCTACGACGGACGTTCGCCGCGCTGCCAGCGAACCCACGCACGTAGTCGGGGTCCAACTGATCGCTGACGGAGGTGAGCTCGTCACCGTCCAGGCTGACCAGGCCGGCGGCCAGCAGGTCGCTCACCGCCACCGGGACGCCATCGTCCAGGGCGTCGGCCCGGCCACGTGGTGGCAGCTCGGGAAGCAGCGCCCGAAGGAGGCGCAGGCGCCTGTCCAGATCCTCACGCAGCTTTGCGTACTCCACCGCGTAGTCGGGTTCCGGCTCACGTACGTAGCGGCTGGGAGTGAGGTCCACCTCGTTGTCCAGCAGATCGATCAGCGGCACCTCCGCCTCCTGATGCGGCTGAGGGTCCCACGGCCCGTCTGGGCTGTTTGCGCTGAGATCCACCATCCGTACAGTCCCCGCCGCCCGCCCGGGGAAGGAGGGACGGCCCAGCAGCCACAGGTGTAGCGGAAGTGCGTGACTGGCAGCGAGGCCGGGCGGTAGAGCCACCACCGCGGTGACGCAGCCGCGACGCACCAACTCCGCACGGATTCTGCGACCGGAGCGGCGATGGGCGACCGATGCCGGCAGGACCACCACGGCTCGCCCGCCGGGTGCCGTGTGGTGGTAGCAATGCTGAAGCCAGGCGAGTTCACTCTCCCCGCGCGACGGCACACCAGCCTCCCAACGCGGATCGACGAGCAACTGCTCGCGACCCCAGTCGGCCACGGCCGTCGGAGGCTCACACACGACCAGGTCCGCGCGGAGATCAGGGAACGCGTCAGCCCGCAATGAGTCGCCTACCACCACCTGAACCGGCGCCGCCGCCCCAGTGGCAGCCAAGGCCGCACGCACCTGGGCTACGCGTGCCGCATCCGCCTGCGTGTCCTGCCCCAGCCTGTTCTGGACCGCACCGCCGCCCACCGCAACGAGGAGCGAGCCGATGCCGCACGCAGGGTCAAAGACGGTGCCTGAGGTCTCACCAGCGAATTCTCGGACCGCGCGAGACAGTCGCAATGTCGAGGCCCCGTCCAACGCGGCGCGCGCGGTGGACTCCAGCAGACGGGCGACCAGAGCATCCATCACCTCGGTGGGCGTCCGGTCGGCGACCAGCCCGTCCACCGCCTCTCGGGCCGCCTGGTCGGCAAGGTCTTCCGCATCGCCCCGGAGATATTCCCCGAGAGCAGCCAGCGCCCCGGCCATTTCCTCGCCGTAGGCACCGCGCAGCGCCTGCCAGAGCCGGACCTCCCCGCTGACCTCTCGCCCGTCGCGCTGCCCGTCCAGCCACTGCCGTACCTCGGCGAGCGAGAACAGGGGACTCGCCGAGGTGCCGCCTACGGGCGCGGGGAAGTCCGAACGACGCCTGCGCCAGTTGGACACCGCAGCACGCGTCACGCCCGCCAACCGCGCGATCTCCGCAGCGGTCGCCGTGGCATCGGGCGCCTCGTTTCCTCCGGTCATGACGCGACCGTACACCGTTCACGCTCGGATCTCCAAGTTACATTCAGTTGACAGCGTTAACTAGCTCCTGTTCACTGGGTGTCACGCGCCAAGGACTCCGCCGCACACAACCACCGCACCGGAGGAGAACCGGGCGTGGGCACGAAGTCACGCGGATCGAGGAGAACGACCCCGCGGCACCGACCTCCGGCACCTCGACTCAAAGGAGCATGACGTGGCCGCCAAGGAGAAGAGCAGTACCGGCACCCGAAAGTCCACGTTGCACCGGCTCTCTGTTCCCAACGGTGGCGAGGTGGAACTCCGCACTCTTGTGCGCCCCCACTATCTCGACAGACCCGGTTACCAGGTCCGCGGGTTCGCCTGGGAGGGCGTCACCGGCCTGCTGGTGAACGGAGGAATCCCCCGAGACCGCGCCGACTGGTGCCCGGCCGTCGAACGGATCACCGGCCTGGAGGTCAACGAACGGAATCACTCTGCTGCCGGCCTGGTACTCATGCGCACCGAGCGCGGCCTGTACGCCCTGAGTTACGGGGTCGGCCAGCACATGCTGGACCCGTACTACCGTGATGATGAGTTCGGCCTGGAGTTCGCCACCCGCTGCCTCGACGAGGACGGCATCATCAAGGTGCGCAACCAGATCATGGACGGACGAGGGCGCGTCGACGAGTACTCCGTCGCCCGGGGAGAGCGTATCGACGGCTTCGGACTCGACCGGTTCGGCGCAGTCGTCCGCCGCATCTGTGGAACGGTCAGCGGCATCCCGTTGACCTCACTGCCCGCCGGTAGCTCCAAGCATGTTCGAGTCGAGTGTTCCGAGTCGACCATCAAGCTGCCGCTGGCCACCACCCCGGAGGAATTCCTCAACGACCTGCGCGCGATAGAGGAGGTCTGCTCGCGCCCGGATCCGCTGCCCGAACTGGGCTTCGTCGATCGGCTCCGTACGCTGGACAAGCGCAGCCGCAAGGCGGTGGACGCCCAGGCAGTCCTTGAGCGCATGCTCGCCGACCCTACTCACCCGCGGCTCACGCTGGGAGTTCCGGAGAGCTGCCAGGAGGGCTTCGGCTCCGCCCAGGCGTTCCGGATCAGCTCGGGTAGCCGCAGCATCGACGTCACCGACCTGGACCTTCCGGTCCTCCTCGGCTTCGTCTCGGACAAGACCGAGGGAGAGCGCCTCAAGGCGCTCGGCCAAGTCCGGGTCGTCATGTTCAGCGACGACGACTTGAAAACGCCGGCCAGCGCCGCGACCACCGGCAAGGAGTGGCTCATCGCGGACGTCCCTGTGGAAACAGTGCGGTACTTCTACGGCCACGGAAAGTGGTACGAGGTGGGAGCCGGATTCCTCGAGACGCTGGAGGAAGAGCTCCGGGAACTGCTCGGCAAGTCGGCCAGCGTCCAACTGCCCGCCTGGCCAAAGGGAGTACCGAACGCCAAGGGGCGGGACTCTCACGATGAGGACTGGTACAACAAGCAGGCGGCAGGCCAGGAGGGCTACCTCCTCTTCGACAAGAAGAACATCGTCACGGACAAGTTCAACGGTGGCGGCCTGGAGGTCTGCGATGTCCTCGGCCCGGACAACCAGCTGATCTGCGTCAAGAAGGCCACCAGCAGCAACGGCACCGCACCGCTGAACCACCTCTTCGCCCAGGCGGTCACCGCCGTCGAAACCCTGCGCAGCGACAAAGCCATCCGCAGCGCCTTCCTGGGGCAGGTTGCGGACCGTACTCCCGAGCACCGTCTCCTGAGCGACTTCGGCACGCTGAAGGTCGTGCTCGCCATCCTCCTCAAGGACGGAAAGGAGATCACTGTCGACTCCCTCTTCGCCTTCGCCCAGGTCTCCCTCCTCCAGTCGGCACGTCGCTTGCGCGCGATGAACGCAGAGGTCGAGGTCGTCGCTATCCGACGCTGAGCCACGCCGCCCTGGGGGTGATCCCCACACCCACTTCGCGAGCGCCGTGACGCGTCCAGCACCCGTCCGAATCTGGCAAGCCCAACGCAGCTGATCATCTTCCGTGAACGGCCCCGAGGCGTCCACGTTGGCTGAGAAACAGCGAGCGGTAGCCCGACGAGACAGGAGACGCAGGTATCCGCTGGAATACCCGCAGGCCGGTTTCGATTGCTCCTCTTGTAGTGATCACGGAGGGGGACGCTGGTGGCCGAGCTGATGTTGTTCCGGCAGGACGCGGACGGGCGGGATGTCGAGCTGTCCGGTTCGACGGTGGCGCTGGAGGTGGAGCTGCAGCGGCGGGTCGAGGCGGGTCTGGAGCAGATGCTCGGTATCCGGTTCGTGGCGTCGGAGTACGCGACCGGTCCGTGGCATCGAGGGCGGATCGACACGCTGGGGCTGGATGAGAACGGCAGCCCGGTGGTGATCGAGTTCAAGAAGGGTTCCGACAGCGGGGTGCTGTCGCAGGCCGTCTCGTACCTATCCTGGCTGCGTTCGGCGCAGCACGAGTTCGAGGCGCTGGTCCGGAAGGTGCTGGGCGCGGATGCGGCCGAGTCGATCGACTGGCAGCGTCCGCGGATGGTCTGCATCGCGGCGGGCTTCTCCCACCATGACCGTGTGGCCGTGCAGTGGTTGCCCGAGCGCATCGATCTGGTGCGCTACCGGGTCTTCGATGGCGGCCTGCTGAGTCTGCTGCTTGTCGATTCCTTGCCCGGCTCGCCGAGCGTCCCTTCGTCTCGGCGGAGCCGGGAGCGGGACGCGGTGGTCGGCAGCGTGCAGGCGGCACCGGCGACTCCTATGCCTACGGGTGCCAGCCTAGTGCCGGATTCCTTGCGGGACCTGTACGCGGAGCTGGACGAGGCGCTCACGGCGTGGGGCGAGGTCGAGGTGGCGCCGCTGCGGCACTACATCGCCTACCGACGGCTGGTGAACGTGGCATCGGTGATCTTCCGTCCGAAGCACGGGGCGATCCTGGTCTATCTCAGACTCGACCCGGACTCGGTCGTGCTGGAGGAGGGCTTCACCCGGGACATGCGCGGCGTCGGACACCTGGGGACCGGGGACCTGGAGGTGCGTCTCGCCTCGGCGGCGGACCTTGAGAAGGCGGCGCCGTTGATCCGGCGGGCGTTCGAGGCGGCGTGACGCAACGAGAAGGGCGGCTGGTGCATCGGATTCTCGATGCACCAGCCGCCCTTCGGCGTCTGCGGCCCGCCGGCCCCGGGCTCTCTCCGCTCTCATGGTCACGCCTCCGGTCCGGCCAGGTCGAAGTCGTCCTTGGTCAGCTCGGCGCGGAGCCGCTGCTCGGCCACGTCGGCGTAGTGCGAGGACAGCTCGACGCCCACGAAGCGACGTCCCTCGCGAAGGGCTGCGACGCCCGTGGAGCCGCTGCCGGTGAAGGGGTCGAGGACGGTGCCGCCTTCGGGGCAGACCTGTACGAGCTGCTGCATGATCCCGACGGGCTTCTGGGTGATGTGCACCCGGTCCTTGCGGGGCTGGGAGGCGATGTAGTGGCCGGGCAGGTAGAGGTCGCGGGTGTTGTCGAGGGATCCCTTGACGCCCCAGATGATGAACTCGGAGTCCTGCTTCGGCCCGCCCTTGCGGGGCCGGCTGGCGGGCTTGATCCACGGGATGGTGCCGCTCCAGGTCCACCCGGCCATCTGTAGGGCGTCGGACGTGGTCGGTTCCTGGCGCCAGTCGGAGAAGACCATGGCCACCGCGTGCTCGGTCGAGGCCCGGTACGCCTCGGTGAGCAGTTCGGTCAGCCAAGAGCGGTAGGAGCGCTGGTCGCGGTTCTCACCGGGGAAGTTGGCGAGGTCGTGGGCGCTGTTGCTGGTGACGTACTTGGCGCGCGCGGTCCGTCCGGTGCGTTCCGAGCTCGTCCGGCCGCCGGAGTTGTACGGCGGGTCGGTGATCACGGCGTTGACGCTCTCGTCCGGAAGAGACTTCAGCACGGTCAGGGCGTCGCCTCGGTGCAGCGTGTAGCTCATGGGAAGGGCCTCTCTCAGGGCATGGCAGGGCCGGGACCGCTCCGGGCAGGGCTCAACGGCGTCCTTCCGGGGCGGGGTTGTGCTGGAGGTTAGCGGCGATCACCGGCCGCACCTAACGAGGCGGGCCGTGCTGCGGCCCCGGTCCGGGAGTCGTTTGGTGCGGCCGGAATCCCTGTCTACTGTCTCGCCGTGTCACCGGGCAGGAGCCTCGCTCCACCCCGCTGACCTGTACTTATCCGTGCTGTCTCGTCCAGTCGAGCGGTATCGGAGGCACGTTGCCCTCTTCCTTCCCGCACACCGTCAGGAGCCCCTGTGTACCGCCTGAGATTACGAGCGCGGCTGGCTGCCGCGCATGACCTGAGACCGGCGTCCGGGAGCTACCAACTCCTCTGACCCGGGCCCGCCCGAGCGGCGGATGCACATCGGCGCGGTGCCGACGGCTTTGCACGAGAAGTCGGCACCGCGCCTCCTACGAACACCGAGGAGCCGCTGCGATGCAGCATGCCCTGATACCTCCGCGCTCCGACCCGACGCCGTCACCCGGCCGGCACCGCCGCCTCGGTGAACGGTGGCGGCGATGAAGAAGACCACCAAGGGCGTCGTCGGTCTCTGCGCAACCGCTCCGCTGCTGCTGGCCGTTCCGATTCTCGCCATCGGGGCCGGGACCGCCTCGGCCGCCTGCTCGACCGCCGGGGCACAGGATGTGGATACCGCCGCCGTCGCCGCCCAGGTGAAGGCCATCCTGGACGGCGGAGACAAGGGATCGGTCTCCGTGCCGGGCCTGGACGACCCGGTCGAGCAGGTGCCCAACGCCAAGACGATCCAGGCCACCGGCGTCGCAATGAACATCCCGGCCCGCGGGCAGGTCGTGGCCCTGGCGACCGCCCTGCAGGAGAGCGGCCTTCGGAACCTGACCTACGGCGACCGCGACTCGCTGGGGCTTTTCCAGCAGCGTCCGTCGATGGGTTGGGGCACGGCGAACGAGATCCTCGACCCGGTGCACGCCTCGACCAAGTTCTACGAGGGGCTCAAGAACGTCTCGGGCTGGCAGTCCCTGTCCGTCACGCAGGCCGCGCAGGCGGTGCAGAGGTCGGGCTTCCCGGAGGCGTACGCCAAGTGGGAGCCGCTTGCTACCGCTCTACAGAAGGCCATCGAGCCCCTGCTGCCGAAGGCCGGTGGCGCGTCACCGGACCCTTCGCCGTCCGGCTCGGCCGGCACCGGCAGCCCTTCGCCTGGTATCGCGGGCGGTTGCAGTGCCGAGGGGGACGGGACCGACTTCGGCACCATCCCGCCCGGCGCGCTGCCGCCCGAGTACAAGATCCCCGCCAACGCTCCTCCGGAGGTCCAGACGGCGATCCGGTGGGCGCTCGGCCAGCTCGGCACGCCATACCAGTGGGGCGGGACCTGCACGAGCTCCCACGGCAAGGACGCCATGGGCCGGTGTGACTGCTCCTCTCTGATGCAGCAGGCGTACAAGGCCGCCGGGGTCACCCTGACGCGGACGACGTACACGCAGGTCAAGGAGGGCAAGGCGGTGTCGGTCGATGCTCTTCAGCCGGGTGACCTGCTCTTCACCGAGGGGACGGCCTCCGTACCCGAGCACGTCGGGATGGCCATCGGGCAGGGCCTGATCGTCCACGCCCCGCGCACCGGCGACGTGGTCCGCATCACGACCCTCGCCTCCTGGAAACCGCGGATTCTCGCGGCCCGCCGAGTCGTCTGACCGGCGCTTCTCCCCCCTTCCCCTTTCCTCGCACCGCCGCTTCGCCCCAGCGGGCTTTGACGTGCATGCAATCGAACTGGAGTTCCCCATGTATCTCGCTGACCAGGTCATTCAGCTCGCCTACGATCCCGGAATCAAGCCGAACGAGGGCGGTCTGCCGGGCCTGTCCGTCCTCAAGCAGGTGATGGGCTCGATCAATCTCTTCGGGCTCATCGCCGTGGTCGGCGCCCTCGCAGTCAGCGCGGGCGTCTGGGCCTGGGGTCACCACTCCGGCGGCCACCAGGCGGAGGCCAACGGCAAGAAGGGCGTGCTGGTGAGCGCCGGCGCGGCCCTTCTGCTCGGCGCGGCGAACGGCGTGGTGGCCTTCTTCAGCACGCTGGGGACGCAGGTCCACTGATGAGTCAGCACTCCACCCACCCCGGCGGCGCACCTCGCGTGCGGCGCCGGGCGCTGCTCGGCACCGTCGTCCTGGTGGTGCTCGTCGCCCTCGCCGGCCTGGCCGCGTACCTCACCCGCGACGGCAGGGGCCCTTCCGAATCCCTTGCTCCACCGCCGAGTTCACCCTCGGGCCCCTCTTCGGCCCCTTCGGCATCCGGGTCGTCCACTCCGCACACAGTTCCTCGTGCCCTTCCCGTCCCGCCGAAGACCCATGACCCGATCGCGTACGGGAAGGCAGCCGCAGCAGCGATGTGGTCCTACGACACCCGCGCGTACTCGCAGCCCGAGCTGCGGAAGGCTCTGCACGGGTGGCTGACCACGGAGACCAAGTACGCCGACCCGGCCTCGGTCGACAAGGTCGTCCCCTCGGCGGTGCTGTGGAAGGAGATGGCCGCCAACGGCCAGTTCGCCACCGCCAACGTGCACGAGGGACACTTCCCGAACGCGTTCACCCGGGCCCTGCAGGAAGACCCCGGCGCGATCACCGAGGCGTACGTCTACGCCGTCACGGTCTCCGGCAAGCAGTCGATCGCCTGGAAGGGCTCGCCCGCCGGCGGCGCGGAGAGCCGTGCCACCACCCTCGCGGTCCAGTGTCGGCCCGACCGTCCCTGTGCCCTGGTCGGCGTCATGCCGTCCGTCGCGCCCTAATCCCCGTTCAGGAAAGGAGGTATCGCCATGGGAGTCTGCGACTTCCCGCTGATGGACAAGGTGTGCGGAGCCGTCGACTTCGCCACCAACCCCGCCGGAACCGTCACCGACGGCATCGGCGCGTGGATCGCGAAGTCGATGGGTGAACTGGCGGCCAGCGCGGCCGATCTCGCCGCGAAGGCCGTCAACGAGACGACCGCGATCGACCTCAACGCCGGATGGTTCCGGGACAACTACGAGCTCCTGCTGCCCATCGGGCTCGCTCTGACCGTCGGCATCTTCTGCATCCAGCTCATGACCGCGGCCTGGCGACGCGATGAACGCGCTCTTGCTCAGGCCGCGTTCGGCACCATGACCGGCGTCCTCTTCAGCTTCTCCGCCATCGCCTTCACTACCGTCGCCATCACCGTGGTCGACGCCCTCTCCGACGGACTGTTCCATGCAGCCAACACCTCCGTCGACGACGCGATCCGGCGCGTGGTGAAGGTCAATCAGTTGGGTGCGATGTACGGCCTCGGCTGGGGCGTCCCAGCCCTGGTCGCCCTCGGGTGCGCGATTGGCGCCTTCCTGTACTGGGGCGTCATGGTCGCCCGCAAGGTCGGCGTCCTGATCATGGTCTCGCTCGCCGTGTTCGCCGGAGCCGGCGGTGGCTGGGAGGTCGCCAAGCGGTGGCGGCGCGGCTGGATCGAGGCCACCGCCACCCTGATCGTCTCCAAGCTCCTGATGACGGTGGTCTTCCTGATCGGCGTCTCCGCCATGGGCAAGAGCGACGCGAGCGACGGGATGGCCGCCCTGTCCGACGCGATGGCGGGCATCGTCGTGATGGTCCTCGTGCTGCTCTGCCCGTATGCGACGTACAAGTTCGTGCACTGGGCCAGCGACGGCGGCGGCCACGACGACCTGCACCGCACCGGCGTCGCCGGCATGGCGGTCGCCGCCGGGGCGGCGAAGACCGCGGCCACCCTGGCGATGCAGGCCGGCACCGGCGCCCCCGCTCCCCAGGGGCCGAACCAGGTCCCCGGTGCGGGCGCCGATGGCGTCGCCTCCGGCATCAACCCCGCCGGCGGCACCCTTAGCAAGGAGGGCATCGACGCCGGTCCGCCCAAGCAGCAGACCCGCTTCCGCTACGGCGAGGACCCGAACGCCACCGGCGACAAGGGCCGGGCCCTCATCCAGCGGCCCGGGATCCCACCGCTGATCACGCGTCCTGGCACAGACGAAGCGGAAGGGTCCGAGGTGGCCGTCCACGGCGTCACCAGCAGTTCCGACCATCTCGTCGGCGCGTCGGCACCGGGCGGCAGCATGACCTCCCTGCCGCCTGTCGGCCCCGTGACTGTGCCGCCACCTCCCGCCGGACCGTCGGCCACCGGTTCTCCGACGCCGACGAACTGGGTGTTCCCCACCCAGCCGCCGTCGGGTTCCTGACCCATCACACCCGGGGCGGGCTGTACACCACGGCCCGCCCCACCCTGACCGACCAGCAGAGGAGTCCCCTCATGACCTCCAGAAGAGCGCCGCGCGCCCCGTCCTTCGCCCGCTCCCACCGTCTGGAACCACCATGTCCGGCAAGCACCAGGCCCCTACGGCCACCGTGAAGTTCCCCCACCGCAGCAGGCGCGGCATCCTGCTCGGGCTGACCGCCCCGCAGCTGATCGTCGCCAGCCTCACCGGCCTTCTCCTTCTCGCCGTCGTCCTCACCCGCGGCGTGGTCGGTGCCCTCCCGCTCATCCCGCTGTGGGCCGTCATCGCCCTGTTCGTCTTCGTCCGCCACCGTGGCCGTGCCCTGGCGGAGTGGGCTCCGATCGTCACCCGGTACGGCCTGCGCCGGATGCGCGGCCAGCTCGTCTGGCTCACGCGGCCCTCCCGTCGGCCGACCCGCGAGGGACTCCTCCACCTTCCCGGCACCGCCGCCAGCCTGCGCGTGGTCACCGCCCCCGACGGCCGGTACGGTGCGGTCCACGATCCCCACCGCGGCACGCTGACCGCCGTGGTCAAGGTCTCCTCCCGTGCCTACGCGCTGCTCGACCCGGGCACCCAGCAGGCCAATGTCAGCGGCTGGGGACGCGCGCTGGCCGCGCTGGCCCGTACCGGGCAGGTCGCCCGCATCCAGGTGATCGAGCGCACCGTCCCGGACTCCGGTGACACGCTGCGCCGCTACTGGGAAGAACACGGCCGACCCCACGCCCCCATGGCTGGCGCGATCTACAGCGAGCTGATCCAGAGCGCGGGCCCGGCAGCGGCACCCCACGAGGCATACGTCGCGGTGGCGCTGGACACCAAGGCCGCGCGACGGCTGATCAACCAGGCCGGCGGTGGCCTGACCGGCTCCTTCAGCGTCCTGGCACAGCTGACATCCGCCTTCGACCAGGCCGCGCGGACCGCCGGGCTCAACCCCACCGGCTGGCTCACCGCCCGCGAGATCGCCGCCGTCGTGCGCACCGCCTACGACCCCAAGGCCCTCACGGCGCTGGACCGGTGGTCCACCGCTGGCCGTCCCGAGGCCGAGTCCGCCGCCGCCGGACCCGTCGTGGTCGTCGAGAAGGCGGACCACATCGCGACCGACTCGGCCGTCCATGCCACGTACTGGGTGGAGAACTGGCCGAGGACCGAGACGTCGGCCGGCTTCCTGCACCAGCTCCTGTTCACCGGCGGCGTCCGGCGCACGCTGTCGCTCTCCTACGAGCCGAAGGGACTGGACGCCGCGCTGCGCGACGTCCAGCGCAAGAAGGCCAGTGTGATCGCCGATGCAGCCGAGCGGGCCCGGCGCGGCCAGGTCGACTCCGAGGCGGACTCGATCGAGTACCAGGACATCAAGTCCCGCGAGCGCCAGCTCATCGCGGGCCACGCCGATGTCGCCCTGACCGGGCTGCTGACCGTCTCGGCCGACTCCGAGGACGAACTCCGCTCCGCCTGCGCGGTCGTGGAGACCGCCGCCGTCGGTGCCCAGCTCGACGTCCGGCCGCTGACCTGGCAGCAGGCCGAAGCGTTCACCGCCGCCGCTCTGCCGCTCGCGCTCTCCGCCTGACGCCGGCCCTTCCCTCCCTTCGAAAGAGCACCCGCATGTCCCGCACCGCCAGCCCGATCGCGCAGGACTTCATGCCCTTCGCCACCGCCGCGCTCGACTTCCACCGTGCGCTCAACATCCCCGGCGGCCCGCTCGTCACCACCCGGATCGAGTTGGACGCTCTGCACGCGCACCTCGTCTCGGTGCACGGGCTGCTCGACGCCCACGCCGCCCGCACCGGTCAGCTCGTGCCGATCGAAGGCGACCAGCTTCGCGCCGCCCGCACCCGCATCTGGCAGGCCGCCGACCACCTCCACGCCGCCTACCACGCGGCGCCCCGGCCGGATTCGGGCGAGGTACCCGAGCCCGAGGCGTGCCAGGCCGGCCTGCCCGAAGGGGCACCGGAGCTGACCATCTGCCAGCGCCACCAGCGCGCCGCGCACCTGATGCGCCGCCGTACCACCCCGGCCGACCTGCACACGCCGTTCACCGGCCTCGTCCGCCGCTGACTCCATCACCTGTCTGGAGAAACATTCATGCCCCGTACCCGCGCCAGCGCCTCTCCCCTGTACGTGCCGCACAACGCTTCGCGGGCCCAGCAGAGGGCCGCCCGAGCCGGATTCGCCGAAGCCCGCCGACAGGCGCGCCTCGCCGGAACACCGCCCAAGCACCGCGCCGAGCAAACCCTCGACCCGGAGCTGCGGCCGACCTACCCGCCGACCGGTCGTCCCGGTCCGTCCTCGGCCCGGGGCGGCAAGCTCCGCCTGCCCGCCCACCGAATGACCACCGCCACCGCTTCGGGTGCCTACCCCTTCGTGGCCGAAGGCGGCCTGGGGGCGGAGGGCATCTTCATCGGCCGCGACGTCCACGCCGAAGCCGCCTTCTGCTTCGATCCTTTCTCGCTGTACAGCAGCGGCCGGATCGAGGGCTTCACGAACCCCAACGCGGTCCTCGCCGGGATCATCGGCATGGGCAAGTCCGCGCTGGCGAAGTCCATCGCCACCCGGTCGATCGCCCACGGCTACCGGATCTACATCCCCTGCGACCCCAAGGGCGAGTGGACCGGCGTCGCACAGGCCCTCGGCGGCTACAGCATCGCCCTGGGCCCCGGCCTCCCGGGCCGGCTGAATCCGCTGGACGCCCCGGCCCGGCCCGCCTCCGTCAGCGAGGACGACTGGGCCACCGAGGTCCGAAAGCGCCGTCTCCTGCTCCTGGCCGGCCTGGCACGCACCGTCCTCAAGCGCGACCTGCTGCCGATGGAGCACACCGCCCTCGACCTCGCCCTCGACCTGGTCGTCGCCGAGGCCACCGCCCGTGGCATCGTGCCGCTGCTCGGAGAGATCGCGCACGCTCTCGGCTCACCCGAACGCCTCGACCGGGCCATCGGCCACCAGGCCGGACACCTCGGGTCGGCCGCCCAGGACCTCGCGCACGCCCTGCGCCGCCTGGTGCACGGCGACCTCAGCGGAATGTTCGATGCCCCCTCGACGGTGGCCTTCGATCCGACCGCACCGATGCTGTCGATCGACCTCTCCCGCCTCGGCGGCTCCGGAGACGACACCGCCCTGGTCCTCGCGATGACCTGCGCGAGCGCGTGGATGGAGTCCGCCCTCGCCGACCCCGACGGCGGCCGGCGCTGGGTGATCTACGACGAGGCGTGGCGACTGATGAGGCACGTCGGCCTGCTCGAACGGATGCAGAGCCAGTGGAAGCTCTCCCGTGGTCTCGGCATCGCGAACTTGATGGTCATCCACCGGCTCAGCGATCTGCTCTCGGCGGGCGATGCCGGTTCACGCGGCCGGGTGCTGGCCGAGGGCCTCCTGGCCGACTGCTCCACCCGCGTCATCTACCGCCAAGAGCCCGACCAGCTCGCCGCCGCCACCTCCCTGCTCGGCCTGACCGGAGTCGAGACCCAGGCGGTGTCCGCCCTGACCAAGGGCCGCGGCCTGTGGAAGGTCGCCGGCCGCTCCTTCATCACGCAGCACATCCTGCACCCGGCCGAACGCGAACCGTTCGACACCGACGCCCGCATGTCGGCGTAGGGTCCGTCCGGAGGATCGATCATGTCTGCTTCTCCCAGTTCTTCCGGCCTGGCCGAGAATCCGCCGCCGCCGTCCACCGACCGCCTGGCGTGGCGGAGGCACAGCCCGGCGCTGGCCTCCGCCGCCGCCGGGATCAGGCAGGCGTCCGAAGCCTGGGACGCGGTCTCGGACTCCTTCTGCGACGGCGACGGCTGGCCCGTCGACGAGCAGGGATACGAGGACGGCAAGGTGAAACGCGACGCCGAGGCGTGGAAACACGTGGAGGTCTTCCTCGCCCACGGTCCCGAAGTCCTAGCCGGCGTCCGCGCCGCCGCCCGTGGAGCTGACTACGTCGAGGGGCCGGCCAGCGAAGACCTCCGCCGGCTGCGCGGGATCGACACCACCCTGGAACGGGCGGGACAGCTCCAGCGCGAGTGGGACCAGATCATGGCCCTCATGGACGCCTCGCTCCCCGGCTCGCGGAAGCTCTACGAGAGCCAGGCGGAGGAGAACCGCAACGCCGACGGCTGGCACTACGCGGACGAGCTGGCCTTCCAAGGCCCGGCCCTCGTACGGGCCGCCGACTACTTGGCCGACCGAGCGGACCGCGAACAGTCCTCGCGGACCGAACAGGCACGCGTGGCCCTCGCCCGATCCACCTCCGACCGGCGCGGGCCCCTGCCCGCTTCTCCCCCGGCGCCACCGGCACCCGGCCCACCGGTGCCGGGGCGCTCCCGCTGACGCCCGTAGCACCGAGTCCCGGCGGGACCAAACCTTCCGATCGCCAGATCCTCGTAGACCACCGCCCGCCCAGCACCGCGTGCCCGCAGCCCGCGCCGCCGACCGCTGGAACACCCCATCGCGGAGAAAGCCCATGCACCAGTACAACCCGCTGATCACCTTCGAGCGAGAGGGACCACACATCACCGCGTGGACCAGCATCTCCTCCTCGCCTGTTGTCTCCGAGGATCCGAAAGAGGATCACGGGTACGGCTGCCTCACCGCTCCCCTCCGCCAGCGCGGCCTGGAGGTCACCGTCGAATACGGCCTGAGCGACTACATCGTCCACGCCGCCCTCCCCGACGGCAGTTCGCTGATCATCTCGCCGCCGCAGGAACCGCCCAGCGAGGACCCCGAGTTCCCCGAGAGCTGGACGGCAATCCGCCACAGGGACACCGCGCCCTCGGTGTACGAAGAGGTCTACGACTCGGAACCTGGCGGCCCTGACGCCCGGTACGGCGGCAGCATCCCGAGTCTGCTCGCCGCCGTCGACACACGCCTGGACCAGCTCGGCGTGCCGCCACGCCCCGAGCAGCAGCGCTCCTCGCAGGAGCGCGTCGCCGACGCCGTGCTCCACCGTGCGGGTTTCATCGCCGCCGTCTCATTCGACGGGGAGCGCTACCACCGGCTGCCCACGGCCATGACCGATCCGACCGAGCAACGGCGGGCGGTGACCCAGGCTTTCGCCGCGCTGCAGGACCAGGGGTTCACCGTCCTGTGCGACTCGGCCCTGCTCACGTCCAAGGGCCGAAGTCCGATAGACCGGACCGCCCTGCCGGCCTCTGCTCAGCCACGGGTGAGCGCTGCTCTCGCGCCCTCGCCGTCGGCCGGACCGCGCACGGTCCGCACGCACCTGGCGCGTCCCGCGCTGCCACCCGTACGTCCCTCCACCACCCCTGGTCGCTGATCTCTTCCCGTCTCGGAGTACGCCGTATGCCTCTCACCAGCAGAACCGTTCCGGCCCTCGACCTCCCTCGTCATCGAGCCCGCACCGGATGGATCAGCCGTGTTGCCCACCTCCGCCGAAGAACTGCTTGCCGACGTCACCGTCGGCCGCCACCCCGACTACGGCATCGTCGCCGCGAACCCCAAGAACCTCGCCGCCGGAACCTGGATGCTGGAGCGGCTCGACTTCCGCCCCGTCCTAGGCGAGCCGACCCTGTACGCCCTGACCGACCAGCAGCGTGACGGGCAGGGCCGCGCCACCCGGGCCATCGCGTTGCTGCGCAACGCCGGCTTCCGGGTCGACACGGACGCCGTGTTCAACCCCTCCCTGGTACCCGGCGCGGGGCCCATGCCGTCCCGGGCTCCGCATGCCGAGCCAGATGTCGCGTTCGCCGAGCATCCACGGCTCGGCATCGTCGCGGCCGTCGACAGCCGCGCCTCCGGGCTCACCGGACTCGCCGTGGTCGAGCACGGCTGGCGGCACGATCACCGCCTAGACGTCTACACACTGCCCGCCGCCACCAGCCGCGACGAGGCCCTGGGGAAGGTCGCCAACGCCACGCTGGCTCTGCACCGTTCCGGTGTCCAGGTTGCGGTGCAGCCCCGCCTCGCCCAGGACGTAGCGGCCCGCCACCGCCCCGCGCCCGCCTCGTCCCGCGACCGCATCCAGGGTGTTGGCCGTAGTTCTCCGATCAGGGCCGCCGCGCTCGCCGCCAGCCCGACCCTCGCCGGTCTCCCGGGCAAGGCGCCGATGCCCGCTCCCGCCAACTCCGTACCGGCGGCCCGGCCGGTCGACCCGCGCATCGCGTTCTCCCGCGACCGCTGATCCCAATGAAGCGTTCCGTTCGATCCGCAAGGAGTAGGCCCGTGAGCTGCACGAGAGCCGAGCGCGCCCCGCCCCGCCCGCTCGCACCCCAAGGAACCTCCCGTGCCTTCCCCGCGCACCAGTGCGCCGTCGACCATCACCGGCTCCGACGCGCTCCTCTACCTTCTGTTCGGCGTCCTCGGCGCCGCCATGGCCTTCGGCTCCCTCGCCTGGCTGACCGGCAACCTCACCAACTCCCTCGTCGGAAGCGGCCCGTGGCCCCCGTTCCGCGCCACCGACACCCTGCTGCACCCCGAGGTGCTGTGGCCAGCCCTGAGTACCACCGCGCTGCTGGTCGGCGTCCGCGTCGTGCCCGGCCTGCTCACCCTGGCGCTGATCACCACCGGCCTGGTGCTGTGGATGCGCTGGCGCTCCGGTTCCAAGACCGGTCTTGCCCGCAAGGGCGACCTGGCCCCGCTGCTGGACAAGGAGATCACCGTCAAGGCAAAGAGCCTACGGCCGTCCCTGAGCGGCCGGGAGTGTAAAGAGGTCGCTCCCGCCGACCGCGGCATCCTGCTCGGCACCCTCGACCCGGGCCAGGCCGAAGTCCGAGCCTCCTGGGAAGACGTGATCGTCGCGATCATGGCCCCGCGCAGCGGGAAGACCTCCGGACTGGCGATCCCCGCGATCCTCGCAGCCCCCGGCCCGGTCCTGCTCACCAGCAACAAGGCCGCGAACGACGCGTTCACCGCCACGGTGGACGCCCGAGCCGAGGTTGGCACGGTCTGGACACTCGACCCCCAGCAGATCGCCCACCATCCGCGCCAGATGTGGTGGGACATCCTGGCCGACGCCCGCGACCTGGCCGGGGCGAAGCGGCTGGCCGGGCACTTCGTCGCGGCGAGCGTGGACGAGACGAGCGGCTCCGACTTCTGGTCCACCGCCGCGTCCAATACCCTCAGCGCCCTGTTCCTGGCGGCCTCGAGCCATCGACGGCCGATCACCGACGTGCTGGCCTGGCTCGCCTCCCCCGCCGACCGGACCCCGGTCGACCTGCTCACCGACGCCGACCACGACGCTGTCGCAGCCCAGCTCCAGGGCACGGTCTCCGGCGCGACCGAGACCCGCGACGGCATCTATGAGACGGCGAGGCAGTACGCGAGCTGCCTGCTCGACCCGGACGTCGCCGCCTGGGTCACCCCGAGCGAGGACCTCCCCGAGTTCAAGCCCCTCGCCTTCGCCACCTCCCGCGACACGCTGTACCTGCTGAGCAAGGACGGCGGAGGCAGCGCGTCCGCGATCATCGCGGCAGCGGCCGACGCCGTGATGCGCGCGGCCGTGATCGTCGCCGAATGCTCCGGCGGACGGCTCGACCCGCCTGCCCTGTGCGTCCTCGACGAGGCCGCCAACGTGTGCCGCATCAGCGATCTCCCGGACCTGTACAGCCACCTGGGCAGCCGGGGCGTCATCCCGATGACGATCCTGCAGTCCTACCGGCAGGGCCAGCGGTGCTGGGGCGAGGCCGGGATGGACGCCCTCTGGTCCGCCGCCACCGTCAAGATCGTCGGATCGGGCATCGACGACGCCGACTTCGCCGACCGCCTCAGCCGACAGGTCGGCGACCACGACGTCCAGACCGTCTCGGTCTCGACGAGCGAGGGCGGCAAGTCCACCTCGGTGAGCATGCGCACCGAGCGGATCCTGCCGCCCGACGCGATCCGCGCCCTGCCCAAGGGCAAGGTGCTACTGCTGGCCACCGGCCTGCGGATCGCCATGCTCAGCATCCGGCCCTGGTACAAGGAGCCCTCTGCCAAGGTGGTCGGGCCGGCCTCCGCCCGCGCCACGAAGGCGATCACCGAGCGGGCCTTGGCAAAGACCGTCGGCCACGACGACTTCGGGCTGTCGGCATGAACGCGCCCATGCCGCGTTCCGCGCGGCTGGCGCAGTCGCCGGTCGTCCTGCGCGAGGGCCGGTGGTGGCTGGTCTCCGATGATGCCGGGTCGGTTCCCGTCGCCGATCCCTCCTTCGCCACCGTGCTGGACGACTTCGCCGAGGCGGTGGCCGCCGCCGACCGGGCGGTCGCCGATCTGCGTGCCCGACCGAGTGAGCCGTCCGCTTCCAGCACACGAGGTCGTCGATGAACCCGCTGCTGAATGCCGAGCAGGCGCTCCTCGGCGCGGTGCTGCTCGACCCGGGCCAGCTCTCGCACCTGGAGTGGCTCGCGCCGGATCACTTCTACCGGCCGGTCCACCAAGCACTGTTCGCCGCGCTGTGCAAGCTCCGAGGCGATGGCCACCCCGCGGTGGAGGGCGAGGGGCCGGTGCCGCTGGCGTGGGTGACCGACGCTGTCAACGAGGCCGGCCTCCACGTCAGGGGGCTGACGGCGTCGTACGCCCATCTCCTGGTCTCGGCCTGTCCGCGTCCGGCGCACGCTCCGGTGTACGGCCGCATGGTGCTGGAGGGGGCGATCCACCGCACCGTCACCCAGCACGCGATCTGTCTTCACCAGGAGGCTCGCGCGGGCGCCCTGCGAGGCGAGGTCGAGGGAGCGCTGCACTACGCGGACGTCCTCACGGGGGTGCTCACCGATCTCGCCCGGCGGTGGGGCACCGAACCGCGACCGGTCGCGCCCGCGACGCCGCCGGCCACCGCCCCGTCCGCCCTTCCGCCGGCTCAGGCCGATCGGGTTGCCGAGGACGAGGAGTTCATTCTGACCGTCCTCGTCGAACGGCCAGGGGCCGTGGACGAGGTGGTGGATTGGCTGCGTCCGGGGGACTTCGCCGACCCGGTCCACGGGCAGCTCTACCGGTGCCTCGGGGCGTTGCACCACCGGTGCGAGCCCATCGACCGGATCACCCTGCTCTGGGAGGCCCAGCGGCGCGGCCTGCTGGCCGACGGCACGCTGTCCGAGGACCGGTTCGCCGCCATCTGCGACGGCGTGGGGGCCGGTGACGCCGAGTGGCTCGGCAAGCAGGTGATGCGCTCCTCCCTCACGCGCACCGCAGCCGCCTCCGCCCGCGCCGTCCGCGCCCTTGCCGAGGACGAGACCCTGGCCCCCGGTCGGCTCATCAACCACGCCCTGCACGCGCTCGGTCCGCTCGACGAGGTCCGCGCCCGCTGGCAGACCGCGAACGGCCGGCCAGCCTCCCGAGCGCCAGCCACCGCTCCTTCCCTGAGCGAGCCACCACCGGCACGGGTGCACGCGGCCCTCACCCGCAGTACGCCGCGCCCCGCTCCGTCTCCACCGGGCCAGCTCGGCCCCAGGCCCACCCCGACCGCCGCGCGCCCGCCCTCGCGCAACCACAGCTGACACCCCCTATCCACCGCTCGTCCTCACGTACAGGAATTCATCGTGCCCACGAACCCTCTCGCCGACGCCCTGGCCATACGTGCCACGGCCTCGGCCTTCGATGCCCAGCGCGGCAAGCTCCCGGTCTCCGGCGACCCTCACCGCCTCCCCGGCAGCGTCGCCGTCGCCCAGCAGATCTCCGAACTCGGCAAGTTGATCACCGAGCTGGGCGACGAGGTCCTCTTCCGCACCGTCAACAGGGAACACCGCTCTCGCACTTCCCTGGCCGTGTCCAGCTTCTCCGCCGCCGTACGGCCTGCCGGTGAGGCGGCAGCGGCCCTCGGGGAAGTGGCGCAGCAGCTCGCATTCCTGGAACGGACCGAGCATCTGCACGACCGGCCCGACACCCGGGATGCTCGTGAGGCGGCGGGGCGGGTGATCGACGAGGCGCTCGGGACGGCGGACACGGCCCTACGGGAAGCGGCCGACTCCCTGCACGCCGCCTCGACGGCGGTCTCGCCGCCGTCCTCGCGGCTCCGGGCCGCCCTCGGCCGGACCACGACTGCCGTGTATGAGGCCGTACCGACTGCCCCCGCAGCGTCGGCGACGGCTCTCGTGCCTCGGACCGTACGGGGCCGGTGACATGCCCGTCACCGTCTACCGCCCTCCGCTGATCGGGTCGCTCTGCTCCGGGTACGGCGGCCTCGACCTGGGCGTGCAGGCCGCTCTCGGCGGCACCCTGGCCTGGCACGCGGAGGTCGATCCGAACGCCTCGCGCATCCTGGCCCGCCACTGGCCCGGCGTCCCCAACCTGGGCGACATCACGAACGTCGACTGGTCCAGCGTCCCCCGCGTGTGCGTCCTGACGGCCGGCTTCCCCTGTCAAAGACGTCTCGGTCGCCGGCCGCCGGGCCGGACTCAACTCCCAGACCCGCTCGGGGCTGTGGCTGCACGTCGCCCGTGCGGTCGAGGCCCTCCGACCCTGCTTGGTAGTGATCGAGAATGTGCGCGGCCTCCTCACCTCCCCCGCCGGTTCCCCTGGCGACGTGGAACACTGCCCGTGGTGTCTGGGAGACACCGCAGGTCAGCCTCCTCTGCGGGCACTCGGTGCCGTACTCGGCCCCCTGGCCGACCTCCGGTACGACGCGAAGTGGCTCGTGCTTCGCGCCTCTGACGTCGGAGCCCCGCACCGGCGCGAGCGGACCTTCCTCACGGCCTGGCCCGCCGGGGACCCTCCTCAAGACGCCGACCAGCAACATCGGCAAGAACGGCGGCTCCCAGCACCCGGCCAAGAGGAAGAGCGGGGGTCACGGTCCGAACCTGGCCGACGAGGTCGAGTGGCTCCTGCTGCCGACCCCGAAGGCGTCGGACGAGATCAAGGGATCTCCCAACCAGCGCCACGGCAATGGGGACATGACCCTGCCCAGTGCGGCGGCGTCGCTGCTGCCCACACCCCGGGGCAGCGGCACGGGCACCCCGGGCCGCCGCCCCGGCAAGGGGTGGCGGCCTCCCCTGTCGGCGGTGGTCCTGCCGCTGTGGGCGGAGCGGTCCCCGGAAGCCGAGGAGTCGAGCGGCCATGGGGAGCGTACGCAGCCGCCATCGCCCGATGGGAGACGCTCACCCGCCCCGCGCCGGCGCCCACGGACGCGGCCGGTCGCCTCCGTGCCGACTTCGTCGAGTGGATGCAGGGCCTCGACGCCGGCTGGGTCACCGCCACCCCGGGACTTGGACGCCCGGCTCAGCTCACCGCGCTCGGGAACGGCGTCGTGCCCCAGCAAGCAGCACGAGCCCTGCAGTTGCTGGCGCCGCCGTTCCCGCGTTGTCCGCGCTGCGCGGCCGGGTAGCGGCTCCCTACCGGGTTTTCCCGGCCGGGCCAAACCGCGGATTCTCCGCATCCTCTCGGGCATGTCGCCGTCTCACAGATGGAGCACGCTCTCATGTCCGACACCAGCCCGACCGTCTCCGCCCCCGGCCCTGAGCCGTTCCAGGTCTCCGACGAGAACCTCGACGACCTCGCCAGCACCCTCGCCAGGACCATCGCGGAGGTCAGGCGCCACGGCGTCATCCTCGACCGCCTCGGCTCCGAGCCCGACCCCGTACCCCCTGCCGATCAGCAGACGGACGGCGCTGCGGAAGCCGGGGCGGCCGACCCCGAGAAGGTCGACGGCCCCACCTCGGTGTTCATCCTCGCCCTGGGCGGCGAGGCGTACGCCGTCGAACTCGCCGCACTCAGCGACTGGGTGAACCACCTCCTCCTGCCGGTGTACGGCCGGGAGATCAGCACGACTCGCCCCTGGTGCGCGCAGTGGCACGAGCACCCGGAGGCCGTCGCCCGGCTGCACGCCCTCTGGCTCGCGTGGCAGCAGCTCACCGACACGGAGGCCGGCTTGGCCGGTCCGTCGACCTGGCACCGCGACCACCTGGACCAGGCGCTGGTGCACCTCCGCGCCCCGGACGGTCCGTTCGCCGCGTGCACGACCAGTCCGACCCGTCCCAACCACCGGGTGCTGACCACTCCCGCCCCTGAGCAGTCGGGGGTGGCGGCATGAACGACCACTTCGATTTCGCCTTCGATTTCGATCTCGGCGAGCTCGCCCCCGCCGATGCCGCGTCCGAGGAGGCAGTGGAGAGGTTCTGGTCCGGTGACCTGACGGCGCTGTCCCGGCACCACTTCACGCCCGACGGCTCCCGCAGCTTCGTCGTCGCCCACGACCAGTCGGCCACGTGGGGAGTGCCTGGCGCGCCCCAGGTCATGGCGATCGCCGTCGCCCGGGATCTCACCCGGTTCACGTTCACCTTGGAGACGAGCTACCACGCCACGGTGTCCTTCGCCCAGGCATGGCTGGTCGAACGCGGCTGTCCGCCCGAGAAGATCGCCAAGATCCGCGACGGCGTATTGAAGCCCGCCGACGACCTCACGGTGTGGGGCGAGCGGCAGATCCGCGAGTCGGGCACCCGGTACGAGGTCCTCGACAACCACACCTCGGACTCCGATCCGTGCGAGACGTGGACACTGACGCGCGACTCCAGTGCCGCCCAGGCACCGGTTCGTCTCTTCCACGAAGAGTGGAATCACTACGCCGGCACGTACACGATGCGCGAGGGCGCCTTCGCCGACATCGGCGCCGCCCGCGCCTGGCTGGACGACCGCAGCGGCCCGCTGCCGGAACCGCCGGAGTACAGCGATCACAACGGTGCCGTCGTCCGGGCCCGCATCGCCCGTATCGCCCTCGCCCGGTCGGCCAGTGCCTCCACGACGCCGAAGGCCAGCCTGGACGCCCCCCGTACGCCTCCGGCGGGACCGGTCCAACGTCCGGTACAGGGGAGGCCGATGTGAGCCGCGCCCGCTTCGCCTTCGCCGCGCACCCTGACGCCATCGCCGACCTTCGGGAACTTCCCGATGAGATCCGTGACTTGGCGCTGCTGGAGCTGCAGAACCTGGTCCACGGAAGTGACGACTGCCTGCCGTTGAAGGGCCGCCTCGCCGGCTTCCACAAGGTCTACGTCGACCCCTCGGTCGCGTACCGGCTGGTGATCCAGTTCCGCCCGGCCGCACCGACCTCGACTCACAAGCGCGAGATCTATCTCGTCGCTGCCGGAAGCCGGAAGGACTACGCGGTCTACCGCTCGGCCCACCTGCGTACCCGCCCGCGGCAGGACACCGAGACGGCCTCCGCCGACGAGGCCCGCGTCCAGGCCGCCCGGTCCCGTTCCTCCCTCACCGCCGGCCGCCCGACGGCCGCCCCGGCAGCTCCTCCCCCAGCGGCACACTCCACGGCCGCCCCTTCCCGAAAGGTCCCCCAGCGATGACCGCCGACCGCGCCCCGCTGTCCCGTACCGCTCTGGCCGGCCTTCTCACCGAGGCCGCCCAGAGCGTCTCCGGAATCCTCGCCACCGAGTACCCGGCGGTCGCCAGCCGCTCCTACCTGCACCCCGTACTGGGCGCGCTGTCCGCCGGCCCGCGCGTGGTGGGCGAACTGACCGACCAGCTCGAGGAGTTCATGGCCTCCGAGCCGCGTCCCGCCACGCCGGCGGGTCTGTTCACCTTGGCCTCCTACGCCTCCGCACTGGGCTGGCTCACCGAGTCCCTCGCCGAGCTGACCACCGCCGTCGACCAGATCTGCACGCGCGTGGGCATCCCCACGGAACCTCGGGACCTGGCCTTCGCCGCGACCGAGGACGCCGAGAAGGAAGACGGGTTCGGCTTCGCCTTCAGCCCGCTGGAGCTGGCGGCGATCCGCAGCGCCGCCGAGGCCGCCGGGCTCCCGCCGGGCGACTACGTCGACGTGCTCTCCCAGTCGCTGCTCGCGGCCTCCCGGATCACCGACGCCTGCATGGAGATCTCCAGCGGCCTGCTCGAAGACGCCGCATACGTCCTCGACGGGGCAGCCGACCGCATCTGGACCGGCGGCGAACCAGGGGGACTGCCCACTCTGGTCCGTTCACTGCTCGCCCGGATGGAGACGGCCGAATGAACCCGCGCGATACGCCCGAGCAACCCTCCACCTTTCCCATCGGTTCGTTCGATGCCCAGCGCATCGAGGACGCGCTCTCCCTGATGGGACCGAAGTGGACCGCCTGGGCGGCGATGACCTTGGCCCAGGAGGGCCGTCCCATGCGTGTACGGGACGTCACCGCCAGGCTCCCCTTCGTCAGCGAGCAGTTCGTCGGCAAGCGGCTGGCCGCATGCACACTGACGGGTTGGTCGTCCGAACCGACGAGCGCTATGGGGCTCCATACCGACTCAGCCCGCTCGGCGAGTCCCTGACGCCCGTGCACCGCACCCTGGCTGACTGGTCCCGCGCCTACTTGTCGCCCGACAGGATGGCCGAAGCCAAACGCGTCGAGGACGCCGCACAGCGTCTGCGGCTGCGGCACTCAACCGCCATGGTCTAGGTCCTCGACGCGGGCGGCCCGATGCGGTTCGCCCACATCGCCGAAGGCGTCGACCTGGACGTCGCCCTCACCCGGCAGCGTCTTCTCCGGCTTCAGGCCGACGGCCTGGTCACCCGCACGGGGCCACGCCACGGATACCCCTACGTGCCGAGGGATGCCGGCCAGACGCTCGGTCCCGTGTACGCGACCGTCGAGCACTGGAGCACCCCCTTGGCCACGCAGCGGGTACTGTCGCCGCCCGCTTCCGTCACGGTGCCCCAGCGGACCCACCCCGGCGTCCCGTTGGGGACGGACGGCGCCCGGACCGCAGCAGCCCTGCGCCGGTGCGCTGCCGTACCGAACGCCCTGCTCAGCCACGCCTCCCAGCCACAATCACGGATGCCGACGGCCGCAACCGCCCGGTCGCCCCCGGGACGGGACAGGCTATCCGGGTGGCGCCCGAAACCCGAGACACGCCGCCATCCCCACAGCGTCCGCGTGCGCTCCAGCCGTTCATCGCGCTGCGCACGCCGGGCGCGTTCCCCTCCTCCCACACACGCCTGGAGCTTCGACCATGTCCGCCCTTCCCGACCCGTCCTGCCACGAAGAGGTACTGGTCAGCCCCACGTATCTCGCCGGCTCCAACGGGACCGGAGACGCCGGCTTCGCCCCCGTGACCCACTGGCCGCACCACTACCTCGACGACGGCCCCTGCCAGCTCCTCGTCACCTCTCCCGACCAGCGGATCCGGATCGGCTGGTTCGGCGACGACTTCGAGCTGTGGAGGATCACCGCGGCCGAGGAGGCCGTCGCCGCGCCCCGCTGGACGGCGACCTTCAACCACGTCACCCCGGCCGAGATCGTCGCCGGCCTCACCACCGCCCTGGCCCGCGACTACGCCGAATCCGACCCGTACGAGAACAACGGACGCTTCCTGGCGGACCCGTCGTCGTACTGGGCTGATGCCGTCCAGCCGTTGCTCGATGTCGGCTGGCGCCGAGGGACAGCCAAGTACGGAACTGTCGAGATCACCGCTCCCGACAGGCTGGCAGGTGTCGTGATCGATACCCTTCGCGGCGGACGGGACGCCGAGGCCGTCATACTGTGGGCCGGTCCCCGGGGCTGGGGTACGCGGGCGGAGGCGGTGTTCACGGCCCGCACTCCGTCCCATCTGATCGCTGCGACGGCGGCCGAAATGGCCAGTCCGGCCCCGGTGGTCCGTGAACGGCACATGATCCACCGCGAGATGGAGCCGCTGGTCACGCTGACGCCGGTCGGCCCGGCTGCCGATCTCCGGGTCTCTCGCTCTCCGACTCCGCTCGACGTACGCCGCACTGCTGTCACCGAGGCCGTACGCCGTGCCGCGCGCGTTCCGCGGACAGCAGCCGACCTCCGCGTGATGGCGGCCCAGAGCCGCACCACGTCCTCGGCGCAGAAACGGTCGAGCACCCTCGCGCCCGCAGCCGCAGCACGGCCGCCGGCCGCTTCGTCGGCTCCCCGGCACAGCCGCTGACCCCCGCCCGGACCTTCCCGGACGCCTCCTCCGCCCCTCCGGACAACAGGAGTTCCTTCATGCCCGACACCACCGCGCTCGACCAGGCCACTTCCATGATCGAGAAAGCCTGGGGTCAGCCCATCGAGGTGTTGGAAGTCCTCGCGGTCCGTCGCCCCTGCGACGACCCGCTTCTGCGCTCGGCCATGCACATCCGTACGACCCTGGCCATCACCGACAACGCGGTGTCCGTTCACCAGGATCGTCTGCACGCGATGACCCGACCCGGGTATGTGCCGGCCATCTACGAGCTGGACCGGCTCGTCAGCTCGGCGGCCGACCTTCGCGTCGCCCTCGCGGAGAGCAGTACGTACGTGCAGGGGATCCGGCGTGTGGTCGAAGCACGCGAAGCCGCCTCGACCGCGGACCGGGGGCCGGGGGCCGGGGGCCGGCGGCGAACCTGTCCCGGGCCGCTGCCGCCCGTTCGGGGCTCGCTTCACATGCCCCGGGCCAGGTGCCCGACCAGCCTGTTCCTGCGGCTGTCGTCGGGCCGTCGGCGCCCTCACCGGGGCCGCGCCGCTGAACTGTCAGACAAGGTCTTCGTCGTGGTGGGCGTCCTCGGTACGGGCACCCACCACGCGGGCCAGCTCCTCCACCGTCAGCTCGACGTGTCGTCCGTCCGCGACCCGGTGCTCCACCACCGCTTCCTCGTCCGCCCACCTGTCGGACTGCGCGCCGACGGCCCACTGGCCGTCGGCGACCATCGCGATGTCACCCACGGTCCACGGCCGCCCGGCGGCGCGGATCTTGCGCTGCAACCCGGCCCCGTCCCAATGTCTGCTCGGCTCCGGCATCCCTGCTCTCCCTTCGGTCCCGTACGGCCCGCTGCCATAACTCGGTTACGACAACTCCGGCCGTCGTTCCATTCCCGTGCCGCCGATGTTCTGGGCGTCTGCCCGTGATCAGTTCGCCCACGGCAGACGGGGCGTCTCCGGAAACGACTACGGACTTCGGTACACCCCATGTCAACGTACGGGTGTCAGGAAAAACCGCAGGTCAACGAATGGATTGTCCAACCGTGAACGCCTCCGCCACCCTCCTGCCCGCCGTCGTCCGGCCGACCGTGGAAGACCGCCACTGGCTCTCCTCGGACCACTGCGCGGGCCCGGTGCTCGAACTCCTTCACGCCCTCGGCTGGACGGTCGTCGACACCCCGGAGGCCAACAGCCACGCGACGAGCCCGGACGGCCGCGTCTACGTCGGCTGGCTCCCCGAGGATCCCGCCGCCTGGACGCGCGACATCGTCTGGCAGGTCCGAGCGCAGCCAACCGAAGGCGACGTGTGGGTCCAGGAGTTCGGTATCGACACCCCTTCCGAGGCCGTGGCCGGATTCGTCGCCGCCCTCGTCGCCCACTCCCCCTGCTGAGTCGGTGAGCGGGCTACACCACCGGCCCGGCCCCCTCACCTGCACCTGTTCTCGGGGCCTGCCCTCCCGGCCGACCGGCTCCGTCCTCGCTCACTGGCCCAGCAGGAGGTTCCGATCGCACGCATGCTCCTGGCGACCCGTCCCGGCTACCGCCGTAAGTGCGCCTTCGCCCGGCGCTGCACCCGCTACTACCTGCCCGGCCAGTACGGCCGCCACGCCAAGCCCCTTCGCCGCCGAGCCGCGCTCCGAGCCGAACGACGCCAGTGGTGGCGCGACCTCTCCGAATGAGCGAGCACCCTGATGTCCACCGCCCCGGCAGTCCAGGGGCTCCTCCCCAACACGATGAACTCACCGTGCCCTTCCACGCCCCGCTCACCAACCACCACTCCGACGGCAGCCTCTGCCCGGCGGATAACAAGCACACCAGCTCCGGCAAGCCGCTCCAGGCCGACTGCCCGGGGCGCTCGTACACCCAGGCCGTCTGCTCGTGCGGTGGCTGGGAGATGAAGCAACGCGGCAAGGGCTACGTCAACGAGTGCCGCAAACGGCACCTCGCCGGCCACGCCCAGGGGCCGAAGGTCCTCACGGACCTGCTCCGTCTCGACGCTCCCTGACGCTCCGCCCCGCCCACCCGTACCGCTCTCTCGGAGGCTTCCTTGCCCCAGTACATGACCGTCGGCCATCTGCTCCGCCAGCTCCAGGACCTCGATCCCACCCTGCCGATCCGCCTCGCCGTCAACCCCGACTTCCCCTTCACCCACTACGTGGGGACCGAGGTCGTCGTCCAGGACGGCAAGGCATTCATCCCCGACGACGGCCAGGAGGACTATCTCCCCACGTCGGTACGCGACGCCCTCACCTGGTCCTAACCCCTTCCCTGCTCACCGGAGGCTTCCATCTCGTCACACACCCTGCCGCTGCACAGCCTCGCCGTACATCCCATGCCGGACGGCGTCCGCGGCGCGCTGGTCCAGCGCGTCACCACCCGGCACGACGGCCCACTCGACGTCACGTGGCTCGCCGCCGAAACCCCGAAGCTCCCCCTCGGCCGCATTCGCCTCCACTGGGAGCCCGCCTCTCGCTCTGGTTGGAACGTCACCGCCCACCTGGGCCTGGCCTCCACCGAGGTGCACCTCGCCTCCTGGCTAGCCGCCCCGGACGACTGGCCGCGCCTGGTCCGCCCGACCCTCCACGAAGTGACCGGCCTGTGCGCCGCCCTCGCGTTCGCGACCGACGCCCTCGACCTCTCGAACCGCCTCGTCGAGGCCTGACCGAGAACCACAGAAGGCCGTCCCAGGCAGGTCAGGCAGCGGACGGCCTTGCCGTACGCCGTTGAGTAAGAGGGACGCAGCGATCCGAACGTTTCGTACATGGTCCCGATGACGAGCTACGGCCAGGAAGCGACGAGAAGGACGCTCCTCGATGTCTGACGCCCTGAAGTGAGTTGCGGGGTGGCGGAGGAAGCTTCCGCGACACGCGCCCCTGCTTCTACCCCCTGGCCTGCGGCCCGACATCGGGCCGAACTGGTGTCCGGCGGAGAATTCTCCGAAGAGCCCGGTCTCACCAACGCCAACGCCCCGAACTCCCTGACGAGGTAAGGGAGATCTGACACTCGGGCAAGGGCGGAAGGCAGCCACGATCCATCTGAGCGTTCCGCTCGAAGTAGGCAGCACCGAAGCCCCGCCGGCAGCGGCGGGGCTTCCTGACTTCGAGGGCCGCACTGACCTACGGCGCGGTGGCGAGCCGGGCGGTCACTCGCCCTTGGGCTTGTCGTCGTAGGTGCTGTCGAACCAGTCGATGAATTCGCGGACGCTGCCGATCTTCGCGATCCGAGCGTGCAGGGCCTTCTGGTCATGGCCGATGACGAACCATCCACCGGTCACCAGCTCGCCGCAGCCGCAGTAGCAGGTGCGGGCGTCGTGCGGGGCGTCGAAGTAGGTGATCGGGTTACGGGTCGTCTCGACGGGCGTGGCCTTGCCGACGTAGGTGTCGTACACCTCGTCGCCCGGCGTGAGGTACCTGCCTTCGATCGCCTTGCGTCCCCCTGTCACGGGGACGAGCTTGTCGATTGCGATGGCCATACGGACCTCGCCCTCGTGGGAGAGCAGGGCGAAGCGCTCCTTCTCGGCACGTTCGCCCAGTACCCAGCACCCACGGTTGGCGTGGAAGAGAGCGTCGTCGTCCATGACCGGGTCGAAGCCGACGATGTTGCGGCCGAGCTGGTCCTCCTGCGGGTTGACGTACCGCCTCGAACCAAGGGTGATGTGGATCATCGAGTACCCCCATAGATGCATACCCAGGGCTCCCCGCCCTGCGGACTATGTGGATCCTTGCACGACGACCCAATACCTTCAACCCCTAGGCCCCTAGGCTTACATCCTTTCGAACGAGAAAACACCTGCCAGCCCCTGCCAGACGACACCCCCGATTCGATTCTCTCCAAGTCACCCTTGATACAGGCGCGTTCGGCGGTCAGGCGACCAAGGGCCAGACTAGTTTCATACCCTGCACACGCGCCCCGACGAAAACTCCCAGAGGACCGTTTACACCGCAAACGTGGCGGGCATATGCTGCCGCCGAACGGAAGAGGGACAGCTCGTTCCGCCCTGGCAGGAAAGTTGAACGACCTTGGATCTCCGATCCGCACTGGCGGACCTCCTTGGTTCTCTCCGCCGCGTCGCAGTTGACGGCATCGTCCCCGCTGCCGTGTTCGAGACACAGGTGGCACCGCTGGGCCTCGACAAGGACGCACGAACGCGACTCCTCTCCGAGCTGCGCAACTTGGGTATCCAGGTGTCCGACGCCCCGTCCGTTCCCCGGCTCAAAGCATCCTCCCCTCGCGTGGGCGCTGCCTTCGACCTCCTGAGCCGATACGTGGAAGGGCGCCGGGTTACAGAACGGGCCCGTTCCGGGGTGATACGCCTGACGGGCTTGGCTTCCTCAGAACAGGCCCGTTTCGACCAGTTGGTCCGGCAAGCCGGCATCAAGGTCGTAGGCCGGAGTCCGGGGCAGACCACCACGGCCACGGTGCGGGCCCCGGAAGGCACGGGCCCAAGGGCGACAACCCGGCAAACCTCCTCAAAGGCAGCCGGGCCGAAAGCGCCCAAGCCCGTACCGCAGCCACGAGTCGCTCCGGCCCGGCCGGAGCCCCACTCTGCAGTGGCCCCGGCCGGCTCCGGGACCGCCCGGCCATCCTCATACCCAGCCGAACCCGTGCCGCGCCACCTCATGCGCCCCATCGAGGCGGCGCAGCGCGTCCTGGATGAGGACCGGAGTACCGTCAGACCGGACAAGCGGATCCTCAGCGCGGATGCAGAAGTCGGGCTAAGTGTCCTCCTGCGCGGTGGTCCCCGACGTATGGGCGTCGAGCCGACGGCCGAGGAGATCGCGGCCTTGCCGCGCGACGACCTCCGACGCCGGGCCTATGACTGCCTGGTCCTGCACAACCAGCGGCTCGCCTGGTCCTACGTCAAGGGGTTCATCGGTCAGGGCCTGGAGGACGAAGACCTCGTCCAACACGGCATACTCGGCGTGATGCGGGCCGCGCGGAAGTTCGACCCCTCGATGGGCTACAAGTTCTCGACCTACGCCTCCAACTGGATCAGGCAGAGCATGAGCCGGGCTGTCGCCGACGAGGGCGCCGCCATCCGCATTCCCGTGCACATGCACGAGACCATGCGGAAGGTCGCCCGCATCGAGCGCGAGCTCCAGCGCGCTGGCCGACCGCGCCGCGTCGCGGACGTCGCCGTCGCTGCCGACCTCTCAGTGCGCCAGGTCGAGGAGATACGCCGGATCAGCCGGGTCACCGACTCGCTCGATCGCGAGATCGGGGAGGGGGCGAACCTCGGCGACCTGATCGGCGAGCGCTGGGCGGCCCCCTCGGTCGTCGAGGCTGTCCTGGCCCTGCTGGAGGCTGAAGAACTCGCGTCACTCCTCGCCGTTCTGACAGAGCGTGAGGCCTTCGTGATCCGCCGTCGTGCTGGGGTGTTCGGAGAGGAGGAAGCCACGCTGGATGAGATCGGCAAGGACCTCGGCGTCACCCGAGAGAGGATCCGCCAGATCGAGAGCAAGGCCTACGGCAAGCTGCGTGGATACGTCCTGGAGCGTCAGCCCGAGCGGAAAGAGCCGAACGAACCGGCTCGGTCCGTGCAAAATGAGCAACAGATGCGGATGGTCCCCGAGGCACAAGCGACACCGTCGGCCCAGCCCGTTCAGCAGGCCACGGACGCGGTCAAGCGCAAGGCCTCCGCTCCTCCCGCGCCCGAGGAATACGAGGGCGAGCCGGTCGTCCTGGACGTCGATGACGCGCCTCCCTACGCCCGTTGGGACATCGCGGTCGCACGCCACACCCTCTGGAAGCGCGACGAGCCCTGGATACTGGAGTACGCGCGGCTGGCCCTGGGAGATGTCGTCCTCGACGACATCTTGGGCTCCGGGCACCTCGTCCCGGCCCGGCTCGCGGTCGCTCGTGGGCGTGCTGTGCCCGCCCTTGCGGCCAAGGCACTACGGACCCTGGCCCATGTCCTGGAGTGCCTTCAGACGACGGGCCGGCGACCTGAGGAGTTCTTCGAAGCACCTCAAGCCGCCACCTCCTCACTGTCACCTCGCCAGGCCGTGCGCGAGGTCGAACTCGTCAGCGCGCAGGGGCGGGAGCTGCTCACGAACGCACTCGACGCCTTCCTCAAGCTGACGCCGCCCGCAGGCCCGGCCCCTGAGGCGGAACCGTCGTCCACCCCCGTACCCGTGGCAGAGCTCGCGCCCGTACCCGTGCCAGTCGCCCAGGAGACGCCCGTGCCGCAGCGGAACGGCACCCCTGAGGTCCCGGCTCCGCCTGCCCCGGTGCCCACCGAAGCTCCGTACCAGGGCTGGACCGAGGCATGTCGGCTCCCGCAAACCCTTGCCCGGAATGTCCACTGGATGTCCGGGTACGTGCTGCTCGCCCTTGGCCGGGCAGTCCTCGCCGATGTACTCGGCGCCGACCCGGCGCGGGCCGTCGCCGACGCTTCCGAGAAGAAAAAGCTCTTGGACCGGCCTGTCGTCCTGGCGGTCGAGGCCCTCGTGCGCGTCCTCGATGGTCTTCGCGCGCGGGAGCTGCGACCCGAGGACTTCTTCGAGTCCTTCTTCTCCGCCTCGCTCGGCGTGACCCCCCGGGCGTACCTGTCGGAACACACCCTGGTGAAGCCCGATGGGCGCCTGGCCATCTCCCAGGCGTTCGACGCGTTTCTCTCCACCCGCCCCTCGGTCACCACCCTCGTACCCATGCCCGCGTCACTCACCGACGGCCCTGCACCGACCACTGTCACGCCTCCCCGGCCAGCCACCGGCGAGCGGGCCTCCTCGCCCCCCATGGAGAGCGACCTTTCCCGCGCGGCCGAGGAGCGGTACGAGCGCCGCCCCCTTGAGACGCGCGCACAGTACGAGCGCCGCCTCCGCACCGCCGAGGAAGGCCATGAGCATCGGCTAGGGGAGACCCACGAGCACCACGGGCGCCAGCTCCGTGAGGTCCGGGAACAGTACGAGCAGCGGCTCCGTGCTACCGAGGAGGAGGCCGGTCAACGGGTGTTGGCTCTGGAGGAGCGGCTGCGGGCGGCGGAGGCGGACTTCGCCGAACAGAAGGAGGCCAGGCAGCTCGCGGAGCAGACGGCAACCGCGCGGGTACAGGCTGCTGAGCAGTGGGCGCGACTGCGGGTCACAGAGGTGGAGCAGGCCGCGCAGGCTCGGGTCGCCGAAGCGGAACAGGCCGCGCAAGCCGCGCAGGCACGTGTCGCAGAACTGGAGGAGCGGGTGAAACCCGACACAGCCCCGTCGGCTCCACCTCCGCCCGCCGAGTCTCAGGGCCCCGACCCGCGCAAGTGGTGGCGCCGCCGCTGACGCCCGGGGCAGGCGGCCACCACGGATTCCTGCGTCCCTGCCCACCTCCCTCCCGACGATCCAGGAGAGACCCCGCACGTGCACCCGCGAGACGAACTCGCCGACTATCTGCGACGGCAGTTGGTCGGCCCCGCTCATGGCGAGGAGGAGACGCTCGACGCTCCGCCGGACCGGCAGTACCTGATGGGCACTCTCTACCCGCAGGACTCTGACCTCCAGCGGCGGCTGGCCGAGACCGCCGAGGAGCTGGAAGGACCGGGGACTGAGAACGACGCAGTCGACACGGCCCCGTCGGCTGATCCCATTCCAGAGTCGAACTCCTGGCTGCCGTCTTCCCTCGGATTCAGCTTCTACACGGACGGCTCGGCCGTGGAGGTCCTGTGCGAGGCCGCCCGCTACGCGACGCGCCAGGGCGAGCGGGCCCGACAGTGGCAGCGGGTCCCACTCCCCGTGGAGACCGTGACGCTCGGGGCGGATGAGGACGAGTTCACGGTCCTCGACGGACGGGGACAGATCCGGCTGCGCCGGCGCCCGTTCGGCGGCGGGCAGCTCATCACGGTCGCCCTCGTGAACACGGCCCGGACCGACGCCCGGACCGCGACGGGCGGGAGCCGGGGCGGGCAGTGGGACCGCATGCTGTTCCAGGTACGCCTTGAAGCCCGTCCCCTCGACGGGCGGATCCGCCCCTACCCGAGCGTTCGGCTGGCCAGCCGCGACCCCGAGGAGCAGGAGCTGCGGCTCCAGTACCGCCACGTCGTCACGTACGCGGTCGGACACGGCTGCGCGGTGCGGGAGGTCCCCGGCGAGGCGGGCGGGGTCGCAGGCGTCGCAGCCGCGGTGATGCCCCGGTCCGAGGTACCGGCGACGCGGGCCGCAGGGCCGGTCGGACTGCCCGTCCTGCGGGTGTCTCACCTGTCCGACCCGACCGTGCCACGGGACGCTCTACGGGCGGAGCTGCTCGACTTCGCCGCGGGGTACCGGCGATGGTTCGAGGAACAAAGAGACACCCAGGTCCCCGACTGGGGCAGGGAGGCTGCGGACCGGATCCTCGGCCGGATCGAGGCCGTCGTGGACCGCGTCGAGTCGGGCGTGCGCACCCTGTGCGACCCCGGACGGCCGGAGCTGCTGGCGGCGTTCCGTACGGCGAACCGCGCGATGGCCCTGCAGATGCGGCATTCCGCCTCCGACCGGGCGGGCGAGCGCCGAGCCCGGCTGCGGACCCCGATGAGCGAACCCGAGCCGTTTGCGGGCGCGGCGTGGCGCCCGTTCCAGCTGGCGTTCTTCCTGCTGGCGCTCGACGGGGTGGCGGATCCCCGGCATCCGGATCGCGAGGTCGCGGATCTCATCTGGTTCCCGACTGGCGGAGGCAAGACCGAGGCGTACCTGCTGCTCGCCGCGTTCGTGATGGTGCTGCGCCGGAACGCGCCGGACGGCGGGGGCACAGCGGTGCTCAGCCGCTACACCCTGAGCCTCCTGACGACGCAGCAGTTCCAGCGGGCCGCGACCACAGTCTGCGCGCTGGAGCGGCTGCGCCGGGACGATCCCTCGGCGCTGGGCGAGGAGCCGTTCTCCATCGGCCTGTGGGTGGGAGAGGCGACGTCCCCGAACACGTACGACGCGGCGCGCAGGGCGTTCGAGGACGTGAGGGCCGCAGCCCAACCGGAGGACGTGTTCATCCTGGACCGCTGCCCTTGGTGCGGGACGAGCATTCTGCCGCGCCACAAATCGCCAGACATCGGCGACTACGGGGTGCGGGCGGATGGAGGCTCGTTCGCGTTCTTCTGCCCGAGCGACGACTGCACCTTTCACGACGAGCTTCCGGTCGCGGTCGTCGATGAGCACTTGTACGACCGGCCACCCACCTTTGTCCTGGGGACCGTCGACAAGTTCGCGCGCCTCGCCTGGGAGGCCCGCTCAGGTCGGCTGTTCGGCTTCGGTGCGGGCGGGGCAGGAGCGGACGGCGCTGGGAAGGATGCAGCCCCTCCGTCCCTGGTCATCCAGGACGAGCTCCACCTCCTGACAGGGCCGCTGGGGTCGACCGTCGGCCTGTACGAGGCTGCGGTTCTCGGCCTGTGCACCCGAGACGGCGTTGGCCCGAAGGTGGTCGCCTCGACTGCGACGATCCGCCGTTCCGGGGAGCAGGTACGTGGCCTGTACGGGCGCGAGGTGCAGTTGTTCCCGCCGGCCGGGCTCGACGCCCGCCGCTCGTACTTCGCAGAGCCCGACACCTCCCGCCCCGGACGCGACTACGTCGGCGTGATGGCGCAGGGCCACACCGCCGGCCGCGCGTCCGTCGCCACCGCGGCGGCGATGCTCCAGGGGGCGTGGGAGTTGCCGGAGGAACACCGGGACGCTTACTGGACCCTGGTGGCCTACCACCACAGCCTCCGTGAACTCGGCCGTACGGTCACCGCCGCGGCCGATGACATCCCGGCGCAGCTCGCCGGGCTCAACGGCGGGCGGGGCACCCGCCCGCTGGCTGACGGCGAAGTGCAGGAGTTGACAAGCAATCTGCCGAGGGCGGAGCAGCCCGTGCTGCTCGACCGGTTGGAGAAGCCGTACACGGCCGCGGACGCGGTGTCGTTCCTGCCGTGCACCAACATGCTGTCGGTCGGCGTGGACGTGAAGCGGCTCGCCCTGATGCTGATGCAGGGACAGCCAAAGACCACCGCCGAGTACATCCAGGCCACAAGCCGGGTGGGGCGCCACGCGGTACCCGGGCTCGTCGTGACGTTCTTCAACGCCACCCGGCCCCGGGATCGCTCGCACTACGAGACCTTCGGCGTCTACCACCGTTCGCTCTACCGGTACGTCGAACCGACGAGCGTGACGCCGTGGTCCACACCGTCCCGCCGCCGTGCCCTGCACGCCGCTCTCGTCATCCTCGTACGCCACGGGCTCGGCCTGTACGCCGAGAACCAGGCGGGTAACGTGCTGGACCGGCTGGTGGAGGCCGATGCGATCGTCGAAGGGCTAGCCACCCGCGCGGCAGCCGGTGACCCCCGAGTGGCCGCGGCCGTGCGTGAGGAGCTCGACGAGCTGCTGTCCGACTGGCAACAGCGGGCGCTCGACGCCCGCAAGGAGGGCAAAGAGCTCTACTACCGCAGCCAGGGCAAGGGCCAGATGAACCTGCTGAAGAACTTCGAGCGGCCCGGGGGCCTGTGGGAGACCCCGCACTCGATGCGCAACGTTGACCGGGAGTGCCAGGTGACGGTGAAGGGGGCGGACCTGTGAGCAGGCGGCTGCGGGTGCGCCAGGCCCAGACGGTGCTGCCGTTCGGCGTCGGCGCGGTGTTCGACATCCAGGGCGAGTCGTTCGTGGCGACGGGCATCGGGGACTGGCCGAGGCAGCGGCAGGAGGTCGTCTCGCCCCGTCTCGCCTCGCGCCTCGGGGTGAGCGGTTTCTACGCGGCTCCCCCGGCGCTCGACGATCGCTTCGACCGCCAGAACGCGGCGGGTGCACCGTACATCCGCTTCCCCTCCTGGCTGTTCTGTGGTTCCTGCCGGCGCATGGCGCGCTGGCGCGTCGCCGACGAGAAGCCGGGGGTGCCGCCAAGCTGTTCCGGCTGCTCGCCGGTGCGCCGACTGACGCCCATGCGGTTCGTGCAGATCTGCGCCGGCGGTCATCTCGGAGACGTCGACTGGTGGTTCTGGGCACATTCCCGGCTCGATGCGGCGGCCCGGCAGGCCTGTACGACGCGTGAGCGGCTCCGTTTCGACGTCTCGGAGCGGGCGACGGGCCTCGAAGCGCTCTCCGTCACCTGCCTGGCGCGGGACTGCGGCGCCTCCCGGGACCTGCTCGACGTGCTCGGCACGCACGGCATGCGCTGCTCGGGGCGGAATCCCTGGCAGCGGCTCGGCGAGGCGGTCGACTGCGTCAAGCCCGTCCAGATCGTGCAGCGGACGGCGGGCAACGTGTACTACCCGGTGGTGAGTTCCGCCCTCGACATCCCGGAGGCCGAGGGCGCGACCGTGGTGGGGGCCGGGGGCCGGGACGAGCTGCTCGCCGAGCGAGTCCGCGCCTCCGACCTGTGGATCCCGCTGTGCAAGGAGGCCGGCACAGCCCGGGGCCTGCTGTACCGCGATCTCATCAAGGAGGACACTGGCGCAGACGACGCCCTGCTCGACGCACTCCTTGCAAAGGAGACCGGCTCGCCCGTGCCGTCCGCCCCCATCGCTTCGGCCGACAGGCCCGGTGCGTCCGGGGAGGCGGGAGATGAGGGCGGCGACGATCCCGTGGTGCCTGACATGAGCCGCGAGGAGTGGGCGGCGTTCATGGCACCGACCCCGCCCGCCACCAGGGACTTCGCGGTCCGCGCGACCGGTCTCGGCCTCGACGGCGAGCGGACGGAGCCGTGGGCCGGGCTGCGAAAGAGGATGGGCCGGATCGTGCTCGCCGACCGGCTCCGAGAGGTACGGGCCCTGCAAGGCTTCCGCCGCGTCTCGCCGAACGAGACCTTCGTCCCGGCCGACACCGCGCGGCAACTACGGTGGCTGCCCGCTGTGGAGGTCTTCGGCGAGGGGGTCTTCCTCACCCTGGACGAGGAAGCGCTGCGGTCCTGGGAGCGGGACGAGCGGGTGGTCAGGCGGGTCAGCGGGATGAGCGAGGACCTCTCCCGCTCGTTCCAGGCCGACCGGCTGGCCGCGGTGACGGGCGCCACGCTCTCCCCGCGGTTCGTCCTCCTGCACACACTCGCCCACCTCCTCATCCGGCAGCTGTCGTTCGAGTCGGGGTACGCGACGGCGAGCCTCCGCGAGCGGGTGTACGCGCGCCCGGAGCACGACCAGTTCGGGGTGCTCGTGTACACGGCGGCAGGGGACGCCGAGGGCACCCTGGGCGGGTTCGTCCAGCAGGGCGAGCCCCCGCGGCTCGCCGAGACCCTGCTGCGGATGACGGAGGCGGCCGCCTGGTGTTCGGCGGACCCGTTGTGCGCCGAACACACCGGCCAGGGCTTCGACAACCTGAACCGGGCGGCGTGCCACGCCTGCACCCTGCTGCCGGAAACCAGCTGCGAGACGGGCAACGCCCTGCTCGACCGCACCCTGGTGGTGGGCGGCGGCCAGGTGCCCGGCTACTTCGAACCGATCGTGACGGCGGCGCGCGCTGCCGCGGCGGCGGCCGGGGAGTGATCTCGCAATGACACTCACCTACACGGATCTGACGGCGCACCAGCGCACGGCGCTCGACGCGCTGCCCTTCGCGGGGAACCACGTCGTCAGCGGCCCGCCCGGAAGCGGCAAGAGCGTGCTGGCCGTGCACCGCGCGGTGATGCTGGCTCTCACCGGCGGACCGACGGTGCTGCTCACCCGTTCCCACCTGCTGCGGCAGTCGATCCAGCCCGCCGTGACCGCCCTCGGGCCGGAGGAGGACGGCGTGACAGTGTCCACCGCCCACGCGTGGCTGGCCGGCTGGTACCGGCAGCGAACCGGGACCACCGCGCCGCGCGCAGATGACGGGTGGTACGACTGGCGGGCCTTCGTCCGGGAGGCCACCCTGGCCGAGCCGGTGGCCGGCCTCTCGGTGGTCGTGGACGAGGGGCAGGACCTGCCCCAGGAGTTCTACCGCTTCTGCCGGGTGCTGGGAGCCCGGATCACGGTGTTCGCGGACGAGTGCCAGCAGCTCACGGAGACCCACTCGACGCTCGCGGAGGTGTCGAAGGCGCTCGGAGGGTGCCCGGTGCGGGAGATCGGGGGCAATCACCGCAACACCCGCCAGATCGCTCAGCTTGCGGGCCACTTCCACATCGGACGAACGCCTCCGGAACTTCCCGCGCGCCAGGGGCCGGCCCCACGTCTGCACGCCCTGCCCAGGCCGGGTGCCGTCATCGAACTGGTCCTGGGGCTCGCAGAGACGCAGCCCCGCCGGACCATCGGCGTGATCCTCGGTTCCACCCGGGCCCAGTTCGACCTGGTGACCCGGCTCGACCGAGCCGCACCGCGGCTGAACGCGCAGATGTACACCTCGGAGGCCACCCAGGGCCGATATCGCACGCTCGACCTGGCGCGCCCCGGCGTCGTCATCGTCCACCGGGCTAGCGCCAAGGGGTTGGGCTTCGACGTCGTCGTGGTCCCGGACACGCACGTGGACTCCGCTACCGACCCCACCTCCGCCTCGGTACGCATGGCCTACTACGTCCTCGCCACCCGCGCGCGGCACGAACTCCACCTCGGATACGAGGGTGCCAGCGAACCTCCCCTTCTCGCAGGGATCCCGCGAGGGAGTCTCGTCCGGTAATGAAGTGCGCACCCGGTAGGACGGCCAGCGGAGTTGGAACGGGTTGCCGCACGGACTTACGGTTCTCATCGGACGCGAGGAAGAACGACGGCACGGAATCGAGACCCTACGCGCGGCTGACCACGGTTGGTGAAAGGGCCATATCCAGGGTTCGGACGAGTGCCGCAGATGCGACTTCCGGGCACGCTTCCCAGAAGCGCGCGGGTTCCCGGAATCCTGAGCGAGGAAGGGCCCGAACCCGCTCGTCGATTGAGGGCTGAAGCGTCTTAGGTGACGGGTTCGCCGCAACCTACATTCGATCACGGCTGCTGCTGACCGACCTCGTCTTGCAGCAGGCCGGACCTACGACGCGTCTCATCTGGGGGTGCCGAGACATAGTCGCAGGCTAGCGCGTTTCAGCGTGTGAAGGGACAATGCGGCACATATAAGTGCTGAGGCGTCGCCGACCCCCTCGGGTCGCATCCCGCCGCAGCTGCCGCCCAGGGTGCGCCTTCTCCAGTCTTGTGATGCCCTGAAAGGGAGACGAATGTCCTTAGTGCGGGCGCTTCGACCACTGCTGGTGCCGGGCTTTCCCCACTGGCGGACCACAACGGACATTGGTCACTCGGGGCTTCGCCGTGTCGTATGAGCTGCTCTGTGTCTGACGAGGTGCCTCATGCGTGAGACCTTGAAAGCCGCGCTACAGGGATGGATCGGTCAGATCGATGCTGCTAGGGACCCATCTTTGGCGTTGGATCCGGGGGCTTTGGCGGCAACCCGTGAGCTCGCGGACGACATGCAGGCCGAAGATACGGATCTTGAGGCCCGGCACATGCTCGGCTGGATGTATTTCTACCAGTCCCTTGCGCTACCCAGACATCAAGGCGACTACGAGGCCGCTATGGCGGCGCTTGAGCAGTTCACGCCCTGCTTCCTGGCTGGCGAGCAGGACCTGCCCCAGCCCATGCTCCCCGCCATCGCGGACGCCGTAGCAGAAGACGCCGCCGCAACGGTCCACGGCCTGCGTACCTCCCACGACATTGCCCAGATCTCGGCTGCGGCACGGATGTGGCAGCGCATCATCGTAGTCCTGCCCGACGACCACCCAGAACGAGCGCTCCACCTGCGCTACCTCGCTCTGGCCCTCCAGCTCCTGGCCGAGCAGAGCGCCGGCCCACAGTCCATAGGCCTCTTGGACGAGGCGATCGCGGCACGTGAACGAGCGGTGAACGCCCTCCCCGTCGGCGCTCCCGACCGGGCCTCGGCGTTGTGCGATCTCGGCGCAACCTGGCAGCTACGGTTCGAGCGCACCAACGCGATCGAGGACGTGGACAAGTGGGTTGAGGCGTTCGAGCGGGGAGTGGAAGCCGCCCCCGCCACGGACCCGGACCTCTCACGCCGACTCGGCCACTTGAGCACCGCACTGCGTAACCGGTTCGAGCGCACCGGGACGATGAAGGATGCAGACAAGGCCGTGCAGACGGCTCGGAAGGCGGTGGCGGTCGCCTCGCACGAGGGCCGACCCGACGCACTGTCCGTCCTCGGTGCTGCGCTGCGCACCCAGTTCGAGCACACCGCAGACCCGGATCAGATCAACGAGGCGGTCGAGCAAGAGCGGCATGCCCTGGCAGCCGTGCCAACCGACGCCGACGACGCGAAGTACTTGTCCGGCCTGGGCATCGCCCTGGGCACTCGATTCAAGCTCACTGGCCGCCTGGAGGACATAGATGAGGCTGTTAGCCGGCTCCAGCAGGCGGTAGACGCCACTCCCAAGAGCGCTGCGGGCCTCCGCGCCCGCCGCCTGTCCCACCTCGGTGCCGCCCATAGCAGCCGTTTCGACCACATCGGGGCGGTGGTAGACCTGGACGACGCCATCGCGGCAGGCCGGCAAGCGCTGCAGCTGGCCGCTGCGGCTGCCACGGACGTGCCTATGTACATGTCCAACCTCGGCTCTTCCCTGCAGAAGCGATTCGTGCGCACCGGGGCGAGCTCGGACATCGATGAGGCCGTGGACATCCTTCGCAAAGCAGTAGGCGCCACCGAGCCAGACCACCCCGACCGTGCAGGCCGGCTGTCCAACTTGAGTAACGCCCTGCAGGTGCGCTTCGAACGATATGGACGGATGGCGGACGCGGATGAGGCCGTCGACACGGCACGCCAGGCGACGGAGGCGACGGAGGATACGCACCTCGGCCGAGTGGGCCGGCTGTCCAACCTGAGTAACGCACTGCAGGTGCGCTTCGAACGTACCGGGCAGATGGCCGACCTGGACGAGGCCATCGACACGGCCCGGCAAGCTGCGGACACCTCGCAGGCCAGTTCCGACCGCAGGGATTTGCCCGTCTGCCTGTCCACCCTGAGCATCGCCCTGCTGATGCGTTTCCAGCGAGGCAAGCAGACCACGGACCTGGACGAGGCCGTTAACGCGGCCCGTCGAGCGGTAGAGGCGACACCTGAAAATAGCCCCGCCCGTGCCGACTGGCTCTTCAACCTCGGCACTGCCCTGCACACCCAGTTCCAGCACACTGGCAACGTCGCCCACGCGCGGGGTGCGATAGACGCCTTCGCAGGGGCGTCCAAGACTGCCGATGCCGCGCCCTCGACCCGGATCCACGCGGCCCGGACGGCGGCAGGGCTGGCCGTGGAGCAGGAGGTTGGAACCCGCTACGCCGCAGAGCTGCTAGAGAGTGCAGTTCAACTGCTGCCCGAAGTGGCTCCCCGGCAGCTCGAGCGGGCCGATCAGCAGTATGAACTGGGAGGTTTCGCTGGGCTGGCCAGCGACGCCGCCGCTCTCGCCCTTGCCGATCAGGACACCGCCCGGGACGGCCACCGGCCCGCCAAGGCCCTGCGCCTCCTGGAATCCGGCAGGGCAGTGTTGCTCAGCCAGTTGCTGGACACCCGCAGTGACCTCACCGACCTGCAGCGAGCCAACCCCGAACTGGCCAAAAAACTTGCGGACTTGCGAGAGCAACTCGACCCGGCCTTCGCCCAAGGTGCCGCCGCGGCACTTGGCAGGGACCCAGCCGTCGAGCGCCATGTGGCCGCCCTGTTCAGCGCCACAGTCGCCGAGATCCGCAGGCTACCCGGCTTTGAGTCCTTCCTGTTCCCACCGGATACCAAGACCCTCACCCAGGACGCCGCCCAGGGCCCGATAGTGGTCTTCAACATCAGCAACCACCGCAGCGACGCGCTGCTGATCACGCCAGACGGGGTCACCGATCTCCCCCTCCCCAGACTCGACCTTCACTCCGTGACAGGGAAGATCAACCAGTTCCAGACAGCGCTCGAAGCACACGACGAGGAGTCGTTGAGCGGCATCCTGGAGTGGCTGTGGGATGTCGCCGCAGAACCGATCCTCGAAACCCTGGGCTACCGCATTCAGCCACCGTCCACGGCATGGAACTGGCCACGGATATGGTGGTCACCCGGCGGCCTGCTCGGTCAGCTGCCTCTGCACGCCGCCGGCTACCACCGCCAGCCAATCGACGCGAAGCACCCACGCACGGTCATGGACCGAGTGGTCTCCGCCTACACGCCCACGGTGCGGGCCCTGCACTACGCCCGCCAACCGATCCCGGCCCCCTCCACGTCGCCGAAGGCCTTGATCGTCGCGATGCCGACCACGCCCGACGCGGGCGATCTTCCCAACGTGGCAGTCGAAGCCGCCATGCTCAAAGACCGCCTTCCCCACTCCATCCTGCTCGAGGAAAAAGACGCGCCTCCTGGAGAGGACACCGCCGACCCACACACTCCCACCAAGTCTCGCGTCCTGACGGAGCTGAGTGGCTGCGCCATAGCGCACTTTGCCTGCCACGGCCTCTGTCATCCCACCGACCCGTCACAGAGCCGGCTGCTGCTCCACGACCACCGCAGTGATCCCCTGACCGTCGCCAGCCTTGCCCAACTCAAGCTCGACTCGGCGAGCCTGGCCTACCTGTCAGCCTGCCGAACGACGTTCACCGGCGAACCGACCCTTGTCGACGAGGCCATCCACCTCACCTCCGGCTTCCAACTGGCCGGCTTCCACCATGTGGTCGGCACGCTCTGGGAGATCGACGACGCTGTCGCCTGCCGCGTCGCCGATGGCTTCTACGGCGCACTACAACAGGCGCCTGAACCACTCGGCAGTGGCGCGACGGCTCATGCTCTCCATCATGCCGTCCGGGCCATCCGCGACGGACAAGACCTCCCCAAGCACCTCGACCGTAGAGATACCCCCTCCCGATGGGCGGCCTATGTACATGCCGGCGCCTGAAGAATCCGCCACACGACAGGAGGCAAGCAATGGACCGGAACATTCTCGAGGTCGCCCGCACGATCAGGCCCTACTTGCCCGAACTTGTCGGCGACGAAGCCGACGCGTACGACACCGAGATCAAGGATCTACTCACCCAAGCCCACGACGGCGTGGACGTCGGCGACGAGATCATGGCTGTTCTGACCCGCCCCAGAGTGAAGACATGGGCAACACAGGTATTCGAAGACGAACACCACAGGCCACCCATCCTCCCTGCGCGGGACCGGGGCACCATCAAGCCGCCACCGAGTCCGGTTCCCACCCCGGTCCTTTCCGATAAGTACGAATGTCCGGTGGACGGCAATTACGTCTGGTACCGGCCGTCGGTCGGATACCCGGTGCCTGATTGCAGGGACCACCCAGGAGTCAGCCTCGTGCCGGCGGCATCTGATGCTCAGTAGCTTCTGGGAGGCAGCCGGCGCCAAGTTGGCCGAGCGCTGGGCCGCCGTCTCCGCTCCCGCCCTGGTGTTCTGGTTGGGCGGACTGCTGGCCTGGATACACAGCAGAGGCGGTTTGCATACGCTCAAGGAGCCAGCTGACTGGCTGGCCAAGCAGTCCGCTCCAGCCCAGATCACCATCGTGCTGATCATCCTGCTCGCGGTCTCCGCCTCCGGCGTGATCATCGAGCGGCTTACCACCCCAGTGCTCCGCCTCCTCGAGGGGTGGTACTGGCCGTGCTTCCTCAAGCCGCTACGCCACAAGCTCGTAGAATGGAAGAAGACGAAGGCTGAAGAGCAGATGAATCGCTACCAGGAACTTAGCCCTGCCGTGGATACGGGCACAGCCTCGCCGGAAGAGCGGACAGAATACGGCCGACTCACCATGCTTCAGCGCCGGTCACCCAGTCCCGCACCAGACATGCCCACCCGGATCGGCAATACGCTGCGCGCCGCCGAGACCCGGCCGGTAGACAAATACGGCTTGGACGTCGTTTCCGTGTGGCCGCATCTTTGGCTGCTGCTGCCGGATCCGGCTCGCAAGGAAATCGCCACGGCAAGAGTCTCGCTAGACGCCTCCGTGGCCGCATGTATCTGGGGTGTGCTCTTTGTCCTCTTCGCTCCGTGGACGCTGTGGGCAGTGCCAGCCGGGCTCGGCGTTGCTGTCGTTGCGGTCATGGCCTGGGTGCCCTCCCGCGCAGAAGTGTACGCCGACCTCCTTGAGGCTGGATTCGACCTGTACCGAAGGGCGCTGTATGAGCAACTTCGCTGGCCCACGCCGCGCAGCCCGAGGGACGAGCGGACTCAGGGAGAACTGTTGACTCGCTATTTGGTGCGCGGTTCGGACAGGACCACCCCCGCATGGGATGGAGACCGCTGACCCCCTCCGTGTGCACGCACCACACAAGTTCGCCGCCAGCGTGACACATATTCAAATGGCTCTTGACCTGAGCAGACGCCACCGCGGTGTCCGCTCACGTTGAGGCGGACGTCCAGTTTGCCGATGGCCCGCCACATGCGCCACGCACTGAACTCCGAAGCAGCCCGCGGTCGCGGAGGGCCGTGCTCGATGCTGTCCTCGGTGTCCCACAACTCAGCGACGATGCGTAGCGCCGTGGCATCGGAGGTTCGGGCGCGCTCGTAGGACCACAGTCGTACCGTTCCTTGATCTTACTGAGAGGGTGGTGCGAGCGCAGCGCGCAGGCGACGACGCCCGAGTGCGCTGGGTATCCGGGCAGCTCTTCGGGGGCTGGCGACCCGCCGGGCCCGTACGGATTTGCAGCAAGGATGCCCACAACTCAGTCTTCGCTGTCCCATCGCTGGTCGGCGGGCTCCACGAAGTACCCCGGCACCTCGAGCGGGACGCTACCAGCGACGCGCTGTCTCGTAACGGCTCGCTCGACCAAGGGGCGGAAGTATCCACGGCTGGGAACGTCGGACCTGCGGTAGAGCTGTTGCAGCGAGCCGGGTCCAGGGGCATCCCTACAACGCTTGCTATTCCAGGTAGGCACCGGCAAGGATACCGTCGAAGCCGAGCGCAGCGAGACCCTTCTCCACGGTGGGGTAGGTCGTGCCGTATGGGCTGGTGATCAGGGCGTCGAAGTCGGCTCGGCTGATCTCGGGTTCAGGCCACTGATTACTGCACCGGCAGCGGATCCAGATGTTGCGGCCGTGGTTGATGAGCAGCCAGTCGCGTCGGGCCCGGCAGGCCGAGCACATCACGGGGATGCCGCCGAGGGAGAGTTCGTTTGGGTGGCTGACGCAGCGTGTCTCGCCCGGGCCGTCGGCCGGCTGCGTCTCGTACTGGCGTTGCAGCAGGGGGTCGGTGCCGGTGGGGAGGACGGGCAGCGCGGGTGTCGGCTCCGTGGTGCGGTCGGTGGTTCTGAGCACGAGCGTCATCTCCCGGTCGAGGGCTTCCTGTTTTCATCCGTAACAGCCGGTGGGACCGGCTGTCCAGGCATTTCGTGGGGTCCGGTCGGTCGGTGGCCGGCCTTCCGGACGCGCTGATCAGCGGCGCGGTGGTCGGCTGCGCGGGTCGGAGACGGCAGGGCGCGGTGCCGTCGTGGGTGCGTTCCGTTCGCTGGTGCGGTTGGCCGGGGTCTTGGTCGGACGGATGCCGGCCTGCGGGCGACGGGGACCTTCGCCCGGGTGGGCGGGGAGCTGGGCAAGGCGGCGCAGGCGCCAGACCAGGACGTCGTTCACGTCCGCGGCGGTGCCGAGTTCGCGCATGTTGATGGCCTGCTGCAGGAGGGCCTCGGGGTCGTGGCCTGCCTGCTCGGCCTGGGCGAGGGTGGCGACCAGGGCGTTGGTCTTCGTCGGCGTGCCATCAGCTCGTACGCCCTGTACCGGCAGAGTCGCACGGAGGGTGGCCTCGTGTGTTCGGCGTTGGGCCTCGGGGAGGGCGCGGCCATGGTCGTGCAGAACTCGCATCGGGGTGGCGGCGGCCTGGCGGTAGGCGGTGCGCAGGTGCTCGGCGGCTTGTCGGGAAGCGTGGGCCTGCTGGGCGTGACCGCGGGCGGAGTGCCAACGGGCGGCGGCGAGGGTGACCAGGACCAGGGTGGAGAGGAGCATGGCGGTGGTGCCGCCGTCCTCGCCCCGGCCGAGCGCGCCGCCGGCCTGGACGATGCCCCGGGCGGCCGAGCGGAGGGCCCGAGTGTCGGCGTGCTCTGCTCGGACGTGGCTGCGGGTCGCCCGCTCGAAGGCTCGGGCGGCGGCAGCCAGCTCAACGCGGGTGGCGACCGGGGAGGTCTGGGCGACTGCGTCGAGGAGTTCTCCGACGCCGACGAGCTGGGCGGCGGCTTCGTCGTCGTCGCCGTCGAGCAGGACGGCGGCACGCTCGGCAACCCCGGTGGCGTTCCGTCGCTCTCGGGCGGGCGGGGACCAGTCCGCCCTGCCGTCGGCGGCAGAAGGCGTTGCCCGCTCGGTGGTTCCGTCGGCGAGCCGGAGGCGGATCTTCGGAAGGGACAGGTCGGGAGCGAGCTTGGAGCCGGGGTACCAGACCGGTTCACCGTGGCGGTTACGGTCGCCGGGCAGGGCCACGTTGTAGCCGAGCGCGTCGCCGGACGGGGCGTGGCGCACCTTCACGCGCAGGCCCGCCTCGCGGAGCCGGGTGAAGAACTCCTTCTCGTCGTCCGCTCCCGCGACGGCCTGGCGGACGGCTTCGCGGAGCGTCTCGCGGGAGGTCTCGGGGCGGCCGGTGCGTTCGGCCTTGAACTTCTCGGCGCTGGTGGGGTTCTTCGCTGCGGTGCCGTCGCCTGCGTTGAGGCGGCGCAGGCCCATCTCCTGCTCGATGCGCCGGCAGACGGCCTGGGCCTTGTTGAAGTCGTAGTTGAGGCGGGGATTGCGCAGGTCACCGCGGACCAGGGTGGCGACGATGTGGATGTGGTCTTCTGCGTGGCGGACGGCGATCCATCGGCAGCCGTCGGGATCGCCGTCCGAGGCGATGCCGGTGGCGTGGACGATGCGCTGGGCGACGGCGTTCCACTCCTCGTCGGAGAGCCGCCGGTCGCCGGGGGCGGTCCGGACCGAGCAGTGCCACACGTGCTTGGCGGGCGCGCGGTCGCCGGCCTGCTTGACCCGGAGGTCGAGGGCGGCGGTGAGGCGGGCGAGGGTGACTTGTGGGTCGGTGTCGCGGCCGGGGTCGGGGGCGAAGCCGTCCCAGGAGCCGACGAGGTGCGCGTCGGTGTGCTCCTCGCGCCTACCGGGGCCGTAGAGGTAGACGAGGAGTCCGTGGGTGCGGGAGCCGCGTCCGATGTCGGGAACCATCACAGCCGCCTGGTCACCAGGTCGTTCGCCGCGTCGTCGAGGCGGCCGAGGGACCGGGTCAGAACGCTCAGGGCGTGCTCGAGTTCGCCGGGGCGGGGCTGTCCGCCAGCGTTGTGGACGTAGGCGATCTGGTTGATGTTGTTGCCTATCCGGGCCAGGGCGGTACGCAGGGCGGCGAGTTCGTCGATGGCCGCGTCGAGTCCTTCGTTGGTGTGCAGGGCGGTCGAACCGCGGGCGGCGGCGAGGCCGGCAGCTGCGAGGAAGCGGGCGACGGTGACGCCGCGCTGCGCGGCGGCGGTGACGATCTCGGCTTTCTCGGTGTCGGAGAGGCGGGTGGTGGTCTTGCGGGTGCGTTCGCTCGGGTTGCGGCTGCGGCGGCGGGGTTTGCGGTCGGGGAAGGCGAGTGGGCGCGGGCTCGGCTGCTCGCGGTGGTGGTCGCGGTCGGCTTCTCCCCCGGTAACCGGCGCCCCCTGGTGCCGGGTGTCCGGCTGGTTCCCGAGCGCCCTCGCTCGGGAACCAGCCGGGCTTCCCCCGCCCTCCGGGGCGGGGGCAAGTGCGTACGACGGGCCGTAGGACCGTCGTACGCGATAGCTTGCTCCGCCAGGAGCCGTCGTGGGGTCACGCTGCTGTCCGGCGGTGGTCACCGCCGGGTCGTCGGTGGTCACCTGCTCGTCTCCGGGTCCTGCTGCTGGATTTCGCGGACGAGTTCCTCGATCCAGTCCATGGCCAGGACCGGGTGGTGCAGGGTCCAGGGGCGATCGTGCTGCTCTCGTTGCACGATCCAGGTGGTGTCGGGGCCGGAGTGGGCGCGGTGGAGGTGGCCGCGCTGGTGAAGGACGGTCAGCCAGGAGTCGACTTCGGCGGGAGTGGCCGGGTGGGTGCGCATCGGGTGTTCTCCGCTGTTGCTCTGGAGGGGTGCGGGGCGGATGTCAGGAGCGGGTGACCGGCTGGGGTTGACCGGCTCGGTCACCCGCTCCGTGGTGTCCGGTCAGTTCCGGGCGAAGGTGACCGGCTGTCCGTGCTGGGCGCGGAGCTGGGCCATCAGGGCGGTCAGGGTGTCGCTGGAGAGCGGGATCTGCTGACCGCGGATCGCCTGGGCGACCACCTTGCGGGTCAGCTTGTCCTCGGCCCTGACCGCTGACCGGGCGATCTTCAGCAGTTCCTCGGTGTCCGGGTCGGGCCGCCGGTCACCGGGCGTCCGGGCCTCCCGGGCGGTGACCGGCGGCGGAGTGACCGGCGGGGTGGTGACCGCCGCCGGGCTGTCCTGGTCGCCGGTGACCGGGGCGGTGTCGTCGGGGCGGTCAGTGCCCGGCCGAGCCGAGTCCGACTGTCCGGGCAGGTCAGCGGCCTCGTTCGACTGTCCTCGGTCATCGGTGACCGGGTTGCTGCTGCCCACCGGGTCCCTGTCCCCGGTCAGTGACCGGGAGGCAGGAGCCCGCTCTTCCAGGGACAGTGGCGGCCGGTCGGTGAGGGCGGTGACCGGCTGAACGGCCTTGACCTGACCGACCGCCGGCCGGTTCTGACCGACCCGGTCAGTCCGGGTGACCTCGACGGCGTCGCGCCGGTCACCCTGACCGAGGTGACCGAGGTGACCGGGGTGACCGGGGTGACCGAGGTCCTCGCGGTCACTGCCCTTGACCGGCCCCCGAGCGATGAGGATGTAGAGGTGGACCGCTCCGGCCAAGGCGAGCGGGGCGATGGTGGACAGCACCGCGACCACCATGTCACCGAGCCGGAGGCCGGTGCCGACGGCTGCGTCCTCGTTGAGCCGCACCGCGTGGAGCGCGTTGGCCCAGATGCTGGCGGCGGTGGCCGTACCGAAGAGTGTCCAGACGTAGAGCCGGGCGCGCAGCGGCGCGTCGCGGAGGACCAGGAGCGCCCGGACGCCGTAGGCGATGAACCCGTCGATCACCAGGGGGAAGAGGTAGGTGAGGAAGCCCCGGATGTGGATGGCGACGGCCATCTGCTGGAGGGCGTCGTACGACAGTGCGCATCCCGCGCCGCCGAGGGCGATGACGACCGCGCGGTCCCAGCCGGAGATGCGCGCCGTCTTCGGCACCGCCGTGGTGGTCACGCCGCCGTCCCGAAGTCGTCGCGACCCAGGCGCTCGCCGCCGGCCTCGGACGAGTCGGTGGCCGTCTCGGGCCGGTTCAGATCTCGGTTGCGCAGGGCGCGGCGGAGTTCGCGGTACCGCTTCTGGGCGTGCTCCTCGGTGATCTTGAGGAGCCAGGCCAGGCGCTGCTCGGTCACCCCGTGGCGGTAGGCGGCGCGGATGACCGCGCGGCGCTCGGCCTTGGTGAGATGGATGTCGCGACCGGCGATGGTGTCGTTGACGCGGCTGTAGTCGAGGCGGTGGGCGATCTTCTCGTGCAGTGGTCCGCGCTCCTCTTCGGTCAGTCCGCCTCGGATGCCGTCGGTGTCGCCGGCTTCCAGCGCGGCATCCAGGCAGGTGCGGCGCACCGGGCACTGGCCGCACAGCGCCTTCGCTGCGGTGATCTTGTCGGTCTCGTCGGGGTCCGGGAAGAAGATCTCGGGGTCCACCGGGTTGTACTCGGTGCTCTGGCAGACGGCCTGGTCCCGCCAGGTGTGGTCGCCGAGCGACCGGTGGCGGACAGGGCTGCACGTCGTGCTGGTCATGCGGGTGCTCCGATCGCTCTCCGCGCGCAGGAGCGTCGGCGGAGAGGTGCGCTGGGTCAGGGAAGCTCGGGGCGGGCGCAGAAGGCGCGGCCCGGCGCGGTGGCCTGGGGCGGGTCAGGCCGCGAGGCGGTGTCGTCTGCGGTCGACCTGCTCGAACTCGACCCGGGTGGTCATCTGGGCGAGCCGGGAGGCGACGCGGTCGCCGAGGTGGGCCCGGAGGTCCCTGATCGCCAGGTTGGTGGTGATCAGGGTCGGAAGCTCGTAGTTGTATCGGCGGTTGATCAGCCGGTACGTCACTTCCTCGACCCACTCGCTGGCCTTGGCCGCGCCGAGGTCGTCGATGATCAGCAGGGGGCAGCGGCTGACGGCGGCCAGCTCCCGCTCGCTGTCGGCTCCGGGCCGGGGCCGCAGCTCGGCGTACAGGTCGGCGGCGGTGGTCGCGCGCCAGCGCACGCCGACTCCGCTCTGTACCAACCGCCGGACCGCGCCGTACGCCTGGTGTGTCTTGCCCGCGCCGACGACGCCGGCCATCAGCAGGCTGGGGCCGGTGGTGACCTGTCGCCTGGCTCCCTGGTTGGGAGCGACGGCGGCCTCGGCGACGGTCCGGACCCAGGCCAGGACCTGGGGGTGGTCGGCGACGGCGGCCCGGTAGCGCGGGGGCATCCCGGCCGACAGGGCCTCCAGCGGGGAGACGGTCTCGGGCTCCCCGGCCGGTGCGGCGACGACGCCGGGGTCGATGTTGCGGGCGGCCAGGATCCGGGCAATCCGGTCCAGGGTTCCCTCGCCGAGGGTCTGCGGTTCGCGACGACCGGTGCGCATCACAGCTCCTCGGCGTAGGCGGCAGCGGCGTTGGACGGGTTGGTCCACGCCTGGTGGGCGGGCACGTTAGGCCGGATTCCCGGCCGCGCCAAACCGCCGGAGCGGGCGTTCATGGCCTCGTTGACCATGCTGGTCAGCACGCTCGGGTGCTTGGGGTTGGTCGCGAAATTCGCCAGCCCGGCCCTGATGTGCTCCGGCGCGATGCCCTCGCCCAGGAGCTTCTTGGTGATCCGGCCGAGGTGTCCGATCACGTCGCTGGGCGGGCGCTCGTCGCAGGTGGCGACGTACTCGCCGACGAGCTGGTTCGCCGAGACGCTGGCTGCGGGCGCCGTGCGCCCCGTAGGGACAAGAGATCCAGGATCCAAGATCCTAGATCCAGGCGCCGAGCCCTCTCCGAGGCTTCGCGGAAGGTTCGGGGAGTCCTCGGAGAATGCCTCCTGACCTGTGCTCCTCGTTCCGGCCTGGCTGAGAGCACCGCCCCCGTCGTCGGCGGCTTCCTGCCAGTCGTCGGAGGCCCCACCCGCGTATCCGGAGAGCGTCGAGGTGGTCTTGGCGGGCAGGTCGAGGGCTCGGGGAGCGTTCGGCGAGGTCTCGGCGAGTCCTCGGGGAGTGGTGGACGAACCCTCGGTCCGCTTGGTGCAGGAGCCCTTGCAGGGGGCGCACCGGTCGGCGGCCTGGTGCTGAGGGCAGGAGGGCAGGCGCGACTGGCTCGGCTTGTCGATCTTCTGGTGGTCGGACCAGGTCACGATGTGGAGGTACCGGCGGCCGTCGCAGCCGGTGTACCGGCAGATCAGGCCAGCGGTCGCGAGCTGGTGGAGGTCGTCTTCGACGTGGACCGAGGTGTGCTCGGCGCGGAGGGGCCAGAGGAGCCCGGCGATGATCGCGGCGTTGTCGCGGTGGCGACCATGGTCGTCGGCCTGGGTGAGCAGCCCGAAGAAGGTCCGCTCTGCCTCGACGCGCACTTCGGCGAGCGACTCGGAGACGAATGCCTCCGGCTTGATGGTTCGTATCCGCGCCATGTCAGCGGCCCCGACCGGCGGCGACCAGGTCGCTGCGGGTGAGGGTGGCGTCGGCGAGGTGGAAGGTGTGCGGTCGCGTCCAGTCCGCCTCCGAACAGGCCCGCAGGATCCAGCGGCCCGCGACCCTGGCGGTGGTGCGGCCCAGATCCATGGTCTTCCCGGCCTCGTCCTTGACGACGGCGTGCAGGTGGGGCCACGTCTGCTTCGGGTCGTCGAAGCTGACCCGGATGGTGGCCGCGCCCGCGATCATGTCCGCGAGCTGGGCGGCGAGGCGGCGCTGGCGGCCAGCGTCCGGGCAGGCCGGGGTTCCGATCGGCATGGCGAGCATGCGATACTCCGTCTTTCGTAGGAGCGCGGTGCGGCGGTTCTCGTGCAAAAGCCCCGCCGCCCGCGTGATGTGTATGGGCACCTCTCGGGGTGCCGACCCGGCGCTTGGGAGTTGGTAGCTCCCGGGCGCCGGTTTTCGTTGCCGAGCAACGTCACGGACCATGCGCCCGCGTTCGCCCCACCTCCTCCTCGGTCTGTCTCTCCTCAGGCATACGGCGTGACTCCCGCAGGCAGGGGTGCGTGTCCCGGCGCCTTACGGCCTTAATCGGTTCGTGCCTGATCTGCTCTTTGCGTCCCTCCCCGGGTCGCCACCCGGCGGGGGACGACGAACATATGTAGACACCTGCGGCAAGTCCATCCCTGGCTCGTTACAGGTCGCACAAGGCTCACGACGGCCGGTGTCGGGGAAGGTGGTCCCACGACCGGCCGGCGACTGGACCGATCCGACCACGCGTCGCGTGAGTGGTCACGACAACGCAACGTGCACAGAGGTCCCCCAGGGCTGGCACCATAGAGAGCCGGAGCCCAGCCAGCAGGTGCGATACGGAAACGTACGTCAGTTGCGGAAATGTATCAAGCCTGGGCTACAGTCGCCCCTAGAGGCCGCCACCACCGGCCCGATCGCCACCCTGCAGGAGTTCATGTGCCACGTCAGTTCGACGGCAGCCGCGTGCGCGCTGTCCGGCGGGGCAAGGACCTCCACCAGAAGGAATTGGCCGAGATGGTAGGCGTCAGCGCCCCCACGGTCGCGCGATGGGAGAGCGGACAGGACTTCCCCAAGGGTGAGAAGCTCCCCGCGATTGCGGCGGCACTCGGTCAGTCGCTTGATGTCCTTTTCCCCCACGACGGTCCGCTGGACCTGCAGCTCCTGCGCTGCGACGCCGGCCTCAGCGTGGCGCAGGCCGCCGCGGTCATCGGCGCGAGCCGCGTGCCGGTGAGCAACGCCGAATCCGGCCGGCGCCGGCTCAGTGATGCTTACGTGCAGCCGCTCGCAGAGGCGTACGGGGTGACCGAAGAGGAGTTGCTGGCCGCCCAGGACTGCTCGTTCGGGCTTCGCCCCAGGGCCTCGCGTGACGAGCATGCGTCCGCACCCCGCACGGTGGGAGAAAAGATCAACTACCTCCTGCAGCACGGGTACGTTGGTCAGGAAGCGCCCTCCGATGAGGAGATTGCGCGAATCGTCAACGAGCATGCGGGCGTGGCGGCCGTCACCGCCGACGACATCGCCGCCCTTCGCACGGGCGCCACGACGGAGGCTTCTGACGTGGTGCGTGCCGGCCTAGCTGAGGCGCTTCAGGTCGACGCGGCCCTCTTCCAGGACGATGCCGAGGTCGACCCTGCGGCCCGCGAATTCCTGGAGGCACTCCGCTTCCTCGGCTCGATTCACAGGGGGCAGATCCTCGGCCTGGCTGCCCGCGGCAACGGCGGGGGCCTGTCTGCCGAGATGATGGCCAAGATCAACGAGCTCGTCGGAGAGCTGAAGCACAAGCTGCCAGAGGTGCAGGACGGGCAGTGACGCCGTCGGCGAGTGCCAGAACCGGAGTCAGGCCGAACGACTCGACCCACGCCACCCTCAACGGGCTCGACGTACCCACGATCGCGCTCCGTGCCGACGCGGACCTCGACGCATCACCGACGGCGATCCCCGCAGCAACGGCGAACAAGCCGACGCCGGCCGTGCACCCCCGCGCGCAGGTCATCGGCTGGCGAAGGTCTGCCGATCAGAATTCGAACACTCGCCTGGCGTCAGACGGAAGATCGTCTGTCGTGCCTTCGTAGAAGCCGAGGCCGTCGCAACCGGGGCACGTCTCCAATGTGCAGACCGATTCGTCCCCACCGACGGGGATCGAAACCTTCTTCGTGCCTTCGCAGTCGCCACACTCGAACCAGATCTCTCCGTCGAGGCCGTAGTCGATCTCGCGGTACACGCACTCCATGCACACATCACCTTTGTACGACTCGGCGTAACCAGTGCCCTCGTACTCGAAGCTGAGCGACTCTCGCGTGTTCGCAGCGCTGAAATTGTCGCCGCACCTAGCACACTTCTTCACCCGCGCATCGTACTGGCCCCGTGCGCAGGTCACTGGCGATTCGGCCATCTAGATCATGAACCGTGCCCAATCATCGCCGGGGCTCCAGTGCCTGTCGTCGGCGATCCAACTCGGTCCGGTAACTACCGTCCGGACGTCCTCGCTGTAGATCTCGTCCCCCAAGGCCTCCCTGGACCGTCGCCACCGAGCCGGGCCACCTCATGAAGAAGGGGCCTGCCGGGGATGCCCCTTGTTGAGACATCCCCGCCAGGCCCTTCGCTGTTCCTGTTCTCGACACTGCAAGGCCGACTGCGGAGGCTCGCTCACCCTCCGCGTCCACTGCGCCGTGGCTGCCTGCCACGACCGTCGATGTCTCGGGCAAGTTTGCCGTGCCCAGGGGTCGGCAAGCAGCAGGGTCGACGGCTCACTTCGATATCGAGCCTGGTCGGACCGCCGTGTGGACGGCGCCCGGCTACGACGCCGTGAGGTCCACGCCGAGCAGCTCGGAGAGAGTGACCACCGTCTGCCGAGGGTCCTGGTTGTGCACCCCCGCGAGGCCGAGCTGTTCTGCTGCCTGGACGTACGCTTCGGTGTCGTCGACGAAGACGCACTCCTCGGCCGGCAGATCCATGAGCTTGAGCGTGATCTCGAAGAGCTCAGCGTCAGGCTTGCGCAGCAGGTGCTGCTCTGAGATCACCACGACGTCGTACAGTCGCTCAAGCTCGTAGCCGTCGTACAGGTCCCAAGGGGCGAGCCCAACGCTGTTGGACAGGATGCCCACCTTGATCCCGGCCCGCCTCGCCGCGGCTGCCGCATTGATCATCAGCGGCTCGGGGCGAAGGTCGCCGAAGATGCGGCCCATCAAGTTGTCAGCCGGCACGCCCAGCATCTTGCCGGCGAACTCGTTCCACTCAGTCTGGGAGACCGTTCCGCGCTCGAGGTCGCTGGTGATCCGGACACCCTCCTCGTCCTTGTACAGGGCCGCGAGGCAGGCTCCCTGCGGGAGGCCCTCGCGCTGCTCGAACGCGAGCACTGCGGGCAGCAGCGGAGTGGTGAGAACGCCTCCGAAATCGAGGATGAGGCCAGCGCGGCGGTTGGACATGCGAGAACTCCAGATTGCTGAGATTTCGGACGCCCATCCAGACCGGATAGCGTCACTGCCCGGATACACGTGGCGACGTGAGTAGAGGTGCGTCGCAGGCCGGGGTGCACTTACGAGGCGGAGCAAGACCTATCAGTCCGCATGACCCACGGTACCAGCCCGGTTCATGCGGCGGACGGTGCCAAATCTCACTCGCCGGCCCGCCATGCAAGATCGCGATGCAGCCTGGTTTCGCTCGTCGGGAAATAGGGCCTGAACCGAGAAATCGACTGCGAAGTCAGTAACAGGCTAGCGACCCGGCTCTGATTCCACCTTCATGGAATGCAGGAGAAGCTCCCGCGCTTGATCCGTGGTGATGTGCGAGTAGGCCGCACTGACTCGCGCAAGCCACGCCGCTTCACTATCGGTGTCAACGAACGGTTTCTCTCTCAGAGGGCCAGTGGCGTACGGGTTGGCTTGCGAGGTGTCAGCGGCCTGGAGTGCGGCCTTAATCCAGTACGCTTCCGCGGCCGGCTCAGGGTCGGGGTGCGATGCGGTGATGTCCTCGGCGGCGAACATCAAGTCTCGTGGAGCGTAATAGCGCAGCTTCTCGCCAGCATCAGCAATATCCTGAGTCCATCGGTCCAGGCGAACATCGATGGGGACGCGTATCTGCCTGAGTTCCGCAAGGCGCCGCCCTGGTGGATACAGGCTCGTCCCGGGAAACGCGTCCACCAGGTCAAACCAGAGCGGGTAAGTCCTGTACAGGGTGCGCCAAGTTCTCCACCGGGCCGCCACCGCGCGGGTGGTGGGAATGCTCGCACCTACGGCAACGATCAGGAAGAGCAGGTTCATCCATACCGCTGTGGCGTCTACAAGGAGCCGGATCGTGGAGGGGCTCAGAGGGAACGCGACCGCAGCCCAAAGGGTGGTGATACGCGCCAGTGTGTGGGTCAGCCCCATCCACATGGAAATCCCCATCAGACCCAGCCCAACACGCATGCTCGTGTTCTCGACCCGTCGCGCCGCCCTTGACCACTGGTAGCCGCAAACTGCGGTCGTGACGAGCGGGAAGAAGTAGAACACGGTCATGTAGACCGCGACCCCCCATTGCCCGGCGTGGTCGATGAGGAAGTTCTGGCTCGGCTTGTCGCGGTCCACCACGGTGAAAAACAGGACCGTAAGCAGAATGACGCCTATCGCTCCCGTCCCGTAGGACGCGCGGGCGATCCAGCGTGAGACCGCCACGTGCCGGGGTACGACCGCCTCCGAGCTCTTCCCGTAGCTGGTGGCGACGTAGGTCAGGGCCGCAATGATCGCCGCAGTACTGGCAAAGTGCCTGAGTAGGGCGCTCAGGTCCACTACAGGAATGCGATCCACCGCATCCATCACTGCTGGCGTGTAGAGCCAGAGAGCTACGGCGAACCCCGCGTAACCACCCCAGAGCGCCCGGCGGTGAGCATCGGCGTACCGAACTGCAGGGAATCGCCATACGGCGATGAGGGTCATCACGGCCGCAGTAAGGTATTTGATGTAGTCGAACACGGAACCAGTGCGTATCTGCGCCGGCTGCACGTTTCGCCGGCCCGGAAGGCCAGTCGGCCGCAGCCTTGATTTGCCAATAGGTGGACTGTGCGATGTGGCGGAAGCCGTAAGGCCGGGAGCTGTGCCTCAGTGGTCGCCAGTCGATCGCGGCTAGATTCGTCGCCGCGGTGGAGCGGCGACTGGGTGAGCAAGTGAATGCTCCAGGAGGCTGACCATGTCATCTCCAGTGAACGACTGACGGCGTGCCAGCCGCTTGATCAATGAAGCCGAAAGCTCGGCCTGCTTTTCCTCGGGACTGCCAAAATCTACGCGCCCTTGGATCAGGGCCGACGGGAAACGTCGAAGGACTTCCCGACGAATGCGCTCAGGGACGTATCGCTCGATCTCTGCATCCGTCAGGGAGGTACCGTGGTTCAACCACTCGTGCGCGAGCTCATGGAGAATGATGTGCTCGGTTTGATTGCGACTTGAACGGCGGCGATAGAGGATGATCGTGAACTCCGGCGCTTTGACCCGGAGACCGCATGCCGTGCCCAGACCACCGTCGGTGTCATCCAGTGGCACTAGTCGAATCTGGCGCCCCAACACGCCCTCCATATTCCGCACCAGCGCCTCGACGCTGAAAGGGGCAGGGACAGGGAGATCGGCGAGCAGAATCTGACATTCTTTCACGAGGGCGCGCCGTGAAAGGTCTCTACGCCAACGCATCGTCGCTCCATTGAAATGCCACTGAGGTGTTCACTGCCAGCCCGCGAGGCGCTAGTAGCCAGGAGCTTGTACTTGAGGTGCGCGGCGGTCGGCCGACACACACTGTCTACGCCCAATCATACAAGGAGGAAAGTGCGATCCATGCAGGACGAGCTGTTGTGAAACTCACCCAAGCGCGACCGCCTCCCAATCTGGATCCCAAGATCGAAATTGAGTGACTGCGCGTTAATTGAATTTTGAATGCTTCTGAGGTGAGGCCGGTCCGCCCTACTTGCGCGATCCAGTCCGGTCGGGCGGGGCGCGTTTAGAGCTCGTAACGCGATCACGTCTGAGCCTTCTTGACTCGTCTCCAGCCAGGGCGGCGTCGTTCAGGCGATCTGTCCGCGTTGATGCCGGTTCAGGTGATAGGTACGGCTGCGCAGTTCGGAGACCGGGCGGGAGGAAGGCAGGCACGGCTTCCGGTGATCAGGAGGTGTCGAGTCCCTGATCGCCACGACGGAAGACCGTGCCTGCCCGCTCATCGTTGCCCATCCCGCTGGCCTGGGCCAGCTCACCAGCGCCCGACCCGCCGAGCCCGGGGAACACCTGGGTCTGCTGGACTGTCTCGCGGCCGTTCCCGATCCTCGCCGGGCCAAGGGACGACGTCATCCCCTGGTCTTCGTCCTAGCGCTCGCCGCGTGCGCGGTGCTTGCCGGGGCGAAGTCTCTGGCCGCGATCGCCGAGTGGACTGCTGACGCGCCGCCCGTCGTCCTCGCCGCCCCTGGCGGCCGGGTCCGCGAGCCGACTGGGCCCACCACTCCGGCCGAGGCCACCATCCGCCGGGTCCTGCAGCGCATCGACGGCGACGCCCTCGATACCGCGATCGGCGCCTGGCTGGCCACCCGGGCCTGGTCGGCCGCCGGGCGCCCGACCAGGACACAGCCCCAGGCCAGCGCCGCTCGCTGGCCGTGGACGGCAAGACCGTGCGCGGTGCCCGACGCGCCGACCGCACGCAGGTCCATCTGCTCGCCGCGCTGACCGGCACCGGCCTGGTCACCGCCAAGCGCGAGGTGGACGGCAAGACCAACGAGATCACCGTCTTCCAGCCCCTGCTCGCCGGACTCGACGCGACCGACACTGTGGTCACCTTCGACGCCCTCCACTCCCAGACCGCCCACGCCCGCTTCCTGGTGAAGGACAAGAAGGCCCACTACATCGCGGTGATCAAGGGCAACCAGCCGCTACTGCACCAGCACCCGAAGCACCTTCCCTGGCGGGATGTGCCGTTGCTGGACAGGACTCGCGCCACCGCGCACGGCCGCGACGAGATCCGGCGCGTCAAGACCTGCACCGTCACCCGCGGCCTCGCCTTCCCGCACGCCGCGCAGGCCGTGCAGATCGTGCGCCGCCGTCGCACCATCACCACCGGCAAGGCCACCCTCGAACGGGTCTACGCAGTCACCGACCTGACGGCCGACCAGGCCGGCGCTCCCGAGATCGCGCAACGTGTCCGCGACCACTGGGACATCGAGAACAAGATCCACCACGTCCGGGACACATCCTGGGCCGAAGACGCCTCCCGCGTCCGCACCGGCACGGAGCCCCGGGCCATGGTCGGCCTGCGCAACCTCGCGCTCGGAGCCCTCCGCGTCACCGGCCATACCAACATCGCCGCCGGTCTCCGCCACCACGCCCGCGACACCAACCGTCCACTCACCACCCTCAGCATCATGTGATCAAATCGGACAGATGCCCTGAAGGACGCCGCCCTGGGGTGAAGCCCACCACCCATTTACCACAAAGCGGCGAGACTCTCGGCGCGCTTAGCGCATGGCTGTTGGCGGCTCAGGGTACGGGGAAATTGGGGTCCACCATTTGCATTTCTGCGCCTACTTTGTCGGCGATTTTCAGCCTCTCCCACACGTCCCTGCTGGTGTATCTACCGTGATCGAACCACCCGCGATATACCACTTCAATTCGAGTGTCGAGGGAAGGGAAGAGCCGAATGGCTCTATCCGCAAGGATCGCAATGTCCCAGCGTGTGCAGAAAGCCAGAATTCTGCCTACTCTTCTGAGGATGCGGTCTGTTTCGATTACAGAGCGTCGGACGATAGCGGGGTGCAACAGAACGAGGAGGCGGATCTGCACACCTTCAAGAGCAGATTCTAGGGCGACATTGGCGCCATGGCTGTGAGCGTAGACGCATTTCAGTTCACGGATTCCATTATTTGCCGTCCACGTACGAAGCCTGCTTGCTGCACGCTGGCGGGCGTCATTATTGTAGCCACCGGCCCAGGTGAACGAATTCGGCGCGTTCCAAAGATCGGGGCTGCATGAAGCTCTGATATGAGTAGACAGTTCACTGTTCGGCTGCCACCACGAATTAAACGCAGCCCAGGTCCCGTGGATGGTAATACTGCTATGGGAAGGGTCCTCTGACCCTGACTGGTGTTCAGTGTTCTGGAATTCGCTTAGGAATTCATGTTCTTCCTCGAAGCGGGCCAGTGCGTTGACCGAAATCTCGCGCACTGTGTGGGAGTCGCTCATGCAGCCACGACGGAGTAGGTCTACCAGAGCAAGGCTTTTCTCAGTAAGTCGGAGAAGCTCGGAAGCCGACGTCACGCGCACCACCTCGTGGTGCGCGGACAAGCCCAACAGGAGCAGGACAAGGGCGGCGCCCCTTGCTGCTCCATGGTTATTGAACTGACATTCCCACCAAAGTGTCTGCTGATGCGTTGCTCTTTCTTCCGGATTTAGCTCAGTGCTCGGATTCAATCCATCAACATCAAAGGGGAGTCCCAACTCTGCGATTGCCTTCCCCGCGGCATCCTCGATGCGAATTTCACCCAGTGCGTCAAGGCGGGGCAAGAGAAGCGCTTTGGCGTCGTCCTCCCATTCTTTCAGCAGAGCGTGGTGGCCGCTAAGCTGCATGCCAAGCCCGACGAGTTGAGCAGCCTGGGCCCAGCCCGCCTCTTCGGTCGACATCTGCCATGCCATGAAGCCGGGAATGCATTGCTCCTCTTCCAGGCTGTCATGTTTGAGAGCTCTCGGAGGAGAAATCAGGGAGTTCTCCGCTAGGTCAGGCGCCTCATTCGGATCCCTCCCATAGTGAGCCAAGATTTTTCTAGAGATGCTCACGTCTAGAGTCTCGGGAGTATAAGAGAATGCCGGAGATGTATGCACCTGCTCTACCCGATAGGGGATTGTGACTTCTCCCCCTGTGTGGATGCGTGCTCCCTCTAGGGGAACGGTGCGCCAAAGGGTCAGTTTCTCTCCGAGCTGCCGATGGGGCGAGATCGCCGCAATTAGCCCCTCGCCCTGCTCCTCTCCGGCGGGTGTGAAGACGCTTCCGATCTCTCCGACGTATTGACCGCCAGCGGAAACGATCTTCATTCCGATGTAATCTTCTGGGCTGATTTCCCTGGTCATTGAATCCCCTCAGTGCGGTACATACCTGCACCATGGCTGAGGACGGTGGGGGGTTCCACTCGGACTGGGCTGGATGGCCGCACAGGGTCCGCCTACCCGTTGGCAAGGGGGCAGGGCTTCGGCGTAGTCGTGTGACGTCCGGTTCGTGCCGATCTGTCAGACAGTCTGACTGGGAACGCAGCAGGCACGGCTTCCAAGATCATGGAGTTCTCGACGCACCGTGATCCGACTGGAAGACCGTGCCTGCCGACGCATCATCGCCGGTCCCGCCCGCCCCGGGCTGCTGGAACGACTCGCGGAGGTGCCGGACCCGCGTGATCAAACCGGACAGATCCCCTGAACGACGCCGCCCTGCGTCTCCAGCAAATGAGGCTGGAGACGAGGGAGATGAAGGCGTTGTGGAGTTCGGTGCGGTGTTCACAGCGGACAGCGAGGCGTTTGAACTGGTGGAGCAGGGCGAAGGTCTGCTCGACGCCGCAACGGAGCGCGCCCGGCCTCTCGATGTTCGGGGCGCCCCTGCGGAGATGACCGGAAGGATCCGGCCCTTGCGCAGTTCGCGGCGGTTGGGGTCGGAGTCCTATCCCTTGTCGCCGAGCGATACGGAGTCGGCCAGCGCTCTCAGATCTACGGGCGCACTTGGACCAGCCCGTGAGTACCGCTCGTACGCCAAGCAGCCCCGGACCGGTCGAGGGCGTCCAGCGTTCCCTGCTCCAGGCCGACGATGACGTCCGACTTCAGCGTCCGGAGCGCTGCGACGGATCCTGGGAAGTAGGCGGTGAGCTCGGCGAACGGCACGGTCGGGTTCCACAGCCGGTCGCCCACCAGGCGACGGTAGTTGAGATCACCCTTCAGGATCGTGAGTTGGGCATCCCCGAACTCCTTCCGCAGGTCGTCGGGCATCTGCTCGTACGGCAGCGGAGCGCAGAAGTACGGGTGGGTGCGGACCTCCAGGCTCCCCGCGGCCATGGCCTTCCAGAGTCGGCCGCCGATTCGGCCGGCTTCGCCGGGCGCCTCGGTGAGGCGGCGGAGGCAGTCGACCACGTCTGAGGTCATCGCGTCGGAGACGTAGTACGGGTAGTGCTTGACGTGAAGCACTACCTGCTCGGCGTGCCCGTGTTCGAGGAGGTGGTCGATGAGGACGAGGTCGGGAATCAGCTCACGTCCCGCGTTGTCGGCGACCACGGCGACGGTGGCCGAGGTGCCGGCGGGCAGGAGCTGCCACAACGTGGCGCTGTCGTCGGCGACCAGCCCCGAGACTACGGCGTCATCCACTGCCGGCTCTCCCGCCGAGACCCGGAAGCCGAGGTCTGCGCGGTTGCCCCAGAGCGAGGCGTGCAGCAGAGCCGTAGCCCGCTCCTCTGCCGGAGCAATCGCGAGCGTGTCGAGGGCCCGCAGTTCCTCGTCCACCGCGTCGCCGCAGAGTTCGGCCTGTTTGAACGGCGCGAAGGGATCGACTCCCTGCCAAGGGCCGGCACCGAAGTACCCGACCGCGCCGAGGAGCCTGCGATAGAAGTAGCTCTCCGCCCACAGAAACGGGGCGTCGTACCACGAGCGCCCGAAGTGCTCATGCCCCCAGGCCGCCCAGCAGACGTGGTCATGGTCCGCGGGGGCGAGCGGTTGGACGACACCGTTGGCGATCTCGTCCAGCAGGGCGTCGAGCGCTTCGTGCTGCCGGAGGCCGTACGGGAAGGCGTCACGTACCTGCTGGATGATGGCAGGGTGGCGCTTGGCCAGCACACTCCAGGCGAACGAGCCGGGCTCGTTGCTCAGGATGACTGGAGCACCAACTGGGCCGGCCTCACGAACAGCCTCTTCGCCCGAGGCGCGCGGGGTCTTCTCTGTCATGGTGTCCACGCCCTTCGCATGTCGCTCACGTGGCCATGATCCCCGTGGGCATGCTCGCTGTCAGTCCAGCCCGCCGGTGGGGGATCCTCCTTCGGCGACATGGTGAACCCGCGTGCCGTCGACGTACTGGAACGGGATGCCCGAGTGCCGTCAGCGTCACTCCCGTCGGACGGGTCCGGCAACGCCGGGGCCAGTACGATCCAGGCGGCCTTGGCGCCACGTTCCGTGAGGTGGAACCCCCACTGCCCCTGGGCCAGCTCGTTCACGATGCGCAGGCCCCGTCCACGCTCGACGAGCAACCCGCTCGCCTCCTCGACCGGTTCGGCGTCCGACGACGACGTGTCACCGCGGTAGAGCCCCGCGGGGAGCAGAGGGTCCCTGTCATGGATCTCGCAGATGTACCTCCCGGCGGCCGAGCGGACGTGCACCTCGTACGGGCCGCATGCGTGCTCGTGCGCGTTCGCCACGAGCTCCGAGACGGCCAGGACGCCGTCACTGACGACGTCCCCGGACAGCCCCAGGTCCTTGAGGACACGTCGCAGGACCGCGCGGGCTTCGCCCGTCGGGTTGGGAGTGCGGTCGGTCCAGCGGTACACGAGGCCGAGAGCGGCGGATGGCGCGCTGATCATCGGGCGACGGACCTCCTGTGGGTGACAGCGATGGCCTTCTCCCGGGGCTGCGACGCGGTCGCGGAAGTGCGGCCGGTGCACCGCTGAGAGGCATACGGCCGCAGGAAGCACCTGGCTTCGGGCACGCACCCCCGGAAGGATCGTGGCTCAAGCCCCGGCCACGAGGCCGGTCGCGAGTCACGCACTCAACGATGGATGCCGGTGTCCCTGATGCTCATGGGCGTTTATGAGCGCAGGGGGTGCGAGCGGGCGGCAGGGCGCTCAGCGAGACCGCCGACCCGCCGCCGGCCTTCACCTCCGCCCCTCTGATCACTGGGAGTATGAGCAGGTGAGTGCTGACGTGTTGGGACGCTGGGTGCCGGATCGTCCCGAGGATGTGGCCACGGCCTTCGCCAAGGCGGACTTCCCGTGGTGGATCGCCGGTGGTTATGCGATCGAACTCGCGGTCGGCCGCGAGCTGCGCGCACACGGCGATCTCGACGTCCTCGTCCTCCGGCGCGACCAGGCCCTCGTACGTGAACTGCTGGCCGACTGGGACCTGTACGTGGCGGACCCGCCCGGCCAGGGGGAGCTTCGACCGTGGCGTCCTGGAGAGGCCCTTCAGCCGCCGCTGCACGACATCTGGTGCCGCCGCACTCCAGAGGCGCCCTGGTCCGTGCAGCTCATGCTGGACGAGGCCGAGGGCACCCAGTGGGTCTCGCGGCGCACCCCGGAGATCCGGCTCCCGATCAACCGACTCGGGCGGACGAGCGAGACGGGCATCCCGTATCTCGCGCCGGAGGTGCAGCTCTTCTACAAGGCCAAGGCGACCCGGGACAAGGACGAGACCGACTTCGAAGCTGCGCTGCCGCTGCTCGACGCTCCGGCACGCGCCTGGCTGGCGGACGCGATCAAGGTGATCGCGCCCGGCCACCCCTGGATTCGCCGGCTCCTGCCGGTCAGCCGAACGTGAGCAGCGGGACGTCGTACAGGTCGGGGTTCCGGGGCCGGGTCATCGTGGGCGACGTGACCTCCACGATCAGCAGCTCGCTGAGGAACTGGACCTTGGCGCTGAGGAGGTGGCTCGTCCTGCCGTCGGCCGACTGGGCCTTCAGGCCGGCGGAGACGTGGATGTGCGGGAGTATCCCGCCGGTGGCGGGGTCATGGGCGAGGGTGCCGGCGCCAAACGCCTCGACGTTGGTGACGTACGTCTTCGCCCATACCGGTGCGTCCGGGTCCGCGAGCTTCTCGCAGGCACCCACGATCTCGGCTTCCGCGAAGGCTCCGATGAACGAGGGGATGTAGCCCTGCCGCACGCCGTTGTCACGGCAGAAGGTGGACAGCGCCTCGAAAAAGTCCTCTCCGTGGTCGAAGGTGACGCCGAAGGTACGGCCTACGGTCAGCTCGTGAGCACGCATGTGCGGGTGTCTCTCCTGAAGTCGTGAGGTCAGCGGGCGAAGCCGGCGGTGAAGATCTCGCGGACCGCCGCCCCGTCTGCGCCCTGGGCGAGCAATGCCTGCAGCAGAAGCCGCGCCTGGTACGGGCCGAGGTCTCCCGCACCGATGAGTCCTCGTCCGAGGAGGTCCTTCTCGGAACCGGGGAAGCCGTACGTGTCCGAGAGGACGGGGCCGTTGCCGATGCGGGAGGCGAGGACCACGGGGATGCGGGACGCGAGCTTGGTGAGCCCTTCGACGAGACGCTCCGGGACGTGGCCGACGCCGAAGGCCGCGACCACGAGCCCGTCGCAGTTGCCGTCCCACAGGTCGAGCAGGGCGCCGTCGTCGCCGAGGGTGACGGTGTAGAGCCCGACGCGCGTCTCACGGTCGGGGGCGCCGACCAGCGGTCCGCGGTGCGGCAGGCCGCCCACCATCCGCACCCGGTTCTCCGCGATCCGCGCGATCGGGCCGCACGCCGGTGAGGTGAAGGCAGCGGGACTGGTGGTGTGTGACTTGCGGACGGTCCGTGCCGAGTGGACCTCGTCGCCGAGTACGACGAGGCAGCCGGCGCCGCTGAGTCCGGGGTCGGCCGCGGCCAGGACGGCGGCGTGGAGGTTGGCCGGACCGTCGGCGCCGGGCAGGGTCGGGTTCCGCATAGCGCCGGTGACGACTACCGGCTGCTCGTGGCCGTGGTAAAGGTCGAGGAGGAAGGCTGTCTCCTCGATGGTGTCGGTGCCCTGGGTGATGACGACGCCGTCGACGTCTCCGGTCTCCAGCTCCGCCGCGATCGCGGCCGACAGTGCGGTGAGATCCTCGAAGGTCAGGGAGGCGCCGGGCAGACGTCGGAAGTCACGCACCTTGAGGCCGATGCCGCTCGTGGCCAGGGCGGGTACCGCGGCGAGGAGTTCGTGGGCCGAGAGCGCGGGTACGACGCCTCCGGTGGTGGGATCGGTGGTCATGGCGATCGTGCCGCCGAGGGAGAGGACCGCCACGTTCCTGACCGACTCCGTCATATCCCCTGCTCCCCTGTCCGGACGCCGCCGAGCGCGGCCTCGCGAGTGGTTCAGGCAGGCTATCGGGTCGGCGCCGTCCGGGTACGCGGAATGATCACCAGCTGTTCGGCCACGAACCGGCAGGCGGCCTCCAGCCCTTCGAGGCCGAGCAACCGGCTGCGCGGCCGGGCGAGCCGCTCCGTGCCGACGGCCGACAACTGTGTGCATCGACGACCGAGCCATGAGGCATCGAGGCCGAGGTACTCCGCCGTTGCGGCGAGGCGCTGTCCGGCCAGCTCGGCCGCCGTGGCCGAGTGGTGGCTGACGTGGCCCGTCACGTCGGCGAACGTCCGCAGGGCTCCCGCCCGTGAGGTGACCGCGAGGTGGGACACCCCCTCGGTGCGTACCCATGAGGCGATGACGGCGCGGCGGCCGTGGGAGAGCGCGAAGCCGTCGGTGTGGGCGAAGCCTCCGTCGTCGGTGACCCAGGTGCGGATGCCGAAGGACTCCATGAGGGCGATGGCGAGGAAGAGCAGAACACGCTCGTACGCCGGCGAGGAGGTGACCGCCGTCTCTGGGACGCAGAACCCCCGGCCGCTGGTACCGACCGCACTCTGGGGTGCCATTCGTTCGAGGTACCGGTACTTGTGCCGGAAGAACAGCCACGTGGCGGCCTCCTCACCGCGCTGTTCCCTGGTCCAGAAGACGGGCGCGTCGCCCAGGTGGTCACGGTTCCCCAGGATGTACCGGGCTGCGGTCTCCGAGCCGATCAGCATCCGGGAGACTTCGGTCAGGCCGTGGTCGGTGGCGAGCGGCGAGCCCGGGGAAGCGGTGAGCGACGCCAGCGAGGTGTGCAGGGTCTGGTCGTCGCCGAGCAGTGCCGCCTCGAATCCCGACACGGCCCACAGGATGCCGTAGGTCAGGTCGTCCAGTTCGTACGCGGCGGGGATGTCGACCGGGTCGGAGGCGGTGCCGCCTACGCCGCTCGGTCGGGCGTCGGTGACGAACTGCCGTACCGCCCCGCCCACTGTGCGGTTCGCGACGACGAGCGCGCGCATCGGCATGGTGCGCCAGGCGTCCAGCTCCGGGCGGGAGTCGAGTCGCAGGCTGTCCCCGAGGAACGAGGCCGCGGGAAGGGTCAGCACAGGAAGCGCCGTCGTCGAGACGGACCTGCCGGCGGGTAACAGAAGCTGGCCCGGCCCTTCGGGAAGGGCCGCATATCCACGGGCTCCGGTGTCCGCCGTCCCCGGGTGGCCCGTGGAGTCCGGCATGTGCGGATCGGCCGTGGGGAGGAGCCCGAGCAGCTCCTCCGGAACTCCCAGCGCATCGGTCCACTGGACGAACTGCCGCCGGTCACGGATCTGTTTGAGCCCACGTTCCAGTCTGCTGACCTCGGCCTGGTCGATGCTGACCATCCGCGCCACGCCCGCCTGGGAGAGGCCCGTGTGCTTCCTGAACAGCTTGACGACGGTGCCGAGTTCCCACGCGGCCACGGCTCGCCGGACCGTCGGGTCACGCCAGAAGGCCGGGTCGGCCCGTCGGGCGGCGGGCCCGTCCTGACACGAGGCGCATCTCGTACCGGCGTTGAAGCGACTGAGAAGTGCACCGCAGCGCGTACACCGCCGCTGTCCGCTGTCGACCATGGTCGGCATTCTCCCTCGCTCTGCGACCACCCGGACACGTTCCGCTGGCGGCGCTCATAAACACTCATGAGCGTGGGCCTTCGTGGCGGCCATCGTGGTGGAGCACCACCGACCGGAGCCGCGTGCCGCGACTCCCCGGACGTGAGGATCCGACCTGTGACCTCCTTGACCCTGCCGCCCCGGCCCCCCGGTTCGCCGCCGCTGGCCCATGCCTGGCAGACGCTGGCGGACGGGCTGCTGACCCAGCGGCTCCATCTCCATCTCGACGAATGGCGGGCTGCCGTCACCGGGGGGAAGACTCTGCCGGACGTGCCGGGCGCCGATGTCTCCGTGCCGGCTCAGCGCCCGTCTCCGCTACCGGCAGGCGACGAGTCCGCGATGGCGTTGCTGGAGGATGCCGGCCTCGGCTTCTGGTGGGAGCTGCCCCAGCGACACGGAGCGGAGTCGCGCAACCAGCGCGGGGAGCTTCACCGCGCCGCCGACACCGCTGCCCAGAGCATCCTCGCTGAGCAGTCCGGGGCGGCCTGGTCCGACGCCGTGACCGCCGTCAGCGCCGCCGCCGCGTGGTGGGTGGGCTTCTTCACGGTCATCCGCCACCGCGGGGTGCACCACATCACGCTGGAGCCGCACCCGAGCCCACTCCATGAGCAGGCCCTGGGCACCGCGGTGGGCGTTGTGGCCCACGGCATGGCCACGCGGGTGCTGGAAGCGGCGCTGCGTGACTCCGACGACGACCCGGCCCTCCGCGCCGCGTACTGCCGGGCCATCGAGGCCGGCATCTGCGCCGAGCCCGAGCTGCCCCGCCTCATCGATGAGTTGGCGGAGCTCCGGCTGGTGGACCTGGTGTCCACCACGGCCCGCTGGCGGGGTCGCTTCACCAAGTACGCCGGCGGCACGGGGGCGGGGCAGGTCGAATGAACCACCGCTATCCGTTCATCGTCATCGAGGGGCTCGACGGCACCGGCAAGACGACGCTGCGCAAGGGCCTGTTCCGGCTCTGGGAGGGGCTCTACGGAGTCACCCCGCTGTGCATGCTCACCACCAACTTCCTCGCCGCCGACCAGGCCGCCGCCATCGTCACCGGCAAATATCAGCCGAACGCCGGGAACTGTGGCGCCTACCTGTCCGCGATCGCGGCGGACAAGCGGGCCACGCTGGATCGTCTCGTGCTCCCCCAGCGGCCAGCCCGGCCCGTGATCGCGGATCGCTGGCTTCTCAGCGAGCTGGCCTTCTTCGCCGTGAAGCACGGTATGAGGGCGTCGGAGACGTACGAGACTCTGGCCGCGCAGCTCACCGTGGCCCCGGATCTCACGCTCGTCCTGGACCTGGAGACCGACGCCTCGATGAGCCGGGCGCAGGCCCGCCAGGGAGACGCCGTCCGAGCCGACTGGGACGTGCACGACGTCCAGAACCGGGTTCGCGAGACCTACGAGGCCGTGGTCTCGAAGCCCGACGAGTTCCCGCTCCTCGGCGACGTGGTCCGCCTGGACGCCCGCCGACCCCGGTCCGAGGTGCTGCTCGCCGCCTGGGACGTACTGCGTGAACGGCAGCTGGTGCCGCCGGTCGCCGCCCGCACGGAAGGAGGAGAGACCCATGGCTGACGGCACGAAGGCGATGCATCTGCGCAGGGCCCTCGCCGACAGCGAGCGAAAGCACCCGCTCCTGGCGATCGGTGCGGTGAACGCACTCGCCGCACACGTCGCAGCGGAGGCGGGCTTCGACGCCCTGTGGGTAAGCGGCCTGGAGGTGTCCGCGGCTTCCGGGCTGCCGGACGCCAACGTCCTGGGCCCCCGGGACCTGTCCGACGTGGTCGCCTCGCTCGGCCGTGTCACCGAACTGCCCGTCGTCGTGGACATCGACAACGCGGGCGGCTCGGGGCGCACGGCGGAGCGGTTCGCGTACGACCTGATGCGCGCCGGAGCCGCGGCGGTGTGTGTCGAGGACAGCGCGTACCCGAAGTGCAACAGCTTCGCGGCCCACCGGGCCCAGAACCTCGCCGACCGGGACCTGCTGTGCGAGCAGGTGGGGCGCATACGGAAGATCGCCGGTGACGGCCTCGCGGTCGTGGCCCGCACCGAGGCCCTGATCGCCGGTGAGGACATCGCCACAGCGATCGCCCGTGCCGAGGCTTACGCCGAGGCCGGAGCGGATGCGGTACTCATCCACTCCAAGGACGCGACCGGTGAGCAGGCGCGGGCCATCGGGCGAGCGTGGAGTTACGGCGTGCCGCTGGTCAGCGTGCCCACGGCGTTCCCCGACCTGAGCGCCGCCGAGCTCGGCGAGGCCGGCTTCCGCCTCTGCATCTACGCGAACCAGCTCAGCCGTGCCGCCCTCGCGGGTATGCGCACCGCCGCCCGTCAGTTCCGGCGCGGAGGGAGTTTCCGCTCCACCGTCGCGGGGTCCCTCGCGGAGGTCGGCGACCTGATGCGCGTCGGCGAACCGGAGGCACTGTCGTGCCTCTGACGCCCGAGCTGCCTCGGATCAGTGTGTCCGTGAAGGCGGCGATCGTGCGCGACGACACCGTCCTCCTGCTGTCGTACGACGACGAGGCCGGGTTCCACTACAACCTCCCCGGCGGCAAGGCCCAGGTCGGCGAGGACCTGCGCCAGGCCGTGAACCGCAAGGTCGCACAGGAGACCGGCCTCCAGGTCGTGGCCCGGCGTCTGCTGTGCGTCGTCGAGTATGTCCCCGAGTCGTGGCAGGGCGAGTTCGGGGACGTGCAGAAGGTTCAGTTCAACTTCCTCGCCGAGCAGGTGGACGACGCCGAGCTGCGCATGCCGGAAACGCCGGACCCCATCCAGGTGGGCTTCGAGTGGGTTCCGCTGGAACGTCTTGGCGACGTGTACCTGTTACCCCGGATCAACCGTCCGCTGTTGGCGGCATTGAGCGGAGAGCTCGTCGACCCGTTCGTGGACAGGTGGTGACCTTCATGGATCCGACGTTGAAGGATCTGCGGGAGTGGCTGCTGCGGGAGCACGCCGGGACGGTCTGTTCCGACCGGCTCCGCGTGATCGCCGACGAGCTCGCCGACCTGACTGCCCGCGGTCTGCAAGGTGCTGTGGTGGAACTCGGTTGCTACAGAGGCGCGATGGCCCTCTGGATCCGTAGCGTGCTCGAATCGCTGGGCGACCACGACCGCGAGATCCACGTCTACGACTCCTTCCAGGGCGTGCCCGCACCCGGCGCCGAGGACTCGGACCATCTGGCGGCGGGCGAGCTCCGGTCGTCCCCGGACGACCTACGCGCCACGCACACGACCTGGGGCAGGCCGGCACCGGTCATCCATCCGGGGTGGTTCGACGAGACCCTTCCCAATGAGCTGCCCGAAGAGATCGCGTTCGCCTACCTGGACGGCGACTTCTACGACTCGACCCTCACGGGCCTCACGCACTGCGTCACCCGCCTGGTGCCGACCGGTGTGTTGCTCGTCGATGACTACGCGGACACGACGGTCAACCCGCGGGCCTGGGACGGGCTCCCGGGGGTGAAGCGCGCCTGCGACGTGTACTTCGGTGCGCCTTCGCCCGTGACCGTCGTCGTCGGCGAGGGCGATCTCGCCTTCGGCCGGTACGAGAAGCCGGAGTTCCCCGGATGAGCGCTGTTCTGGTGCTACGCGGTGCGGCGGACGCGAGCGCGATCCGCCGCGCCCTGCCCGATGTCCTCGTACACGAGTTGCCGGACCTGGACTCGCCTCCGCCCGCCGATACGGCCGTGATCGTCCTGCGTTCCGGCGTCCGTCTCGGCGAGAGGGAGCTCGACGCGCTCCCTCACCTGCGGCACGTCGTACGAACCGGCTCCGGCATCGACCACATCGACGTGAAAGCCCTACAGCACCGTGGCATCACGCTGCACCGCAACGCGGAGGCCGGCGCGGGCGCCGTGGGCGAGTGGGTCCTGGCCGCTGCCCTCGCCCTGGCCCGGCGGATCCCCTTGGGACATCACGCGCTGCTGCTCGGCCAGCACGAGGAGCAGGCGTGCATGGGTGCGTCACTCGGCACCCTGGCCGCAGGTATCTGGGGCGCGGGCCCAGTGGGGCTGGCCTCCGACTGGGCCCTCGCCCCGTTCATGGGCCGCACTACCTTCGCCGCGTGGCCGTCGAACCCTCCCGGTCTGCGAGAGCTGTCGCCGACAGCCCTCATGGAGCAGTCGCAGGTACACGTGATCGCTCTGCCGCTGCGCCCCACGACCGAACAGCTCATCGGCGAGGACTTCCTCGCACACGTCGCACCGCAGCGGCCTCTGCTGATCTGCGCAGGGCGGCTGGAGACCCTCGACGTGGCCGCCTGCCTGCGGGCACTGGCGGACGGGAGGCTCTCGGGCCTCGCCCTCGACCCGGTCGAGCGGGAGCACCTGCCGCTTCTCACCGGCTCCACGACGCCGCTCAACCTCTTGGCCTCGCCCCACATCGGCGCCCAGCGCTCCGACGTGCGCGGCGCGCTCGACCGATGGGCCGTCGATCTCCTCAGGGAGATCACCGCTGACAACAGGATCCTGATCGAAGGAGGCCACCGGTGAACCCATCGGCACGACTGCGCCGGGAGATCGCCGACAGAGTCGCCCGGGCGCTGGTCGCGTCCGGCGAGGCCCGCGAAGTCTGGCTGGAGGGAGCCCTCGCCTGCGGCTTCGCCCACGCAGCGAGCGACATCGACCTGCGTGGCATCGTGGACGGCGCCCTCCCGGCGTGGGAGTCGCGCATCGTGGACGGCGTCCGTGTCGACCTCCAGGCGACGGCGCCGCAGCGAGCGGAAGAACTCCGCCGCCTGCTCCGCTCCTTCGACGTCCGCCGCGACGACCTCGGATCGTTCCGCCGGGTACGCGCCTCGATGCACGACCTCATGTGTCTGCGCACCGCACTCTCGTACGGCTCCGAACGCTGGGATCCGGTGCTCGACCCCGGGGAGCGCCAGGGCTACCGACGCTGGGCGGTCGCCGACCAGGCCGAGGTCGCGGCAAGTCTCGCCGAGGACCTGACCGGCCTTGTCGAGGACGGCCTGGCCGAACCGGCCAGCGTCGTGTGCCGGAAGCTGGAGACCTGCCTCACCGCGCTCGGCTGCGCGGCGGCCGGCCGCCCGGTCCTGGGCGACAAGTGGCTGCCGCTGCTTGCCGACGCGCGTCCCCGCCCGTCGATCGACCCGGCTCGCGCAGAGACGTGGGAGTGGTTCCGTCCGGTTCAACGAGGCGTGACGAGAGCGCTTCTGGACTGCTGGCCCGTCGACGACCTGCTGCAGAAGCCTCCCAACCTGGGTGCCCCTGACGCCGGCTGGCTGCCCCAGCGGTACGCCGACGGGTGGTTCCTTCGCCGTGGCGACGTCCACATCCCCATCACCGGCGGACAGCTTCTCGGGTGGCTGTCCGCGGTCTCCACCGATGGCGCGTAGACCGCGCCTCTCCTCCTCGGGAGTCCTCTGATGCCCGCCACCCGCACCGCCTCCATCGACCTGGAGAGTCTCCACGCCCCGCTGTCGAGCACCGGCCCGGACACGGCCGTCTCCGTCATCCTCAAGCTCCGCGGGGAGACCTGCGACATCGACTGTCTGTACTGCTTCGAGAAGCGCAAGGAGTCACCGGGCGGCGCCCGCATCAGCGCGGAACAGGTCCACCGCCTCGGTTCGATCTTCTCCGGGCGCCCGCTCAGCGTCGAACTCCACGGCGGGGAGCCCCTGACCGCCGGCCGGGAACGGATCGCGGAGATCCTGGACGCGCTCGCCTCACAGCCGAACGTCATCCGCGTGAGCCTCCAGACCAACGGCCTCCAGCTCGACGACGCCTGGCTGGACCTGTTCGAGCGGCACTGCCCCCAGCTGGAGATCGGCATCTCCCTCGACGGGGACGCACTGGGGAACTCGTGGCGTGTCGGTTACGACGGCCGCCCCACGTACCCCCGAGTGATCGAAGCCCTGGAACTCCTCGGCCGTCGGGAACGCCGCGTCGGCGTCATCTGCGCCGTCACCCCGTACGTCCTCGACCGGGCCTCCGAGGTCATGGAGCACCTCGCCTCCTTTCCCACCGTGACGACGGTCAGCCTGGTGCCGTGCTTCGACGCGGCGGTCACCCGTTCGACCACGGTGGCGGGATCCCGTACGCCGACCAGCCGGGCACTCCAGCGACGGGCCATCGGCCCCACCGGGCCGGCCTGGGCCGTCACGCCGCGTCAGTACGCCGACTTCGTGCTGGAGGCCGCCCACCACTGGGTCGCCGACGGCCTGTTCCGCCGCGTCAAGCTGGAGCCCGTCGTCTCCGTCATCCGCCGCCTGAGGGGTCTACAAACCCGGTCCTGTCACTTCTCCGACCTGAAGTGCGACCACGTCCTCACCGTCTATCCCGATGACCGCCTGGGAAGCTGCGACGAACTGCCCTGGCCGCAGGCCGGCCTCGCCGCGTTCGGCGACGTACACGCCGAGGCGGACGTGGCCGGCGCCCAGGGCGGGTCTCCCTTGCTTCAGCAGGCTCGCTCCCTGGTCACGAAGTGCACGACCTGCGACTACCGCGACACCTGCGGCGCAGGCTGCCCGGCGGTCCGCCTCCGCTTCGCCGCCGCGGGCGACGAGGACGCGTACTGCGACCACCGCATGCGCCTGATCGACGGCGTCGCCGCCCTGCTCGCCCAGCCGGATCTCCCGCCCGGTGCCTCCTGTTCCCGGCTGCGCTGGCGTCCCGTCCGCCCCAACGACATGCACCACGTCGTGGCGTTCCTGGCCCGCTGGGATGACCCCGCCGCACCGCGCCCGCCAGCACGCCTCCAGGTAAGCGCCCACGGCAACATCAACACGGTCGGCCTGCCCGGCATTCACGAGGCGGACGATCTCGACCCGCGACACCCCCAGTGGTACGAGGGCATCGAGCCCGGCGTCCGCCCGGTCGTCGACGCGCTCACCGCGGGCTGGAGCACCGTCACCTATGACAGCTGCCAGGGCCACGCCTACGCCGACCTCCCCGGAGCCGAGCGCCGGTTCCTCTCAGTCGGCATCCTGCCGCGCGACCGCGCCGAGTACGCGCGAACAGCCGCGCGCCTGTGCCGCGCCGCAGACCGAGCCAAGTCCTCCCTGCCCGGAGCGTGTTCGCTGGTCCTCGGCAGCAACGAGCTCACGTGCCGCACCACCGGCCGGATGTACCCGACGCTCGACCTCCATCTCGTACCCCCTGCCGGCACCGCGCCTGCCGAGTACTTCGAGAACCTCACCGAGGCCGTGCACGTACTCACGGAGGCCCTGGCCGAAGCCGCCTCTGCCCCGCCGTCCGCCCCCTGCGCCTGCGCGGGCGAAGCCCACTCCAGCGATGGAGGCGAGCAGTGATCCACATCGCCGAGACGCTGTCCATCCGCACCGTGGAGAGCTTCCTCAGGCCGAACGAGATCGAGCGCCTCAACGACGTCATGGACGACGCGCTCGACCCCCTCGGGCGCGACCAGTACGGCGCGGGCCGCCATACGACCATCCACGAGATCCCCGGTCACTCCCCCGCCGAGGCGCAGGACGTCTACGAGCCTGCCGGCCGGATCGAGATGACCGACATCCCGTACGAGGCGACCACCCTCCTCGAGCAAGCCCTCAAGCTCCACATGACCGCCATCACGCGCACCCTTCCGTCGGTCACCGGCCACCGGCCGTGGATCTACCTCGAGTACGGCGCCGGCCAGTACATCACCCCGCATGCGGACGGCATCGCCCCCGATCCCCTCACCCGTCCTCGGCAGATCGCCGCCGCGACGGTCACGCTCACGGACACCCAGGACACGGGCGGGGCGCTCTACGTGGAGACCACGGGCAGTGACGCCGTCTGGACCGCCGACGAGGCGCCGACCGGGTCGGGTTACGCCCCGGGGATGCGCTTCGCACACGACGGGGCGGACATGTCCTCCCCCTGGTTTTGCAGCATGCCGCGCACCCGATGGAGCGTCGCCCCCTCTCCGGGAACGCTCGTGGTCTTCGGCAGCCAGCTCGTCCACGGCACCGAACCGGTCCGCGCCGGCCGTGTTCGCAAGTTCCTGACGCTCTTCGTCTCCGAGCAAGGAGCCATGCATCCGTGACCGGCCCCCGCGGCCCGCCCGCACCAGCCCTTCGCCCCGACCCACCGCCCCTACCTGAGGAGAGAGAGCGAGCAGTGGCAGACGACAAGACGTTCGACGAGTTCCTGGAGGCGGTCGCGTCCCTGCGTGACAGCGACCCGGTACGCACCACCGCGCACACCTCCAACGCGGCCACCGAGACCTGGCTGGCCACCACGGTTCAGCCTGACACCGCTGAGCCCACCACCGAGTCCTGATCCGCCGCGGGGCCGGGCCCCTCCCGGTCCGGCCCCGTTCCACTCCCGGAGCCCCAGATGAGCGCTCTCTCCCCGGAAGCCCTGGTCGCCCTCGATGGCATCGCCGACCACCAGCGCCTACGGACCAACCGCATCGCCTCCGTGCTCGGCAACCGCCTCGGCTCGTCCGCTCTCGACTACGCCGTGGCCCACCACCTGCTCGAAGGCGCCGAACACGCGGCGCGCGCCCGGGACGCGGACCGCCTCGCCTGGTATCGCCGTACGACGGTGCAAGACCTGACCCACCTGTCGGCCGACCCGCACATCGTGCTCAGCCCGCGCCCCGCGGACCTGCTCCGCTCGGAGATCTCCGAAACCGCGTACTACCTCGTCGGCCCCGACGCCGACCCTGCCCCACCCGAGGCCCATGGCCTCGTTCGTGCCGCCCTCGCCTCCGCGACCGAGCACGGCTTCGGCACCCTGCTCACCCAGCACGCCCCCGTCATCTGCCTGCTCAACCGTTGCCGGCTCGACGAGACGCTCCACAGCTGGGCCCTCACCCGCCTCCCGGGCACCGTCTTCACCGACTACACCACCCACCCCGAGGTCCTGGCCCGCGATCTCATCCACGAGGCCGCCCACAACTGGCTCAACGACGCCCTGACCGCGTACGCGGTACACCTCCCCGCCGACGTCATGTTCTTCTCCCCTTGGCGGGGCACCCAGCGCCCCGTCTACGGCTTCCTGCACGCCTGCTGGGCTTTCTCCCTCACCGTGCTGTACATGCAGTCGGTTCGGGACGATGCCACCGGCTCTGTTCTTTCTTTTCTCGACGATCACCTGGAACAGCAAAAGGGCCAGTTCACCTCCGCCCTCGGCTCGCTGGAGGAAGCGCTCTCCTTCGTCCCCTCTGAGGAGGTCTGCCAGCACATCAGGAACGCCGTAGGCCAAACCCGCTTCCTGCGTACCTCAGCCATCTGACGCAGTGCATTGGACAGCGCCTGACGGGAACTTCGGGCTCATCTGGCGCTCTGCGGGGTCTGTCAGTCGATTTACAGTCCCCATCGAGATGCACGACGAATGGATCGCCTTCCCCCGCCGCTACCTCCCCGAAGGCAGCATGGACAAGATCTATCCAGCTGAAGATCAGCCCGGCACGGCTACACCACTACAGGGGACATGACTGCCGCGCGCAATGACGTGGTGCAGCCGGTGATGTCCGAACTGGCGCGGCCATCTCCTGGTCGCGAGCCGGGATGCGCTAGTAATGACCTGTCGTGGAGTTCAGCATCCGGTCCGGAGTAGTAATAGGGTTGCCTGAAAATGTTGGTGGAGACTGCAGTTCTGACCGTTAGCAGAGTGGCGCTCGCCGCAGCGCTGCTTGTTTCGGCTCGAAGATATGTGCTGGGGTTGGCAATCTTTGTATTCACCATCTCGGGGCTGACATCGTTGATGCTGTCCGCTTTCGTGTTCACCGGCTGGTGGGGAGACTTCCTCATAAACCTCGGCCTCGGCCTAGTGTTTTCCGGTGTAGTGGACCTAATGATTCTTGGTGTCATCGGAGACTTGCGCCAGCGCGACCAGAAGGATTCGAGGCAAATTCATGTGACCTTGGATCGTGGCGGAAGTGATGAACTTTCTTCCTTGATCGCGCTAGCTCTTGAATCGCGCCTGGACATCGTTATTCGGGTTCCAGAGCGCAGCACCGAGTAATGAATAATGCAGATCGGCCTGTGCGTCGCTGCCAGCAGCCATCGTGTCAACTCTCAACGAGCTTCGCTGCTCGGAGAGTTGCGCGATGGCTGCCTCATGCCCAAGGGCTATGCGGAGATCGCTGCTACACCACTCGGCGGGACACCATCAGGGATGGATCAGCGACGAGACCCGGAAGAGCTGGGCGACGGGTATCCGAAGTCAACTGGCCGGGAAGCCGTTCACCACCGTGCGGCGCAAGGTCTCGGCAGAAGCAGCGAAGCAGGTGGCCCGCCGATGGAACGCCTCCGTAAACTCACCGGCGATCACGAGGGTCCATTGCGGTTAGGCCCGTTCACCGCCACTGGCACGGTCTCCGTGGCCTCGGCTGACAGATGGACCATGGCGCGCAGATTCCTCCGGAACAGGGCTTCCCCTGTTCCGGAATCACAGCCTCACGAAATGCGTCAGGCGACCCACTCGGGAACGACCCGGCCGAGAATCGGGGTGCGATCCCCAGGGAACCGTGCGGGAACGATCGTCAACGACTTCAGGACGCAGCCCAGGAGCATGCGCCGGTCCGCGAGCGTCGACTCCGCCCACGCGTCCGCCAGCGCCTCGCCGTCGGCGAAGAAGACAGAGAGGTCGGCTTCCCGTGCAAGTTCGGCCGCTTCGAGGTCGAGTGACTCGATCACCGCCGACTGCTCGGCTGCCAACGTATTGAACCGGTCTTCGGACAACCTGCCTTCCACGTAGAAGTCGTGTTCCAGCTTGTCGCGGCGTGTCCTCGCCGCGTCGAGGCCGGCAATGACCTCCTTGCGGCGCTGTTCCTTCTCCACGTCATGGAAGACCGCCCAGCGTCGGACTATGGCGTCAAGGCCCGGGGACCCGTGTTCGAGAGCCGAGACGTGGCTCAGCCACATCGCCTCGACCGCCGCGTCCATACGCGGCGCTCGGACCACCACACCGGGGCAGGCGTCCTTGCCGTACACCGATCGGGTGCGACACCGGTACATGAGGCTGCGGGCGCTGCCGCTGCCACTGCCCGTCATGCCCTTCCCGCAGTGCGGGCAGGAGAAGATGCCGCCGAGGAAGGTGGTGTGTGGGCGTTTCCCGCGTGATCCCCCGCCCATCTTGGTGATGCGCGCTTCGATCAGCGCGAGGATCCGAAGCCGCTCCCCCGGGCTGACGACACCGGTCCCGATCACTACCGGATTCCCTTCGGCGTCCCGCACGGGCTCAGCCGAGGGCACCCAGACGTCGAGGGGCTGGCCATGCTCGTCGACCCGCCTTTCCTTGGTCGGCAGCAGGCCGGCCCATGCCGTCGAGCGAACCATGCGTGTGATCGCCCGGGCGTCCCAGCGGGCGCCGTCGCGCGTCCGGATGCCGTCCCGTTCCAGGTCGTGGGCCACGCGCATCGCGGACTTCCCGGCCAGCAGCTCGTCCGCTATGCGACGGGCGTGCGGGTACTCGGCAGGGTCCGGTTCGATGTGTCCCGATCCCCTGGGGGAGCGGACGCCGTACGGGGTGCGACCGCCCGGCCACCTGCCGGCGGTGCGTGCCGCGTTCTTTCCGGTCGTCACCCGGAGGGTGAGGTCCTTGATCTCCTCGCGAGCGCGTTCGGCCAGGATCGCGAAGACGATGCGGGTGCCCGGCTGGCTGGAGTCCAGGCGTTCCTGGAGCACGAAGAGCCGTGCCTGCCGGCGGTCGAACTCGTCCAGGGCCGTGCCTATGGCAGCCATGCCCCGTCGGTCGAAGCGGTCCGTCTTCCAGACGGCGAGCGTCTTGATCTCGCCGTCCATGACGGCGGCCATCGCGCCTTCGAGCTTCTCGCGCCGCACGTGCTGCTTGGAAGCGCTCCGCTGCTCCAGCCAGACCTTGCGGACGGTGAGCCCCTGCCGGTCCATCTCACGGCGCAGGTCGCGCGCGTGCTGCTTGAGGGTCTCGACCGTCTCCCTCTTCTTGCTGCGGCGCAGGTAGAGGTCGACCAGGTCGTCCGGGGACTTCCCTGCCAACTCCTCGGGAGAACCGTCCCGGAACTCCTCTGCCGTCTTCTTCGCCATAGTGCCCTCCTACCTCACAGATCCGGCCGCTCCAAACGGCATCTGTGCAGGTGAGGGCTGGTGTGTACTACTCGGCGCTCTCCCAGGCGAGGGCGAGGAAGCGCTCGACGCGGCCGAGGTCGATCTCGACGGCGAGCGAGACGCAGATGACGGCGTGCTCGACGTTGGCGGCGAGGATCTGGCCCTCGGACCGCTTGGAGGAGGTGGACCGCACGAAGGCGGTGCGGCGCGGCAGGACGCAGCGGGCGTAGCGCGGGTCGCCCCCCGGGTCCACGGCGACCCAGTCCCCGGTGCACACGACGCGCAGCGGATCGTGCGGGGTGACGAACTCGGTGTCGACCTGCACGGTCCCGGCGGCGGTGACGACATCGCACCGGCCGCGGTCGACGCGCAGGACACGGCCGGGCAGCAGGCCGCGCCCGGCGTGGGGGGCGAAGCTGTCGGCCCAGGCCTCGTCCCAGCCGTAGGCGGCGAGGACCTCCTGGCCGGAGGAGGTGGAGGGGGTGTCGAACGGAGCGTGTGACAAGGGGAACCCTTCGGAGGGTGGCCCCGGCGGCGCGCTCTGCGCGCGGAAGTCGAGTGGGTGTCAGCCGGAGGCCACAGGGGTGGGAACGATGAACTCCTGAATGCGGGCAGCGCCCGTCACCGCGACAGTCATCAATGTCCTCACCTCCGGTTTTTCCTCAACGAACCAACACCGCCTCCTCGCAAGGAGACGAGCAGCACCATAGCCCCGCCCCAGGGCATGGCACCACCGATTTGTCCCAGACCTCACCCGCCCGATATCGGCTGCGGGCGCTCCGTCGCCACGCCGCGAGGGGAACCTCCTCGCGGCGCCGTGATCCAATGACGTGATGGCATGGGATGAATGGGACCGAGCGAAAGCAGACGTGACCGCCCGACAGCAAGCGTCGATGCGACTCAACCAACTGCCAGGCGGCCCAGGAGGCAACCAACAAGCTGACCTCGTCGTGAACCAGGACGTCCTCGGCGCGGTAGGGCATGAGGCGTTCCTGCTGCACAGCCGGTTACGGAAAGAAGCCGATATCGGCGGTGCCGGCGCCGACGCGGAGGGGGCCGGCTCCACGATGCAGGCGGCAGCGGCCTTGAAGGGCAGCAGCTTCGCCCTCGGGAGTGAGCTGGAGACGACGGTGTCCGTCTGGACCTCGCAGGTCAAGAGTGTCCTTCAGGCATGTGCACACATCTCGAATCACCTGGACTACTCGAAGAAGACACACGCGGAGAACGACGCCGCGATCGCCGCGTCCCTCAGGAACCGGGACGGCTCGGCCGTACCCGTCTCCCGCCTCGCCGAGTACTTCACGTAGGGGAGGAGCGCTTCATGAACTACACCGAGCTCATGGAGGTCGACCTCGGCAGACTGGGGACGGCGGTCGCCGACTGGAAGCGCATGGCGGAGAAGATGCAGCGGCTCGGCGGCGATGCTCGAGACGGTATGAAGGCGAAGGCTGACAAGGCCCGTTGGGGCGGAGTCGACGCGAGCGTGACACGGAAGTTCGTCGGCAAGACAGTGAAGGAGTTTGCGGACCTTCACGAGGAAGCTCAGAGCATTTTCAGTGTCCTCGATGACGCACTCACCGAGCTGAGGGGCCTGCAGCAGCGTGCCAGGAATGTGACCGCCGAGGCCGAGGGGAGGGGCTTCAACGTCACCGGCCGCAAGGACGGAAGCATCGCGATCGCGGACGCCCTCATCTGCGAGGTGGACGGGCCCGGGCAGAAGAAGCGCGACATGATGCAGTGGTACGCCGACACACTGACCGGGATCGTGGGTCACGCCGCTGAGGTGGACTCGGCCGCGGTACGGGCGCTGCGCGCAAGCCACGGCGGTGATCCGACCAACGCGGGCCACGCCTCGTACACGTCACTCGACCAGGACATGCTTCCCCGCGCAATGAAGCTCGCCGGGCTGGGAGGAGACGCCGATGACGGGCAGCGCGGGGAGCTGCGGCGACTGTGGCAGTCCCTGAGGCCCGGGCGCAGCTCTGGATACGGCACAAGGACGAGCTGCTGGCGGCCGGCCTGTTGACACCCTCGGTCAAGCGGGTGGGCGCCGACGACGGGGCAGGACCGTACGACGTCGATTCGCCGGGCTTCGGAGACTACTGGATGGAGTTGCAGGCCAACGGGATCTCGAACAGCGGCGACTTCATCGGCAAGACGGACGCGGCCCGGCACATGGACCACTATCTCAACGGGACCGGCAGCACTCTCGACCTCGACGTCGACAGGATGCTGAGCGATGAGGACGACACGGTGCTGCGTGACGTGTCGTCAGCGACGCGCGTCAGGCGAGAGGACGAATGGCGCCGTCAGGCGCTTGAAGCCTTCGCGCAGTCGGGCGGCGAGCCCGTCGCCATCCCCGTCGAGACCGCAGGGGTGGGGTACACCCACGACAAGGGGCCGGATGGCACAGCGAACTGGTACCTCGCGGTGGGCAGTGCCATGACGAACACCACGGGCGTGGTGACCGCAGTGGCGGGCCCGGACGGCAGGCCGCAGGTCAACATCGACTATCAGGTCAACGTCTGGGACCGGTACAACTGGGATCCCGGCAAGGCCACTCCCATCGGTCCGACTACGGTCACCGACGCCGACATGGCCCGTATGCACACGACGGGACAGGCCAGGGAGTTCGACATGAGAGGGAGCAGTTCGGTGCAGCAGCGCGACATGACGTCGGACGGCGCCTGGCCCGACCCGAAGGAACCTGGACGGGACGGCACACGTACCGACATCGGCCGGAACGGGGACGCCCGGTGAATGCGGAGCCGCGAAGCAGGTGGCACCTCGCGTCGGTCGGCGGGATGGCCGTGCTCACCGCGCTGGTGGCCGGATGCTCGGGGGCAGCGGAGAGCCGTACCCCGGCGACGGACCGTTCCTCGGGGCAGGTGTCGCACTGGGTGGACACGGCCACCGTGGAGTCGGTGGCCGAGACGCTGCACGTGCGGATTCCGGCGACAGCGACAGAGGCGAAGGCGGCGCACTTGGCGGGGCTCCAGGACGACGGTCTGATCATGGCGTTCGTTCTCCCCACAGCCGAGGTGGACGCCTTCGTCGCACAGCTCAAGCCGGAGGAACCGCTTAGCCTGCGGAAACAGGCACTCGCCCGCAACACGAACCCGTCAACGCCGTTCTCGCACCTGGGGCTGCCCGAGCCCGACCTGTCGGCGAAGGTCCGCGAAGGTCAGGTGTGCGCACCCTGCGAGGACAACCTCGACTGGCTGAAGATCGCGGTGACGCAGGTCGATGCACGCACCAGCCGGGTCTACCTCAGCGGTGCCGACTGACGACCGCCCCCTGGGTCATGCGGCTGCGGGCCGTGGGGATCCTGCATGGGCACACGGGCACGGTCTACGCACTCGGCGTCCCTGGGGAGGGAGTGCCGGTCTCACTTCCGGGTAGTCCCCGCACCGGCAGCCCGACTGAGCACCCTGGCCAACCCGCGCGACCGACTCGGACGGCGTGACTCGCCGGCCAATGTCCTGCTCTGGCCGGAGGCGACCCTGAGTCGCCACGACCGCCGGACAGGGCACGGCCGACGCGGGACCCGCACGGTGGGCGCCCAGCCATAGCCCCTCCCCGGGCCACGTCACCACCGTATTTCCCGGAGGGCGGCGGCCGGCCGGGCGGCACGGGCGGCCCGGCCCGGGGCGCCCGGGCCTGGGCGGGGCGGCGCCCAGGCCCGGGCGGGGCGGCGCAGGTGCTCAGACGCCGCCCTTGCCGAGCAGTTCGACCAGGGCGTCCGCCGCGGGGGCCGAGGAGGCCGGGTTCTGCCCGGTGACCAGCAGACCGTCCGTCAGCACGTAGGGCTGCCAGTCCTCGGTCCTGGAGTAGAGGCCGCCGAGCCGCACGAGCTCGTCCTCGACCAGGAAGGGCACGACGCCGGTGAGCTGCACGGCCTCCTCCTCGGTGTTGGCGAATCCGGTGACCTTCCGGCCCGAGACCAGCGGGGTGCCGTCCTCGTCGACGGCGTGCCGCAGCGCTCCGGGGGCGTGGCACACCAGTCCCACCGGCTTGCCCGAGCGCAGGGTGGACTCGATCAGCCGGGTGGAGGCCGGGTCCTCGGCCAGGTCCCACAGCGGTCCGTGGCCGCCGGGGTAGAAGACCGCGTCGAAGTCGCCGGACGACACCGTGTCCAGGCGCACGGTGTTCGCCAGCGCCCCGGTCGCCTCCGGGTCGGCTTCGAAGCGCCGGGTGTCGTCGGTCCGGAAGCCGGGCTCGTTGCTCTTGGGGTCCAGGGGCGGCCTGCCGCCCCGGGGCGAGGCGAGCACGAGCTCCGCGCCGGCCTCCTTGAAGCGGTAGTAGGGGGCCGCCAGTTCCTCCAGCCAGAAGCCGGTCTTCAGGCCGGTGTCGCCGAGGTCCTCGTGGGAGGTGAGAACGATCAGGATCCTCATGTCATGCTCCTATGAAAATAGACCAGTCTACTATTGGGTGTGGGCGTGAGCCCCCGTGACCGGATCGGGCACGGGGTGCGGGCCCGCTACAGGTGCAGGAGCCCGCGGGTCACCGCCGTGGCGGTGTCCAGCGGCGCCGGGCTGCGATGGATCTTGGACATGACGCTCGCACCCAGCCACATGTCGTACAGGGCCTGTGCGACCTCGTGGGGGTCCCCGTCCACCGCGAGGGAGCCGTCCTCCAGGCCGGCGACGACGGCGCGCCCGATGCGGTCGACCACGGCGCCCGTGCCGTCCTTCAGGGCGAGGCGCATGGGCTCCGACAGGTCGGCGACCTCGGCGCCGAGCTTCACGGCCAGGCATCTGCCCTGGCACTCCCCGACGCTCTGCGTCTCCCGCCACTGCTGCCAGTAGGCCATCAGCCGCTCGGCCGACGAGCGGCCGGGTTGGGAGAGCACAGCGTCCATGTCGGCCAGGTAGTCCGCGAAGTACCCCCTCAGGATCGCCTCACCGAAGGCGTCCTTCGAGGCGAAGTAGTGGTAGAAGGACCCCTTGGGCACGCCCGCCTCCGTCAGCACCTCGTTGATGCCGACGGCGGAGTAGCCCTTCCGGGCCATGATCTGCCGGGCGGTGTCGAGGATGAGCCGACGGGTGTCCGCACTGCGCGTGGTGACCGACATGCAGGGACCGTACCACCCGAATAGACCGGTCGTCTAGTAGGGCCTCCGCGGACCGGCCACAGGTCAGCCGCCCGGGACGCGCCGGGTGCGGGTCCACTCCGCGAGCTGCGCGGCCGTGAAGGTGGTGACCACCCGCTCCGGCGGGATGCCGCAGCGCTCGGCGCGGTCGCAGCCGATCAGCTGCCAGTCCAGCTGTCCGGGGGCGTGGGCGTCGGTGTCGACGGCGAAGAGCACGCCGGCCTCCGCCGCGCGGCGGAGCAGCCGCAGGGGCGGATCCCTGCGTTCGGGCCGGGAGTTGACCTCGACGGCCGTGCCGGTCTCGGCGCAGGCGGCGAAGACCCGGTCGGCGTCGAACCGGGACTCCGGCCGGGTGCCGCGCTCCCCCGCGACCAGGCGGCCGGTGCAGTGCCCGAGGACGTCGGTGAGCGGGTTCCGCACGGCGCGGACCATCCGCCGGGTCATGGCGGGGGCGTCCATCCGCAGCTTGGAGTGGACGGAGGCGACGACGAGGTCGAGGCGGTCGAGGAGTTCGGGATCCTGGTCGAGCGTGCCGTCCGGGAGGATGTCGCACTCGATGCCGGTCAGGAGCCGGAAGGGCCGCCACCGGCGGTTGAGCTCGGCGACGAGGTCGAGCTGCTCGCGCAGCCGGCCGGCGCTCAGGCCGTGGGCCACCGTGAGGCTGGGCGAGTGGTCGGTGAGGACCGCCCACTCGTGGCCGAGCCTCCGGGCGGTGGCGCCCATGACCTCGACGGGACTGCCGCCGTCGGACCAGTCGGAGTGGAGGTGGCAGTCGCCGCGCAGGGCGGCGCGCAGGGCCCGGCCGCCCTCGGCGAGGGGCTCGGCGGCCTGCTCCTCCAGGCGGGCCAGATAGGCGGGGGTGCGCCCGTCGAGCGCCTCCCGGACGACGGACGCGGTCCTGGGCCCGACGCCCCCGATGCGCTCCAGAGTCCCCGCCTCCGCGCGGCGCGCCAGGTCCTGCGGATCGAGGGCGTCGAGGGCGGACGCGGCGGTGCGGAAGGCCCGGACGCGGTAGCTCCCGGCGAGGGAGCGCTCCAGGAGGAAGGCCACCCGGTCCAGGGCTTCGAGGGGATCCATCGGCACCTCCGGCCTCGGCGCGGGCCCTCCTGCCAGTGAACCCCCCGCGGGGAACGCCGTCCAACGGACAGGCGTCCAAGGCGCCAACCAGACTTCACCTTTCAATCAACGATTCAAGAATGTTTCCACCTTGGCATTGCTCCCCGAATCCCCTCTAACGTCTTTCTTCGGCCGTTTCCCACGGCTACTGAACCGCTGGTCAGCAAGAGCCGACCCGGTCACCGCCTGGGCTCGGAGGGTGACGGGTGGTGACCGGATACCGCGGTAGGCGAAAGCGTTCTTCACGGGGATCGGTAAGACTCCTGTCCGATTACCGAAACCCCGACCCCATGGAGTGTTCGTTATGCGGTACGTCGCCAGAGGACTCGCGCTCGCCGGTCTGTCGCTCGGGCTCGCCTTCGCCCCCGCGGCCGGCACCGCGGGAGCGGCCCCGGCACCGGCGCCGGCAGGCGCCACGAGCCTGTACGCCCCCTCGGCGCTGGTCCTCACCGTCACCGCCGGCGATGACGCCGTCGACGGCACGGTGCTGCGGGCCGTCACCCTGGAGTGCGCCCCGGGGGCCCGCGGCAGCCACCCCGCGCCCGAGGACGCCTGCGGCGAACTGCGCGCCCAGGCGGGCGGCTTCGACGCCAGTGTCGCGCTCGACCCGGACCGCGCCTGCACCAAGCAGTGGGACCCGGTGACGGTGACCGCCACCGGTGTGTGGGAGGGCCGCCACGTCTCGTACAGCCACACCTTCGGCAACCCGTGCGTGAAGAGCACCGCGCGCGGTGTGCTCTTCTCGTTCTGACACTCCCCGGCCCCCCGCGCCCCGGCGCGCGGCGGACGGGCGTGACGCCGCCCCGCCGGGCGGTGCGACGACGGCGGCCCCGGCAGTTGACTGCCGGGGCCGCCGCCTCGTGTCCGGGCCCCGCAGGAACCACGGGAGCCGGGTCAGGTGCCCGGCGGCACCCGCGTGGGGCGGCCGGCTCCGCGGGTCAGCGCGTACCCGCCGACGCCCGCCAGGGCGGCGAGCACGGCCCCCGCCCCCGTCCACAGCCAGCGGTCGGACCACCAGCCGGTGGACACCTCCAGCCCGGCCCGCTCCTCGTTGCGCTGCTCCTTCGCCGAGACGCCCGGCACCAGGGGCTCCGCCAGGGCCCCGTCCACCGCGTAGGCGCCGCCGACCTCATGGGAGACGGCCTCCACCTCCGCACGCACGGGCAGCCCCAGGTCCTCCTCGGGCAGCGCGGTGACGGTGAGCCGGACGTAGTAGCTGCCCGGCAGCGGGTCGCCCTCCCACGGGTCCGCGAGGGACCGTACGGGCCGCAGCGTGCAGGCGAGGTCCACCGACGACGCCTCGGCACCCGCGGCCCGGCTCTGCATGCCGTACATGCAGGGCTGGCGGCGGCGCAGGCCGTCGTAGACGTCGATCCGCCAGGTCGAGGCGCCGTGCCGGGCCTCGGACTCGGGCAGGGTGACCGTGGCGCGCACCGTGGGGCGCTGGCCCGCGTCGGCGGTGAAGACCCAGTACAGGTAGTCGCCGCTGGAGGCGTTCGCGGTGGCGAGCTGCCCCTGCCGGACGGGCGTCGCCGTGCGGAAGGTCGTCCCGGCCTCGGTCGGCCCCCCGCCCTCGGTGCCCGTGCCGTCCGAGGACGCGGGCGAGGGGCTCTCGGCGACGGCGCCCGGCGCCGTGCCGAGCAGTGCCGCGGCGGCCAGCGCTCCGGCCGCCAGGATCCTTGTGACACGCATCAGTTGGTCCTCCAGACGGCGACGCGCCAGCGCGAGACCCAGCCCCACAGCAGGCCGGCGGCAAAGCCCACGACCACGAGCAGCCCGAGCAGCCACCAGCCGCGGCCCAGGCCGAAGGACGCCACGTCGGCCGCCTCGTCCGGGGCGTCGACGACGTCGACCGTCAGCTCCAGCGGCAGACCGGGCTCGCTCGGGACACCCGGCGCGGCGGAGAAGGAGTTGCTCACCTGGAGGCAGACCACCTCGGCCGCGGATGCCTCGACGTCGTCGTCCGAGGGCGCCTTGGGGTAGCGCAGGCCGGTGGATATCAGGTCCGTGCGGCCGTCGCCGGCCTCCGAGCCCCGCACGATCTCCCGGCCGTGCACGGTCACGGCGCGCATCAGCACGCCGTAGTCGCGGTCGACCGGGCGGTCGGCGGCGATGCTCACCGAGGCGCGCAGCTCCTGGCCCGGCCGGACGTCGACCCGGTACCAGCGGTGCTCGCCGAAGGCCTCGCGGTCGGTGTAGAGACCGGGGGTGAGCACGGGTGCGTCGGCGCAGCGCGCGGCGCCTTCGAGGGGCACCGGCGTCACCACGGGGTCGGCGGCGCGCTCGACCAGCTGGCTGACCCTGCCGGAGAGCTCCTCGGTGTGCTGGACGGAGGTGTAGGTGCCTCCGGTGGCCTCGGCGATGCAGCGCAGCTGCGCCCGGGTCTTGGCGTCCGGGACCAGGCCCAGGGTGTCGATGACGAGGTGGATGCCCTTGGCGGCGATCTCGCGTGCCACCTCGCAGGGGTCCAGGGGCGCGCAGGTGTCCTCGCCGTCGGTGATGAGGACGATCCGGCGGGTGGCGTCCCCGCCCGCCAGGTCGTCGGCCGCCCCGAGCAGGGCCGGGCCGATCGGGGTCCAGCCGGTGGGCGCGAGGGTCGCCACGGCGGTCTTGGCCTCGGTGCGGTCCAGCGGGCCGACCGGGTAGAGCTGCCGGGTGTCCTTGCAGCCGCGCTCGCGGTCCTCGCCCGGGTAGTCGGCGCCGAGCGTGCGGATGCCCAGTTCCACGTCGTCGGGGACGGCGTCGAGCACCTCGTTGAAGGCCTGCTTCGCGGCGGCCATCCGGCTCTGGCCGTCGATGTCGCGGGTCCTCATCGAGCCGCTGACGTCGAGGACCAGCTCGACCTTCGGGGGTTCCTTCGCCGCCGGTCCGTCGGCGGCGGTGGCGGGGGCCGGAGCGGCGAGCCCGGCCACCAGAGCCGCGAGCAGGGCCCAGGCCCCGGCCGCAAGGCGTTTTCTTGTGATCATCCGGCGGATGGTAGTGAGCCGCCGCCGCAGAGCCAAAACGCGCCCGTCGCCGGGGCGTTCGCCCCGGCGGCGGCCGGTGTCCCGGCGGGGCGGGGCGGGTTCAGGGGGTCCGCGCCGCGAGGGCCGCGGCCACCGCCCCGAAGAAGTCCGCGTGCGCCCGTGCGCTGCACGGCAGTTCGGGGTTCCACGGGACGACCGTGGCCCGCGCGGTGAGCTCCCGCCAGGCGGGGACGTCCCCGAGCGACACCAGGGGCTCCGCGTTGGCGCGGACGTCGACCAGCACCACGTCCGGTTCCAGGAGGGCCACCGTGTTCCAGTCCCCGCGGGCCCAGTTGACGCCCGGGCCGGGCGCCGGGGCGGCGGTGCGCACCCCCAGGTCGGCGAGCGCCCGCAGATCCGGCCAGGCCCCCGGCCTGGCGAGGTGGACGGTCCCGGCGCCCGCGGGCGAGAGCGCGAGGACGCGGGCCCCGCCGGACCGCTCGGCCGCCGCCCGCAGGGCCCGGCGGGCGGCCTCCTCCTCGCGGCGGGCCCGGGGCTCCGCGGCCCCCAGGGAGGCGGCCAGCGCGGCCGTCCGGTCCCGGAGTCCGTCGAGGGTGCGGTCCTGCCCGACGTCGATCAGGACCAGCGGGACCTGCTCCTCCAGCTGCTTGGCGGCGTCCGGGTCGAGCCCGTAGACCTGGTCCGGCCCGTAGCCGACGGCCACCACCAGGTCCGGGCGCCGGTCGAGCACCGCCGCGGCGTCGAGGGCGGGTCCGGGGCCCAGGTAGGCGACCTCCCCGAGCGGCAGGGAGCCGGCCTTCGCCGGGTCCGCGAGGGGGCCGTCGTGCGCCGAGCCGAAGACCGCCACGGGGCGCAGGCCGTGGTCCTGGAGTGCCGCCCCGGCCCTGATGTAGGCCACCACGCGCTCCGGGGTGCGCGGGGCGCTCGCCGTCCTCCCCCGGTCGTCCGTGAACCGCCATCCGCTCGTCCGCTGGTCCATGCCGCCTCCGCTCGGGTCCCCGGCGGGCTCCGCCGGGCCCCGCCGTCGCATACGTCGGGGGTCTGTCTGCCCCGGGGCGGACCGGCGTACGCACGCCAACGGGCGGAGAGCGGAGGGGAGTCGGGCCGCGGTGGCGGGAGCTGGAGGGACGGGTGCGCGCGGACCTGAGGAGCGGGGCGCGCGCGGGCGCAGGCGCCGTGCGGCGCGCCGCACGCCCCGCTGCCCGGTGCGCCTCCCGCGCGCCCCCGGAGGAGGGGGCGGTGGGGACACGGGCGGACCCGCGCGGGCGGAGCCCGGCCGTGTCCGATTCGTTCAAGACAACTCCCGGGCCCGGGGCGACCATGGCGGTATGACTCCTCGACTCGACGCCGTCGGACTCGTCGTCTCCGACATGGCCGCCTCGCTCGCCTTCTACCGCCTCCTCGGCCTCGACGTGCCGGCCGACGCGGACAACGCCCCGCACGTCGAGGCGGTGCTGCCCGGCGGGACGCGGGTGCTGTGGGACACCGAGGAGACCGTCCGGTCCTTCGACCCGGGCTGGACCGCCCCGTCCGGGGGCGACCGGCTCGGCCTGGCCTTCGCCTGCGACACCCCGGCGGGGGTGGACGCCCTCTACGAGCGCCTGGTCGCCGCCGGCTACCGGGGGCACCTGAAGCCCTGGGACGCCGTCTGGGGGCAGCGCTACGCCCTGGTGCTCGACCCGGACGGCATGGCCGTGTCGCTCTTCGCCGACGCCTCGTAGGCACCGAGCGTCATCCCCGCGAGCGCCTTCGTCTCCCGGGCCAGATGCGCCTGGTCGGCGCAGCCCGCCCGATGGGCCGCCTCGGCGTAGGACGTCCCGCCGCGCACCAGCGCCAGCGCGCGCTGGAGGCGGAGGATCCGCGCCAGCGTCTTGGGCCCGTAGCCGAAGACCTCCAGCGAGCGGCGGTGCAGGCGGCGGGGCCCCAGCCCGACGGCCTCGCCCGCGCGGGCGACGCTCCCGCCGTCGGCGAGGTGCCGCACCACCGGGGCGATCCACGGCTCCGGGGCAGGGGCGTCCGCGGCACGGCGCAGGGCGAGGTCCTCCAGGCCGGAGGCCGGGTCGCCGGGGTCGATCCGGGCCGCGAGCCGGTGCGCGGTGGCCGCGCCCCACAGGTCCGCGAGCTCGACCCTCTGGTCGCGCAGCGCATGGGCGCGGACGCCCAGCAGGGCCGGCCCGGCCCCGGGGGCCAGGCGCAGGCCCGCCCACGCGGCTCCGGGAGCGGCGGTGTGGGCGCGGGTGTCGGGGCCCGCGACGCGCAGCACGCCCTCGCTCCACAGCAGGTCCATGCAGCCGTCGGGGAGGATCGGGCGCGGCTCCCGCCCCGGCCCGGCCCCGGGGGAGACGGTCCACGCGACGGCTCCGGGGAGCCGGGAGGGGCGCTCTCGGTACACGCCTGCCAGGCTACCGGCGCCGGCCCCGGCCCCCGTTCCCGTTTCCGCGTCCCTCGCCGGACCGCGGGAGCGGGTCCTCGTGCGGCGCCGGGTCCTCTCCGGGGTGTCCCGGCCGGGGCGCGTCCGGCCTCGTGGGATCCGCCGGGCCCTTGGGCTCCTTCGGCTGCTCCCGGCCGGTGTGCAGGGTGGTGTGCAGCCGCGCCCTGACGTCGTCGGGGGGCAGGAACCTCGACCAGCGCTCGGGGAACTCCGAGGGCATGTCGCCGCCGTCGTCGTCCTCGTCCGCGTCGCCGTACAGCTGGGCCGTCCTGGCGCGGGCGAGCAGCTCGGCCGCGTCCGCGGCGCGGGCCCGCTCGTTGGCGGCGCGGGCGGCGGCGGTGGCCACCGAGGGCCAGACCCGGTCGATGGCGGCGTTCACCGCCGCGCCCACGAGCACGGCGAAGGCCGAGATGCCGATCCACAGCAGGAAGGCGATGGGCGCGGCGAGCGAGCCGTAGATGGTGGGGCCCTCGACCGTGCTGGTGAGGTAGATCCGCAGCAGGAAGCTGCCCACCACCCACATCGCCAGGGCGACCAACGCGCCGGGTACGTCCTCCACCCAGGGGGAGCGCACCGGTACGGAGACGTGGTACAGCGTGGTCAGGAAGGCGATCGACAGAAGGATCACCACCGGCCAGTACAGCAGCCGGACCAGCTCGGCGCCCCAGGGGATGAGTTCGACCAGGCGGTCGGGGCCGACCACGGCGAGCGGGAGCACCACCGCGCCGATCAGCAGGGCGACCACGTACAGCAGGAAGGCGAGCAGCCGGGTGGCGACGATGCCGCGGTGCCCGTCGAGCCCGTACATCACGGTGATGGTGTCGATGAAGACGTTGACGGCGCGGGACCCGGACCACAGGGCGATGGCGAAGCCGATCGAGATGATGTCCGGGCGGCCGCTGCGGGTGACGTCCTCCAGCAGGGGCCTGGCGATGTCGTTGACGCCCCGGTCCGACAGGACCGTGCCGACGGCGGAGAGGATGTTCTGCTCGATGGAGGCGACGGTGGTGGTGTCGGTCCAGTCGTCGATGTAGCCGAGCAGGCCCATCAGGCCGAGCAGCAGCGGGGGTACCGACAGCAGGGTGAAGAAGGCGGCCTCGGCGGCGAGGCCGAGGATGCGGTACTCGATGCACGAGTTCACCGTGTCCTTCAGCAGCAGCCATGTCATCTTCCGCTTGGAGACGTTGCGGTAGAGGACTCGGGCCCGGTGGAGCCGGCCCGGCGGTGGCTCGGGTGTTTCGTTCGCTGCCTGCACGTCCTTACCGTATCCGCATGGCAGCAGGCACCCACACAGTGACCAACCAGGCTCCGCCCCTGGTGGGGTACGACGTCTTCTCCTCCGACCGGGCCCTGGCGGAGGCGGTCGGGCGCCACGTCGCCCCCGAGGCGCTCGACGGGGCGCGGGAGGAGTTGACCGTGCTCGGCCGCTCGGCCGGGTCGGCGCAGGTGCTGCGGTGGGGCGAGCAGGCGGACCGCAACCCCCCGCGGCTGGTGACCCACGACCGCTACGGCCACCGCGTCGACGAGGTCGACTTCCATCCGGCCTGGCACCGGCTGCTCGGCAAGGCGGTCACCTCGGGGCTGGCCTCGGCCTGGGGCCGGCCCTCCGGGCACGTCCGGCGCGCCGCGGGCTTCCTGGTGTGGACGCAGGCCGAGGCGGGGCACCTGTGCCCGGTGTCGATGACGCACGCGGCGGTGCCCGCCCTGCGCGCGGACCCGGAGCTGGCGGCCGTGTGGGAGCCGCTGCTGACCTCGCGGGTGTACCAGCAGGGGCTGGTGCCCGTGCGGGAGAAGAGCGGTGCGCTGGTCGGCATGGGGATGACGGAGAAGCAGGGCGGGAGCGACGTCCGCGCGGGCACCACCCGGGCCGAGCCGCTGGGCTCCTCGGGCGCGTACGCGCTCACCGGGCACAAGTGGTTCTGCTCCGCCCCGATGAGCGACGCGTTCCTGGTGCTCGCCCAGGCTCCCGGGGGCCTGAGCTGCTTCCTGGTGCCGCGGGTGCTGGAGGACGGTTCGCGCAACACCTTCCTGCTCCAGCGGCTGAAGGACAAGCTGGGCAACCGGTCGAACGCCTCCGCGGAGGTCGAGTTCGCGGGGACCTGGGCCCGGCGGGTGGGCGAGGAGGGGGCGGGGGTGCGCACCATCATCGGCATGGTCGCCGCGACCCGGCTCGACTGCGTGCTCGGCTCGGCCGGTCTGATGCGGGCGGCGGTGGCGCAGGCCGTCCACCACTGCGCGCACCGCCGTGCCTTCGGCGCCCTGCTGGTCGACCAGCCGCTGATGCGCAACGTGCTGGCGGACCTCGCGGTGGAGTCGGAGGCCGCGACCGTGCTCGCGCTGCGGCTGGCCGCCGCGTACGACGCGGACACGCCGGAGGACCGGGCCCTGCTGCGGATCGCGGTCCCGGTGGCCAAGTACTGGGTCACCAAGCGCACCACGCCCCTGGTCGCCGAGGCCCTGGAGTGCCTGGGCGGCAACGGGTACGTGGAGGAGTCGGGGCTGCCCCGGCTGCTGCGTGAGTCGCCGCTGAACTCGGTGTGGGAGGGCGCCGGGAACGTGCAGGCGCTGGACCTGCTGCGGGCGCTGCGGCAGGGGGGAACGCTGGACGCCTTCCTGCGGGAGGTCGGGCGGGCCCGCGGGGCGGACCACCGGCTGGACGCGGCGATCCGGGGCGTGCTGACGCAGTTGGCGGACCTGGACGGCGTCGAGGCGCGGGCACGGCGGCTGGCGGGGCGGATGGCCGTGGTGCTGCAGGGGGCGCTGCTGGTGCGCTGGGCGCCGCCGGAGGTCGCCGACGCGTTCTGCGCCTCCCGGCTGGGCGGCGACTGGGACGGGGTCTTCGGGACTCTGCCGGTCACGCCGGGGCTGGCGGCCGTGGTCGAGCGGGCCCGCGTGGCCCTCTGAACGGCCCGGGGGCGGCTCGTGCGGTGCGCGTGCGGTGCGGCCCGGGGGGCGGGTCGTGCGGTGCGGCCCGGGGCGCCGGGGCGCGGGCACACGCCGGCGGGCCGCCCGCGGAGGCCGCTCCACGGGCGGCCCGCAAGGCCGTCCCACGGGTGCGGGCCGCGTTGCCGCGGTCCCCGCGCCCGTGACGGATCGGGGTGGTGCTGCGCCGACACGGCACCACCCCCGGTACCGGCGAACCGGTGCCCCGTCAGCCTCGTACAGGTGCTCGCCGCTCCGCGACGGTTGCAGAAGGTTGCATCCTGGGGAGGCCGGCGGCGGTGCCGTCCGCCCGCAGGGCAGGATGGGTGCCGTACCACCGCACCGCGCCGCCGGGGGCGTCGAAGGAGGGCCCGTGCCGCACGAGACACTCGACCTGGCCAGGCTGGCCGTGATGGACGCGACGGAGGCGGCGCGGCTGCTGAGGGAGGTGCGTCTGGCGACGCTGTCCGGGCTGCGGCCCGAGGTGGGCCCGCGCGCGGAGATCGACGAGTCCTGGCGGCGGATGCTGAGCAGCGGCGTCGACCCGGACCGGGACCGGCGCTCCGGGATCCTCGGGCTGGACGAGATCGAGAGGCGCAGGCGCTCCTCCCCGCTGCTGGAGGTGCTGCCGGTGCTGCGGGCGGGCCTGCTGTCCGTGGCCGAGGCGGCCCGGCACATCATGGTGGTGGCCGACGCCGACGGCCGGCTGCTGTGGCGGGAGGGCAGCACCGCGGTGCTCCGCAAGGGCGATGCCCACGGCTTCGTCCCGGGCGCGGACTGGGCGGAGAGCCAGGTCGGCACGAACGGGGTGGGCACGCCGCTGGTGACGCGGCGGCCGGTGCAGGTGCACTCCGCGGAGCACTTCGTCGCCTCCCACCACACCTGGACCTGCGCGGGGGCCCCGGTGATCGACCCCCGCGACGGCCGGCTGCTGGGTGCGGTCGACGTGAGCGGGCCGCTCACGAGCATGCATCCGGCCATGCTCGCTCTGGTCACCGCCGTGGCGGGGCTCGCGGAGGCCGAGCTGCGCACCCGCCACCACGAGGCGCTGGAGCGGCTGCGCTCGGTGGCCGCGCCGCTGCTGGGCCGGGTCGGCGGACGTGCGCTGGCGGTGGACGACCGCGGCTGGCCGGCCGCGGTGACGGGGATGGCGCCCCCGGACCGGCTCACGCTCCCCCGGCAGCCGCGCGCGGGCCGCACCTGGCTCCCGCCCCTCGGTATGTGCACCCTGGAACCGCTGCCCGGCGGCTGGCTGGTGCGCGTGGACGACGGCGCGGAGGCGGGTGCCGCCGCGCCCGGCCGGCTGGTCCTGGACCTGAGCCGCAGGCACCGGCCGTCGGTGCGCCTGTCGGGCGCCGCCGGCGACTGGACGTATGAGCTGAGCCCCCGCCACGCCGAGCTGCTCTACCTGCTGGCGCGCGACCGCGCGGGGCTGAGCGCCGCCCAGCTGGCACAGGACCTGTTCGCGGACCCGACCAGGACGGTCACGGTGCGGGCCGAGATGTCCCGGCTGCGGCGCCGCCTGGCGCAGGTGCTGGCCCACCGGCCGTACCGGATCGCCGACGAGGTGGACGTCGAGGTGGTGCTGCCGGAGCGCCCGTGCGACCTGCTGCCCCACTCGACGGCCCCCGCGGTCCGCCGCGCCCGCACGGGAGCGGAGCCCGCCGCCCGCGAGCCCGCGCCCTGAGCGGCCGCGGGCGCCCCCGGGCCGGGCCGGGCACGTCCGATCGGGGAACGCCGGGGGCCGGGGAACCGGGCCGGGAACGTCGGGGCCGGGAGCAACCGGGCCGGGAGCAGCCGGTGCGGGCCGCGGGAGCCCGGGGGCCGCCGGGGGGCGGGCGACCGGTCCCACCGCACCCGGTGTTGGGCCGACGGGGCGCGGCGTGGTTCCCTGGCGCCCATGAGCATCACCGTCACCACATGGTCCCTGGAGCAGACCTCGCCGGCCGACCAGCGCCCCGCGTCCGCTCCCGAGGGGGACATACGGATCACGCGGGCCGAGGTCCCCTCGCCCGAGTTCAGCCGCTTCCTCTACACCGCGGTCGGCGGCGACATCCGCTGGACCGACCGCCTGGGCATGACGTACGCGGAGTGGCAGAAGTGGCTGGAGCAGCCCGGGGTGGAGACCTGGGTGGCCTACGACCGGGGCACGCCCGCCGGGTACGTGGAGCTCCAGGCGCAGGAGGGCGGCTCGGTCGAGATCGTGTACTTCGGTCTCGTCCCCGCCTTCCGCGGGCGCCGCATCGGGGGCCACCTCCTGGCGCACGGGACCGCCCGGGCCTGGGACCTGGCGGAGCGCTGGCCGGGGCTGCCGGCCACCTCGCGGGTGTGGCTGCACACCTGCTCCAAGGACGGGCCGCACGCCATGGACAACTACCTGCGGCGCGGGTTCCGGCTCTTCGACACCGCGGTGGCGGAGGAGGAAGAGGTGGCCACGCCGGGGCCGTGGCAGGGCTCCGGCCTCTGAGACCGGGCCGGTCCCGGCCCGGGTCGCGCGGGCTGAGCCCGCTCCCCCACCCCGTACCCGCCGCGCCCGTCCCGCGCGGCCTCCCGCGGCCCGCGGACGGGCGGCGCCGTCGCCGCCGGCCGTCCGCGCCGCGGTGACCCACGACACAGCGTCTTGCCATGCGAGACAGCAGTGTCCACATTTCGGATAGCGGTGGACTGGGTCCAAAGTCCCATGACACGCTTCCGCCATGTCCAGCACTGGAATTGCCTTGGTGAGTCGGCGGCACGTCGACCTCGGCCGCATGTCCAGCGCCATCTGTCAGGCCTGCTGAGAGCTCAGCACCGCCGGACCCCCCTCTTCTCCACCCCGCCCTGCGCACCGTCGCGCTCTTCTCGCGAGTGTGCAGCTCAGAGCCGCCCTCCTGCCTTCTCGAAGGATTCATCACCATGGCCGCCACCCCGGAAAAGCCCGTCGCCGCCACGCCCCGACGCAAGGCCGGACGCCACCGTGGCGAGGGTCAGTGGGCCATGGGCCACCACACCCCGCTGAACGCGAACGAGCAGACCAAGAAGGACGACGACGGTCTCAACGTGCGGACACGCATTGAGACGATCTACGCGCACCGCGGGTTCGACTCCATCGACGGCGCCGACCTGCGCGGGCGGATGCGCTGGTGGGGCCTCTACACCCAGCGCAAGCCCGGGATCGACGGCGGCAAGACCGCGATCCTGGAGCCGGAGGAGCTGGACGACTCGTACTTCATGCTCCGGGTGCGCATCGACGGCGGCCGCCTGACCACGGAGCAGCTGCGGGTGATCGGCGAGATCTCCGAGGAGTTCGCGCGCGGCACCGCCGACCTCACCGACCGGCAGAACGTCCAGTACCACTGGATCCGCATCGAGGACGTGCCCGAGATCTGGCGGCGTCTGGAGGCCGTCGGCCTCTCCACCACCGAGGCCTGCGGCGACACCCCGCGGACCATCCTCGGCTCCCCCGTGGCGGGTATCGCCGAGGACGAGATCATCGACGGCACCCCCGCCATCGACGAGATCCACCGGCGCTACGTCGGCAACAAGGACTTCTCCAACCTGCCGCGGAAGTTCAAGACCGCGATCTCCGGGTCCCCGCTGCTGGACGTGGCGCACGAGATCAACGACATCGCCTTCGTCGGCGTGCACCACCCGGAGCACGGCCCCGGCTTCGACCTGTGGGTCGGCGGCGGCCTGTCCACCAACCCCAAGCTGGGCGTGCGCCTGGGTGCCTGGGTCCCGCTGGAGGAGGTGCCCGACGCCTGGGAGGGCGTGGTGTCCATCTTCCGCGACTACGGCTACCGCCGGCTGCGCAACCGCGCCCGTCTGAAGTTCCTCGTCGCCGACTGGGGCGCGGCGGAGTTCCGCCGGGTGCTGGAGGAGGAGTACCTGGGCCGCGCGCTGCTCGACGGCCCCGCCCCCGAGCAGCCCGTGCAGCACTGGCGCGACCACGTCGGCGTCCACCGCCAGAAGGACGGCCGCTACTACGTCGGCTTCGCACCGCGCGTCGGCCGGGTGGACGGCACCACCCTCGCCAAGATCGCCGCCCTGGCCCAGGAGCACGGCTCGGGCCGGCTGCGGACCACCGTCGAGCAGAAGATGATCGTGCTCGACGTGGCGGAGGAGCAGATCGACTCCCTCGTCTCCGGGCTGGAGGCGCTCGACCTGCAGGTCCGGCCGTCGCCCTTCCGCCGCGGCACGATGGCCTGCACCGGCATCGAGTTCTGCAAGCTGGCGATCGTCGAGACCAAGGGCCGGGGATCCAGCCTCATCGACGAGCTGGAGCGCCGCCTGCCCGGCTTCGACGAGCCGATCACCATCAACATCAACGGCTGCCCCAACGCCTGCGCCCGCATCCAGGTGGCGGACATCGGGCTCAAGGGCCAGCTGGTCCTGGACGAGGCGGGCAACCAGGTCGAGGGCTACCAGGTCCATCTCGGCGGCGCACTCGGCCTCGACCCCGCGTTCGGCCGCAAGGTCCGGGGGCTGAAGGTCACCGCCGACGAGCTTCCGGACTACGTCGAGCGGGTGCTCACGCGCTTCCGCGAGGAGCGCCACGAGGGCGAGCGCTTCGCCACCTGGGCGGCCCGCGCCCCCGAGGAGGCCCTGTCGTGAGCGAGCGAGCCGCCCCGTTCTACTGCCCCTACTGCGGCGACGAGGACCTGCGCCCCAGCGAGGAGGGGCACGGCGCCTGGGAGTGCGCGGCCTGCAACCGCGCCTTCCGGCTGACGTTCCTCGGGCTGCTCGCCCGGGGTGTGCGCTCCGACGGCAACGGAAGGGACGACCTGTGACCACCGCCCAGCAGGACCTGCGCACCCTGGCCGAGCAGGCGGGCCGGGAGCTGGAGGAGGCTCCCGCGCTCGACGTGCTGCGCTGGGCCGCCGACACCTTCGGGCCGCGCTTCTGCGTGACCTCCTCGATGGAGGACGCGGTCGTCGCCCACCTCGCCTCGCGCGCCCTGCCCGGCGTGGACGTCGTCTTCCTCGACACCGGCTACCACTTCGAGGAGACCATCGGCACCCGGGACGCGGTCGCGGCGGTGATGGACGTCAACGTCATCACGCTCACGCCGCGCCGGACGGTCGCCGAGCAGGACGCCGAGTACGGCCCGCGGCTGTACGAGCGCGACCCCGACCTGTGCTGCGCCCTGCGCAAGGTGGCGCCGCTGCGGGACGGCCTCGCCGGGTACGACGCCTGGGCGACCGGCCTGCGCCGCGACGAGTCCCCCACCCGGGCGAACACCCCGGTGGTCGGCTGGGACGAGAAGCGGCGGAAGGTCAAGGTCTCCCCGATCGCCCGCTGGACGCAGGAGGACGTGGACGCCTACGTCACCGCGCACGGTGTGCTCACCAACCCGCTGCTGACGGACGGCTACGCCTCCGTCGGCTGCGCACCCTGCACCCGCCGGGTGCAGGCGGGCGAGGACGCCCGCGCGGGCCGCTGGGCCGGGCGCGGCAAGACCGAGTGCGGACTGCACGGCTGATGACGAACGACCGGAACCCAGGGGAGAACGACGTGACCGGAGCCACCATCTGGCTCACGGGTCTGCCGAGCGCCGGCAAGACCACCATCGCCCGTGAGCTGGCGCGGCGGCTGCGCGCCGAGGGCCGCCGGGTCGAGCTGCTGGACGGAGACGAGATCCGCGAGTTCCTCTCCGCGGGACTGGGGTTCAGCCGCGAGGACCGGCACGTCAACGTGCAGCGGATCGGCTTCGTCGCCGAACTGCTCGCCTCCAACGGCGTGCTGGCGCTGGTGCCGGTGATCGCACCGTACGCGGACAGCCGGGAGGCCGTGCGCAAGCGCCACCAGCAGGAGGGCACGGCCTACGTCGAGATCCATGTGGCCACCCCCGTGGAGGTCTGCTCGGTACGCGATGTGAAAGGCCTGTACGCCAAGCAGGCAGCCGGCGAGATCAGCGGGCTGACGGGCGTCGACGACCCCTACGAGCAGCCGGAGTCGCCGGACCTGCGGATCGAGTCCCAGGACCAGACCGTCGAGGAGTCGGCCGCGGCCGTCCGCGCGCTGCTGGCCGAGAGGGGCCTGCTGTGAGGCGGGGCGCGGCCGCCGGACCGCGCACCGCCGGGCGCCCCGCGCCCGCGCACCCCCGGCACCCGGCGGGCGGCGCCGCCCGCGCCGGCGAAGAAGCCCAGCTACAGGAAAGGGGTCGGCTGTGACGACCGTCGCCACGCTCCACGAGGGCACCGACAGCCCGTTCGCCCTGTCCCACCTGGACGCGCTCGAGTCCGAGGCGGTGCACATCTTCCGCGAGGTGGCGGGCGAGTTCGAGCGGCCGGTGATCCTCTTCTCCGGCGGCAAGGACTCCATCGTCATGCTGCACCTGGCGCTGAAGGCCTTCGCCCCCGCCGCCGTGCCGTTCTCGCTGCTGCACGTCGACACCGGGCACAACTTCCCCGAGGTCATCGAGTACCGGGACCACACGGTCGCCCGGCACGGGCTGCGGCTGCACGTCGCCTCCGTGCAGGACTACATCGACCGGGGGGTGCTCAGGGAGCGCCCGGACGGCACCCGCAACCCGCTGCAGACCGTGCCGCTCACCGAGGCCATCCAGCAGCACCGCTTCGACGCCGTGTTCGGCGGCGGGCGCCGCGACGAGGAGAAGGCCCGGGCCAAGGAGCGGGTGTTCTCGCTGCGCGACGAGTTCTCCCAGTGGGACCCGCGGCGGCAGCGCCCCGAACTGTGGCAGCTCTACAACGGACGGCACGCCCCCGGCGAGCACGTGCGGGTGTTCCCGCTGTCCAACTGGACCGAGCTGGACGTCTGGCAGTACATCCAGCGCGAGCGGATCGAGCTTCCGCAGATCTACTTCGCCCACGAGCGCGAGGTGTTCAGCCGCTCGGGCATGTGGCTGACCGCCGGCGAGTGGGGCGGACCGAAGGACACGGAGCCCGTGGAGAAGCGCCTGGTGCGCTACCGCACCGTCGGCGACATGTCCTGCACGGGCGCCGTCGACTCCGACGCCGGCACCCTCGACGCCGTGATCGCGGAGATCGCCGCCTCCCGGCTCACCGAGCGGGGAGCCACCCGCGCCGACGACAAGCTGTCCGAGGCCGCGATGGAAGACCGCAAGCGCGAAGGGTACTTCTAGAGATGACCAGCACCACCGAGCAGCTCACCGCCCAGGTGTCGGCGACCACACTGCTGCGCTTCGCCACCGCGGGCTCCGTCGACGACGGCAAGTCGACCCTGGTCGGGCGTCTGCTGCACGACTCCAAGTCCGTGCTCGCCGACCAGCTGGAGGCCGTGGAGCACGCCTCCCGCTCCCGCGGCCAGGAGGCACCCGACCTGGCGCTGCTCACCGACGGCCTGCGCGCCGAGCGGGAGCAGGGCATCACCATCGACGTGGCCTACCGCTACTTCGCCACGCCGCGGCGGCGCTTCATCCTGGCCGACACGCCGGGGCACGTGCAGTACACCCGCAACATGGTGACCGGCGCCTCGACCGCCGAGCTGACCGTGGTCCTGGTGGACGCCCGCAACGGCGTGGTGGAGCAGACCCGGCGCCATGCGGCGATCGCCGCCCTGCTGCGGGTGCCGCACGTGGTGCTGGCCGTGAACAAGATGGACCTGGTGGACTACGCGGAGGGCGTCTTCGGCGCCATCGCCGAGGAGTTCACCGCCTACGCGACCGAGCTGGGCGTGCCCGAGGTGACCGCGATCCCGATCTCCGCCCTGGCCGGGGACAACGTCGTGGAGCCGTCGGCGCGCATGGACTGGTACGCCGGGCCCACCGTCCTGGAGCACCTGGAGACGGTCCCCGTCAGCCACGACCTGACCGGCTGCCACGCCCGGTTCCCGGTGCAGTACGTGATCCGGCCGCAGACCGCGGAGCACCCCGACTACCGGGGCTACGCGGGCCAGATCGCCGCCGGCGCCTTCCGGGTGGGCGAGGAGGTGACGGTGCTGCCCTCGGGCCGCACCACCACGGTCAGCGGCATCGACCTGCTGGGCGAGGCGGTGGACGTGGCGTGGACGCCCCAGTCCGTGACCCTGCTGCTCGCGGACGACATCGACGTCTCGCGCGGCGACGTCATCGTGCCGAGCGCCGACGCCCCGGCGACCACCCAGGACGTCGAGGCGACGGTCTGCCATGTCGCCGACCAGCCGCTCGCGGTGGGCCAGCGGGTGCTGCTGAAGCACACCACCCGCACGGTCAAGGCCGTCGTGAAGGACATCCCCTCGCGGCTCACCCTGGACGACCTGTCGCAGCACCCGGCACCGGGCAGCCTGGTCGCCAACGACATCGGCCGCGTCACCGTGCGCACCGCCGAGCCGCTGCCCATGGACTCCTACGCGCACTCCCGCCGCACCGGCTCGTTCCTGCTGATCGACCCTGCCGACGGGACCACGCTGGCGGCCGGGATGGCCGGCGAGTCCTTCGCCGCCCCCGCCGAGGCGCCCGGCGCCGACGACGAGGGCTGGGACTTCTGATGGCGGCCGACGTCTACGCCACCTTCGCCAAGGAGGGCGGACGCGTGGGCAGCGGGGTGCTCGGCTCGGGCACCGGCGGGGTGGCCCGATGTGCGCGATGACGCAGGTACGGGTGGCGCTCCGCCGCCCCCGTACCCGGCCCCCGCACCGCCGAAGACCCCCCGACGAACAGGACCCGGCCGCGTCCGCGAGGACGTAGCACCGGGCCGACGAGAGGAAAGCCTCCCGTGCCAGGCATCCGTTCCGCCACGCGCCGCGCCCTCACCGCGGCGCTCGCCCTGCCCCTGCTCGCCGCGGCGCTCACCGCCTGCGGCTACGGCTCCCAGGCGCCGAAGCAGGAGCAGGCCGCGTTCGCGCCCGAGGGCGAGCAGCTCTCGGCCGGGGAGGTGCGGGTCGGCTACTTCCCCAACCTGACGCACGCCACCGCGCTGGTCGGCGTCGAGAAGGGCCTGATCCAGAAGGAACTCGGCGGAACCCGTCTGGCGGCCACCACCTTCAACGCCGGGCCGTCCGCGGTCGAGGCGCTGAACGCGGGCAGCGTCGACATCGGCTTCCTCGGGCCCTCGCCGTCGGTCAACGGGTACACCAGGTCCCACGGGGGCAATCTGCGGATCATCGGCGGCGCGGCCTCGGGCGGCGTGAAGCTGGTGGTCGACCCGGACGTGATCCGGACACCGGCCGACGTCAGGGGCAAGCGGATCGCCACGCCGCAGAAGGGCAACACACAGGACGTGGCGCTGATCCACTGGATCGGCGAGCAGGGCTGGAGCGTGGACCCCGAGAGCGGCAAGGGCGACGTGTCGGTGGTCCGGTCCAACAACAAGGTGACCCCGGGCGCCTTCCGTACGGGCTCGATCGACGGTGCCTGGGTGCCCGAGCCCACCGCCTCCCAGCTGGTCGCCCTCGGCGGCGAGGTCCTCCTCGACGAGGCGGCGCTGTGGCCGGACGGGGAGTTCGTCATCACCAACATCGTCGTCTCCCAGCGGTTCCTGGCGGAGCACCCGGACGTGGTGGAGGCCGTGCTGCGCGGCACGGTGCGCACCAACGACTGGATCGACTCGCACCCCGACCAGGCCAAGGCCGCGGCGAACCGGGCGCTGGAGCGGCTGTCCGGCAAGCCGCTGCCCTCCGCGGTCCTGGACGCGGCCTGGCCGTCGATCAAGGTCACCGACGACCCGCTGGCCGGGACGCTGAGGACCCAGGCCGCCTGGGCCGCCGACGCCGGACTGCTGGCGGACCCGGAACTCGACGGCATCTACGACCTGCGCCCGCTCAACGCGGTCCTCGCGGCCGAGGGCAGGCCCGCGGTCGGCGACGCGGGCCTCGGCGCCAGGTAACCCCAACCACGTTTCCCAGGAGGTGACGACCATGGCCATCACGACCACCCGAGCCGCCGAACCCGGCGCGGCCATCACGCCCGCGGCCCGGATCGAGCACGTCTCGAAGTCCTTCGCCGGACCCGCGGGGCGGCAGCAGGTACTCGACGACATCACCCTCGACGTGGGCCGCGGCGAGTTCGTCACCCTGCTCGGCGCCTCCGGGTGCGGCAAGTCCACGCTGCTCAACCTGGTCGCGGGGCTCGACCGCCCCACCTCGGGGTCGATCGCCACGCCCGGCGGCCGTCCGGCGCTGATGTTCCAGGAGCACGCGCTGCTGCCCTGGCTGACGGCCGGCAGGAACATCGAGCTCGCGCTCAAGCTGCGCGGGGTGGCGAAGTCCGAGCGCCGCGCGGAGGCCGAGCGGCTGCTCGACCTGGTCCGCCTGGGCGGCGCCCACCGCAAGCGGGTGCACGAGCTGTCGGGCGGGATGCGCCAGCGGGTGGCCATGGCGCGGGCGCTGGCGCAGGACAGCGAGCTGCTGCTGATGGACGAGCCGTTCGCCGCCCTGGACGCGATCACCCGCGATGTGCTGCACGACGAGCTGACCCGCATCTGGAGCGAGACGGGCCTGTCGGTGCTCTTCGTGACCCACAACGTGCGCGAGGCGGTGCGGCTGGCCCAGCGGGTCGTGCTGCTGTCCTCGCGCCCGGGGCGCGTCGCCCGTGAGTGGACCGTCGGCATCGACCAGCCGCGCCGCATCGAGGACGCCGCGGTGGCGGAGCTCTCCGTCGAGATCACCGAAGAACTGCGTGGGGAGATCCGCCGCCATGGCCAGCACTGACACGCCCGCGCCCGCGAAGGACCGGTCCGGGCCCGACGACCTGGCCGGTCTGGAGGCGGGGCTGGACGCGCTCGACAGCGTGCAGAGCCAGCGCACGCCGCTGCGGCAGGTGCTCGTCGGGAAGGTGCTCCCGCCGGTCGTCGCCGTCGCGCTGGTGCTCCTGGTCTGGCAGCTGCTGGTCGCCGCGGAGGTCACCGAGTCCTACAAGCTGCCGCCGCCGTCCGCCGTGTGGGACGGGGTCCGCGAGATGTGGCTCCAGGGGACGCTGCTGGACGTGGTGTGGACGAGCGTGTCGCGCGGCCTGCTCGGCTTCCTGCTGGCCCTGGCCATCGGCACGCCGCTGGGTCTGCTGGTGGCGCGGGTCCGGTTCGTGCGGGCCGCGATCGGGCCCATCCTCTCCGGGCTCCAGTCGCTCCCCTCGGTGGCCTGGGTCCCGCCGGCGGTGATCTGGCTCGGGCTCAACGACGCGATGATGTTCACCGTCATCCTGCTCGGCGCCGTCCCCTCCATCGCCAACGGCCTGGTGTCCGGGGTCGACCAGGTGCCGCCGCTGTTCCTGCGGGCGGGCCGGACGATGGGGGCCACCGGGCTCAAGGGCACCTGGCACATCGTGATGCCCGCGGCGCTGCCCGGCTATCTGGCGGGGCTGAAGCAGGGCTGGGCGTTCTCCTGGCGGTCGCTGATGGCGGCCGAGATCATCGCCTCCTCGCCGGACCTCGGGCTGGGCCTGGGCCAGTTGCTGGAGAACGGCCGGAACAACTTCGACATGCCGGGTGTGTTCCTGGCCATCCTGCTCATCCTCGTCGTCGGCATCGCGATCGACCTGCTGATCTTCAGTCCGCTGGAGCGGTGGGTGCTGCGCAGCCGCGGCCTGCTCGTGAAGGGCTGAACCACCCCGTGCGCCCTCCCGTCCTCCTCGCCGTCGCCCACGGCAGCCGCGACCCGCGGCACGCGGCGACCGTGCACGCCCTGCTGAGGGCCGTGCGGTCGCTGCGGCCCGGGCTGCGCGCCGAGGTGGCCTTCCTGGACTTCAACGCCCCGTCGGTGCCCCGGGTGCTGGAGCGCCTCGCGGCCGACGGGGTGCGCGAGGTGGTGGCGCTGCCCCTGCTGCTGACCCGCGCGTTCCACGCCAAGGCGGACATCCCGGCCGTGCTGCGGTCGGCGCCCCCGTCGCTGCGGATCCGGCAGGCCGAGGTGCTCGGCCCCTCTCCCCTGCTGCTGGAGGCCGTGCACCGGCGGCTGTACGAGGCCGGGCTCGACCCGGCCGACAAGGGCTCGACCGGCCTGGTGCTGGCGTCGGCGGGCTCCACCGACCCGGAGGCGATCGCGGTGATCGCAGACACAGCGCGGGAGCTGCGGCACACCGGTTGGTGCGCCGTGCGGCCCGCGTTCGCCTCCGCATCCCTTCCCCGGACCGAGGACGCGGTGCGGGAGCTGCGCGCGGAGGGCTGCGCACGGGTGGCGGTCGCGCCGTATGTGCTCGCACCGGGACGGCTGCCGGACCGCATCGCCGAGGGGGCCCGCGGAGCGGACGTGCTGGCGGGGGTCCTGGGCGCGGCACCGGAGCTGGCGCGGCTGCTGCTGGAGCGCCATGACGGCGCGGTGGCGGGGGCGGGGCGGGTGCTGCGGGACACGGCCTGAGGAAGCCGGCCCGGCCGGCCCGGGGCACCGCAGCGGCCCGGCAGCGGCGATCACGGCCCCTGCCCGGCGCGGGCCCGGGGGCGCCGACCCGCGGTGGGTGCCGTCCGAGCGGCCCGATCCGACCCGACCCGGCGTGATCGGACCGACCGCGGATGCGCCGTGGCCGCCGCGGGTTCAGGCCCGGGAGGGGCCGCCCGCGCCGAAGCCGCTCTCGTGCACCCACAGATGGGTGCAGCCGGGGCACTGGAGGTGGAGCCTGCTGCCCTCGTGGGACAGCAGGTAGCGCCAGTGGTCCCGGCAGGTCCGGCCGCCCGCGCAGACGGTGCAGCCCCGGTGGTCGGCGCAGCCCGGGCAGGGCACCCAGGCGCGCCTGCCGAGGTCGGCGGTGGGGTCAATCGGCAGCACGGCCGTCTCCGTCCCGTGCGGGGAGGACTCCGGCGGCGACCAGGCGGTCGTAGGTCCGCTGCTGCTCCTCGTCCAGTCCGGAGTAGAGCAGGCGGTGCGCCTCCTCCTCGCCGGCCAGCACGGCGCCCGGGTCCCAGCCGTCGCCGATCGCCGTGACCACGGCGGCGCGGCGGACGGCCTCGTGGTGGGTCAGGTCGAACCCGAAGGAGCGGAGTTCCGCTTCGCGGTGGTGGCTCATGCTGGTTCCTCGGGCTGGTTCCTCGGCGGTCCGGTGGGTCCCGTCGTGTCTACCAAGGGCGGGGGAACCGAGGAAGCGTCAGCTGGGAGGGGTGGTCACGGCGCGAAGCGGACTGTCGACCCACCGCACCCACAATCGGGCATAAGCGGGCAAAACACCCTGATCGCGGGGCCCGGCTGTGAGGGATCGCACAAGGCGGCGGAACTGCTCCCACCTGCCCCGGGCCCGCTCTGCCGCGCTCAGTCGAGGACCGGCGAACCGGTACGGGTGCGCTTCAGCTCGAAGAGGTCGGCGTGGCCCGCGAGCACCCGGAAGCTGTCGAAGAGCCGCGCCGCCTCCTCGCCCCGCGGGATGGAGTGGAGCACGGGCCCGAACCAGACGGTGCCGTCCACATGAAGGGTCGGGGTCCCCACATAGCCGTCGGCCGCCGGGTCCTTGCCGCGGTCGTGGCTGTCGCGGACGGCGTCGTCGTACGAGGGGTCCTGCGCCGCCCCGGCGAGCGCGGCGGGGAGCCCGAGTTCCGCCAGGGAGGCGGCCACCACCTCGTCGAAGTCCCGGTTCTTCTCGCGGTGGATGCGGGTGCCGAGCGCCGTGTACAGCTCGCGCAGCACCTCGTCCCCGTGGTCCCGGGCGGCGGCCGCGACGACGCGGACCACACCGAGGGAGCGGTCGACGAGGTCGCGGTACCACTCGGGCAGCTCGTTGCCGAGGTTGTGGAGGTAGAGGCTCATCAGGCGGAAGCGCAGCTCGACCGGGCGCTCGCGCTCGACCTCCAGGAGCCAGCGCGAGGTGATCCAGGCGAACGGGCAGACCGGGTCGAAGTAGACGTCGACGGCGGTGCGTGCGGTCTCGGGGCTGTCAGTCGTGATCATGAAAGGGACTCTAGTCAGCCGGTGGCGCATCCGTCCGGGCCACTTGACGGCCGGTTCCCTGGGCCATTCCCCTCCCCCGAGGGGCCCCGTCACCGGGGCGGCGGCCCGCGTCCTGGTCAGTGCGCACCGTCCGGAGCGGGCCGGGTCAGTGCGCACCGTCCGGAACGGCCGCCTCGAAGCGGGTCGCCTGGTGGAAGTAGAGCAGCCACACGCCCTCCGTCAGACGCCATACCGAGCTGCGGTGGGCCCGACGGCCCCCGGACTCGGTGTCGAAGGTCAGATGCACCACGCTCTCGGCCAGTTGCGCCCCCCGCATCCGCGAGGCCGCGATCGGGCGGGGCGCGAGGGTCCGCCGTTCGCGCAGGGCCTCCATGATCGACGCACGGGTCCACAGCCGACCGGAGGTGCCGTACTCCTCGTACTCGGGGTGGAGGAACGCGGCGAGCAGCTCGGGCGAGGCCCGCACGACCGGGTCCAGCAGCCGCAACTCGGCCTCCATCGCCGCGTCCACCGCGTCCGGCCGCCGCTCAGCCACGGGCCGCCTCCGCGGGCTTGCGCACGAAGTTCCCATGGTGCACGAAGTTCCCATGGTGCACGAAGTTCCCGTGGCGCGTGGTGTTCCCGTGGCGCGTGGTGTTCCCGTGGCGCGTGGTGTTCCCGTGGCGCGTGGTGTTCCCGTGGCGCGTGGTGGCGACCGCGCCGGGGAGGGCGGTGGGCCCGGCCGGGGCCGCCGCGCGCACGGAGCGGCCGGGCCCGTCCGGGACGTCACGCAGGCCCGTGCCCGCCGGGGGCGGGGGCGGGGGCGGGCAGGCCCTGGGGACCCCCTTCGCACCGCCGACGTAGATCCCGCGCAGCAGCGCCGCGTAACTGGCTGTCATGGCCCATACCCTAGTGCTCCGGCAGCAGTTGACGGTCTGGCCTGCGCGGATGTCACCCGGTGGACGGGCGGGCGGCCGGGCCCGTCACGGACGGCTTCCGCCCGCCGGCCCCGGAGGAGCGCCTCGGCGGGGGCCCGGGACGGTGCCCGCGGTGCCGGTGCGGCCGTCCGGAGAAGGTACCGCCGGACGGCTCGCGGTCCGGCGGGCCGGGGCGCTCGGGGAGACGGGCGGACCCGCCCGCGGGCGGGCACGGGACGGCCGCCGTGCCCCGTGGGGGAGGGCACGGCGGCCGCCGGTCCGGTGAGGGGGAACGGGCCCTACTCGACGATCTTCAGCAGCCTGTTGGGCGTCCCCGGGGACGGGTCGGAGACGGCGTCCGGCGTGGCCCCGGCGAGGAGCGCCGCCGCGACCTCGGCGGGCGCGGAGTCCGGGTGGCCGGCGAGGTAGACGGCCGCGGCGCCGACCACGTGCGGGGTCGCCATGGAGGTGCCGGAGATGGTCCGGGTGCCCTGGTCGCTGTCGTTCCAGGCCGAGGTGATGTCCGAGCCCGGCGCGTACAGGTCCACGGCGGCGCCGTGGTTGGAGAACTCGGACTGGGCGTCCTGGTCGGTGGAGGAGGCGACCGTGATGGCCTCCTCGACCCGGGCCGGGGAGACCTGCCCCGCGTCGGCGGACTCGTTGCCCGCGGCGACGCCGAAGGTGACGCCGGAGGCGACGGCCTTGCGGACGGCCTCGTCCAGGGCCTCGTCGGCACCGCCGCCGAGGCTCATGTTGGCCACCGAGGGGCCCTGGTGGTTGGCGGTCACCCAGTCGATCCCGGCGACGACCTGCTCGGTGGTGCCCGAGCCGTTGTCGTCGAGGACCCGGACGGCGACGATCTCCGCCTTCTTGGCGACCCCGTGCGCCGCGCCGGCGATGGTGCCGGCGACATGGGTGCCGTGCCCGTTGCCGTCGTCCGCGGACCCGTCGCCGTCGATCGCGTCGAAGCCGTGGGAGGCGCGGCCCTCGAAGTCCTCGTGCGATATGCGGACCCCGGTGTCGATCACATAGGCCGTCACCCCCTCGCCCCCGCCGTCCGGGTAGGTGTAGGAGGCGTCGCCCGCGGTCGCGGCCTGGTCGATGCGGTCCAGGCCCCATGACGGCGGGTTGGTCTGGGTGGCGTCGATGGTGAACTTCTTGTTCTGCACGACCTTGTCGACGGCCGGGTCGGCGGCGAGGCGCCGCGCCTCGGTCTCCGACAGGCCGTTGGCGGAGAAGCCGTTGACGTCGGAGCTGTAGTCGCGCCGGAGGGTGCCGCCGTACTCCTCGGCGAGGTCCTTCTTGTCGGCCTTCTCGTCGGCCTTCTCGTCGAGCAGCACGATGTAGCTGCCCGCGACGGCGCCCTCGGCGTTCATGCCGTAGACGGTGCCCTCGGCCGGCGGGGCCGCGCCGGCGAAGGACGTCCCGAGGAAGGTCGCACCGGCCGCGGCGGCGACCGCGGTGGCCGCCGCGGTGAGCCTCGTCCTCGCGTTCGAGCGCTTGTGATGTGCCATGAAGAGGAGTCTCCTCGTCATCGTTTGTGTGGGGGGAAGGCCCCCGCGGAGAAGGATCTGCGGGGACTGACTCGAAACCCTGACCGATCGGCCATGACGGATCAAGGGCTTCATCCACCTCTGACAGCTCCCTCAAGGTTTCTTGACACAAACTCGACCGGACCCGCCCAGCTCCGCAACAGGCAGCAACGATGCCGGTGTCCGGGCGGCAGGCAGCGCAACTGCCGCTCGGTGTAAGGGACATGGGGCTTCGGACTCAGGGGTTGCCCCGTCCGCAGGGAGGACGGGCGCGCCCGCCGGGTCACCGGCTGGCACGACGAGGCGGCGGGGGCGGCTCCCCTACCGTCGTGGCGTTGTGGCACGGCGGCCTGGCGCCGCGCCGGTCGGCAGGCGGAGCACGGAGGGGACGAGCCCGGCATGGGGAGAGCTGAAGGAGGACCTCGCGGGTTCGCCGCGAGGGCGGGCGGCTGGAGCGCACGGCACCGGTGGGCCGCCGTGGGCATCTGGGTGCTGTTCGTGGTGGTGTCCGTGCTCGCCGGCGGCGCGACCGGCACCGAGGAACTGGGCAACGGCCAGTTGCGGGGCGAGACGACCCGGGCCGAACAGATCGTGGACGAGGCGGGCATCGTCGAACCGGCGGGGGAGAACGTCCTGGTCCAGGCCGAGGACGGCGCCCTGACCTCGCAGGACGCCGCCTTCCGCAGCGCGGTGGACGCGGTGGTCACGGCCGTGCAGGGAACCGGCGAGGTCACCGCGGTGGTGTCGCCCTACGACTCCGGGAGCATCTCCCGCGACGGGCGCAGCGCCCTGGTCGCCTTCGACATCAAGGGCGACCCCGAGACGGCACCCGACCGCGTGGGCACCGTCCTGGAGGCGGTCGCCGAGGTGCAGAAGGAGCACGCCGGGACGCTGCGGATCGAGGAGATCGGCAGCGCGAGCATGAACAGGACCTTCGACGAGGCCTTCGCCGACGACTTCACCCAGGCCGAGTACTCCGCCGTGCCGGTGGCCCTCGGCATCCTGCTGATCGCCTTCGGGGCCCTGGTCGCGGCCCTGCTCCCGGTGGTCCTCGCGATCACGGCCATCATGGCGACGATGGGGCTGATGGGCGTCGTCAGCCAGGTCCAGCCCATGAGCGACACCGCGAACTCGATGATGCTCCTGGTCGGCCTCGCCGTCGGTGTGGACTACTGCCTGTTCTACCTGCGCCGTGAGCGCGAGGAGCGGGCCGCCGGGCGGGACGCGCGCACCGCCATCCTGGTCGCGGCGGCGACCAGCGGCCGCGCCGTCGTCGTCTCCGGCGTCACCGTGTGCGTCGCCATGGCCGGGATGCTGTTCACCGGCATCGGCGAGTTCCAGTCGATGGGGCTCGCCTCGCTGATGGTGGTCGCGGTGGCCATGGTGGGCTCGGTGACCGTGCTCCCCGCGCTGCTGTCCCTCCTCGGCGAGCGGGTGGAGAAGGGCCGGGTGCCGTTCCTGGCCCGGCTGAGGAAGGGCGCGGGCGGCGAGAGCCGCTTCTGGACGGCCGTCCTCGGCGGTGTGCTGCGGCGCCCGCTGCTGTCGCTGGCCGTGGCGGGCGGGGCGCTGGTGGCCCTCGCCCTCCCGGCGCTCGGGATGAAGACCCAGAACCTGACCCTGGACCAGGAGTTCGGCGACTCCCTGCCCATCGTGGCGACCTACGAGCGGATCAACGAGGCGTTCCCGGGCGGGGCGGACCCCGCGCAGGTGGTCGTCAGGGCCCGGGACATCGACGCGCAGCCGGTGCAGCGGGCCATCGCCGCCTTCCGCGAGCAGGCCGTCTCCTCCGGCGCCTCCGAGGGGCCGGTGGAGGTGGTCACCGACGCCGGGAAGGACGTCGCCTTCATCTCCGTCCCCCTGGTCGGCGGTTCGGACCAGGAGAGGGCCGAGAAGAGCCTGCTGCTGCTGAGGGACGAGGTCCGTCCGGCGACCCTGGGCGCGGTGGACGGGGTGGAGGCGCCGATCACCGGCCAGGTGGCGGGGTCGCTGGACTTCAACGAGCAGCTCACCGGTGCGGCGCTGCCGGTGTTCGCCTTCGTCGTGGTCTTCGCCTTCGTGCTGATGCTGCTCTCCTTCCGCTCCCTGGCGGTGGCGGTGACCTCGATCCTGCTCAACCTGCTGTCCGTGGGGGCGGCGTACGGCATCCTCACCGCGGTGTTCCAGCACGGCTGGGGTGCCTCCCTGGTCGGTGCCGAGGGCGTGGGCGCGATCGTCGCCTGGCTGCCGCTGTTCCTGTTCGTCATCCTGTTCGGCCTGTCGATGGACTACCACGTCTTCGTGGTGTCCCGGATCCGCGAGGGCCGGATGCAGGGGCGGACGACCCGCGAGGCGATCACCCACGGGGTCGTCACCACGGCGGGCGTGGTGACCAGCGCCGCCGTGATCATGGTGGCGGTCTTCGCCATCTTCGGGACGCTGTCGATGCAGTCGATGAAGCAGATGGGCGTCGGCCTGGCCGTGGCCGTGCTGATCGACGCCACGGTCATCCGCGCGGTGCTGCTGCCGGCGGTGATGGCGCTGCTGGGCGAGGCCAACTGGTACCTCCCGGCGTGGCTGCGCTGGCTGCCCGAGCTGTCGCACGACGCGCCGGCCATACCCGCGGCGGCCGGGGAGACGCGGGGCGAGGAGCCGGCGCCGGTGCGGATCTGACCCCCGTGTCCGCCCCGGCGCCCGCGGCGCCCCGCCCCTCCCCACGGGCCGGGGCGCCGTTCTCCTCCCCGGGCGGGGCGCGCCTGCCGCCCGGGGAGGACGGGGCGCCCGCCGTCCGGGGCGGTGCGGTCGGGCCGCCGAACCGGCCGCATGGCGGTCAGGCCGCCGAACCGGCCGCGTGGTCGGCGAGTTCGGCCTCGACCAGGTCCGCCGCACGGGGCGCCCCTCCCTCGCGGGCCATCCCCCGGAGGATCCTCTCGAACCGCGCCGGGACCTCCGGGTCCCCGACCAGCGAGAGCACCGCCTCCCGCAGCCGCTCCGCCGTGGCCTCCTCGGTGGACAGCCGCCGGGCGACGCCCAGTCCGACCAGCATGTCCGCGTTGCCGAACTGGTCCACCGCCTGGGGGACCGCGACCATGGGCGTGCCGGTGGCCAGCCCCTCCTGGCTGCCGCCCGCGCCGGCGTGGGTGACGAAGGCGTCGGCCTGGCGCAGCACCGCGAGCTGGGGAACCCAGCGGTGCACCTCCACGCTCGGCGGCACCGCGCCGAGTTCCGCGGGGTCGACGTGGCGTCCGACGGACAGGACGGTGTGCCAGCCGGGCAGGTCCCCGAATGCCTCGACGCAGGCGCGGTAGAAGGCGGGCTGCTTGGTGAAGGCCGAGCCGAGCGAGACGAGGAGCACCTTCCCGGCGTCCGCGGGCCGCTCCCAGGTCCCCTGGCCGGCCCGTTCCCCCTGGCAGGAGCCGACGAAGGAGTGGACGGAGCGGTCGACCCGGTCCGCGTGCGGCTGGAGGGCCTCGGGGATCAGGACGAGGCTCCGGCGGGGCCTGCCGACGAAGGCGTCCGGGTGCCGGTGGATGCCGTTCGCGGCCAGCCAGGCGGTGAAGCGGTCGTCGTAGGCGCGGCCGCGGTCGGTGGCGCGCATCGGCGCGAGAGCCGGTTCGCCCACCTCCTCCTCGTACCCCTCCCAGGCGACCAGGTTCGGGGAGAGGGAGACCGCCGGAACGCCCCAGCGGTGGGCGAGCACCCGCGCCGGGTAGGAGGTGATGTCGTGGAGGACGAGGTCCGGCTCGTGCCCGGCGAAGGCGTCGGCGAGCCGCGGCAGCGCCTGGATCGCGTCGTCGAGGAAGAGTTCCAGGTGGTCGATGAGCTCCGTCCCCCACCGCTCGGGATCCTGGTCGGTGGGGAGGGTGGAGGGGTGGACCACGGGCCGGGCGCCGGTGGCGGCGACCAGGTCGGCGAAGGGGGCCGGAATCGCGTAGCTGACCCGGTGACCGCGGCGCACGAGTTCCCGGACGACCTCCAGGCTGGGATGGACGTGGCCCGCGGCGGCGATGGAGAACATGGCGAGGTGGGCGGGGGCGGCTGGTGTCATGCGCTCACCGTAGACGAGACGGAACGTCTCGTCTACTGGTTTCTCCCTCCCGGCCCGGATCGCCGGTGCGCCGCCCGCGCAGCCGGGCAGCGCCGGAGCCGCCGCCGCTGCCGGGGCGCCGCCGGCCGGGTGGGAGACTGGGCCGCATCGCAACGGGCGCGGTAACGGGAGCGGACGGGACGACATGGACGAGGCACGGGCACGCGGCGTGCTGGCCGCGGCGGGGCTGGCGTCGGGCGCGGAGCGCGCGGAACTGCTGGCGCTCGGCGAGAACGCGGTCTTCGGCACCGGCGGCGTCGTCGTCAAGGTGGGCAGGGACCGGGAGTTGCTGCCCCGAGCCGAACGGGAACTCGCCGTGGCCGGGTGGCTCGCCAAGGCCGGGGTGCCCGCGGTACGGGCCGCCGAGCCCGAGGCCCGGCTGGTGCGGGGCCACCCGGTGACGGTGTGGCGGCGGCTGCCCCCGCCGGTGCGGCCCGCCGCACCGGCCGACCTGGCCCTGCTGCTCCGCCGCTTCCACGCGCTGCCCGCGCCGCCGTTCGCCCTCCCCCCGCGTGACCTCCTCGGCGGCGTGGAGCGGTGGCTGCGACTGGCCGGGGACGCCGTCGACGCCGAGGACGCCGCCTATCTGCGCGAGCGCCGCGACGGGTTCGCGCGGGCCGCCGCGGCCCTCGTCCCCCACCTGCCGCCCGGCCCGGTCCACGGCGACGCCCTGCCCCGCAATGTGCAGGTGGGCCCCGACGGCCCGGTGCTGGTCGACCTGGAGACCGTCTCCCGCGACCTGCGCGAGCACGACCTGGTCGTGATGGCCCTCTCCCGGGACCGCTACGGCCTGGACCCGGCGGCCTACACGGCCTTCACCGCGGCCTACGGCTGGGACGTGCGCGACTGGGAGGGCTGCGCGGTGCTGCGGGGCGCGCGCGAGACGGCCAGCTGCGCGTGGGTCGCCCAGCACACTCCGGCCAACCCGGCGGCACGGGCCGAGTTCCGCCGCCGGGTCGACTCCCTGCGGCACGGCGACACCGAGGTGCGCTGGCACCCCTTCTGAGGGCGCACCCGCGCACGGGGCCGCGGGGCGGGAGCGGCCCGCCCGGCGGGCGTCCCGGGCACGCCCGTCACCGGCTCCGCGGGATGACCGGCCAGGCCGGCTCGACGACGGCCGAGGGGTTCGTGGTCCGGCGCAGATAGGACTGGAGCGAGGCCGACTGGGCGGCGGCCGCGCGCACCTGGAGGGCGTGCAGGTCCGCCGGGGACAGCGCCCCGACGGGGTGGTGGCGCTCCCCCATGCGCCGCACCACGCGCACGGCGGCCACCGCGTCCGCCCGGGCGTCGTGGGCGTCGTCGAGCGGCACACCGTAGTGCGCGCACAGGGCGTGCAGGGCGCGCTTGCCCTTGCGGTACCGGTCGACGTGCTTGTCGAGCACCAGGGGGTCGACGATCGGGGACGGCAGCACGCCCAGCCGTTCGCTGATCGACCTCAGGCCGTACCGCCGGCACTCCCGGTCCAGCAGGGACAGGTCGTAGCGGGCGTTCATCACGACCAGGGGCGTGCCCGAGCGCAGCACCTCGGCCACGGCACCGGTGATCTCCTCGACCGCGGACGCTGCCGGGACGCCGTGCTTCCGGGCGTGGCCGGTCGTGATGCCGTGGATCCCCGAGGCCTGCTCGGGTATCGCCACTCCGGGATCGAGCAGCCAGGTCCGCTCCCGCGAGACCGTGCCGTCCGGCTCCAGCCGCACGACCGCCGCCGTGACGATGCGGTCCGACTCGACATCCGTGCCGGTCGTCTCCAGGTCGAACCCGACGAGCGGTCCACCGTGCCAGGACATGACGCCCCCCTCCTCCACGAGCGCGGTGCGCCCCGATGGATCCTCACCCTCGCACGCCGCACTGACACCGCTGCGGGCCGGTCGACGGGCGCCCGCGCCCCGGCGCCCGCGGGAGGCCCCCGCCCGGGCGTGGCCCGCCCGTGCTCAGCGGCCGCCGTCGCGCAGCAGCCTGTCGACGGGGCGGGGCACCGGGTAGTCCAGCGAGTCCGAGCAGTGCCGCAGCCACCGCCGCCCCTCCGCCGGGGTGGCCGACCACGCCCGGCGCAGGGCGCGCCGGAGGCGGATGTCCGCCACGGGGCCGTGGCCCCGGACACCGCAGGGGATGCGCTGGCAGGTGTCGGCGATGACCTCGACCCTGCGCCAGTGCTCCCCCGCGGGAGGCGGCGCGCTCCGCGCGAGGGTCCTGATCTCGTCCAGTCCGGCCCTGGCGACGTCCTCGCACCAGCGCGCCACGGACACCCGCGTCCTGTCCACCGACCTCACCCGTCCCCCGGCACCGGTGGCCGGACCGCCCCGCGGCCCGCCGCGCGCACCCCCGGCGCGCGGTCCCGCGCGACCGGTGGTCGGCCGCCGCGCCGGGACCCACAGGGACCATGGTGCGCCCGGTTCAGGACACCGGCCGGGAATCGGCCCAGACCGACTCGAACTCCTCGCGATATGTCTGGAACAGACCCGTGTCGAGTTCCTGGTCGGAGCGCACCACCGCCCGCCCCCCGCCGCGGAGCACCAGCACGGGCGCCTCCATGCCGCGGGCCCGGCGCAGATAGGACTGGACGACGGCCAGCCCGCCGGGGCCGTCCCCGTCCACCAGGTAGGCGGTGAAGCGCGGGGTCTCGTCGAAGACCTGGATCTCGAAGGCCCCGGGGTCCTTCAGCCGGGCGCGCACCCGGCGCACGTGCAGGATGTTCATCTCCACGGTGCGGCTCAGCTCGCCCTTCCTGAGGCCGAGTTCCCGCTCGCGCCGCTTGACGGCGCTGCTCGCCGGGTTGAGGAAGAGGAGCCGGATGCGGCACCCGGACTCGGCGAGCCGGACCAGTCTGCGGCCCGAGAAGTTCTGCACCAGCAGGTTCAGGCCTATGCCGATGGCGTCGAGGCGGCGCGCCCCGCCGAACAGGTCCTCGGCCGGGAGCTGGCGCTGCAGGCGCACCCGGTCGGGATGGACGGAGACCACGTCGGCGTACCGGTCGCCCACCAGGTCCTCGACGGCGTCGACGGGGAGCCGCTCGGCGGAGGGCGCCCCGCTGCCGCCGCCGAGTATCTCCAGCAGACGGGCGGAGGCCCGCTCGGCCTGGGCGAGGACGGCCTCGTTGAGGGCGCGGTTGCGCGAGACGACGTTGCGGGCGACCTCCAGCTCGTCCAGGGCGAGCTCGACCTCCCGGCGGTCGTCGAAGTAGGGCTCGAAGCAGGGCCAGTGCTGCACCATCAGCTCGCGCAGCTGGGGCAGGGTCAGGAAGGACAGGACGTTGTCGTCCGCCGGGTCCAGCAGATAGCCCTTGCGGCGGGAGACCTCCCGCACGGCGACCGCGCGCTGCACCCACTCCTGACCGGCGGGTCCCGCCGCCGCCACCACCCAGTCCTCGCCGTGCACCGGGTCGTACACCGGCCGCAGGACCGCGGCGACCACGGATCTCAGCCGCTGCTCCACCAGATTCAGCCAGATGTAGGCCCGGCCGGCCCGCTGGGCGCGCGTGCGGACCTCGCTCCAGGCGTCCGCCCCCCACTCCAGCTCCGCCCCGATCTCGATCGGCCGCGCGAGCGAGACCGCACCTGGCGGGATCTCGGCGGAGTCCTCTCCCTCGTGACCCGCGTCACCGGGGGGTAGCTCCAGCCCTCCCGAGCTCACCCACGCACCGCCTTCTGCTCCTGCTACGCCGATCTTGACGATCAAGGAGCCTACTCCGGGAGCGGGATCCGGTGCAGCCCGATGGCAGGGCTTGTTTATCAACTCCCCTGATTGTGACGACCGTTCCGGGCAGGTCGGGCGGGATCCGTGAGCGGATTCACGGACGTCGGCGCCGCCCCGGCACCCCTCGGCGGGGCGGCTCCCGGACGGGGCGCACGGGGCGGCCGCGCCCGGACGGGCAGGGGGCGGGCGGCGGCACCGGGTTGACCCGGACGACCGGAATGTCGAAGGTCCTAGGAGCTTGCCCCGATTTGGGGGAGGATCTTGGCCGATAGTTCCCCGTACCCCGGATCAGAAGTGGAAGAGTCGTATCTATGCAGGTCTGGCCGGGACAGGCGTACCCACTCGGTGCCACGTACGACGGCGCCGGAACCAACTTCGCGGTGCACTCCGAGGCCGCTCGGCGGATCGAGCTGTGCCTGCTGCACGACGACGGCTCGGAGACGGCCGTCGAGCTGCGCGAGACGGACGCGTTCGTCCGGCACGCCTACCTGCCGGGGGTGATGCCCGGGCAGCGCTACGGCTTCCGGGTCCACGGCCCGTACGCGCCGGAGAAGGGGCAGCGCTGCAACTCGGCGAAGCTGCTGCTGGACCCCTACGCGCGGGCCGTGAGCGGTTCGGTCGACTGGAACGAGTCGGTCTACGGCTACCATTTCGGCCGCCCGGACTCGCGCAACGACCTGGACTCGGCACCGCACACGATGTCCTCGGTGGTCGTGAACCCCTACTTCGACTGGGGTGACGACCGCCCGCCGCGCACCGACTACCACCGCACGGTGATCTACGAGGCGCACGTCAAGGGCCTGACGATGCTCCATCCGGAGCTGCCGCCGGAGCTGCGCGGCACCTATGCGGGGCTGGCCCATCCCGCGGTGATCTCGCACCTGACCGAACTGGGGGTGACGGCGATCGAGTTGATGCCGGTGCACCAGTTCGTCAACGACCACCGGCTGGTCGACGCGGGCATGGGCAACTACTGGGGCTACAACACGATCGGCTTCTTCGCCCCGCACAACGCCTACGCCTCCTGGGGGGACCGGGGGGAGCAGGTGCTGGAGTTCAAGCAGGCGGTCAGGGCACTGCACCAGGCGGGCATCGAGGTGATCCTGGACGTCGTCTACAACCACACGGCGGAGGGCAACCACCTGGGGCCCACGCTGTCGTTCCGCGGCCTGGACAACGAGTCGTACTACCGGCTGACCGAGGACCGCCGCTACTACATGGACACCACCGGCACGGGGAACTCCCTGCTGATGCGCAGTCCGCACGTGCTCCAGCTGATCATGGACTCGCTGCGGTACTGGGTGACCGAGATGCACGTGGACGGCTTCCGCTTCGACCTGGCCGCCACCCTCGCACGCCAGTTCCACGAGGTGGACCGGCTGTCCTCGTTCTTCGACCTGGTGCAGCAGGACCCCGTGGTCAGCCAGGTCAAGCTGATCGCCGAGCCCTGGGACGTGGGAGAGGGCGGCTACCAGGTCGGCAACTTCCCGCCGCTGTGGACGGAGTGGAACGGCAAGTACCGCGACTGCGTGCGCGACCTGTGGCGGGGCGAGCCGCGGACGCTGGCGGAGTTCGCCTCCCGACTGACGGGCTCCTCGGACCTCTACCAGGACGACGGGCGGCGCCCGCTCGCCTCGATCAACTTCACCACCTGCCACGACGGCTTCACCCTGAACGACCTGGTCTCCTACAACCACAAGCACAACGAGGCCAACGGCGAGTCCAACCGCGACGGGGAGAGCCACAACCGCTCGTGGAACTGCGGAGCGGAGGGGGAGACCGAGGACAAGGGCGTGAACGAGCTGCGCGAGCGCCAGATGCGCAACTTCATCGCCACCCTGATGCTCTCCCAGGGCGTGCCCATGCTCAGCCACGGCGACGAGTTCGCCCGCACCCAGCACGGCAACAACAACGCCTACTGCCAGGACAACGAGCTGGCCTGGGTGCACTGGCCCGAGCCGGGCTCGGAGGAGGGGCCGCTGCTGTCGTTCACCAAGACGATGGTGTGGCTGCGGCGCGACCACCCCGTCTTCCGGCGGCGGCGGTTCTTCCACGGACGCCCGGTGGAGGGCACCCACGACGAGCTGACCGACATCGCCTGGTTCACCCCCCGCGGCGAGGAGATGGTGCAGCGGGACTGGCAGGCGGCCCACGCCAAGGCGCTGTCGGTGTTCCTGAACGGCCATGCGATCTCCGAGCCGGGTCCGCGCGGCGAGCGGATCTCCGACGACTCCTTCCTCCTGATGTTCAACGCGAGCGCGGAGGACCTGGACTTCACCGTTCCGGTGAACCACGGCGAGGAGTGGCAGGTCATCGTGGACACGGCGAAGGCCGACGGGATCCTGCCCGGGCAGGGCCCGAAGGCGACCGCAGGAGAGTCGCTGCGCCTGGTGGCGCGGAGTCTGACGGTGCTGCGCCGCCCCGCGTAGCAGGTGCCCGGTGGCGGTTCCCGGTGGCGGTTCCCGGTGGCGGAACAGCACTCGATGGACCGAACGGGTGCACGGAACGGCACAGAACCGTTCACAGCGGGTACGTGTGTTCGCATGACACCCACGGCCACCTACCGGCTCCAGCTCCAGCCGGACTTCACCTTCGCCTCCGCGGCGGCGGCGGTCCCCTACCTCGCCGCGCTCGGCGTCTCCCATCTGCACCTGTCGCCGGTGCTGGAGGCGGTGCCCGGTTCGGCGCACGGCTACGACGTCGTCGACCACGGCCGGGTGCGGGCGGAACTCGGCGGCGAGGAGGGGCTGCGCGCCCTGGCGCGGACCGCCCGGGCGCACGGCCTCGGACTGGTGGTGGACATCGTGCCGAACCACATGGCGGCCGTCCCCCGCCACAACCGGGCCTTCCGCGAGGTGCTGCGCGAGGGCCCCTCCTCCCCCTACGCCCGCTGGTTCGACATCGACTGGTCGGCGGGGGACGGCAGGGTGCTCCTGCCGGTGCTCCCCGGGCGCCTGGGCGCCGAACTCGACCGGCTGCGGGTCGAGGGCGGGGAGCTGCACCACGGGGAGCAGCGCTTCCCCCTGCGGGAGTCCACGGCGCATCTGCCGCTGGGGGAGCTGCTCGACGCCCAGTGGTACCGGCTCGCCTGGTGGCGGCTGGCCCGCACGGAGCTCAACTACCGGCGCTTCTTCACCGTCTCCGACCTGATCGGCGTCCGCGTGGAGGACCCGGCGGTCTTCGAGGCCACGCACGCCAAGATCCTTCAGCTGGTGCACGACGGCGTCGTCGAGGGACTGCGCGTGGACCACCCCGACGGGCTGGCCGACCCGGAGGGCTATCTGCGCCGGCTGCACGAGGCCGCGGGCGCGTCCTGCTGGATCGTCGTGGAGAAGATCCTCACCGGCCCCGAGCGCCTCCCGTCCGGCTGGCCCGTCGCCGGGACCACGGGGTACGACGCGCTGCACCGCGTCGACGGGCTGTTCACCGACCCTCAGGGGCTGCGCCGGCTGATCGGCGCCTACCGCGACACCACCGGGGTCGAGGACGGGCTGGGCGGGCGATGGGAGGCGACCGTGCGCCGGGCCGCGTACGAGGTGGTGACCCATGAACTGGCCGCGGAGACGGCGACCCTGGTGCGGCTCGCCGAGCGGATCTGCTCCGCCGACGTGCGGCTCGCGGACCTGGCGCCGTGGGCCCTCGGCACCGCCCTGCGCGAGCTCCTGGTGCGGGTGCCGGTCTACCGCCCCTACCGGGTCGGGGAGGAGGAGGCGCTGCCGGAGGAGGCGGCGCGCGCGGCGCGCGCGGTGTTCACCGTGGAGGAGGAGGCCGCGGCCGTGGACGCCGTCCGCGACCTGGCGCTCGGCAGGCTGGGCGACGGCCCGGACCACGTACGCTTCCGGGCGCGGTTCGCCCAGACCTCCTCGGCGCTGCGGGCCAAGTCGGTGGAGGACACCGCCTTCTACCGCTACGCCCCCCTGATCTCGGCCAACGAGGTCGGCGGGGACCCGGGGGACCCGGCCGTCGCCCCGGCGGCCTTCCACCGCTTCTGCGGCCGCCTCGCCGAGGACTGGGCCGCCACCGGCACGGTGCTGACGACGCACGACACCAAGCGCAGCGCCGACGTCCGCGCACGTATCGCGGTGCTGTCGGAGTGCCCGGAGCGGTGGACCGCCTTCCTCGAGGGCATCGCCTCCGACGTCCCGGCGCCGGACCCGCAGCTCGCCTGGGTCGCCTGGCAGACGGCCGTCGGGCTCGGCACCCCGGACGCGGACCGGCTGGAGGGGGCGCTGCTCAAGGCCGTCCGCGAGGCGGGGGTGCGCACCAGCTGGACGGAGGCCGACCCGGCGTACGAGAAGGCGGTCTCGGCCTTCGTCGGCGCGGGGCCCGCCGGAGCGGGACGGGAGGCGGTGGCGCGGCTGGTGGCCGGACTCGCGCCGCATGTGCGGGCGAACGTGCTGGGCGCCGCCCTGCTGCACCTGACCATGCCCGGGGTACCGGACGTCTACCAGGGGTCGGAAGGCGAGTTCCTGGCCCTGGTGGACCCGGACAACCGAGCCCCCGTCACCTTCCCTGCCGTCGCGGAGGCCGGTGCCGGGCCGGACGGGGGCCCGGCGGGTGCCGCCCCCGCAGCGTCCGCACCGGGGCCCGCGGGCCCGGCCCGTTCCGCGCCGGGAAGCGCGCCGGTCACCGGCCCGGGCGCCGGCTCCGAGCTCGGTGCGGAGAAGCTGGCGCTGACGGCGGCGGCACTGCGGCTGCGCCGCGAGCGGCCGGAGTCCTTCGGTCCCGGCGCGGGGTACGCGCCACTGGCGGCCGAGGGGCCCGCGGCCGACCACTGCGTCGCCTTCCACCGGTCGGGCGCGGTCGTCACCGCCGTGACCAGGCTGTCGATGCGCCTGGCCCGGCGCGGCGGCTGGAACGGCACGAGCCTGCCCCTGCCGCCCGGCGACTGGGTCGATCTGCTCGGCGGCGGACGCCGGTTCGCCGGGGGCGCGGTGGACCTGGCCGAGTTGTTCGGGCGGCGCCCGGTGGCGCTCCTCAGCCGCGCGGACGCACCAGCAGCGTCTTCGGGGAGCGGGTGATCAGACCGCTGGAGACGGGGCGGAAGCCCTCCGCCCACCGGATGCGCGGCATGGCCGCCATCAGCGCCCGCAGCCCGTACTCCGCCTCCATGGCGGCGAGGCCCACCGCCGGGCAGCCGCCCAGTCCGTAGGTCAGCTGCCCGGGGTCGCCGCGGAGCATGTCGAAGCGGTCGGGGTCGCGGAACCGCTCCGGGTCCCGGCCCGCGGCCCCGATCAGGCAGGCCACCGTGGCACCGGGCGGCAGCGTCCCCCCGCTGAGGGCGACCTTGGCGGCGGTCCGGCGGATGACCACGAGGACGGGCGGGTCGCGCCGCAGGGACTCCGTCCAGGCCCTCGGTATCAGCCGGGGCTCCGCGCGCAGCGCCGCGACCCGGTCCGGGTGGTCGAGGACGTTGGCGAGGAACGAGGCCAGTGCCTTCTCCCGCACGGGCACCTGGGCGACGCACCGCCCGGCGAGCAGGGCGCGCCCGGCGTTCCTGCCGCGCACCCCGACGGCGCCCGAGGGCAGCCACCGGCAGAACTCCTCGACCAGGTCCGCCTGCGGGCGGTCGGCGATGCGCCGCGCCAGGACGTACGCGGTGCGCTCCACCACCTCGCGCAGCGCGCCCGGTACCGGGGCGGCGTGAGCCGCGCAGGCGGCGTCGCCCGGCCGGTTGCCGTGGGTGAAGCGGAGGTCGGTCAGCGCGGTGGCGACGTCGCGGTAGCGGCTCAGGAGCCAGGCCCCTACGGAGGCGTCGTAGGTGAGCGGGTGGTCCTCGCGGAGGCGCCGGTAGCCCTCGTAGAGCTCGTGCTCGTTGCCGGTCGGCAGCCCCGGCAGCAGGCTGACCCGGTACGAGGAGGGGCCCGGCGGAACGGCCGAGGGGCGGGGCGGGGCGGGCTCGGGCGTGGCATGGGTGTCCGCGTGCATCGGCAACTCCCCTGTCGCGGCCGCGGCTCCTCGGTGGTGCGCGGTCGACTCCAGGCCACCACCGCCGTCCCCGGACCGCAGGCCCCGTACGGCCGTTCGGGTGGTTTCGGAGGGTGACGGGCCGGGGCGGCGGTGCCCCCCGTCGCCCGGCCCGAGGAGGGTCAGCGCGCGGTCAGGCGGAACAGCACGTTGCCGAAGCCGACCATGTCGCCGTCCTGGACGACGATGGAGCCGGTCAGCCGGCGCCCGTTGACCGTGGTCCCGTTGGTCGAGCCGAGGTCCCGCAGCACCCACAGCCGCGCCTGGTGGCTCAGCTCGGCGTGCATCCGGGAGACGGAGTCGTGGGTGAGGCGCAGCCCGTTGGCCGGGTCCCTGCCGATGCGCAGCGGATGCGGTCCGGGCTCGGGCAGCAGCAGCGGCGGCAGCTTCTCCGCCTGCCAGGCCCGCCGTATCCGCACCGAGAAGGCGGACATCCGGCCCACGAGACCGTACAGGCCCCGGGAGATCCGGCCGTCCTCGGCGGCGAGGTCGGAGGTGAGCGCCGCCAGCTCCTCCGGCCTGCGCGCGGCCAGGACGAGCTCCATCCGCTGGACGAAGGTGTCGTGCGACAGCCGCCCCTGGGCAGCGCCCTCCCGCAGCACGGCCAGGGCGTGCTCGCGCTCGGCATCGGAGACCCGCACGGGGCAGGAGGGCAGCTCATGGGACGACGTCACACGGAGGATTGTCCGCCGCGGGCACCCGGGGTGTCCAGAAGAGCCGCCGTGATCCGCGGATCCCCGCCCGCCGCGCGGGAGTTCCGCCGCGGGGCCGGGGAGGCGGGTGCGGCGGGGCGGCGGGGCGGCGGGGCGGCGGGGAAATCCGGTGGACCGGGACGGGCCGCCGCGTCTACCGTGGCCGCGACGCCCTGGAACAGGAGAGGAGGCGAGTGCCGTGACACCCACACGATCCCCGCGCTCCCTTCCCTGCCGCCCGGCGTCCGCCGTCTGACCGGGAGCGCTCCGCAGAGCCTGTCTTCCCGGAGGACCCTCCCGTGACCCGACTGGTCATCCGTGCGCTCGACGCGCACGACGCCCCGCTGTTCGACACCCTGCCCGACCCGCTCGGCCTCGCCGCCGCGCACGCCCGCACCGTCCACCGGCCCGAGTGGAAGAGGGTGGCCCTGCGCGACGGCGTCGTCGTCGCCCGGGGGGCCTGGTGGGGCGGCCCCGACGACACCACCCCCGTGAACATCAACTGGTTCGACGTCGCCGAGGGCGAGGAGGAGGCGGGCGCCGCCCTGCTGCGCACCGCCCCGCACCGGGTGGAGCTGGAACTCGACCTCCCCGCCGGGTGGCGCGACTCCCCGGTGACCCGCGCCGCCGGGGAGACCCGGCTGCGGGCCGCACGGGCGGCCGGGTACGAGGTGCTCGTCGAGCGCTACCTCTACCACTGGACCCCGCGGTGCGGGCTGCCGGAGCGGCCAGGGCGGCTGCGCTTCCGCCCGGAGGCCGACGACGCGGTGTTCTTCGACGCCCTGCGCCGCATCCACTCCGACACCCTGGACGCCCACGCACGGCGCGCCATCGCCGAGGGCGGCCTGGACCAGGCGGCCCAGGAGGAGCTGGACTTCTTCCGCTGGTGCCCCTCGCCCCGCCGGTGGTGGCAGGTGGCCCACACGCCCGGCGGCGAGTTCGTCGGCATCCACGTCCCCGCGCACAACCCGGGCGGGCCGTGCATCGGCTTCATCGGGGTGGTTCCCGAGCAGCGCGGCCGGGGCTACTCGCTGGACCTGCTGGCCGAGTGCACCCACTTCCTCGCCGAGCGCGGGGCGCAGCTCGTCAAGGGCGCCACCGACCAGGCCAACGTGCCGATGGCGCGGAACTTCGCCCGGGCGGGCCACCCGGTGGTGGCCGAGCGCATCAGCCTCGTCCCGGGCCGCGGCTGAGCTGCCGGACGGGCCGCCGACGGCGGCCCGTCCCCCCGCGCGGTTCCCTGCCGGGACCGTCGCGGCGGCACCCGGCGTCAGGACGCCGCGCGGCCCTTCTGGGCCGCGATCACCTCCCGGTACCAGCGGTAGGAGGCCTTCGGTGTGCGCTCCAGGGTCGCGTAGTCGACATGGACGAGCCCGAAGCGCTGTGCCGCGCCCTCCACCCACTCGATGTTGTCGGTGAGCGACCAGGTGAAGTAGCCGCGCACGTCGACCCCGTCGCCGATGGCCCGGTGCAGGGACCGCAGGTGGGCGTCGAGGAAGGCGATGCGGCGGTGGTCCTCCGCCGCGTCGTCGTAGGAGCAGCCGTTCTCCGTGACGACGACGGGCGGCAGCCGCCGCCCGTAGCGCGCGTCCAGCCCGAGCAGCAGCTCGCGCAGCCCCTCGGGGACGACGGGCCAGCCGAAGCCGGTGCGCTCCGCCCCGGGGTACTCCCGCAGGCCGAACGGGAGGTCCCCGGGCACCGCGACGCCCCCGAACCCGGACGGCGCCCCCTCCTTCGGGGCTCCCACCACCATCGGGTGGTAGTAGTTCACGCCGTAGAAGTCGAGGGGCGCGGCGATCACCGCCAGGTCCTCCGCGACCGGACCGGGCATCAGGGAGGCGATCGCCCCGTCGGGGTAGGCGCCGGTGAGGAGCGGGTCCGAGAAGAGGTGGTTGGTCAGCGTGTCGTACAGCCCGGCGGCCGCCCGGTCCGCCTCCCCCTCCCCCGCGGCCAGCACCGGCGAGTGGGAGACGGCGATGCCGACCCGCCGCGCGCCCGCCGCGCGCAGCGCCCGTGCCGCGAGGCCGTGGGCGAGCAGCTGGTGGTGGGCGGCGGGCAGGGCGTCGAACAGCAGGCGCCTGCCGGGGGCGTGCTCCCCCAGGGCGTAGCCGAGGAGGGTCACCTCGGCGGGCTCGTTGAGGGTCATCCACATCCCGACGCGGTCCGCGAGGCGGGCGGCGACCGCTGCGGCGTACTCCGCGAAGCGCTCGGCCGTGTCCCGGTCCAGCCAGCCGCCCGCCTCGTCCAGGGGCAGCGGGGTGTCCCAGTGGTACAGGGTCGGTGCGGGTGTGATGCCGTGCCGGCAGAGCTCGTCCACGAGCCGGTCGTAGAAGTCCAGGCCGCGGGCGTTGACCGGGCCCCGCCCGCCGGGGACGACCCGCGGCCAGCTCACCGAGAAGCGGAAGGCGTCGGCGCCGAGTCCGGCGAGCAGGGCGACGTCCTCCCGGTAGCGCGCGTGGAACCCGGTGCCGCGCGAGGTGTCGGCGCCGTCCCTGATCCGTCCGGCGGCGGCGAAGGCGTCCCACCCCGAGGGGCCCTTGCCGTCGGTGTCCGCGGCCCCCTCGGTCTGGAACGCGGAGGCGGCGGCACCCCACAGGAAGCCGGGCGGGAACGCGGGCAGCGGCTCGTGCGGCGGCGTCGGCATGGGGAGTGACCTTAATGGCCCAAGCACCCCGCCAGAAGACCCCGGACTTGCCAGGATGGACGGGCACGCCCGGACCGGCGGCGAGGTGCGGTCCGGCGGGCGGACACGGGAGCGACGCAAGCGGCGACGACCACGAGGGGACGCCAGTGCTGCTGTTCGAGGTGTGGGCACCGAACGCCGAGGAGCGGGTGACGCTGTGGCTGGAGGGCGAACCGGTGCCGATGGAGCCCGCCCAGGGACGGGCCGGGTGGTGGGCCGCCGAGGCCCCGGCACGGGACGGCTCCCGCTACGGCTTCGCCCTCGACGGCGGCCCGGTGCGGCCCGACCCCCGCTCCCGCCGCCAGCCCGAGGGCCCCGACGGCACCAGCGCCGTGGTCGACCACGGCACCTACGCCTGGCGCCACCCGTGGCCGGGGCGGGGCCTGCGGGGCGCGGTCCTGTACGAGCTGCACGTGGGCACCTACACCCGGGAGGGGACCCTGGACGCCGCCGCCGGGCACCTCGGGGAGCTGGCCGAACTGGGCATCACCCATGTGGAGCTGATGCCGCTGTGCCCGTTCCCGGGGGTGCACGGCTGGGGGTACGACGGGGTCGCCCCCTGGGCCGTGCACGAGCCCTACGGGGGCCCGGCGGCCCTGAAGCGCTTCGTCGACGCCGCGCACGGCCTCGGCATCGGCGTCCTCCTCGACGTGGTGCACAACCACCTCGGCCCGGCGGGCAACCACCTGCCCGCCTTCGGGCCCTACTTCACCGACACCCACCACACCCCGTGGGGCTCGGCCGTCAACCTGGACGCCCCGGGCTCGGACGAGGTGCGCGCCTACTTCCTGGAGAGCGCGCTGGCGTGGCTGCGCGACTACCGGCTGGACGGCCTGCGCCTGGACGCCGTGCACGCCCTGGCCGACTCCCGGGCGCTGACCTTCCTGGAGGAGCTGGGCGCGGCCGTGGACGGACTGGCGCGGGACCTCGGGCGGCCGCTGTTCCTGGTGGCCGAGTCCGACCGCTGCGACCCGCGCACGACCACGCCCCGCACCGCGGGCGGCATCGGCCTGCACGCGCAGTGGAACGACGACTTCCACCATGCGCTGCACACCGCGCTGACGGGCGAGGCGCAGGGCTACTACGCCGACTTCGCGGCCGCGCCGATGGCGGCCCTGGCCAAGACGCTGTCCCGGGCGTTCTTCCACGACGGCACGTACTCGACGTTCCGGGGGCGCACCCACGGCCGCCCGGTGGACGTCGCCGCCACGCCCGCCCACCGCTTCGTCGGTTTCGCCCAGACGCACGACCAGGTCGGCAACCGTGCCCTGGGCGACCGGCTCTCGGCGGGGCTCACCCCGGGGCTGCTGGCCTGTGCGGCGCTGCTGGTGCTCACGGGGCCGTTCACCCCCATGCTGTTCATGGGCGAGGAGTGGGCGGCGGGGACGCCCTGGCAGTACTTCACCGACCACACCGACCCGGAGCTGGCCGAGGCCGTCCGGGCGGGCAGGCGGCGGGAGTTCGCCGAGCACGGCTGGCGGCAGGACCAGATCCCCGACCCGCAGTCGCCCGCCACCCGGGAGCGGTCCTGCCTGGACCGCGCCGAGCGCGCCCGGGAGCCCCACGCGGACCTGCTGGCCTGGCACCGGGAGCTGATCTCACTGCGCCGCGGCGAGCCGGACCTGACGGACCCGGACCTGGCGGCGCTCAGGATCGCCTTCGACGAACAGGGCCGCTGGCTGGCGTACCGGCGCGGCGACCTGCTGATCGCGGTCAACCTGGGTGCCGGGCAGGCCGAGATCCCGGTGGGCGGCGGCGGGCGGATCGCCGCCGCCTGGGGCAAGGTCCGGGTTCCGGACGGGGACGGGGTGCTGCGTCTGTCGCCGGAGAGCTGCGTGGTGCTGGCGGGGAGCTGAGCGGGCGGCGGGACGGGGCGCCCGGGTGCGGTCGCGGGCGGGCTCCGCGGTACCGGGCGGGGCGGCGGGCCCGGGCGCGGTGCCCGGGCTCAGGCCCCGGTGTCCCCGGGGAGGGCCACGACCAGGTCGGCCCGGCTCCTGCCGCGGGCGACGAGGCGGGCGTTGGGCTCGTCGGTGTCGCGGACCCAGCGCTCGGCCCGGGCGCGCTCCTTGCCGAAGCGCACATGCCGCTCGACCAGCCGCCGCACGCGCAGCGCGCCCGGCGCCTCCAGGAACCACGCCTCGTCCAGGAGCGGGCGCACCCGCGCCCAGTGGCCCTCGTCGTGGAGGAGGTAGTTGCCCTCGGTGACCACCAGAGGCACATGTGGGGCTACGGGCACCGCCCCGGCCAGGGGTTCCTCGCCGAGCCGGTCGAAGAAGGGCGCGTAGACGGTCACTCCCGGCTCCGGGGTGCGCAGCCTGGCCAGCAGGGCGGCGTATCCGGCGGCGTCGAAGGTGTCCGGGGCCCCCTTGCGTCCGGCCCTGCCGAGGCGCCGGAGCTCCCTCCCGGCCAGGTGGAAGCCGTCCATCGGTACCAGCACGGCGTGCTGCGGGCCCAGTGCGGCGACGAGGCGGGCGGCGAGGGTGGACTTCCCGGCGCCCGGGGCCCCCGCGATGCCGAGCACCCGCCGCTCCCCGGGCCCGGCGAGCGCGCGGGCGCGCTCCAGCAGGCCGGCCGGGAGCCCGGTGCCGTCGGGGTGGTCGGGGACGGGCGCGGCGAAGGAGGGCATGGCGGTGATTGTCCCACGCGGATCATACGTATAACGTTCTGCCATGCCGTCTCTGCCCTCCCTCGCCCTGGTGACCCTGGTGGTCGCGGACTACGACGAGGCCATCGCCTTCTACACCGACGCCCTCGGGTTCCGCCTGGCCGAGGACGCCGACCGGGGCGGCGGCCGCCGCTGGGTGGTCGTGCGGCCCCCGGGAGCGGCGGAGGGCACCGGCCTGCTGCTGGCCCGCGCGGAGGGCGGGGCCCAGCGGGCGAGCATCGGCGCGCAGACCGGCGGCAGGGTCGGCTTCTTCCTGCACACCGACGACTTCGCGCGGGACCACGCCCGGATGACCGCGGCGGGCGTCGCCTTCCTGGAGGAGCCCCGTCACGAGCCCTACGGCACGGTCGCCGTCTTCGAGGACCTCTACGGCAACCGCTGGGACCTGCTGCAGCCGCGGTGAGGAGGCCGGCTCCCCGCGGCGGCGCCCGCCCGGGGGCGGCCGCCGCCGCTCCCCCGGAGGTCAGCCGCAGGACGGGCACAGCCCGCGGTAGACCACCTCGGCGCCGGACAGGGTGAAGCCGAAGCGCTGCCCGGCGGGGAGCCCGTCGAGCGGGTCCCCGGTGGGGCGGACGTCGCGGATGAGGCCGCAGCCCGTGCAGACCAGGTGCTGGTGCGGCCGGTGCGCGTTGGGGTCGTAGCGCTTGGCGCGGCCGTCGGCGGACAGCTCCGCGACCTCGCCGAGCAGGACCAGCTCCCCCAGGGTGTTGTAGACCGTCGCCCGGGAGATCTCCGGCAGCCTCAGGACCGCGCGGGCGTGCACCTCGTCCGCGGTGAGGTGCACATGCTCCCCGTCCAGGACCTCGGCGACGACGCGCCGCTGCGCGGTCACCCGCCACCCCCGCGCGCGCAGGCGCCTCAGCAGGTCGCTCACCGGTGTTCACCTCTTCCGGGCCGACGCGACACACACGTGTCACCAGGCCATGTCCGAGACCCGATCTGATGTACCTCAGGCGAGCTTCTTGACCTGGACAGAGTCCATCGTAGGATCGGATCCGGCGATGGCCAAGGGAGCAGGAGACTGCGGCACGGCAGGAGACGTGAGAGATGACAGGACCGCCCTCCGCGGGACCGGCACCCGTCCGCCCCTGAAGGCCGCCCCCGCCGCCCCTCCCCCGCCCCGACGGACGCCCAGCGCCCCCGGAGCGGGAACGGCGGACCGGGACCCGTTCCCCGGCTCTTCCACCGCCTGGCACTTGCGAGCCCCACGAACCGCACAGCCCGAGAGGAATCCCATGGCCGAGAACCCGGACGCGATCGTCACCGACCCGAAGACGGAGGAGGCGGGCGGCTGCCCGGTCGCGCACGGCCGCGCGCCGCACCCGACGCAGGGCGGTGGCAACCGGCAGTGGTGGTCGGAGCGGCTGAACCTGAAGATCCTCGCCAAGAACCCGGCCGTGGCCAACCCCCTCGGCGAGGACTTCGACTACGCCGAGGCCTTCGGGAACCTCGACCTCGCCGCCGTGAAGCGGGACATCGCCGAGGTGCTGACCACCTCGCAGGACTGGTGGCCGGCCGACTTCGGGCACTACGGCCCGCTGATGATCCGGATGGCCTGGCACAGCGCGGGCACCTACCGCATCAGCGACGGCCGCGGCGGCGCCGGGGCGGGCCAGCAGCGCTTCGCGCCCCTCAACAGCTGGCCGGACAACGGCAACCTGGACAAGGCCCGCCGCCTGCTGTGGCCGGTCAAGAAGAAGTACGGCCAGGCGATCTCCTGGGCCGACCTGCTGATCCTCACCGGCAACGTCGCCCTGGAGACGATGGGCTTCAAGACCTTCGGCTTCGCCGGCGGCCGCCCGGACGTCTGGGAGGCCGAGGAGGACGTCTACTGGGGCCCCGAGTCCACCTGGCTCGGCGACGAGCGCTACACCGGCGACCGCGAGCTGGAGAACCCGCTCGGCGCGGTCCAGATGGGCCTGATCTACGTCAACCCCGAGGGCCCCAACGGGAACCCGGACCCGATCGCGGCCGCCCGCGACATCCGCGAGACCTTCCGCCGGATGGCGATGAACGACGAGGAGACCGTCGCGCTGATCGCCGGCGGCCACACCTTCGGCAAGACCCACGGCGCCGGTCCGGCCGAGTCCGTGGGCGCGGACCCGGAGGCCGCCCCGATCGAGGAGCAGGGCCTGGGCTGGCGCAGCACCCACGGCACCGGCAAGGGCGGGGACGCCATCACCAGCGGTCTGGAGGGCATCTGGACCGACACCCCGACCGCCTGGGACAACAGCTTCTTCGACATCCTCTTCGGCTACGAGTGGGAGCTGTTCCAGAGCCCGGCCGGAGCCCACCAGTGGCGGCCGAAGGACGGTGCCGGCGCCGGCACCGTGCCGGACGCCCACGACCCGGCGAAGACCCACGCCCCGACGATGCTGACCACCGACCTGTCGCTGCGCTTCGACCCGGCCTACGAGCAGATCTCGCGGCGCTTCCACCAGAACCCGGACGAGTTCGCGGACGCCTTCGCCCGCGCCTGGTACAAGCTCACCCACCGCGACATGGGCCCGGTCGCCCGCTACCTGGGGCCGGAGGTGCCGAGTGAGGTGCTGCTGTGGCAGGACCCGCTGCCCGGGGCCGACTTCGCGCCGCTGACCGCCGAGGAGGCGGCCGACCTCAAGCGCCGGGTGCTGGAGTCGGACCTGACGGTCTCCCAGCTGGTCTCCACGGCCTGGGCCTCCGCCTCGTCCTTCCGCGGCAGCGACATGCGCGGCGGCGCCAACGGCGCCCGCATCCGCCTGGAGCCGCAGAGCGGCTGGGAGGTCAACGAGCCCGACAGCCTCGCCGTGGTGCTGCGCACCCTGGAGGGCATCCGGGAGTCCTTCAACTCCGCCGCCCCGGCCGGGCACGGGGTCTCGCTCGCCGACCTGATCGTCCTCGCGGGCGGCGCGGCGGTGGAGCAGGCGGCGAAGGACGCGGGCGTCACCGTGGAGGTGCCGTTCACCCCGGGCCGCACGGACGCCTCGCAGGAGCAGACGGACGTGGAGTCCTTCGCCGCGCTGGAGCCCTCCGCGGACGGCTTCCGCAACTACCTCGGCAAGGGCAACCGCCTGCCCGCCGAGTACCTGCTGGTCGACCGGGCCAACCTGCTGACCCTGAGCGCCCCGGAGATGACGGTCCTGGTCGGCGGTCTGCGCGTGCTGGGGGCGAACACCGGGGACTCGCAGCACGGCGTCCTGACCCGCACGCCGGGGCGGCTGACCAACGACTTCTTCGTCAACCTGCTCGACCTGGGCACGACGTGGCGGCCGGTGGCCGAGGACGCGGGCACCTTCGAGGGCGTCGACGCCGCCACGGGCGAGGTCCGCTGGACCGGCACCCGCGCCGACCTGGTCTTCGGCTCCAACGCGGAGCTGCGGGCACTGGCCGAGGTGTACGCGAGCGACGACGCCCGCCGCAAGTTCGTGGACGACTTCGTCGCCGCGTGGGCCAAGGTGATGGACCTGGACCGCTTCGACGTCGCCTGATCCCTTCCCCGTCCCCGGCCCGGCTGTTCCTGAGCCGGGTCGGGGGTGGTTGACGGGATCCCGCCCGGTCGTCGCGACCGGGCGGGATCCCGTTGTTTGCGGGGAGGCCGGAAGGGCTGGGCGCTACGGGAGTTCTGCGACTGGCTGACCATCGTCAAGCTCCCGCTCTACGCAGCCCTGGCCCGGCAGGGCCGCCACCAGGAAGTCCTCCACCCGCCGCGAAGACCAGCTCTCCGCGATCACCGACGAACTGGACCGGATCAGGAAGGCCCGAGCCGCCGACGCGACAAAGGCCCGGGACAAGGCGGCCAAGGCCGGCAAGCGCCCGGCCAAGCCGAACGACGCCGTCCACCGCAAGGCCGAGTGCGCGCTTCGCGACCACCTCACGCTCGGACGCTGGCTCAAGCAGCACCCGGCCACCCGACGCCTGCCCATCGACCGGGCCAAGGTCACCGCCGAGACCAAGCTCGACGGAGGTACCTGCTGGCGACCTCCGACCCGGAGCTGTCCGCCGAGGACGTCGCGCTCGGCTACAAGAACCTTCTGGAAGCCGAACGCGCGTTCCGCACGGGTTCATGGCCACTCCCAGAGCGGTGGCCAAATTTCAGTGGGTTCTAGAGTTCCCTTGCCAGGGACACGACCGCACGCACCGCTTCGTCGACGCTACGGAACTCGCACTTGCTCCGGAGCGGAGGACAACCAGACGGCGAAGAACTCTTCATCGGCGACTTGCCGAATCAGGATCTCCTCCGCCTGAACGTCCTGATGATCTTTCGACAACCTCAAGGTCAACACCAGTGCGTTAAGCCTGTGACCTGCGGTGCAACCCCGGGGTGAATGAGGAACGGGACCCCTGATAGATCGTCTTGCGACCAAGTTCGAAAGTCGTCGGGAGTCTCGTTGCAGGAGCAGTCTGTCATCACGTCGTCCGTGGGGAGGGCTTCGGGGGTCCACGCGCCGGGGCATCTGGGCGAGCTGTCCCAGGTCGTGGATTTCGACCTTGTGGATGCCGTTCTCGCCGAGACCGGAGCTCGGGAGAAGCGGGTACGGCTGCTTCTATGTCCAGGATGGCCTGGCCGAGGGCGACGAGACCCCGGGCGCGGTCTCCTACACGACGTTCTGGTCCAACTGTGACGAGATCATCAACCCGGACGTCAGCGTCCCGCTCGCGGGCGCGACGAACGTCCTGGCGGTGTCCCTGGAACACAACGGCTTCCTCGGCGACGACGCGGTATCCCAAGGGGTACGGGACTTCGTGGGATGAGCCAGCCGAGTCCGAGCGTGCCCACTAGAACGGCGGCTCGTCAACTGATCCCCGTTTGTCGTGCGAATTGTGATCCTTCCCGTGCCCGTCGGAGGGGAGTGAATCGCTAGAGGGTTCCATCAACATGCGCCCTTGCCCCCAAGACGCCAACACCTCGGAGGCCACACTTCTATGCCGTTCGCTGGAGCTTTGCGCTAGAACGTTCTCCAGCAAAGGAGTCAACCTCCTGCGGTGCATCGCCAATTCCGGGGACTCCAGAAATCGAGCGGCCGCAACAAGAGCCGCCTCAACTACTCTCGGATCAGAGTCATCAAAGTAGAAGGCGACGCCCGGAAAAGCTTCCGGGTAAACACTCCTGATGTTCAGGAAATCGGGAAATGGCTCGGTCGGCGAATATTCCCCCCACTCTCGAATGCGCTGCTCCTGCTCAATGCTGACATCGAAGGCCACATCGGCCAGCCATGAAAGGAGCTTGCCTCGGAGTGGGAATTTTTCCCCATCCCATGAAGGAGTGAGTGCGGCTCGACTTTCGCGGTCGCCCAAAAGTGCGGCGACATACCTGAAAGCCGGCGCGGTAGCAGAGTAGACGACTCCGTCGTTGAGGAGAGCGTCATACAGGTGATTGAGCGAACTCGTTACTTTGGAAAAGTCACCCGACGCCAAGTCGCGCAGCTTGGTCGGAGAGACCGGGAAGGCCGGCCCGTCGGCATTCTCGAGCTCAGCCCAGTCGGTGAGATCGATGATCGCGCATGGATTCAACTTATCGCCGTTCATGTCCATAAGGCCAGCATAGTGGCCTACAGGAAAGCAGCCAAGGCGCGGCAACTGAGCCGCGCCTTGGCGAATGCATCAGAAGGGTACCTCACTGAAAACTTGCCCGCGCTGAGATCGAACCGCTAGCGATGAGTTCCCCGGCAACATTCCGCCCACGTTTGGCGCGCAGAAACCGCATGGCCCGCCAGGCTTTGAAACCATCAGTCGGCCAGTCAAACCCCCGGATCCCGACTGCTTGGCCAGAATCCTCATGATAGTGGCCGCCTGAACCTCGACATGCGAGCCAAAGAACTTACCGCCGCCGGGGCTCGCCGCAGCAGGAATCTGACCCATGTTGGCTCTGATCAACGGATGGAGCCGATCGGAAGCCAGGTCAAACTCTCCGTGCCCCTGAACCCAGAGGTACCCGCCGGTAGCAACGTCCGGCCTGCTGGAATATGCAGCATTCTCCGATGCTCTGGCATGCGCCCGTTCGTCCGCAGTGGAGCAGTTGTGAACGAGTGCTGAGGTTCCGCCTGCCACCACATAGTACGTGTGCTCGCCGGGCGGCCGTCACCTGCATTTTCGCTGGTCAGCGAATTCCGGCCGGTCCGTAGGTGTGCGTGGAAGTGCCGTGCTGTGCGCCCCTGTTGCCGTCGGCGTTGCCGTCAGACGGCTGCGCGCGTGAGGGCGGCGGAGTGGGCTTTGGCCGGTGTCCTGCCCGGGTTGGGGTCGGGCATGGTCAGGGGGCCGTACGCTGGCCCGGCAACTCGGGCAGGTCGTGATCCTGCCCGGAATTTGAACGAGTGGCCCCCTGGCCTTGCCCGACGCGGGCCCCTGCCCGGGGAGGTGGGTAAAGCCCACGGAGCCGACCGGCCCCACCTCCGGGCCTTCGCCCCGGCCAACTCCCTGCCGTTGCCTCGCCGTCGGCCCGGCGCTCGCCGTGCGGGCACGTCCGGCTTCCTCCGCGCTTCCTGTCGTCCGCTGCGCTGTTTCTGCGGGGCCTGCGTCCGGCCGGACCGCCACCGCGGCCGGGCATCGAGCCGGTGCGGGTGCAGCGGCGGATCAGTGCTGTGGGCACGATCATGGTCTGCCGGCAGGTCGTCTCCCTCGGCCGGACGTACGCAGGCCAGACGGTGACCGTGCACGTGTCGGACACGACGATCACCGTCGACCTGGACGGCCAGGTCCGGGTCATCCGGCGCACGACCGACATTCCCGTCCGCCACGTCAAGGCGAACAAGCCCCACAAGGTTTCCGATGTTGTCTAGGCCCACCGTCAAGCATCAGCTGGGACCAGAACGTCAAACATCACCTGGGACTAGACACCCGGCGGAACGCCCTGGCTGTCGGTTGAGCGTTCGGCTGGGCTGCTGGCCTGGTGCAATGGCCTGCGGAGTGTGAGGCCTGTGCTGGTTGCCGGTGGGGCTCTACTCTGCGCGCGTGACCTTGGCGTGGTCGGTGACGACTCGTCTGAACAGGTCGTGGCCCGTGCGTCCGGTATGGCGAAGCGCCCAGTCCTGCACGGCTTCCTGTTCGTCGCGAGGACCGGATTCGGCGTCGCAGCCGACGGTGACGCAGAACGCCTCGTAGGTGATGCCGCCTTCGGGCGCGTGGCGGATGGTGTGAGCGATGTGCCGGTAGACGGCGCGGGGGCTCACTGGTGCCCCTCGGGGTGGCGTCGCATATAGACGTTGCAGTCGGTCACGGTGGTCATGTCTCCGACCATGCGGGCCCGGTCACGTACGTTGGCCAGTTCGGCACAGCCCGCGCAGCCCTCGACGGGCGTCGGCTCCGGTTCCAGACGCAAGGGGAGTTCCACCGGCGGGGTCGAGTACCTGGTCGGCTCCGTCATGCACATCGCCACCTCTCGAACGTCACATGGCCGACCTCTTGACAGGTCGGTGCTCTAGTTCAGTATTCGAGTGGCCGAAGCACTCCCGCTACGGTTCGCAGTGCACTAGTGTGCCCTCACTGACATCACGTCAACTCAACGGAGGGGCACGCCTTATGCCCAGTCCCAAGACGTTCACGAAGATCGCGGATCACTTCCGGGAGCGCATCCTGTCGGGAGAGCTTGAGCCTGGCGCCAAGCTGCCGACCAACCGGGAGATCGCCGGCCAGTGGCAGGCCGCGGCCGCCACCGTCTCCCGCGCCCTGCAGGCTCTCCAGGTGGAGAACTTCATCCGCACCACCCCCAGGGGAACCTACGTCGCCGATGACCCTCGCTGGACGCTGTCGGCGCGGGACCGGCTGGCCCGGGTCCAGCGGGTGAAGTCGTTCCTGGCCGAGGGTGAGACGAGCCGGGTGACGGCAGCCGAGCTGATCATCCCGCCGCTGTACGTGGCGGAGATCTTCGACCTGGAGCCCGGGGATCAGGTGGTGCGGCGCGAGTGGCTGGCCGGACGGGGCAAGACCCGGACCGTGTTCGCCGTCACCTGGTACCCGGCCCCGTTCGCCGCCCTCGTACCCGACCTGCTGAACACCGCCCCGGGCCGCAATCACGGACTGTCCGCCCGGGTCCTGGAAGCCACCGGGCGCACGATCACCCACGCCCGCGACGACATGCACGCCCGCCCCGCCGACGCCCGAGAGGCGAGCGCACTGGGACTGCCGGTCGGCTCCCCGATCCTGGCCGGCGCCCACCGCTGGTCGGACGCGGAAGGAATCATCGAGTACGGGGAATGGTGCCTGCCGCCCCGGTTCACCATCGGCTACGAGTACCAGCCCTGACCGATCAACGCGAAGCGTCCCCGAAAGCCAACCTGCGACCTTCGGGGACGCTGCCGTTCACGTACTCGCCTCAGTTGGTGTCGCGGCCTTCGAGACGTTCGACGCGCTCCTCCAGCTCCTCGATGCGCTCCAGGGCGCGTTCCAGCTTGTAGGCGAGATCCGCTACTCCGGCCGCCGCCGGGAACTCGTTCGGCGGGGCAGCCGACGCTTCGTCCGGCTCGTCCACCGGCTGCACCGTGACCGGTACCTCTGTGCCGAACTCGCCCCCCACGACGACGTACGCCATCGAGCCGTTGCGCTGGTGGGCCTTCTTCATCCTGCCTTCCAGGGTGAGGAAGGTCAGGGCCTGGTCGGCGGATTCCGGGTCGCCGCCGATCGTGTCGACCACCTCGTCCACGGTGACCGTGGCGCCCCTGGCCAGTGATCCGTCTCTGATCTTGCGGACCAGGCGGCCGTGGGTGAGCTGGGTGGCGAAGCCGTGGTCGTCCCAGTCGCGTACGTAGACCTCGTCGCCGGGCAGTTCACCGAGGTAACGCAGGAGGAAGTTACCGGCCAGCAGGGCGATGGCATTGGTGACCACGTTGAGCGGCACCGCATAGTGCTCCGCCAGGACCTCGCGGGCCGGGAGCCGGGAGCCAGAGTGCCGGAGTAGATCTGCTGTGTGAGATCGCCGGCGACCTTCTCGAAGGCGTCCTCGAAGTCGGCCGAGCGCGTGACGAATGTGCCGCGCCCCTGGCGGGCGATGACCCAGCCCTCGTTCCTGAGCAGCCGGATCGCCTTCTGCACGGTCAGGCTCGACGCCTTGTAGGTCTGCATGAGCTGGCTCTGGGTCGGCAGGAGCTGGCCGGGCCGCAGTTCGCCGTCCCGGATCTGCTGCCGGAGGTCGTCCGCGATGGGCTCGAACGTCAAGCGCGCTTCGTCAGCAGCAGCCATGTCCATCCCCGGTCCCAGTCCGATTCCACCCGCCGCGGGCCGCTCGCTGCCTGTCGCGTTTCACCAGTTCAGCGGCCTCACGGGGTCAGGGTAGCCGCCGTATGGATGGACCACCCCACGAACGGATGGAACTCGATAGGGATGGACTTTGGATGGAATGAATGTGGGGTTGCGGCACGCGATCACCCATACGGGTGACTTGCACCCCTTCCGAAGTGATCACCGTCAAGGTCCCGGAGCCGGGCCTGGGCAAGGGCCTGAAGGTCGGTCTGCCCGTCGTCTTCACCGGCCTGGTCGCCTCGGCCTGGGAGAACGAGATCAACGGCAAGGACCGCCACGGCATCTCCCTGCGCGCCGACGCCGTCACCGTCAAGGCAGGCGCCTGATGCCCGACAACCGCCTTGGGCTCGCGCTCCTGGCCGTGGTCGTCCTCGGCGGTCTCGGGCTGCTGGGCTGGGCCGGGTACTGCTTCGCCCGCTGGTACCGGTCCGATGCCGAGACCCGGGTCAGTCTGCGGCAGGCGCGGCGGATGCGGTGGGGTTGGAAGCGGCTCGCCCCGATGCTCGGCCTGGCGGTCAAGGACGCCACCCCGACCGTGCTCCAGCAGTACGCCCCACAGGAACAACCACCGAAGCCGCGCGTGCTGGTCCCGCGCCTGCGCACCCGCGCCGACGCCTTCGGCATCACCGTCACCGTCGATGCCCTGCCGCAGGTCGGGCTCAGCGCCTGGCAGGACGCCAGCGAGGGCCTGTGCGACGCCTGGGGCATGCGCCGCATCCGGATCAGCCAGCCCAAGCCCGGAATGATCGTCGCGCGCGGCTTCCGGCGCGAGCCGCTGGAAGCGGTGATCCGCTCACCACTCCTCGGCCCGGACGGCTCCCCGGTCTGCCGACCGGGGCAGTTCGTCTCCACCGATGACATGCTGCTCGGCTGGGACGAAGACGGCACCCCCATCGTGCTCAACCTCGCCTACTCCGCCCACGCACTCGTCGCCGGCCTCACCCGCTCCGGCAAATCGATCACCGTCGACACCCTGCTCGCACACGCCTCGCTCATGCGGGACGTGCGGCTGATCGTGATCGACCCCAACCTCGGTGCGGTCGCGCCCTGGTGGCGTACCGCCTACAAGGTCTCCGACGCCGTCCACCCCGACGAGCCGACCGAGATCCTGCGCTGGGTCCGCGAGGAGATGCAGCGCCGGGAACGGCTGTTCTGGTCCGGTCGCACCGACCGCATCACCGCATTCAGCCCCGAGCTGCCGCTGCTGCTCGTGGTGATCGACGAGGTGGCGAACTACACCCGCCACCCCGACCGCAAGGCCCGCGAACGCTTCGAGGCCGAGCTGCTGGCCATCGCCAGCCAGGGCGCCAAGTTCGGCATACGGCTGTGGCTCCTCACCCAGAAACCCTCCGCCGACGTGCTCACCACCGCCGTACGCACCAACCTGTCCGCCCGGATCTGCCACCGCGTCGACACCGTCGAGGACTTCCTGCACCTCTTCCCCGACGGCCGGGAACTCGACATCACCGCCGCCGACCGCACCATGCCCCAGGGCGTCTCCATCGCCTCCGTCGGCGACATGCGCACCCCCGTCCGGCTGCGCTCGGTCTGCTTGCCCACCGAAGCCTGCTGGCAGATCAACGACCTGATGTGCGCCGAAGGGCTCAAGGTCCGCGAGCTGCCCGACCGCGTCGACCTGGACAAGGCCGCGTGACCGCCGCCTCCTGGTCCCGCTTCGCAGTGATCCCCGGCAAGGGCGTGTAGTCGCCAAACCCTCGCCCCTGCCGGGGCCTCCCTCCCATACCCGTTCACGGCACACGCGTGTGCCGCAGTGCAGAGAGGTCCCGCCAGCATGCCACCGCACGACCCGACCACCACAATCCCCAGCCCCGAACCCGCCACGGCCGCGTTGCCCACGTTCACCGGTTACCGGAACCTGCTCGGCCTGGTACGGCAGCTGTCCTCCCTGGGTGGCTGCGCCCAACCGATCCGGCTCGAAGGCCAGCGCACCGAGATCGACGCCTTCACCGGCGAGATCCTGCGCGAACTGAAATCCAAGGAACTGCCCGCCGGACAGCTCCTGGTCCGCTGCGGCAACCGCCGCACCACCCGCTGCCCCTCCTGCGCCGAGCTCTACCGCCAGGACACCTACCACCTCATCGCCGCCGGCCTGCGCGGCGGCAGGAACATCCCCGAACAGGTCGCCACCCACCCCCGCGTCTTCGCCACCCTCACCACACCGTCGTACGGACCCGTGCACGGGCGACGCGTGGGCGGCTCCGTCCGCTGCCGTTGCGGACGCACCCACACCAAGGGCGACCCGCTTCCAGGCACCCCGCTCGACCCCGAGCGGTACGACTACACCGGCGCCGTGCTGTGGAACACCCACGCCCCGGCCCTGTGGGCCCGCTTCATGCTCCACCTGCGCCGCACCATCGCCGCCGCAGCTGGTGTCCCGCAACGCCTGCTCTCCAAGGTCGTCCGGGTCTCGTACGCCAAGGTCGCCGAGTACCAGCAGCGCGGGCTGATCCACTTCCACGCCGTCATCCGGCTCGACGGCCCCGCAGGCCCCTACACCCCGCCGCCCACCTGGGCCACACCCGACCTGCTGGCCGATGCCATTCGGATCTCGGCCACCCGTGCCCGCATCGACGGGCCGGAGATCAACGGCCGCGCCCGCTCCTTTGTCTTCGGCGAGCAGATCGACACCAGGGTCATCCGGTCCACGGCCTTCCAGGGCGGGACCACGATCACCGAGGGCAAGGTCGCGGGATACGTCGCCAAGTACGCCACCAAGGGCACCGAAGCCGCCACCGGCACCCTCGACCACCGGCTGAAGAGGATCACCGACCTCTGGTTCGAGTCGGTACCCGAGCACGCCGCCCGCATGATCCGCACCGCCTGGGCCCTCGGCGCCCGCGACGACCTCAAGCACCTGAACCTGCGCAAGTGGGCCCACATGCTCGGCTTCCGCGGCCACTTCTCCACCAAGACCCGCGCCTACTCCACCACCCTCAGCGCCCTCCGGGCCGCCCGAGCCGCCTGGCAACGCGGCCACACCCCTCCGCCCTCCCCGACCACCCTCGTCATCGCCCACTGGGCCTACGACGGCACCGGCCTCACCCCCGACCTCGAACGCCTCGCCGCACTCATCCACGGCGGCCCAACGCGCGAACAGGAGGTAGCGACTCGTGCGTGACGACGAACTCCTCACCGTCCCCGAGGCGATGGCCCGCCTCAAGATCGGCCGCTCCGCCCTCTACGACCTCCTGCGCACCCGCCGCCTGGCCTCGCTGACCACCGGCCGCGCCCGCCGCATCCCCGCCCACGCCCTCACTGACTACGTCCAGCGCCACCTGGAAGAGGCTTCCTAATGACCGCCCCCAAGCGCAAGAAGGCCCGCGCCAACGGCGAAGGCACCATCTACCAACGCAAGGACGGCCGCTGGGAAGCCGCCGGCTACGTCCTCGCCGCCAACGGCAGACGAAAGCGTGTCCGTGTCTACGGCACCACCCGCAAGAACGCGGCTGACAAGCTCGCCGAGAAGATCGCCGACAGCAACCGCGGGCTGCCGATCGCCACCGCTGACAGCACGCTCGGTGACCACCTGACGTACTGGCTCGGCAGTGTCGCGGTCCACCAGCTCCGCGAGAACACCCACACCCGCTACGCCGCCTGCGTCCGCCTCCACCTCGTCCCCAGCCTCGGCACCCAGAAGATCGCACGTCTCACCGCCAAGGACGTCCGCACCTTCCTCGACCGGCTCCGCACCACCTGTCAGTGCTGCGCCCAAGGGCTGGACACCGAAAGGAAGGCATGCTGCGCCGTCGGCGAGTGCTGCCAGAAGCAGCTGTCCCCTTCGACGGTGACGTACGTGCACTCGGTCCTCAAGTCCGCCCTGGAGCACGCCGTCCGCGAGGACGAGCTGCCCCGCAACGTCGCCCGCAACGTCAAGACCACCACACCCAGGCCCAGGCGCTTCCGGCCCCTCACTGCGGCCGAGGCCCGTCAGTTCCTCAACGCTGCCCGCGCCGACCGGCTCCACGCCCTGTACGAACTCGCCCTCCGCACCGGACTCCGCAAGGGCGAACTCCTCGGCCTCCACTGGGAAGACCTCGACCTCGCCACCGGAACGGCCAGCATCCGCCGCTCGCTCCAGCGCACCCGCACCGGCGGCCTCACCCACCTACCCACCAAAACCCGGGCGTCCGAACGCCGTATCGCGCTCCCGACCGAATGCGTCCACTCTCTCAAGGAGCACAGGGAACGGCACGACAAGGAGCGCGAAACGGCAGGACCGGACTGGAGAGACAGCGGCCTCGTCTTCACTACCCCGACCGGCGGACCTCTCGACCCTGCCAACCTCACCCGCCGCTTCCGCAGCCTCCTCGACCGGGCCGGACTCCGGCGCATCCGCTTCCACGACCTCCGCCACTCGACCGCAACCCTGCTCCTGGAACAGGGCGTCGACCTCGTCGTGATCAAGGAACTCCTCGGCCACGCCCACATCGGCGTCACCGCCGGCGTCTACGCCCACGTACGGCTCCGCCTCCAACGCCAGGCCATCGATGCCCTCGGCACCACCCTCAACCCGACCAACAACGGCAACGACGATCCACCCGCCGCCGTCCGCTGACGTTGCCGTCACGGTTGCCGTCAATCGTTCGAAGAAGCCCCACCAGGCAACACTGGTGGGGCTCTTCGTCTTCATATCCCGAGCGATGTCTGACCGTTCCAGACTTGCGACGGAAGCAGAATCGGTCCGACGGCAGCGCGGGCGCCTGCTGAATAGGCAAGCCACCTCACGTCCTCGCACTGAAAAACCGGCTCAGAACGCGAGTAAAGCCAGATCTGTACGACATTCCCCCCGGCTGCCGTCAAATCCCACCACAACCATTGACGCTTTCCCGGCTCGAAACTCCAGAGCCAATCCTGAACCTCCCAGGGCTCCTCTCCGCGATGCTCGACGTATCGACGTTGACCTTCGATTGATTCGGGCACCTCGGCCAAGTCATCCACTTCACATTCACCTGCAGATGAAAACCAGCCGGGGACATTTGATTCGGGAAGCTCGTCGGATTCAAATTCTCCCCGAATAGCCAGCTGCACGCCCGCAACCAAGGCGGACCTCACGCGCCTCGCGTACGCACCGGGGTTCCCAGCCACCTCCACCACGAAGGATGCCAGCAGTGCCGGAGCGTCAGATACGTCGGCCCGCGCACTCAAGCGCTGCGCCTCCTCATGGAACGACCATCGATCCACGTCTCACCCTCCCCCGGGGAGTATTCGACCAGACCCCGGCACTATCTGCCTGAGCAACTCGTCAAACATCGATGATGGTATTCCGAAGAGATCCGTCTGCCGACGGTCATCAATCTGCGGACGCCCAGAAGAGAATATTTTCCAATTCCTTCTACTCATACCAGGAGGTCGCCTCTGATCGATAGCGGAAGCTCGAATGGAGTCAACGTACGACGTTGGCACATCAAACGCGACAATGTGCCCACTTGATCCACGGTACGTCTGCGAATGGCTAATATCACCGCTCATGTTGAGATGAAGCATCCCGTCTCCACTGATCGAGACATTCCCATCGTCAACCGAAAGGCGCATGCTTTCGGGGTGCTCCTGGTACCGATAAACCGTCGTGGTGCAGTTATGAACGAGGACCGGCGCATCCCCCGCCACCACATAGTACGTGTGGGCGTCGGAGACGGTCAGGTTGTGGACCGTGGCGCCGGGGCTGGTCCAGCGCTTGACCGCCGCGATCTGGACGTACGTGCCCGCGCTGGTGCGCAGCCACTGGCCCGGCTTGAGGTCGGTGGCGTCGATCCACTTGCCGAGTTCGGGGACCCAGAAGGGGTGGCCGTCGGTCGCGGTGACCTCGGCGGTGGCCTCGCCGGCCGGGCCGTCGGTGTCGATCGTGACCTTGACGAGGTGCTTGAGGCCTTCGCCCTTGATCTCGGCCGTGACGGTCTCGATGCGGGTCTCGCCCGTCTTCTCGTCGGTCGCGATGACCTTGTCGCCGCCCTTGACCTGGTCGATCGGCTTGGTGGTGCCGTCGGCCATCAGGACCTTCGTGCCCGGCAGGAAGCTGTTGTTGAGGCAGGAGCCGCCGCCGCTGGTGCCGCCGTTCGAGCGGGAGGAGGCTCCGGTGGAACCGCCGTTGCTCGAGCTTCCGCTGGAGGACTTCGCTTTGCCGGCGCCCGAGGACTTGGCGGCCGAGGAGCGTGGTGCGGCGGATGCCTGGGATGACTTCTGCTTGCTGTTGCCGGTTTTGCGCGCGGCTTGGGAGGCGCGGTTGCTGGTGGTCTGCTTCTTCTGGGCTGCTGCCTTCTTCTTGGCCTGGGCTGCCTTCTTGCGGGCCGCCTCGCGCTTCTGCTTCTCCTTCTTGGCCTTGTCGATGGCCGCGTTGGCCCTGTCGATGAGCCTCTTGGCCCGCTCCTTGGCCTTGCGCCAGGCGCTGACCGCGGAGAAGACCTTCTTGACCGCCGAGTAGATCTTCTTGGTCAGGGAGAGGACCTTGTACCAGGGGACGAGGTCCAGGACGACCTCGGCGCAGGACCAGATGGAGCCGCCGATGCAGCTCATGATCGCGTCGATGCCGAGGAAGTCCCGCAGGATCGATCCGGCCGCCGAGGCGACGACGGAGCTCATCGAACGGTTGAGGTCGCCCTTGGCCGCGGCGACCATCGCCGAGGAGAGTCCGGCGCCTTGCAGGGCGAGGTCGATCTCCTTCCGGGAGAGGGAGACGGACAGGCCGGTCGGGTCGCTGTAGGTGACGGGGTTGTTGTGGGCGTAGGCGTAGCCGCCGCGCTGCATCGGGTCGGCCAGGTCCAGGACCGGGTCGGCGGACAGGAAGCGTCCGACAGACGGGTCGTACAAGCGCGCACCGAGCATGGTGTAGCCGGTGTCGTCGTCGCGGGAGGCACCCAGGAAGCCCTGGTGGGTCTGCAACCGCTGCGCCGTCGTGCCGGCGGAGCGCTCGCCGCCGAACGGGTCGGTCTTGCGGATGCGGGTCTCCATGCCCGACTCAAGCGCCACCTCGGTGTAGGGATTGCCCTGGTGGTCGTAGGTGATCGCGGCGAGACGTGAGGAACCCGCGCTGTGACTGCCATACGCCGAGCGCAGGATGCTGCCGCCCGGCACCGCATAGGTGCGCTGGACGTCGACCATCGCGCCGCCGGCCTTGACCGACAGTTCGGCCTCGCCGAGGTGCAGGGTGGCCTGGTCGCCTCGCAGAGTCAGCAGTCGTGCGCCGCCGGGTGCGTAGATGTAGCGGGACTCGGCCTGTGCGGTGAAGGACTGGGCTCCGGAGGACGCGGCGCATGCGTCCAGCACCAGATCGGTGCCCGCCGCGGTCGAACCGTCCTTGACCGCCAGGCAGAGCCCCGAGGCGGCGTGCTCGAAGTGGCCTGCGCCGTCGCGTACGAGCTTCTGGTCCGCCGTACCCGCGCACGGGCGGATGCCGATCACCGCGCCGGCTGTCGTTCCGGTCGAGGTGGCGCACCAGTCCCCCAGCACCCGCAGACTGCCGGTGTCGGGGTCGGCGGTCGGGTCGTCGGGCACGAAGCTGAACTTCTGTGCCGGGGTGTTGTTGCACGGGTAGATCTGCAGCGGCTGGTCGTTCTTCGCCCAGCCGGTCTGCAGGTCGAGGCAGGCGCCGGAGGGCGTCACGTAGGCGGTCTTGCCGTTCGTGCCCTGTCCGGAGACCGTCTCCGGGAGACCGTCGTACGTCCAGGTCAGGGTCTGGGCGTCACCGGTGTCGCCGGTGACCTGTGCCGTGTTGCCCGCCTTGTCGTAGATGCGCTGCAGGGTCTGCCTGACCTGGGCGCCGGATTCGGTGGTGTACTCGCGCACCAGCGAGGTCAGCGCATGCGGTCCGGCCTCACCCGCGCCGTAGCCGTAGGTGGTCCTCGTGTCCTTGGCCGTGTCACCCGTCAGGTCGTGCTCGACCATCGAGGTGCGTTCCGCGGACAGACCGGCGTAGGCGTAGTCGGTCCAGTAGCCCGAGCCGTCCTCACCCTTCGCCACGTCGGCGGCGGCGGTCGCGCCGCCCGCCTTGCAGGCGGTCTGGTCGGCGGAGGTCCAGGCCTCGCCCAGGCGGCCGACCGGGTCGTAGCGGAAGCACTGGCGTTCGCGGATGCCCGCGGCGCCCTGCCGGACGGAGGTGACGTTCCCCGCGGCGTCGTAGGTGTAGGACGTGTCCGAGACCTTGTTGCCGGTGGCCGCGCCGGTCTCACCGGCCTCCTCGCGCCAGGTCTGCATGCTGGTCAGTTCACCGGAGGCCTCGTGGAAGGAGGCGGTGGACCAGACCCGGTAGGGGTTGTCGCCCAGGGTGGAGCGCAGGACCTGCCCGTAGGGGGAGTAGAGGGTCTGGGACCCGTACCAGTCGTGTCCGGAGACGGTCTCGGCCAGGCCCTCCTCGTTGTAGCGGGTGATGACCTCCTCGGCGGGCAGCGTGCCCACCTGCGGCAGCCGGGTGGAGTGCGGCAGACCGGTGTCGGTGTAGGTCTGGGTGTACGTGTAGCGGTGGGCCAGGCCGTACTGGTCGGCCAGGTCCTCGGGCAGTGCGGTGGACGTGACCGTGGGCTGGTAGGCGCTGGTGTAGGCGCTGATCATCGTCTGCGCCGCGTTCCCGGTGTCGGTGTAGCGCAGCGCCGTGTACGGCATACCGATGCCGCCGCCGGCCTGGTCGTAGGAGTAGGCGCCGAGCAGCTTGCCCACCGAGGAGTTCTCACGGGTCAGGGTCGGCCGGGACAGGATGTCATAGCCGGTCCACACCGTCTTGCCGCGCGCGTCGGTGGTGGTGAGCGGGCGGTTGAGGTTGTCGTAGGTGGTCTTGGTGGTGCCGGTGTCCGGGTCGGTCGCCTCGGTGACGCGGCCGATGGTGTCGTACTTCCACGTCCAGGCGGTGCCGTCGTCCTGCTGCGCCTTGGCCAGCTGACCCCGGGAGTCGTAGGTGAAGCGGACCGACTCGAAGGCGGTGCGGGTGGGGTCGGTGAAGGTGTCGACACGGCTGGTGCGGCCCAGCGCGTCGCTCCAGGTCCGGTAGGAGGCGGTGCCGGCCGGGTTGATGACCGTGGAGTGGTCCAGCCCGTAGGTGTACGCGGTGCGCCGGTCGGTGGCGTCGACCCCGCCGAGGACCGGGGTTTCGGTCAGGACGCGGCCCATGCCGTCGTAGGTGTAGCGGGTCGCGTTCGGCACGGCGCCCGCGGTCTCGGGGAAGAACAGGACCGGCTCGGGCTCACCCTCGGTGAGGTAGGCGTTGTTGGTCTTCCACACCTCACCCGACGCGTTGTACAGGGTGTCGGTGATCAGGCGGCCTTCGCCGGTGGCCGGTTCCTGGGTCTGGCGTACCCGGCCCAGCCCGTCGTACAGGGTGACCGTGGTCTCCACCCGGTCCTCGTGACCGCGGGTGCGGGAGATGACGGCGGCCGGCTCACCGGCCTTGAGCCGGTATTCGACCTGCATGTCGGGAAGCTGATGGGTGGCCGGGTCGCGGCCGGGGCCCCAGGCCTGCACCAGGCGGCCGAGTTCGTCGTAGACGGCCCTGCTGGTGTGGCCGTTGGGGTCCTTGGTGGTCAGGGTGGTGCCGCGGCCCGGCTCGACGGTCTCCACCGAGGTGTGGCCGAGTTCGTTGGTCTCGGTCACCTTCAGCGGCATGCCGACGGCGGGTTCGTAGGTGGTGGTGGCCGATTCGGTCTGCCCGGGCTGGGTGGTCTTCACGGTGCGGCCCAGCGCGTCGTAGCCGGTGGTGCCGCCCGAGGTGAAGCCGGAGCCGTCACCCTTGAGCGTCCATATCTCGGTCGGCAGGCCTCGCGTGGGCGCGGCCCCGTAGGCGCCGCCGTCGTAGGCGACCCGAGAGGCACCGGTCAGCGAGGTGAGCGTCCCGAAGGCAGCGGCCTCGCAGGTGGTCGGTGAGACGAGGATCTGCTTGGTCAGGCCGATGTGGTGCTTGGCGGTGTTGGCGACGTACTCGGTGCGGCTGCAGGACTCGTCGCCGCTCTTGGCGGTGTCACCGAGCATCTCCACCTGAGTGGGCAGGCCGTCGGCGTTGTAGCTGGTGGTGGAGGCGAGGACGCGCATGGTGCTCGGGTCGTCGCCACTGCCCGAGGACCTGGTCCAGGACTGGTCGCCGGTCTCGACCACGCGCCAGGCGATCAGGTCCTTCAGGCCGTCGCCCAGTGCGCGGCGCGCCAGTTCGGTGGCGGCGAGCCTGCTGATGCTGCGGCTGATCCAGCCCGTGGCCGCATCCGCGGTGGCGGAGGGGTAGTCGACCTGTTCGGCGATACGGCCGGCGAACGCCTCGTGGTCGGGGCCGATATCGCCGCCCGCTACGTCCTTGACCGTGACATGGGTGCCGAGGCCGCGGTAGAAGCGGACCATGGACTTCGAGCGCGTGGCCGAGGTCGCCGTGTCATCGGCGCCGGCGATCGTGGTGACGGTGTCGAACCCGGCGAACTTCGCCCAGGTCCGCGACGACTTCTTGGAGAACTCCGACTCCGCCAGCTGCCAGGCCGGCGTGCCGTACTCGTACGCCGTGGCGGTGGCCGTCGCGCCGGAAACGGCGGGAAGCTCCTCGACCTGGGTGACGACGTACTTGTGGAACCAGTCGACCTCGTCGTCGACCGACGGGTCAGGATGCCAGGCCACCGGATAGCACAGGCCCTTGTTCGACGTCTGCGCGGGCAGGCCCTCGCCGTTCGCACAGGCACCGGACGGCTTCGAGTAGGTGATGACGCTCTCGCCGCCGTACTCGTTGACGACCCGGCCGATGCGCTGGCGCGCGAAACCGGGACGCGGGTCGTCGGCGCCGCGCAGCACCCGGTTGGGCATGTACGCGGGTGAGGCCTCGAACCTGACCGGGGGCAGCGACTGGTACTCGCCGCCCGCGACGCCGCCCCGGCCGTAGCCGGTGCGCTGGATCGACTCAAGCCACAGGGCGGTGTTGGCACCGGTCGTCATCGTCGGGAACGACTGCTTGAGCTGGTACACGTCCACCGTGGCGCGAGCGGAGCCGGCGGTGCGCTGCGCACTGGTGGAGATCTTGTCCAGCCGCTTGCGGGTGAAGAACGACGGGGCGGCGTTCCAGCAGTCACCGGTCGTCTTGCACTGCAGCGACACCGGGGTGTCGTACCAGATCCGGTAGTCGCCCGGGTCCTTGGAGGTGAAGTTGGCCTCCGTGCAGGCCAATGAGCCCTCGGCGAAGCAGCGCTCCTCCATCGAGAACCAGACCCTGGCCGGCGCCTCGCTGGTGAAGATCGCGTCCGAGCGCAGGCCGTAGTCGATGCGGCGCAGCCAGCCGCCGCGCTCGTAGCTGACGGGCTTCTTGAACTGCCAGTTCTTCGCGTAGCGGTTGGTCTCCGCCTGCCACCACAGCGTCATCGCGTTGCCGGAGGGGTCCACGACGTAGTCGAGGTTCCACTGCCAGCCCTTCTCGCAGAACGAGCCCGCGAAGTCGCCTGCCTTGTAGCAGGGTTCGCCCGGGTGATTGCCGGCCACCGGCACGGTGAACACCGAGCCGGTCTCCGCCTTGCCCTCGCTCCAGCCGGGCAGCCGGTTGAGGCCGAAGAAGTACTGCACACCGTCGCGGGTGGTGACCTTCCAGTACTCGCCGTCCGCATCCCCGTTGCCCAGGGTGGTGTTCTTGAGCAGCTCCACCTTCGAGCCGTCACCGGAGGAGGTGGTCCAGCCCTTGCCCGCTTCCCACACCAGGCTGACCGTCTGGCCGCCCAGCGTCATGGTGGCGTTGTTCGAGCCGTAGCACAGGTCGTGCGTGGGGTGGTTGGCGTTGTTGCCGCCGGACTTGCTCTTGGCGTCCTGCTTGCAGTTCACATAGCGGCGGCTGATCGACCCGGGCTGGTAGTCCCAGCCGTCGCCGATCCACGAGGCCTGGTTGTTCTCCGCACTCGTACGCCCGTCCACCGTCTGCGACGAATACGACAGGCTGACCTTCGGCATCAGACCGCCCGGAACCTCCGGCGTCTGGATGTCATACGCGTACGTGAACGCGCCCGAGGAGGATCCCGCCGCCCAGTTGCCCGAGGACGACAGTGGTGCGGCGGTGAAGTCGCCGCTACCCGATGCCCCCATGTCCAGGGCACCGAGCACTCCGGCCGAAGATCCCGCCAGCGGCTCGGCCGTCCTGGCCAAGGCGAACGAGGCGGGCTTCATGCCACCCGACGTCGACGCGCCGGACTCCGGGGAGTCATCACCTTCCGGGCCGGAGGATCCGTCGGCCTTCTCCGGTTCCCGAGGTGTCGTGGAAGGCGATGGTTCAGCGGAGGAAGAGGGCTTCGCGGCCTTCTCCTCATTCTTCGGCCCGACCCTCTTCGGCTCCTCCTTGTCCAGCGCGGCGGACCGCCCGGAGGCCGACTGCCCGGTGGCGTCGGTGAGCATCGCGACCGGCACCACACCGGTCAGTCGCCGCTTGTGCTCCCTGGCGCCCTTCTGCGTGGTCCGCGCCGCCTTCGCCGGCCGGTCGACCTCCACGCTCGACGGCAGCTCGACGAGCTGCGCGGCGGGGTCCTCCTCGTCGGCGGACAGCGTCTGGGTGGACAGGCCCCCGGCGGGGCAGTCCAGGGTGGAGGTGTCGGGCAGCGAGCAGCCCTCCAGCAGGGTGAGCCGGAACCGGTCCGCGGCCTGGGTCCCGAACAGGTCGGCGAACTCGGTGTGATCCACCTCGACGGCCACCGAGGCGGCCGGATCCACCCCGGCCGGCGGGGTCACCGACATCAGCATGCCCGGCACGTTCGCCTGTGTGGAGGCGTCCACCGAGGCGAGGTCGACCTGCCACGTTCCCGCCAGAGCCACGGGATCCTGCCCCTCGGGCACACCCAGGCGGACCGGCGTCGTCCCCACCGGCACGGACTGCCCTTCGGCCACGCCGGTCAGATCCGCGGTCTGATCGGCTGCCGCCTGCCACGGCGTCACATGCGCGGGGACGTACTCCTCGACCGGCACATCGGCCGGACGCGACAGGGACGTCGGCTCATCGGCGTCGAGGTCGACGACGGACGCCTTGTCCGGCTCGGGCAGGTCCACGTTCGCGTTCGACGTGCGGTCCATGTCCGGGCCGGGCAACGCCACGGCCGAACCGGTCAGAGAGGTGACGGTCAGCACCGACGACAGCAGCACCACCAGCGCCGTACGCCGTCGGCGACGGCTCTCGCGCACCGAGGCCGCAGCGGCCAGCCGCCCCCGCCCGGACCAGGCCAGCCCCACCCGACGACGCATCTCACAACTCCCCACCCCACGCCCTGTCCGGGCGCGCCGGCGAACACCGACAGAACCGGTACGCACATGTCATGTGCGTACCGAGCACGGGAGTCTTCACCAGACCTGCGCAGGAAGCACAGGTGACGCACAGTCATCGATCACAATGAGGGCACAGTTACCGTCGGCATATTCGATGATCTATGCGCTGCAAGATCATCGTGGCGGTCATAGACGGCCATTCGCCAGATCACGGGCATAGCAAGCACCGACACAACGGCACGAGGGCTCCAAGTGCGCATATCCGGCGCGACTTTGAGTGAGCAAGGCTCGATGGTCACGAGTTGATTGCAGGTGCAAGGCTCGACAAACACGCCCGTCTGCAGGCAACTTGTGCGGGCCCGCGCCCAGAGGCGCCCAGGTCTGCGACAAGCTCGTCACGGCCCGCGGCGCTCTGGCATCGAGCTAGCCGTGTTCTGGGGAGCCTTCGCCGTGTCCGCCCAACCCTTCGCCGTCCTCCGCCGTTTCGCGGGCACACGCGCCCGGATCGCCACCCTCGCCGTACTGTTGTGCGCGGCGCTGGTGGCGGGGCTGGCCGTCTGGACGCCCTGGCAGCACGGGGCCGCTTCCTCCGCGGCCCCCAAGGCCTCCGGTCCGCTGACCGCCGACGAGGCCATGCGCGAGGCGCAGGCACAGGAGCGGGAGGTCGTCGTCGAAGCGGAGACCACACCGACCTCACGCACCTTCGCCCTGCCCGACGGAACCTGGCGCAGCGAGATCAACGCCGTCCCCGTGCGGACCGAACAACCCGACGGCACCTGGGCTCCCGTCGACGCGGGTCTGCGGCGGAGCAAGGACGGCACCCGGCTGCGCCCCGAGAACACACCCGGGCACGTGGAGTTCGCGGCATCCTCCACGGGCCGCACCGCCTCCTCCGCTTCCCCGGCCACGACACAGCGGGCCTCCCGGTCCCCCCACTCGGCGCGCACCGCGCTCCGGCGTCCCGCGGCAGGTGCACAGAACGCCGTACGCGCGGGTACGGACGACGCCGTACGAGCGGTACAGGAGCGCGGGTCGTTCCTGGCCTCGGCCACCTACGGGGAACACACGATCACCTACACCTGGCCGGGCGCCCTGCCCGACCCCGTCGTCGACGGCAACCGGGCGCTGTACCGCGAGGTCATGCCCGGCGTGGACCTGCTCCTGGTCGCCCGCGAGGAAGGCGGCTTCGGGCAGCTGCTCATCGTCAAGAACGAGCAGGCCGCCCGCCAGGACGCGCTGCGGACCGTGTCCTACCGGCTGAGCTCCGACACCGCCGCGTTCACGCTCGACGGCACCACCGGCGGTGTGACGATCACGAACGCGGCCGACGGCAAGCCGGTCGGGGTGATCCCGACACCGTTCGCCTGGGACTCCAACGGCCTGGAGAACCCCGAAGACCCCGCCGCGAAGCCGTACACCGACACCACCACCGCCAGGACCACGCTCGCGCTGACCGGTCTGACCGGGCCCGAACCGGGCTCCGTGACCGCCCAGCTGCCCGCCGCTCTGGACGGCGACGGGACCGGGCAGGCCACGCTCACCCTCGACGCGGGCGCGACCGGTCTGCTCACCGGCAAGCAGGTCGACGCCGGCACGGTCCGCTTCCCCGTCTTCATCGACCCCACCCTCGAACTCGGGGAGAAGGGCTGGACGATCGCGTACAAGCCCTACCCAAACTCCAACTACTACGACGGCACCAACTACAGCGGCGGCACCAGCGAAGCCCGCGTCGGCTACGAATCCCAGGACGGCGGTCTGGCCAGGTCGTTCTGGAGGATGAGCTTCCCCAGCGCCGCACACGGCTCGACCGTCCTCTCCGCGAACTGGAAGATCAAGAACACGCACGCGTGGTCCTGTTCCGAACCCCGGCAGATCGAGCTGTGGCTGACCGGAGGGATCTCGACCTCCACCACCTGGAAGAACCAGCCCTCCTGGGCACGCAAGCTGGATGCGAAGTCCTACGCCCACGGCAACGAGAAGTTCGGCTGCAGCGACGCATACGTCGGCTACAACGTCAAGTCCGGGGCGCAGGACGGGGCGACCAAGAACTGGAGCTCGATCACCCTGGGGCTGCGCGCCACCACCGAGACCTCCACCTACACCTGGCGCAAGTACAGCGCCTCCACCGCGCTGTTCACCATCACCTTCAACCGGAAGCCCGAACAGCCGGTCAACGGCGGCATCACGCCCGGCGAGTGCAAGACCGTCGTCGGTGAGGAGGTCATCGGCCTCACCGATGTCGTCCTCAAGGCCACCGCCACGGACTACGACAACAACCTCAAGGGCCTGCGGTTCCGCCTGTGGGAGACCGGCGTCAGCACGAAGATCCTCGACAAGGTCATCACCGGCACCGGCGGCAGCAGGACCCAGACCGCCTCCGTCACGGTTGCCTCGACCGAACTCGCCGACGCCAAGACCTACTCCTGGGACGTCCGCGCCGAGGACACCGAAGGCGCCTTCTCCACCTTCTGGCCTCCGGGCAACCAGCCGTGCCGCTTCACGGTCGACAACACCGCGCCCGCGGCGCCCACGATGACCTCCGAGGACTTCCCCCGAGCCAACGCGGCCGGCAGCAACTGGGCGGTCAACGCACCGCACGGCACCTCCGGCAGCGTCACCCTCGACTCCGGCGACTCCACCACCGGCTACGTCATCGGCTTCAACAGCGGGAACTTCACCTACATCTACCTCGACGACCCGGCCACCGGTCAGACCTTCCGCATCGACCGGGACGCTGAGACGGGGCACCTCATCGAGTCGGTCACCCGGGCTTCCAAGGGCCAGCCCGTCACCATCACCCTCAAGGCGCCCATGGCCGGACCGATGTATCTGAAGGGTTATGCCCGGGACGCGGTCGGCAATTTCTCGCTGGCCTCGGAAATCAAGACCTACGTTCCTTCCGGCCGCGCCGCCGACGCTCCCGGCGACGTCACCGGCGACACCTATCCCGATCTGGTCGGCCTGTGGAGCACCGGCAGCCTCTGGACCTACCCGGGCGAGGACGGCGGCGAACTCTTCACCAACATGGCCGCCTCGTACAACGGGAAGGGCGAGCAGAGCCCGTCCGGCCACTTCTACGACGCCGACTCCACCGCCACCAGCAAGAAGCACGCCCTGATCTCCAAGTGGGACGACTTCTACCCCGGTGACGGTCTCACCGACCTCCTCGCCCGCACCCCTGACGGCAGGCTCTGGATCTACCAGGGCGACGGCTACGGCGGCGTCAACGTCGACGAACGTGTCCGCGTGCTCGTGCCGGACAACGCTCCCGACCCCGCCACCTGGGGCGAGATGCGCACCAGCGGCGATGTCACCGGTGACGGCGAACCCGACCTGATGATCGTCACCGACGGCGGACAGCTGTGGTTCCTCGGCGGCTACACCGCCGCCGCCTTCACCGACGCCATCCGGCTCACCAGCGACTCCGGCTGGTCCACCCGGGACGTGCTCGCCGTCGCCGACTTCGACCTCGACAAGACCCCAGACCTGCTCTGGCGCAACCTGAGCAGTGGCAAGATCTACCTGCGCCACGGCAAGCCCGGAGCGGCCGGGGAAGGCTCCGTCGACCCCGTCTCCCTCGCCCTCGGCGCCAACTCCCGCGACGGCGCCGACGCCGAGTTCGGCACTGGCTGGACCGAAGCCGCCATCAACCACATCGTGGTCATCCCCGACACCAGCGGTGACGGCATCCCCGACATATGGGCACGCGAGACGGCCACCGGCAAGATCCGGCTGTACCACCCCAGCAAGACCAACACCAATGCCTACGTCAAGATCGTCTGGAACGGCGACATGAACGCGTTCCTCACCTTCACCTGAGCCCGCGCGGCCCGTCCCGCGGCCTGCTCCGTCAGGCCGCGGGACGCGATCAAGGACCCCTCATGCACCAGCTGACGCTCGCCATCCGCACCCACCCGAAATCCGTCGGCGGCATCGCCGCGGCTCTGCTCCTCGCCGCCGCCCTCGCCGTCTACTTCCTCAACACCGGTTCCATCCGCCCCGACGCGGGCAAATGCCGCGAGGAGTCGACGGCACAGGTCGAAGCCGCCATCGCCGACGGCACCGAACTCAGCACCAGCCTCCCCCCGCACTGCCAGGGCCTCCCCGTCAGGGAACGCGACGCGACCTTCGCGGAGAGCGCCGACGACGCCATCGCGGACGAGATGGACAGGGCCCGCGAGGACATCGAGCGACTCGCCGGCGATACGGGCTACGAGAAGTAGAAGCGGGGTTGGCTGCCCTCGGACCGGCACAGCGGCGGCGGGCGCCCGAGGGGGTGACCATCAGGCCGTTGGCGAACGGGGACTGATCACCCATGGCGATCCGGCGCGCATCGGACCGGACCCGGGCGGCATGCTCTCGTGTCGCCTCTTCGATCCGGATCGCCTCGTCGGAGATCACCCCCGACCGGCGCCGGGTGCGCCGCACCGTCCCCGGCACCCGTCCGCGTCCAGCCGCACTTCCAGTACCTCGGGAAGGCAGACGCTCGTCCTCTTCATGAACATGGGGTGCCGCCTGCCGGACGGCCACGCTCAGCCCACTGACGGGGCCGCTCCTTCGGCCAGGCCGGGGCTCGGGCCCGTACCGTCCACGCGGTACCGGGCCGTCCGCCGGTCTGCCGGTACTCGGCGGCCGCGTCACTGGTCGCGGTGGTGCACCACGGTGGCGGCCACGGGGACCGACACCGCTCATTCCTCTCACAGACCAGGACTTGACGGCTGGTGCTGTGCAGGAGCCTACGGACGCTCCGACCCGTTGCACACGCGGGCGCACGATGGGGTCCGCTCAACGTCCCGCGGTGCAGTCGACGGGCGTGGGCCCAGGGAAGGCAGGGCCTTGTGCAAGGCAGGCTACTGCTCGTTCGAGCGGGCTGACGGGACGTCGACCCGGTGTCCCGGAGGGGTGCACTGCGGGCGGGCAGGAAGGCGCGGAACCGGGCTCGTGGCGCGCATTCCTCCTCATCCACACGTGACCCTCTGAGGGGAACTTGAGGTTCACTACGATCAGGAATCGGCCATTCCGAATGGATGATGTGTCGTATTTGCCGACCGAAACAAGGCGCAGAAGGGAGAAACGGCATCACATCCACTTCTGTGCGCACAGTTGGAATCAGACAGGGCCCCAATTCTCCTGTCGCTCCCCCACGTCGGATGACTAGCGTCCACCACGCCTCCAGGAACTTCTGGAGGCGCGGGCACTACCCGGACGCACACGGTTTCCAGGCCATGAGGTGCGTTGGGCGGGGTGCCCGCACCGACCAGCAGAAGGACATGCTAGTGAAGTCCAGCCTCGCCCGCATCAGTGCGGCCGCCATCCTTGCCGCGCTCGCCGTCGGCACGGTCGCGCCGCACGCTGCCGCGTCCGCCGTCAGCGACGATCCGCCCCTTGACGAGGCTCTCGTCGGTGTCGAGATGGACGAGAACGAGCTCGACGACAACCTGCCCGTCCTCGGTGAGCCCGAGGACGCGATCGTGCCTGACGGGGAGCCATCGGAGAAGGAGCCCGATGCATCCACCCAGGGGCTCCAGTGCAAGCCCGGCTGGTTCTTCAAGATCACTCAGAACCGGACGAACACCATGGACGTCAAGTACCACACCTTCGTACAGAACAAGACGTCCCGCACCATCGACTTCAAGTTCACCTCGAAGAAGTCCGGAACGACCGAAGTCGGGGGTTCGGTGAGCCTCAGCGGAGAGATGAAGGTGGCGGTTCTCGGCGCGATCAAGGCCGAGATCAACGTCAGCGCCAAGAAGAGCTGGACCTCTGAGATTGGCATCGAGACCGCAGGCAAGGTGCCGGCGAAGAGCACGGCCTACGGTGACTACGGAATCTTGAAGGAAAACGTCTACGGATACAAGTACCACCGCGGCAGCGCCTGCCAGAAGTCGAACAAGCAGTACATGACCGTCTGGGCCCCGTACCGGGAGGGCTGGAGGGTCAGCTGACCACCGCGCCCGGCCCCTGCACGGGGCCGGGCACCCCGTCCACATATCCCCAGGAGACACCTTGCGCCGTCACCTCCTCGTCGCTTCCGCCGCCACGGCCCTTCTCGTCGGGGGCTGCACCGGTGGTGCCGAAGAGAGCCCCCCTCCCCACCCCGGTTCCACGACCTCCTCAGCCCCTCCCTCGCCCGAACCCACCGCGACGCCTCCCTCCCTGGACGTGCCCGACGACGCGCGGGTCCTGGTACCCGAGACGGCGGACGGCGAGGACCGGCACCTGCCCGACTTCACCCCCGACCAGGACGTCTACACCATCTACGCCTCCTGCACCGGCAGGGGCGAGGTGGCGATCGCGGACCAGGACGACGAGGGCAGCCCTCATCCCGTCGCCTGCGACGGCGTCCGCACCGTGGGCACCGTCCACACGGAGAGGACACCGCAGCGCCTGATGGTGCAGGTGTCCGGGGGTGCTGCGCAGTGGAGGGTCGCGATCGTGTCCGGAGACCAGCAGCCGTGAGCGGCCGACCGTGGGTGCGGCCACCGGCTGCTCGAAGGCCGCGCCATGCGCCCCTGCCACCTGCTTGCCCGGATGATGATCAACAGGAAACAGCCTCAGACTCGTCCCGGATCAGCGGGAGTTCGGCGGGACGCGCTCTATCGGCTGGCAGGTCGTTCCCCCTTGAGGGGGCCTGGGGGAAGGATGCCTGAGATCCGCGAGGGGAGCCGATTTCGCCGTCATCCCGGGTTCCCGACGCTGTTTCGGTCTGGCCGGTCCGGTCGAATCATCATCATGCGGCGAGGGCGTGTATCGACGGTGCGTGTGCCGGCCGGTGTGGCGTAGTACTTCTGGGGAGCCTCAACGCCGGTCTGTTGTCACCTTGGAGCTGTCGATGGCCGTTCGCCGTGTCGTACCCAATGTCCAGTCGGAGGCTGCGCAGGAGAGCCGGGAGTTCTACGGCCTGCTCGGATTCGAGGAGGTCATGAACCACGGCTGGATCAGGACGCTCGCGTCCCCGTCCAGCCCGACGGCGCAGATCAGCCTCATGGCCGGTGACAAGACCGCGCCCGTCGTTCCCGACATGAGCGTCGAAGTGGACGACGTGGACGCGGCCTACGCGGCCGTGCGGGAGAGCGGCGCGGAGATCGTCCACCCCCTGCAGGACGAGGAGTGGGGGGTGCGGCGGTTCTTCGTCCGTGATCCCAACGGCCGGGTGGTCAACGTGCTGGGCCACCGCTGACGGTCCGCCGGCCGGCTCGCGGGGAGCCGGACTCCTCCGCGACCCGCGTACCGGGCGCGGCAGGTACGCGATGCCCCGTGTGTGCGGCGCCGAGCGGGGCGGGCGGGGTCCGCCCGGCCCCACGGGGGTGCACGTCAAACCCCCTTCACTCCAGGTCGAGTTCGGCCCGGACGGTCTTGCCGACCGGGACCCGGTCGCGGACCTCCCAGCGGTCGGCCAGGGTGTCGACGAGGAGCAGGCCGCGCCCGCCGGGGGAGGCGGGCTCGGGTGCGGGGAGGCTGCCGGGCGCGGGCGGGCGGCGTTCGCCGCGGGTGTCGGAGACCTCGATGCGCAACCGGTCCGGTGTGAGGGTGAGCCGCAGTTCGATGTCGCGTCCGGGGACGCGCCCGTGGGTGGCCGCGTTGGCGGCCAGCTCGGCGACGATGACGGCCGCGGTGGCGGAGGTCCCGGAGCCGTGGGGGATGCCCCAGGCGTCGAGTTGGTGGAGCGCCAGGCGGCGGGCGAGGCGGGCGCCGAGCGGGGTGGAGCTGAAGCGCTGGGTGAACACGCGGACGGTGCCCTGCTGCTGGGGGGCCAGGGGTGAGTGCATGGGGCCGAGCCTGGCCCCGCCGGGCGCCGTACCCCAGATCACCGACCCGTACGCTAGGTGTGCGTACGGGTACGCAGGGTGGACGGTAGGGGTGTCCGGCCGTGACGATGGCCGGGGTGCGGGCGTTGCCCAACCCAGGGACCGTGCACGGGAGGTGGACGCGCATGACGGGGTCGGCGGGCAGCGGCGGCGAGACCAGGGCGGCGGGCGGTGGCGAGGCCGGGACGGGCGGCGCCGGGGCGGACAGCGGCCAGACCAGAGCGGGCGCGGGGGGCGGCGGGGAGCCGGAGGTTTCGGACAGCCTCAGGGCGTTCGGGGCCGTGGTCAAGGCGTTCCGGAGGCGGGCGCGCCTGACGCAGGAGGAGTTCGCGCCCCTGGTGCGGTACTCGCTGCCGACCGTCGCCTCCATCGAGCAGGGGCGGCGCTTCCCTCCGGACGCCTTCGTGGACCGGGCGGAGGAGGTGCTGGACGCCTTCGGGGCGCTCACGGGGGCGGCGCGGCACCTGTCCCGGCAGCCGGGGCTGGCGAGCTGGTTCCGGCAGTGGGCGGCGCTGGAGGCGAGGGCGCTGAGCCTGTCCACCTACGAGTGCCGCCTGGTGCCGGGCCTGCTCCAGACGGAGGCGTACGCCCTGCGGCTGTTCATGGACCAACTGCCGCCGCTCGGGGACGCGCAGATCGAGGCGCAGCTGGCCCAGCGAATTGGGAGGCAGCGGCTGCTGACGGAGCGTCCGAACACGGCCTACAGCTTCATCGTGGAGGAGCATGTGCTGCGGCGGGGGCTGGGCGGCCCGGAGGTCACCCGGGGGCAGCTGGACCGGGTGATCGAGCTGGCGCAGCTGCGGAACGTGGAGGTCCAGGTGATGCCGCTGGTGCGGGAGAGCCATGCGGGGCTGCACGGTCCGCTGCGGCTGCTGGAGACCCCGGAGCACCAGTGGCTGGGATACGGCGAGGGCCAGGAGAGCGGGCAGCTGATCGCCGACGCGGCGGTGGTCAGCATGCTCCAGATGCGGTATGCCAGGATGCGGTCACAGGCTCTCCCGTTGACGGAATCCCTGGGCCTGTTGCGGCGGATACGAGGAGCGACATGAGCGGCAGCGGTGCACTGGCCTGGTTCAAGAGCAGCTACAGCGGCGGGTCCGGCGACTCCTGCGTCGAGGTCGCCCTGTCCTGGCGCACCTCGACTTACAGCAGCGGGTCCGGCGACGACTGCGTGGAGGTCGCGGCGTGCCCCGACGCCGTCCACGTCCGCGACTCCAAGGTGCCCGACGGCCCCCGCTTCGCCGTCGGCCCCGGCGCCTGGGCCGCCTTCGTCGGCCACGCCCACCGGGCCTGAGCGGCACCCCGGGCCCGGCGGGCTTCTCGGCACCAGGGGCGGCGGTCACCCGCGCCGGGGGCGCCCGGTGCGGGTGACGGCGGACCCGGCGAGGAGGGCGAAGGCCGTCAGGGAGGCGACGGTCCGCAGGGTGTTCCACCGGTTCCACTGGGACTCGTAGTCGGCGCGGATGCCGGAGAGGTCCTGGTGCGCCGCGAGGGAGACGCCCGCGAGTTCCTCGTTGAGCGGCACGTTGAGGGCGAACGTGACCCCGAAGCCTCCGAGCAGGTAGGTGGCCAGCGCCGCGGCGATCAGCCAGAACGTGGCCGACCTCCACCCGGCGGCGCGCCAGGCGAACGCGAGGGCGACGGCGGTCAGCACGATCGCCCCGAAGAACGACATCGCGAAGGGCGCGTTGCGTATCACGCTGTTGATCGCCTGCATGGCGGTGACGTACGTGGCGTCGTCCACCTCGGCCAGGCCGGTGGTGACGGAGACCTCGTAGGCGTAGAAGAACCCCGCTATCGCGCCCATGGCGAGCAGCGCGGCGATCAGGAAGACACGGAACACGGTCGGGATGGTGCTGGCCATGACGCCTCCAAAAGCGTACCTGCTGGTACGGTTAATGAAACGAACCAGCAGGTACGATTGTCAAGCCCGCCGGCCCGTCGGGCCCGGTTCGTGCGAGGAGGATCGTGACACCGCGTCAAGGTGACAGCCGCAGGGGACGTCCGCGGCAGGGAGAGTCGGACGCGCGGCGGGCGGCCGTGCTGGAAGCCGCCTTCGCGGAGCTGGTGCAGCACGGCTACGCGGGGACGACCATGCTCGGCATCGCCCGCCGCGCGGGTGCGTCCAAGGAGACGCTCTACCACTGGTTCGGCAACAAGCGCGGCCTGTTCGCCGCCATGATCCGCCGCCAGTCGGAACTGGCCAACGCACAGATGGCCGCCGCACTCGAACGCCGCTCCGACCCCCGGGAGACGTTGACCGGCTTCGCCGTCAGCCTGCTGCAGCTGCTCCTCGGCACCTACTCGATCACCCTGAACCGTGCCGCGATCGCCGCTCCCGAGCTGGCCGACGTCCTGCTCGCGGAAGGCCGCCACACCACCGGCCCCCTGGTCGCCGACTACCTGGCCCGGCTGGCCGAGGACGGCGAGCTGGCCATCGGCGAGCCCGAGGACGCCTTCCGTCTGCTCTACGGCCTGGTCGTGTCCGACAGCCAGATCCGCGTGCTCCTCGGCGAACCGCCACCGACCGACATCCAGGACCGCGCCCGCCGTGCCGTGGACCGCTTCCTGACCCTGACCGCACACGGATCGGGCGGCGCCCCGGACGGGGACTGAGCCCGGCTCCGTGAGGGGACGCCGGGGCATGCCGGTGCGTCGGGGTGATCGGCGGGCATGGCCGGGACGTTCCGCGAGCCCATGTGTGTGCCGCGGGAGCGGAACCACGCCCAGGTCGGGCCGGGCCAAGTCCGGGCGGGGCGGGCCGAGCCGGGCCAGGCCGGGCCAGGTCAGCCCGGGTCAGGTCAGGCGGAAGACCGGGCCCTTCGGGGTGAACGGCAGCGAGGCGCCCAGCGGCACGAGGTAGGCGTGCTCGCGGCGCACCCGCAGCACGTCGCACCAGCCGTCGGTGATGACCAGCACCGGCGCGTCCGGCGGGAAGTCCCGGGCGCGGTGGAGCAGGTCGATCCCCGGCTGGAGCACGGTGCCGCCGCGCCCGCGCACCCGGACCCGGCCCGCGATCTCGCTCGGCGGGAGGTACCCGGCGTCGTAGGCGGCCGCGTCGCAGAACACCACCCGGGCCGCCGGGACGTCGCGGGCCTCGGCGTAGGAGGCGATCGCGCCGAGGGCCCTGCCCAGCAGGGGCGTGCCCATGGAGCCGGAGGTGTCGAGGACCACGCCGAAGGTGCAGCGCGGCACCTCCTCCTCGGGGAAGTACCGCCCGGCGCGCGGGATGCCGGGCGTGGAGGCCTGGCGCCGGGAGGGGCGGGCGTAGGAGCGCACGGGCTCCGGGCGCGGGACGTAGGCGTCGAACCAGCGCGCCAGGCGGGCGTCCCACGGCACGGGCGGGTGGGCGAGGGTGCGGATCTCCTGCACCAGCCCGGCGGGCAGCAGCCCCCGCTCCCCCGCGCAGTGCAGCTCGAAGCCCTGGGTCAGGCCGCGGCGGTAGAACTCGTCCAGGTCCGTGTACGGCTTCGCGCCGGGGTGCGGGAGGGCGTCCCCGAGGATGTCGCCCGCGTGCCGGCCGCGCAGGGTGGCGAGGCGCCGGTGGCGGCGCAGGTCGGTGGCGATCCGGTCGTGGACCTCCTCCACCGACAGGCCCGCCAGCGCGGGGTCGTGGAGCAGCCCTTCGGGCATGTCGCCGACGCGCATCTCCACCAGCCAGCCGTTGACGACGTAGTCGGCGGCGACGTTGAACAGGAACGGGTCGCGCGGGCCGCGGCGCTCGCCGTGGCGCAGGGCGGCGTGCAGCATCTCGTGGGCGAGGACGAAGCGCCACTCCCCGTCGGTGAGGGTGCGCAGCGGGTTGACGTAGATCTCGCCCGCCACGGCGCTGACGGCGGCGATCGCGATGCCCTGGGCGCGGGCGAGTTCGGCGTCGGCGACGACCGTGAGCCCGGCGGCGAGGCCGCCCAGCAGCGGGTAGGAGGAGACGAACCAGTTGAGGGCGCGGTCCCAGGGACGCTGGGGCAGGCGCTCGCCCGTCCTGCGGTCCCGCCGCCCGCCCGCGTCGTCCATCGAGGCCGAGACGCTGCGGGTGAGGGCGTGGGCGAAGGCGGTCTCCCAGTCGGGCGGGGTGCTGCCCTCCCATGACGGCCAGGTGACGAGGAGCTGGTCGGGGTGCTCCCCGGCGGTTCCGCAGTGCTCGTAGGCGGCCGGGATGCCGTCGCGGCGCCAGCGGGCGGCGAGTTCGGCCTCGTCGCCGCCGGGGTAGCTCCCGGGCAGGTGGTCGGGGGCGCGGCCGACGGGGAAGGTGAGCAGGAAGCGGTTGACCACGGCGCAGCGCGCGGCGCGTGCGAAGCGGTCGGGCTGGGTGCGCACGCGCTCCGTGGAGGCGGGGACGTGGCCGAAGCCGAGGTGGAGCAGGCAGTGGGCGAGGCTCCAGGCCCACTGGGCGGGCTCGGCCCGCTTGGTGGGGTGTACGTGGACGACTCCGCCGGAGTCGACGGCCGCGAGCCCGCCCGCGGGGGTGCGGGCGCACTTCTTCCGACGGCAGACCTCCGCCTCCACGGCGGCGAGGGCCGGGTTGCGCTTGACCAGGGCGAGCCCGGCGGCGAAGGCCTCGGCGGCCGGGTCCGGGCGGTCGCGCCTGCCGCCGTGGCCGCCGCTCACCGGCGGGCCTCCACCAGGCGGGGCATGTCGCGGGCGGCCTCGACGAGGAACCAGGAGGGCAGCACGGGCAGGCCGTCCGCGTCGTCGGCGATCACGGTCTGGGCGACCTCGACGGAGATCTCGGCGAGCTGGACGAGCAGCGCCTTGGCCCGGTGCGCGGTCTGGCGCAGCGCCGGGGAGACGTGCTCCTTCTGCCGGGGCAGCTCCTTGACGAGCCGTCCGCGGAAGGCGTCGGCCAGGTAGTAGAGCAGGTCGCGGTCCTGGAGCCGGGTGGGCCAGGAGGCGTCGCCCTTGAGGATCGCCTCGATGCCGAAGGTGTGGCGGACGATCTTGGCGTAGCCGCAGAAGGAGACGGCGTGGGCGGGTGTGAGCGTGCCGTGGACGACCACCCGCAGGGTGTCCTCGTCGATGCCGGACCCGAAGGAGTGCAGGGCGTCGGAGAGCATGTGCCAGGAGCGGGGCGTGGAGAAGGGCTCCTCGGTCTTGGGCGGCTGGGACCACAGGTGGTCGGGGCGGTCGGTGAGGTAGTCGGTCACCCAGGGGTGGATGCCGTGGGCGCCTGCCCAGACGAGCCAGTCGGCGGCGGAGGCCCGCAGGTGGACGTGGGTGAGCCGGTTGACGAGCGCCGAGGCGATGGGGCGGGCCAGGGCGTTGTCGGTGGCCCGGTTGCCGGCGCCGATGACGATGGAGCCCTCGGGCAGCTCGTAGGAGCCGATCCGGCGGTCCAGGATCAGGGAGTAGAACGCCTTCTGGACATCGGGCGAGGCGGCGTTGAGCTCGTCGAGGAAGAGGCAGTACGGCTCGGAGCGGGCGATGGCCTCGGGCGGGCAGAACACCGAGCGGCCGTCGCGGATCTGGGGGACGCCGATCAGGTCCTCCGGGGCGAGCTGGGTGCCGAGCAGGCTCACGCACTCCAGCCCGAGCGAGTCGGCGAAGCCGCGCACCAGGGAGGACTTGCCGATGCCCGGTGCTCCCCACAGGAAGACGGGCCGCACGGTGGCGAGCCCGAGCAGCAGTTCGGGGACCTGGGCGGGGGTGACGGTCACGGCAGCCTGCACGGGCGGGAGTTCCTCTGTTCGACCAACGGCGGTCCGCCCAGTGTGAGAAGCGCGGGCGCCGGGCGCAGCCGATTTTCCTGCGGCGGGCGGATGCGGGCGGCGGGATGCGGCGGTGGGGGCGGGCCGTGGTTGTCGCGCTCGTCCGCGAGTGCGCCCTCTACCCGGTAGATGGCGGAACTCCGTGCTTTTTACACCCGGTTCACCTGAACGGGGGATGGAACTTGATATCGTCCCCATGACCGATGGCAGCCGAAACGGGGTGAATTCGACGCTGCCCGGTCTGAGGACATCGCTATCGTTCCACTCGCTGGTAACGAGCTGAACGGGGGGACGGGGGAAGCGGCCGCGGTGCCGGGCCCCCGGGCGGACGGCACGTGCTGCCGGTCCGGCAAGGGGGCCGGAGCGGTCACGGCCGCCACGGGGTGCGCCCGCGCACGCTCGCGCGCCCTCGCGCGTCGGCTCCGCGCCTACTGAACCGAACAGGTGAGACACGTCTTATGGCACGTTCCCTGGTCGACCTGCTGACCGAGCACGCCGATCGACAGCCGGACCGCACCGCGTACCGCTTCCTCGTCACGGGCGAGAGCGACGGCGAGGTCCGGGAGCTCTCCTACCGCGCCCTCGCCGCACGCTCCCGGGCGATCGCCGCCTGGCTCCAGGACCGGGGGCTCGCCGGGTCACGGGCCATGCTGCTGTACCCGCCGGGCCTGGAGTTCGTCTGCGGCTTCCTCGGCTGCCTGGCGGCCGGGGTCACCGCCGTCCCGGGCGTGCCCCCGCAGGGCCGCTCCGACAACCGCCGTGCCCTGAACCGGATGAGACGGCTGATCGACGACGCGGACGCCGGCGTCGTCCTCGGCGGCCGGGAGACGATCGCGGCACTGGACGGCATGGCCGCCCACCTGCCCGACCTGGCGGACGTCCCCCGCGTGGCCACCGAGGACATCCCCGACGAGGCGGCGGCCTCCTGGCGCGAGCCGGGCGTCGGCGAGGGGGACCTGGCCTTCCTCCAGTACACCTCCGGGTCCACCTCCGCACCGCGCGGGGTGATGGTCACCCACGGCAACCTGATGGACAACGAGCGGGTGCTGACCCGGCAGATGGGCCACACCCCGGAGATCCTGGCCGAGCACGCCAACGAGCTGTTCGTCAGCTGGCTGCCCGTCTACCACGACATGGGGCTCATCGCCCCGGTGCTGAACACCTTCTACCTCGGGGCGACGAGCACCCTGTTCTCCCCCCTGCACTTCCTCCAGCGGCCGGACCGCTGGCTCACCGCGGTCAGCCGCTACCGCCCCTACAGCAGCGGCGGCCCCAACTTCGCCTACGAGCTGGCGCTGAAGCACGCGACCCCCGCGTTCGTCGACGGACTGGACCTGAGCGCCTGGAAGCTGGCCTTCAACGGCGCCGAGCCGGTGCGCCCGGCCACCCTGCGCAGGTTCGCCGACACCTTCGGCCCGGCCGGGTTCCGCCGGGATGCGCTCTACCCCTGCTACGGGCTGGCCGAGGCCACCCTGATGGTCAGCGGCGGCCCGGTCGACGCACCGCCGGTGCTGCTCGACGCGGCGGAGGCCGGGCGCCCGCGCCTCGACCCGGCCGATGCGGCGGCCGTCGGCTGCGGGCGGCCCGGGGAGGGCATCACCGTCGCCGTCGCGGACCCTGAGCGGAAGGTGGAGCTGGCGGACGGCGAGACCGGCGAGATCTGGGTCGCGGGGGCGAGCGTGGCCAAGGGCTACTGGCGCAACGCCGTGGCCACCCGCGAGACCTTCCGGGCCGCCTTCGCCCCCGGCCCGGACGGCACCCGCCGCGAGGGGCGCTTCCTGCGCACCGGGGACCTGGGGTTCCTGCGCGGCGGGGAACTGTTCGTGACCGGGCGGCTGAAGGACCTGATGGTGCTCGACGGCCGCAACCACTACCCGCAGGACCTGGAGCTGGCCGCGGAGTCCGCCCACCCCGCGCTGAGGCCCGGCTGCACGGCGGCGTTCTCCGTCGACGGCGGGGCGGAGGGCGAGCGGCCGGTGCTCGTCGCGGAGACCGAGGCCGACATGGCGGGCGAGGCCGAGAAGATCACGGACGCCGTCCGGGCGGCGGTCGGCGACGCCTGCGGGCTGCCGGTGCACGACGTGGTGCTGGTGCGGCCCGGCACGATCCCGAAGACCTCCAGCGGGAAGATCCAGCGCCGCGCGACGCGCACGGCCTACCTCGGCGGGACGCTCGCGGTGCTGGAGGCACCCGTCATGAGCTGACGCCCGGGCACCGGGCGCCCCGGGCCCACCCGCCCGGCGGGGCCCGGTGCGCCGCACCCGCCACCGCCGCCGGGCGGGGCCGCCCGCCGTGCGGGGCCCCCGTCGCGGCCGAGGCGCCGTGCGCGCGGGCCCCGGGGCGGCCGAGGGCGTCCGCCCGTGCGCCGGGACACGCCCCGCCGCCCCCTCCCAGACCACCACCCACCCGAGCCAGGACACACGAGGACACCTGCCAGATGCCTGCGAACGCGACCCCGAAGCAGCCCAGTTCCTCCGGCTCCTCGCCGTCCGGCCCCGCGGCCCCGTCCGCCGAGGAGGTGCGCGGCTGGCTGGTCGCGGCGGTGGCCGAGGCCACCGGGACCCGCCCGCCCGCCGTCGACCCCGAGCGGCCCCTGGCCGAACTCGGACTCGGATCGCGCCAGTTGGTGACCCTGGCGGCGGACCTCGCAGAGTACGTCGACCGGCCGCTCAACCCGGCGCTGCTCTTCGACCACCCCACGATCACCGCGATCGCCCGGGCCGTGGCCGGGCCGCCCGCCCCGCACGGGGCACCCCAGGCGGCGCCCGCGCCCGGGACCGGCGCCCCGGACGCCCCGGCGGAGCAGCAGGACATCGCCGTGGTCTCCATGGCCTGCCGCTTCCCCGGCGGGGCGGACGACCCCGAGTCGCTGTGGCGGCTGCTGTGCTCGAAGGAGGACGCCGTCACCGAGGTGCCCCCCGGCCGGTGGGACACCCGGGGCCTGCACGACCCCGACCCGGAGGCCACCGGCACCGCCTACAGCCTCCGCGGCGGCTACCTGGCGGACATCGACCGCTTCGACGCGGCCTTCTTCGGGATATCCCCGCGCGAGGCCGAGGCGATGGACCCGCAGCAGCGGCTGCTGCTCCAGACCGCCTGGGAGGCCGTCGAGCGCGCCGGGATCGTGCCCGGCACCCTGCACGGCAGCTCCACCGGCGTCTACGTCGGCCTCTACGAGAGCGGCTACCTCGCCTCGGCGGGCCTCGACCGGCTCGACGGGCACGTGGGCACCGGCGCCGCGCCCAGCGTCGCCTCCGGCCGGATCGCCTACAGCCTCGGGCTCCAGGGCCCGGCCGTCACCGTCGACACCGCCTGCTCGTCCTCGCTGGTCGCCCTCCACCTCGCCGCCCGCGCGCTGGCGGCGGGCGAGTGCGACCTGGCGCTCGCGGGCGGCGCCACGCTGCTGGTGACCCCGCGCGGGCACGTGGAGTTCAGCCGGCTGCGCGGCCTGTCCCCCACCGGCCGGTGCAGCGCCTTCTCCGCCGAGGCCGACGGGGTCGTGTGGGCCGAGGGCTGCGGGCTGGTGCTGCTCAAGCGGCTGGCGGACGCCCGGCGGGACGGCGACCGGGTCCTCGCCGTGGTCAAGGGCTCAGCCGTCAACCAGGACGGCCGCAGCCAGGGACTGAGCGCCCCCAACGGCCCCGCGCAGGAACGGGTGGTGCGCGCCGCCCTGGAGAGCGCCGGGCTGCGGCCCGAGGACATCGACCACGTGGAGGCGCACGGCACCGGCACCCGGCTCGGCGACCCCGTCGAGGGCGGTGCGCTGGCGGCCGTCTTCGGCCCGGGGCGCCCCGCGGACCGGCCGCTCGGCGTCGGCTCGCTGAAGTCCCGCATCGGTCACACCCAGGCCGCGGCCGGTATCGGCGGGGTCATCGCGACCGTGCTGGCCCTGGGCCGGGAGCGGATCCCCGCCTCGCTGCACACGGGGCGGCCCACCCCGCTCGTGGACTGGGCCGGGGGCGGCCTGCGGCTGCTGGACGCCCCGCGGGACTGGCCCCGCACCGCGGACCGCGTCCGCCGGGCCGGGGTGAGCGCCTTCGGCATCAGCGGCACCAACGCCCATGTGGTGCTGGAGGAGGCCCCCGACGGCCCCGGCACCGGGTCCACCGACCCGGTGCGGCCGGACGCGGGGTCCACCGTCACGGAGCCGGATGCGCGGCCGGACGCCGGGTCCACCGCACCGGAGCCGGATGCGCGGCCGGACGCCGGGTCCACCGACCCGGGGCGGCCGGACGCCGGGGACGCGCGGCCCGGGGCCGGACCGCGCCTGTTCCCGCTCTCGGCCCGGAGCCTGCCCGCGCTGCGCGGCCAGGCCGCCCGCCTCGCCGGAGCCCTCACCACCGCACCGGAGCTGACGCCCGGGCAGGTCGCGGGCACGCTGGCCCACCACCGCACCCACTTCCCCCACCGGGCGGTCGTCCTGGCCGGCGACCGCGAGGAGCTGACCGCGGCGCTGCGGGGTCTCGCGGAGGGGGCCGAGGAGGACGCGCGGGTGGTCCGGGCCGAGGAGCCGGCCCCCCGGGACCCGGGGCGGACGGCCTTCGTCTTCCCCGGCCAGGGGTCCCAGTGGGCGGGCATGGCCCGGGACCTGCTGGCCGGCTCCCCCGTGTTCGCCGAGGCGCTCGACCGCTGCGACGCGGCCCTGCGGCAGTTCACCGACTGGTCGGTGGCGGCGGTCCTGCGCGGCGAGACGGGTGCCCCGTCCCTGGAGCGGGTCGACGTGGTGCAGCCGGTGCTGTTCGCCGTGGGCGTGTCGCTGGCCGCCGTGTGGCGGGAGCGCGGCGTCCGGCCCGACGCCGTCGTCGGGCACAGCCAGGGCGAGGTGGCCGCGGCCTGTGTGGCGGGGGCGCTCAGCCTCAACGACGCGGCGGCCGTGGTCGCCCTGCGCAGCCGTGCGCTGACCGCACTGTCCGGGTCGGGCGGCATGGCGGTGGTCGGCCTGCCGCACGGGGAGGTGGCGGCCCGCCTGGCCGACCCCGGCGGCGCGCTCTCCGTCGCCGCGGTGAACAGCGGCCGGTCCACCGTGGTGGCCGGACCCGTCGCAGCCCTCACCGCGCTGCTCGGCTCCCTCGACGCGGAGGGGGTCTTCGCCCGCCGTCTGGCCGTGGACTACGCCTCCCACTGCGAGCTGGTCGAACCGGTGCGCGAGGAGATCCTCGACGAACTCGACGGGGTGACGGCCTGGCCCGGCTCCGGCGCCACCTGGTACTCGACGGTGACCGGCGAGCCGGTCACCGGGGAGCTGGAGGCGGAGTACTGGTACCGCAACCTGCGCGAACCGGTCCGCTTCGCGGACACGGTCGAGCGGATGGCCGCGGACGGCTACCGGACCTTCGTCGAACTCTCCCCCCACCCCTCGCTGCTGACCGCGCTGCGCACGGTCGCGGAGGAGACCGGTGCCGCGGCCAGAGCGGACGACGGGCGCCCGGCGCTGCTCGCCGTCGGCTCGCTGCGCCGCGAGGAGCCGGCGGCCCGCTGCCTGGAGAGGGCCGCCGCCGAACTCCACGCGGGCGGACGGCCGGTGGACTGGCGGGTGCTCGCCCCGGCACCGCCGTCGCCCGCCGCACTGCCCACCTACGCCTGGGACGCGCAGCGCTTCTGGTCGCAGCCCACGGCGGCCGCCCAGGGCCCGGGCCTGTTCGAGCGTGCGGCCCACCCCCTGCTGGGCGTGCAGGTGCAGTCCCCGGACGAGAGCCGCTGGACCTTCCGCGGCGAGTGGTCGGCCGCCACCGCCGAGTGGCTGGGCGACCACACGGTCTTCGGACGCACCGTCGTCTCGGGCACGACCGTGCTGGAGCTGTGCCGGGCCGCGCTGGCCGCCGCCCGGCCCGGGGCCGAGGTCGCGGACCTGTTCCTGGCCGCGCCCCTGGTGCTGCCGGACTCCGGCACGGTGGAGGTGTCGGTGGAGGTCGCCGCCGGGCCGGGGCAGGAGCCCGGGGGCGGGGGCCCGGAGGTCACCGTGCACAGCCGCCCGCGGGGCCGGGAGGCCGCCGGATGGAGCCTGCACGCCACCGCGGTCGCGGCGGAGGCGGCGGGCGGCGCGGCGCAGGGCCCGGCTCCCGCCTGGCCCGGGGACGCGGCGCCCGCCTGGGGGCCGGACGCCTACGAGCGGCTGGCCGCCCGGGGGCTCGGCTACGGTCCCGCCTTCCGGGGCGTCCGGGAGGCCGTCGCCACCGGGGACGGCGCCCTGCTGGCCCGGCTGTCCCTGCCGCCCGCGGCCCGTGCGGACGCCGAGCCCTACCCCGTCCACCCGGCGCTGCTCGACGCGGCGCTCCAGGTGGCCACCGCCTTCGACCAGGGCGCGGCGGACGGGTCCGGCGGGCGGGTGCTGCTGCCCGTCGCCGTGGGCCGCTGCACCCTGCCGCCCGGGGCGGGGGGCGAACTCCTCGCCTCGGTGCGCCGGTCGGCGGAGACGGCGGGGGACCTCGCGCTGGACGTGCTGCTGTGGGACGCCGACGGGCTGCCGGCCGGGCGCCTGGAGGGCGTGCGGCTGCGGGCCGCCGCGCCCGCCGACCTGCACAGCGCCTCGGAGGCGGGGCGGAACCTGTACGAGGTGGCGTGGAGCGCGGTGACCGGCCCCGGGGAGGACGCCTCCCGGGAGGCCGGTGCGGCGGCCGAGGGGCCCCGCGGCGGGTGGGTGGTGGCGGGCGGCGCCCGCGACCCGCTGGCGGCGGGCACGGCCCGGGCGCTCGGCGCGCGGACGGCGGACGGGGACCCGGCCGCGGGGGCCGACGCGTCCGCGGGCGGCGCCCCGTCGCCGGACCCGCTCCCCGGGGCGGGCGGGGACCCGGCGCCCGGCGCGGTCCGGGTGCGCTTCTGGCCCTCGGCCGCGGGCGGCGGGCCGTCGCCCGCACCGGAGGACGGGGAACTCCCCGCCGCGCTGCGCGCGCTGGCCGAAGAGGCCCTGGACGAGCTGCGATCGCTGCTGTCCGCGCCGCCCGGCGGGGCACCGGAGCGCACCGTCTGGGTGACCTGCGGCGCGGTCGCCGCCGCGCCCGGGGACACGGTGCCCTCGCTCGCCGCCTCGGTGCTGTGGGGGCTCGCCCGCAGCGCCCGCGCCGAGCACCCGGAACTGGGGCTGACCCTCCTCGACCTGGACCCCGGCCCGGGCCTGGGCCTCGACCCCGGCCCCGGTGCCGACCCGGACCCCGGCCCCGGTGCCGACCGCCCGGCGGAGGAGAGCGCACCGGGCCCGGCCACAGGTGCGCAGGAGGGCGCGGCAGCCGCCGCGGCGGCCCTGGCCAGGGCCGCCGCGCTCACCGAGGAACCCGAACTCGCCCTGCGCGGCGGTGTGCTGCTGGCCCCGCGGCTGGTGCGGTCCCGCCCGGCGGGCGGCCCGCAGGAGCCGCCGCACCCCGCCGCGGGGCCCGCCCAGTGGTCCCCGGAGCACCTGCCCGTCCCCACCCGCGGCACGGTCCTCGTCACCGGCGGCCTGGGGGCCGTCGGACGCCGGATCGCCGCCCTGCTCGCCGAGCAGGGGGTGCCCCGGCTGCTGCTCACCTCCCGCCGCGGGGAGTCCGACCCGCGGGCCGCCGAGGTGGCGGCCGAACTCGCCGCGCTGGGCGCCGAGGTGGAGGTCGCGGCCTGCGACACCGGGGACGGTGAGGCGGTGGCCGCCCTCCTCGACCGCCTCACGGAGCGCGACGGCGCGTCCCCGCACGGACCCGAGGACGCCGGTGGCGGCGGGTCGCACCGGGAGCTGCGCGGCGTCGTGCACTGCGCGGGCGTCCTGGCCGACGGGGCCGTCGCCGAACTGACCGAAGAGCAGTTCGCCGAGGTGCTGCGCCCCAAGGCCGACGGCGCCGCCCACCTCCACCGCCTCACCCGGGACCTGCCGCTGGAGCTGTTCCTCCTGGTCTCCTCGGCGGCCGGGGTGGTGGGCAGCCCGGGGCAGGCCAACTACGCGGCGGCCAACGCCTTCCTGGACCAGCTCGCCCACCACCGCAGGGCCGCGGGACTGCCCGGCGTGTCGGTCTCCTTCGGGGCCTGGGCGGGCGAGGGCCTCGCCGCCGCCCACGCCGATCTGGCGCGGATGGCGCGGCTCGGCCACCGGGCGCTCTCCCCCGGCCAGGGCCGCGACCTGGTCGAACTGGCGCTGTGGCGGGACGTCCCGCACACGGTCGCCACGGCGCTCGACCTGCCGCGGCTGCGCGAGGCGGTGCAGGCCGCCGGGGGCGGCCCCGCCGCGGCGCTGTGGCGCACCCTGCTGCCCGCGCCGCCCCCCGCGGCCGCGGGCACCGCCCTGGCGGACCGGCTCGCCCGGCTGAGCGAGGCCGAACGCGTGGAGCGGGTGGCCGCGCTGGTCCGCGAGGAGGCGGCCCGGGCGCTGGGCCTGCCCTCCGCCGCCGCGGTCCCCGCGGACCGGCCGCTGCGGGAACTCGGCATGGACTCGGTGACGGCGGTCGAGCTGCGGGGCCGCATCGGGACGCGGATCGGCGCCCGGCTCCCCGCGACCCTGCTGTTCGACCACCCGACCCCGGCGCGGCTCGCCGCCCACCTGCTGCGCACCGCGCTGGCCGTGCCGGGCGAAGGGCCGGCGGCCACCGCCGTGCGCCCGGCCGCCGCCCGGCAGGGCGCCGGGGAACCCGTCGCCGTGGTCTCCATGGCCTGCCGCCTGCCGGGCGGCGTGCGGGACCCGGAGGGGCTCCAGCACCTGCTCGGGGCGGGAACCGACGCGATCGGCCCCTTCCCGCGGGACCGGTGGGACGTCGAGGCGCTGTACGACCCCGACCCGGAGGCCCCGGGCAAGTCCTACGCCCGCGAGGGCGGCTTCCTCGACGACATCGCCTCCTTCGACGCGGCGTTCTTCGGCATCACCCCGAAGGAGGCCGCCGCCATGGACCCGCAGCAGCGCCTGCTGCTGGAGACCGCCTGGGAAGCGCTGGAGCGGGCGGGCATCGTGCCCGGCCGCCTGGCGGGCACGAGCACCGGCGTCTACGTCGGCATGTTCGCCAGCGAATACCTCGCGGGCTCCCCCCTGGACCGGCTGGACGGCTATGTCGGCACCGGCTCCGCGCCCAGCGTCGCCTCCGGCCGCCTCGCCTACACGCTGGGCCTCAACGGCCCGGCCCTGACCGTGGACACCGCCTGCTCCTCGTCGCTGGTGGCGGTGCACCTGGCCGCCCAGGGACTGCGGGCGGGCGAGTGCGACCTCGCCCTCGCGGGCGGGGTGACCCTGATGGTCACCCCGGGGACCTTCGTGGAGTTCAGCCGCCTGCGCGGGCTGTCCCCCACGGGCCGCTGCCGCTCCTTCTCCGACGAGGCCGACGGCGCGGTCTGGGCGGAGGGCTCGGGCGTCGTGGTCCTCAAGCGCCTGTCCGACGCGGAGCGGGACGGCGACGAGGTGCTGGCCGTGCTGCGCGGCACCGCCGTCAACCAGGACGGCCGCAGCCAGGGCCTGTCCGCGCCCAACGGCCCCGCGCAGGAGCAGGTGGTGCGCCGGGCCCTGGAGCTGTCGGGGCTCGCGCCGTCCGACATCGACTACGTGGAGGCGCACGGCACGGGCACCACGCTGGGCGACCCGATCGAGGCCAACGCCCTGTCCGCGGTGTTCGGCGGCACCCGCCCGCCCGGCCGCCCGCTGCTGCTCGGGTCGCTGAAGTCCAACCTCGGCCACACCCAGGCCGCTTCGGGGGTGGCAGGGCTGATCAAGGTGGTGCAGTCGCTGCGGCACGGCACCCTGCCGCGCACCCTGCACGCCGACCGGCCCAGCCGCCATGTCGACTGGGAGGACGGCGGGCTGCGGCTGCTCACCGAGCCCGCCGACTGGCCCGCCGCCCCCGGGCGGGTGCGGCGGGCCGGGGTGAGCGCCTTCGGCATCAGCGGCACCAACGCGCACGTGGTGGTGGAGGAGGCGCCGCGCGCCTCCACGGCCGGGACGGCCGCCCCGGCGGGAGCCCCGGCGGACGGGCGGCCGGGGCCCGCGGGCGAGGACGTGCCGCGGCTGTTCCTGCTCTCCGCGCGCAGCGAGGCGGCCCTGCGCGGCCAGGCCGGGCGGCTGTCCCGCCATGTGGCCGGGGACGTCCCGGTCGAGGACGTGGCCTACTCCCTGCTGCGGCACCGCTCGCACTTCGAGCGGCGGGCCGCGGTGGTGGCGGCCGACCGGGCGGAGCTGCGCTCGGCGCTGGACGCCCTGGCGGCGGGCCGCACCCCGGTGGCCCCGGCGTGCGAGGAGCGCACCGGGAAGACGGCGTTCGTCTTCCCCGGGCACGGCGGCCAGTGGCACGGCATGGGCGTGGAGCTGATGGCCGCGTCGGGGCCGTTCCGCGAGGAGCTGCTGCGGATCGACGAGGCGCTGCGCCGCCGGGCGGGCTGGTCCGCGGTGGACGCGCTGCGCGCCCCGGAGGAGTTCTCCCCGCTGCACCGGACGGAGTTCCTCCAGCCCGTGCTCTTCGCCCTCGACGCGGCCCTGGCGGCGGCCTGGCGGGAGCTCGGGGTCGTCCCGGACGGCGTGGTGGGCCACAGCCTGGGCGAGATCGCGGCGGCCTACGCCGCGGGCGCGCTCCCGCTGGACGAGGCGGTGCGGGTGGTGACCGGGCGGGCCGAGGCCGTGGTGCCTCTGGTGGGCCAGGGCGGGATGCTCTCCGTGGAGCTGCCGGAGCAGGAGGCGGCGGCGCTGTTGGAGCCGTACGCGGGGCGGCTGTTCGTCGCGGCCCTCAACGGGCCCCGGGCGACGGCGGTCTCCGGCGCGGCCGGGGAACTGGCCGAGCTGCGGCGCGCGCTGGAGGCGCGGGGGGTCGGCGTGCGGCGGCTGTCGACGCCCTTCGCCTCGCACACCCCGCTGATGGAGCCGCTGCGCGGGGAGCTGCGCGAGCGCTTCGCCGGGGTCCGCGGGACGGACGGCGGGGTGCCGCTGTACTCGGCGGTCCGCGCCGAAGCGGTGTCCGGGGAGGACCTGGACGCCGACTACTGGTTCGCCAACCTCGCCCGGCCGGTGCGCTTCGCCGAGGCCGTGCACCAAATGCTGCGGGACGGCTACCGCACCTTCGTCGAGCTGAGCCCCCATCCGTCGCTGAGCGCCGCGGTGCAGTCGGTGGCGGCCGAGGCCGGGGTGGAGGTGGTCACCACCGGGTCGCTGGACCGGCGGCGCGACCGGGGCGACGTGCTGCTGCACCGGCTCGGCGAGCTGTACACGGCCGGGCGCACGCCCGAGGGGGGCCGTCTCGCCGCCTCCGGCCGCCGCACCCCGCTGCCCGCCTACGCCTTCGACCGGGCCCGGCACTGGCTGGCCCCCGCCCCGGCGGGCCCCGCGGGGGTGTCCCCGCTGCTGGGGGCGCATATGGAGGCGAGCGACACCCCCGGGCGGCACCTGTTCCAGAGCGAGGTGGACCTGCGCGACACTCGCTTCGCCTATCTGTCAGACCACCGGGTGGGCGGCGAGGTGTGGCTGCCCGCGTCCGCGTTCCTCGGCATGGCGCTGGAGGCCGCGGCGGCGGTGCGGGACCAGGGCGCCGGGCCCGCCGGGCAGGGCGGGGGCGGTGCGCTGTCCGGCGTCCGGTTCGAGCGCCCGCTGCGGCTCCCGGCCGACCGGGCCGTACGGCTGCAGCTGGTGCTCCGCCAGGAGGCGGACGGGCAGCAGGGGTTCACCGTCTCCTCGGCGCCCGCCGGGGAGCGTCCGGTCCGCTGGGAGCGCCATGTCACCGGGCGGATCGTGCCCGATGCCCCGGACGGCGGCGGGGCAGGGCAGCAGGGTCCGGCGGAGCTGCGCGAGCGGTGTGCGGCGCCGGTGGACACCGCCGCCGTGTACACCCGCCTCGCCGGGCTGGGCATCGAGTACGGCCCCGCGTTCCGGGGCCTTCGCGAGGCGCACCGCGGGCGGGGCGCGGCGCTCGGGCGGCTGGCCGCCCGGCCGGCCGACGGCCATCTGCTGCACCCCGCGGTCCTGGACGCCGCCTTCCACGCGGCCGCGCTGCCCGAAGGGGCCCCCGAGGGGCGGCCGTTCGTGCCCGCCGGGGTCGGCCTGGTCCGGTACACCGGGCAGGGCACCGCACCGGTGAGGGTGGGCTGCGAACTGCGCTCCGCCGGGGAGGACCGGGCGGTGGCGGACCTGCGCCTGTGGGACGCCGAGGACCGGCTGGTGCTGGAGTGCCGGGGGCTGGAGCTGGCCGCCCTGTCGCCGCTGGACAACGCGCTGTTCGAGACCGTCTGGCGTGCGCGCTCCGCGCCCCGGGAACCGGCCGGGCAGGGGCACTGGCTGATCCTCGCCGACGAGGGCGGGACGGCCCGGGACCTCGACGGGCTGCTCGGCCCCGGCACCCCGCGGGTGGTCGTCCGGCGCGGGCCGGGCTTCGCCCAGGAGGGGCCGGGACGCTATGCGCTGGACCCGGCGGACCCCGAGCAGTTCGTCCGCCTGCTGGACGAGGCGTTCCCCGACGGTCCCCCCGAGCGGGTGGTGCAGTTGTCGGCGCTCGACACCCCGGCCGTCTCGGACGCCCCGAGCGCACGGGAGGCGGCCCGGCTGTGCTGCCTGGCCACCCTGCACCTGGTCCGGGCGCTCACCGGGCGGCCCGGCCCGGCGCCGCGGCTGTTCGTGGTGGTGCGCGGCAGTCAGGCGGCCCTGCCGGGCGACCGGGTGACGGCGCCGTGGCAGGCGCTCGCCTGGGGCTTCGGGCTGACCGTGGCACAGGAGCACCCGGAGCTGGCGACCACCCTGGTCGACCTGCCCGCCTCCGGCGGCGCGGACGCGCTCTGCACCGAGCTGCGGCACGCCGACGGCGAACGGCTGGTCGCCCTGCGGGAGTCGGGACGGCTGGTGCCCCGGCTGGCCCGCACCCGGCCGGACGGGAGCGGCGACGGTGCGGTCACCGCCGAGGGCGTCCACCTGGTAACGGGCGGGCTGGGCGGTCTCGGCCGCGTCGTGGCCGAGCGGCTGGCGGGCCTCGGGGCCCGGCGGCTGGCCCTGCTGGGGCGCGGCGCCCCCGCCCCGGAGGCCGAGGCGTGGATGGAGGAGCTGCGCGGGCGCGGCGTGGACGTGCGGGCGGTCCGCGCGGACGTGGCGGACCGCGCGGGGCTGGCCGCCGCGCTGGACAGCGTCCGCCGCGGACTCGGCCCGGTCACCGGGATCGTGCACACGGCCGGTGTCCTCGACGACGCACCCCTCGCGGCGCTCACGGAGGAGCGGATGCTGCGGGTCCTGGCGCCGAAGGTGCTGGGCACGGCGCTGCTGGCCGAGCTGGCTCCGGAGGCGGAGAGCCTGGTGCTGTTCGCCTCGGCCGCGGGCCTGCTGGGCTCCGCGGGCCAGGCCCCCTACGCGGCGGCCAACGCCTTCCTCGACGCCTGGGCCCACCACGCGGGCTCCGGCGGGCTCCGGGCGCTCAGTCTGGACTGGGGGGCCTGGAGCGGCGTCGGCATGGCGGCGGAGTCCGGGGAGCGGGCCGCCGGTGTGCGCCGGTCGGGCCTGGTGCCCTTCTCGCCCCGGGAGGGCGGTGAGCTCTTCGCGCGGGTGCTGGGCAGCGAGCGGCGCCAGCTGGCGCCGCTGGCGGTGGACTGGGAGGTGCTGGGGCTCGATCCGGACGCCGTGCGCACCCGTCCGCTGCTGGCGGAGCTGGTGGCGGCCCCGGCCGGGGACCCGGCCGAGGACGCCCTCGCCGCCGCGGTGCTCGCGGCACCGGCGGGCCCGGGCCGGGTCGCGCGGCTGGAGGGGTACGTGCGGGCCCGGGTCGGCGCGGTGTCCGGCGGGGCCGTGGACGCCTCCTCGACCACGGCACTGAAGGAGCTGGGGCTGGACTCGCTGATGCTGGTCCAGCTGCGCAACGTCTTCGCCCGCGAGCTGGGGGTGGAGCTTCCCGCCGCCGCGGTGTTCTCGGCCTCCGACATCCAGGGCCTGGCCGGGGTGCTGGACGCCGCGCTCCCCGACGCCGCGGGTGCGGCCCCACGCCGCGGGGAGGCCGCCGGGGCTCCGGCGGCGGGCGGTGCGCCCGCCGAGGTGCCCGAGAGCGAACTGCGGCCCGCGACCCGGGACGTGGTGCGCCTGCTGCGCAGCGCCCGGCCGGACATGCCGGGCGCGGCCCACGCCGTGGGTCTTGCGGTCCGGCTCCTCGCGCCGGTCACCCGGGAGGCCCTGGCGGCCGCCCTGGACCGGCTCGCGGCGCGCCACGCGGCGCTGCGGACGGCGGTCGTCGCCGGTGGAGGCGCGGAGGCCGACGGGAACGCCGGGAACAGCAGGAACGGCGGGAACGGCGGAGGCGGATGGCGGCTGCGGGTGGACCGCGCGCCGGGCGGGCCGCTGCTGCGCTGGACCGGGGTGCGCCCCGGCGAGGAGCCCGCGGACCCGGCCGGGCGGCTCCGCGCCCTGCTGGAGCCGCCGTTCGACCTGGCGCGGCCGCCCCTGTGGCGGTTCGAGCTGCTGGACGGCGGCGAGCAGGGGCAGATCCTGGTCTTCGGGGCGCACCACGCGGTGAGCGACCTGCAGTCGCTGCTGCTGGTCGCGGCGGAGCTGGACGCCGAGCTGTCGGGCACCGTCCTCCCCGGCGAGGTCACCAACCGCGACATCGAGCTGCTGATCGAGGCGCAGCAGAGCGGCGGTGCCCCGGACGCCGGGACCCGCGCCCGCGACGCGGCCTGGCGGGAGGCGTTCGAGGGCAGCGGGCGGCTGGACCTCGTGCCCCCGGACGCCCGTCCCGCCACGCGCTCCTACCGGGCGGGCAGTGTCTCCGTCCCGCTCCCGGAGGGCCTGATGGACCGGGTCTCCGCGGCCGCGGGCTCCCTCGCGGTCACGCCCGCCGCCTTCTGCCTGGGCGTGCTGACGGTGCTGCTGGCGCGCCGGCGCAACCGCGAGCGCTTCGTGCTGGCCGTGCCCGTGGACACCCGTGTCCACGCCGACGCCTACGAGGCGGTGGGCTTCTTCGGCGTACCCGTCCCGTTCCCCGCGCAGGCGGGTCCGGCGGAGGCCGTCGCGGACGTGCTGCGCCGCACCGACGCGCGGCTGGAGCAGGTCCTCGGCAAGGGGACCGCGTTCACCGACACCCTGGCGACGCTGGCACGCCAGGGCCTGTACCGCGAGAACGCCCCGCTGGTGGAGGTGTACTTCAACTACGTCCGCTCCGCCGCCCGCGGCCTGTCCCGGATGGAAGTGCTGCCCGCGGGCACGGGCTGGTCCGACCTGGACCTGATGGTGACCATGACCCCGGACGCCGGGCGGGTCCGGCTCGACCACAACCTCGACATCCTCGACGAAGGGGCGGTCTCGGCCCTGGCCGGACAGTTCCTGGAGCTGCTGGACGAGGCGGCCCGGCATCCGGCGGCCCCGGTCGGCGGGGCCCGTCCGGCCGGGGAGGACGGCGCGCCCGCGGCTCTCCCGGCCGTCGCGGAGGCCGCGGGCGGGGCCCCGCTCCCCGACGGCGGCTCCCCCCGCGGCCGCACCCTGGCCCTGGCGGCCACCTTCGCCCTCGGCCATCTGCCGCTGATGTGCGCGACCGCCCTCGCCGACGGGGAGCCCGGGCCCGCTCCGGTGGTCGCCGAGGCGCCGTACCACCAGGTGCTGGCGAGCCTGCGCGACCCCTCGGGGGTGTTCGCGGACCCGGACGCGGCGGCCGGGGTGGTGCTGCTGCGCGCCGGCGACCTCGCCCGCTTCGGGCCGGTGGACGACGCGCTGCTCTCGGAGCTGGCCCGGGCCTACCCGGCCGCGCTGCGGGAACTCGCGGCCCGCACCCGCAGGCCGCTGGTGGTCGGCATCCTGCCCTCCGCACGCCCCGAGCCGCGCTTCACGGCCTGGGAGCGCCAGGTGGCCGAGGCGCTGCGCGGGGTGCCCGGGATCGCCCTCGTCACCGCGGAGTCCTGGACGGGAGGCCACGCCGTCGGTGAGCTCTTCGACGAGCGCACCGAGCAGCTGGCCCACCTCCCGTTCACTCCGCCCTTCCAGGCCGCGGTCGCACTCCGCCTCGCCGGGGTCCTGCGGGCGGCCCTGCGCCCGGTGCCGAAGGTGATCGCGGTGGACGGCGACGAGACGCTGTGGGGCGGGGTCGCCGGTGAGGCGGGGCCGGAGGCGGTGGACCTGAGCGGTCCGCGGGCCGAGCTGGCGCGGCGGCTGCTGCGCTGGCATGCCGCGGGCACGCTGCTGGTGCTCGTCAGCAACAACGACGAGGACACGGTCCGCTCCGTGCTGAAGCGCCCGGACTGCCTGCTGGCGGCCGAGCACTTCGCGGTCGTCTCGGCCGCCTGGGGCCCGAAGCCGGACCGGCTGGCACAGGCGGCCTCGGCACTCAACCTGGGCCTGGACAGCTTCCTGTTCCTGGACGACAACCCGGCCGAGATCGCCCGGATGCGGGCGGCACTGCCGCAGGTGCTGTCCGTGACCTGCCCGGAGGGTCCCGGGCTGGAGGAGTTCCTCGACCGCTTGTGGCCGCTGGTACCGGTCGCGGCGACGGCGGAGGACGCCCTGCGGGCCCGCTTCTACCGGGAGGAGCGCGAACGCGACGCGGTGCGCGCCCAGGCCGGGTTCGAGGAGTTCCTCGCGGAGCTGGGGCTGGAGGTCGAGGTGCGGCCCCTGGACGAGGAGGACGTGCCGCGGGCCGAGCAACTGGTCCGCCGCACCAACCAGTTCACCCTGCGGGCCCGTTCGGCGGACGGCGGCGACCTCGCGCGCTGGCGGCGGCGGGGCGAGGTGTGGACGGCCTCGGCACGGGACCGGTTCGGCGACTACGGGCAGATCGGGCTGCTGGCCGTGCGCCCCGAGGGCGAGCGGCTGGAGGTCGATGCCTGGCTGATGAGCTGCCGGGCCCTCGGCCGCGGGGTGGAGGAGCGGCTGCTGGGCCGGCTGGCGGACCGGGCGGAGGAACTGGGCTGCTCGGCCGTGCGGTTCACCGCGGAACGCACCCCGCGCAACGAGCCGGCCCGCCGCATCGTGGCCGCCCTGGGCGGGGGCACGGTGCAGGACGAGCGGCTGGAGGCGGTGGTCGCACCGGAGCGGCTGCGGGAGTTCCGCTCCTGGCGGCAGCGGTGACGGGCGGCGGCACGGCCCGCAGGACGGACGGCGGGCAACGGGCGTGCGGCACGCGAACGGCCGGGCGACGGGCGTGCGTCAGGCGCACGCCCGGACGACGGACGTACGGCAGGCACACGGCCGGGCGTACGGCAGGTGGACAGCCGGGCGGCGGACGTACGGCACGCGCGCGGACGGGCGTGCGGCACGCGCACGGCCGGGCGGCGGCCTGGTGGACGGAAAGGATCTGGCAGAGGGTGGAAGGCGCACATGGGTGAGGTGAACGACGCCCCGGCGGACGCCGGGGCGGCCCGCCGGACGGCGGAGGAGATCGAAGGGGGAGGCAGCGGTCTCGGCGTGGCCGAGCTGCTGGCGAAGGTGGCGGCCGCCTCCCGGCCCCCGGCGGCCGGAGCGGATCCGGGCCCGCCGCCCGCCCCGGCGGGCGGCGGGCTGCACGGTGCGGCGCCGGACGCGGGCGGGGGCTCCCCCGCCGCGCCGTCCGTGCCCGCCTTCACCGGCGGCCCGGACGAGCTGGCCTCGGCGATCGCCGAGGCGGCGGGGCGCCACCTGCCGGACGGGGTGCTCTCCCCGGACGCCGACTTCTTCGACGCGGGCGGGACCTCCGTCCAGGCAGTGGAGCTCATCGCCGCGCTCGGGCGGGAACTGGGCGTGGATCTGCCCCTGGACGAGGTGTTCGCCGACGCCCGCCCCCGCAGTCTGGCGCGGAGGTGGCTGGGCGCTGCGGACCCGGAGGCCGCCCTGCCCCCGACCGCCGGACCCGGCACCGCGGACCCCGCCGCCGTGGTTCCTCCGGCCAGGGCGCTCCCGGTCGCGGCACCCGCCCCCGCCGGGCCCGTCCCCGTGGCTGTGCCGGTGTCCGTCCCGGCGTCCGTCCCCGCGGGCGGGAGCGTCACCGGGGAGCCCGCAGGCGCCCGGCAGGAGGACCTGGACCAGATCCTGGCCGACCTCTCGCTCGCCGACCGGCTGCCCTGGACCGGTCCGCCCGAGCCGCTGCCCCCGCGGTGCATCCTGCTGACCGGGGCGACCGGCTTCCTCGGCAGCCATCTGCTGCTGGACCTGCTGCGCCACAGCGACGCCCGGGTGTACTGCCTGGTCCGGGGCGCCGACGAGGAGGCGGCCACGGCCCGCCTCGGCGAGGCGCTGCGCGGCTACGCGCTGCCCTGGTCCGCCGAGGTGCGCCGAAGGGTGACGGTGCTCCCGGGCGACATCCGCGAACCGCGCCTCGGGCTCGGCGAGGAGCGCTGGGAGGCCCTCGCCCGCGAACTCGACTGCATCGTGGGCGTCGCCGCGGCGGTGGACTTCCTGCGCGGCTACCCCTCCCTGCGGCGCAGCAACGTGCTCGGCGCGCTGACCCTGGCCGAACTCGCCGCGACCGGGCGCCCCAAGCCGCTGCACCACATCTCCTCGATCGCGGTGTTCAACGAGGTCGGCATCACCTCCATGGGCGAGGACGACCCGCTGGCCCGGGCGGACCGGCTGATCGCGGGCTACGACCAGACCAAGTGGGCCGCCGAGGTGGCGCTGCGGCGCGCCCGCGACCACGGCCTGGTGGTCACCGCGCTGCGTCCGGGCGGCATCGGGGGCCACAGCAGGACCGGGGCCTACAACCCGCAGGACCTGAGCAGCGGGCTGATCTCCGCCTTCGGCCGGTTCCGCACCGTGCCCGCCTTCCGCTACCTCAACGCCGCCCCCGTGGACTGGGTGAGCCGGGTGGCCGCGGCGATCGTGTGCGAACCCGACGCCTGGGGCTTCGACTACAACCTCACCGGTGTGCCCAACACCCTGGACGACGTGGTCCGGGACATGGCCCTCGGCGGGATGCACGTGCGCGTGCAGGACTGGGACGAGTGGCGCGCCGACACCCTGGAGCGCCTGCGGGCGGAGCCGGTGCCCGAGCTGGAGTTCCTCACCCGGGTCCTGCAGAGCCCGACCGCCCTCAAGCTGTGCGAGGCGACCCTGAAGGGCCCGGCGGCCGTGGACGAGCGGACCGCGGCCCTGGTCCGGGCCCTGGGGCTGCCGCCCGCGGCCCGCTACGACGCCCGGGCGCAGCAGCGGACCTTCGAGCGGCTGAGCCGCGACGGCCTGGCCCGCCTGCCGCAGCGCGAGGACCCGCCCTACCTGTGGTTCCCCGAGACGCTGCAGGGCGCGGTGGGCCCGGTGGGCGGGGCCCCGGACACCCCGTGCTCGCTGGCGCTCACCCTCTCGCTCGCGAGCATGTACCAGCTGGTGACCGAGCGCCGGGTGGACGTCGCGGGGGAACTGCTCTGCACCGCCCTCCATCCGCGGCCGCTGGCGGTGGAGCACGGCGACGTCTGGGTGCGGCCCGAGGAGGGCATCCCCGAGGAGCACGGGATGCGCCATCCGCTGCTGCGCTACCGGCTGCTGCTGCGCGACGCGGACGGGGGCCGCTGGTGGCTGGAGGGACGCAAGTACGCCCGCGCCCGCCGCGACCTGTGGCGGCAGACCCGGGCGCTCACCGTGGAGATCGGCCGGCAGGACGGGCCGCCGCTGCTGTCCGGGGAGGTCGTGGTGCCCGCCGACAGCTATCTGCGCGACCAGGTCGACGGCATCCGGGTCGACCCCCGCCTGAGCGACCGGGAGAAGCGGGCGGCCAAGCTCACCTGGCTCGCCTGGTTCGGCGCGGAGGTGGGCCGCGGGCTCCTCGGCCCCTTCGCCCGCGCCGCCGCCGACCTGCTCGACCTGCGCCGCGACCAGACCCCCAGGGAGCACCACCGATGATCCGCCGCACACGACGGCCCGCACCCCGGCCCGCGCTCCGCGCGGTGCGCACCGGCACCGCGCTGCGCCCGCTGCACCACCGCCTGTCCCCGTCGGCCGTCGAGGACGTCCCGCTCCGGGCCGGGGACGGCGTGCGGCTGGGGCTGACCCGGATCCGCACCGCCGGACGCCCGGCCGGACCGGCCGTACTGCTGCTGCACGGGCACACCGCCTCCTCGGACATGTTCCTGCTGCCCGAGACCCGCAACCTGGTCGACGTGCTGCTCGACGAGGGCTACGAGCCGTGGCTGCTCGACTGGCGCGGCAGCTGCCGGCTCCCCTACAACGAGACCGGCCGCCGGTACACCTACGACGACGTCGCCCTGTACGACATCCCGGGGGCCGTCGCACGGGTCCGGCAGGAGATCGGCGACCGGCCGCTGTTCGCGGTGGCGCACTGCATCGGCTCGCTGGCGCTGTCGATGAGCATGGCGGCGGGGCTGGTGCCGGGGCTCGCCGGTGTGGTCTCCCAGGGGGTGTTCCTCACCCCGAGGCTCGCGGGCCGAACCTCGCTGCGCATGACCCTCGCGGGGGAGCTGCTGAAGTCGCGGATCGACCACATCCCGGTGGACTTCCGCACGGTGGGCTTCCGCTCGAAGTACACGCCCCTGTTCGCGCTCGCCTCGCGACGGGCGGAGTGCCCCGACCCCACCTGCCAGATCCTGCACAACTCGGCCTGGGGCACGGGTGCCTCGCTGTTCGTGCACGAGCACCTGACGCGGACGACCCACGACCGCCTGGCCGAGCTGCTGGGCCCGGCGCCGCTGTGGATCCTGCCGCACCTGCGCCGGATCGAGCTGGCCCGCACCGTGGTCCGCTGGAACGACGGGGACCTGCGCTACCGCGCGCTGCCGCGGAACGCGCTGGACGCCGCGGGGGCGATCGACGCCCCGGTGCTGCTGCTGTCGGGCAGCGAGAACGGGCTGTGGCTGGATTCGCAGGAGCTGTGCCACCGGGTACTGGCGCGCAGGCAGCCCCGGTTGGACGTGGCGTACACCGAGATTCCCGGCTACGGTCACCTCGACACGTTCCTCGGCAGGGGCGCCGCGCTGGACGTCTTCGGGCACATCCTCGACTTCCTGGAGAAGCGCCGGTGACCGCCCCGGGGTGCCGCGCACGTCACCGCGGCACCCCGGGGGCTCCCCGTCCGTCCCACCCGCTCCGCACCAGGAGGCCACCCGCCATGCCCCAGCTGGAAGTCGACGGCGCACGCCTGACGTACGACGACGAGGGACCGCGCGAGGGCGGCGGCGTCCCGCTGGTGTTCGTGCACGGCTGGACGGCCGACCGGCACCGCTGGGACCACCAGACGGCGCACTTCTCCGCGACGCGGCGGGTCGTGCGGCTCGACCTGCGCGGCCACGGGGAGAGCGAGGGCTCCGGGCGGCGCAGCATCGCGGAGCTCGCCGGGGACGTCATGGCGCTCCTGGACCACCTCGGGCTGGAGCGCTTCGTGCTGGTGGGCCACTCGATGGGCGGGATGATCTCCCAGACGATCGCCCTGGCCCACCCGGAGCGGGTGGAGCGGCTGGTGCTGGTCGACTCGATCTCCAGGATGACCTACAGCCGCGCCCGGGGACTGCTGATGGCGGCGTCCACGCTGGTGCCGTTCCGGCTGTTCGTCGAGGCGAACATCCGCCGGGCCTTCGCCCCCGGCTATCCCCGGGAGCGGATCAGGCAGTACGTCCGGGAGTCGGCGGCCACCCCGCGGGAGGTCGTGATGACCTGCTACGGCGCGATGCGGGACTTCGACGTGCTGGACCGGGTGCACGAGATCCGGGTTCCCGTGCTGCTGGTGCACGGGTACCACGACATCCAGCTTCCGCTGTCGCAGATGCTGCGGATGGCCAAGGAGTACCCCGACGCGCAGGTGCGGATCGTGGACGCCGGCCACGAGCTGCCGGTGGAGAAGCCCGAGGAGCTGACCGCGCTGCTGGAGCCCTTCGTCACCGCGTCCTGAGCCGCCGTGGCCGCCGTGCGGCGGGCCGGGCCGCGGCAGGGGCCCTGCGGGGCTCCGGCCCGGAGTTCAGCGGCGTCCGGCGGCGAAGGCCGCGGGGGACGTGTCGTCCAGGTCCACGCAGCACCCGTAGCCCCAGTACACGTAGTAGTGGGGCGTCGCCAGCCGGCGACGGCAGCGGGGGCAGACCACCTGCTGGTGGGGGTTGGCGCGGATGACGGCCGTGTCCTTGAGGCCGAAGACCGCCCGGGTCGCCTCCAGGCCGTGTTCCTCGATCCCCTGCCGGACGAACTCGAGTGCGCCGTAGGTGTGCCCGTCGGGGCAGGTGATCCGGTTGGAGTAGGCCGAGCCGCACGCCTCGGCGCCGAGTTCCGCCGTGATCCGGGCCATCTCGTGCTCCGCCACGGGCTCCAGCCCCAGGTGGCTCATCCGCTGCGGTGTCCAGTACCAGGCGTTGACGGCCGAGAACTGGGCCCGGGTCAGGTAGAAGGTGGCGGTCCTGCCGCTCCTCACGGTGGCCTTCACGATGTCCACGACGATGCTGTCGTCGGCCGCGATGACGGCCCTGCCGCCACCGACGACCGACTCGACGGCGGCCAGGGAGGACGGATCCATGGTGCATCACTCCGAAACGGGCAGCGGCCGGAACGCACCGGCGCGGGTCTCTCCCGCTGCGATGCTCCGTCGGCCGGCCGCACCCCGCAATCGGAAGGATCCGTCCGGGGCCGCGCGCCCGCGCGGCACGGCCCTTCACCGGCCGGCCCGGGGCGGGTACGCCCGGGGGGGCCGGGTCTCCGCCGTGCCGGGTCGGCGGGGGGGCGCGGGGAGCGGGCCCCTGCGGCCTCCCCGGTGCCCCGGGGAGGCCGCGGGCACGCCGTGCCGGTCAGCCCTCGCCGGACTCCGGGCTCAGCGTCAGCGAGATCGAGTTGATGCAGTAGCGCTGGTCGGTGGGGGTCGGGTAGCCCTCGCCCTCGAAGACGTGCCCCAGGTGGGATCCGCAGCCGGCGCAGCGGACCTCGGTGCGGACCATGCCGTGGGAGCGGTCCTCGATCAGCTCCACCGCGTCGGTGTGCCTCGGGTCGTGGAAGGACGGCCAGCCGCAGTGCGAGGCGAACTTGGTTTCCGAGTGGAACAGTTCGGCCCCGCAGGCGCGGCAGGCGTAGGTCCCGGGGGTCGTGGTGTGGGTGTACTCGCCGGTGAAGGCGGGCTCGGTGCCGGCCTGGCGCAGCACCGCGTACTCGGCCGGGCTCAGCTCGGCCCGCCACTGCTCGTCCGGCTTCTCGACGTCGTAGGCCATCATGCGCTCCCTCGGTTCGACAGGTGGGCCAGCACGTCCGGGCCGAGGTCCGTGACGTCGCCCGCGCCCATGGTCAGAACGAGATCGCCCGGCCCGGCCATTCCCGCGACGACGGCGGGGACGTCGGCCTTGTCGTGCACGGCGACCACCTCGGCGCCCGCGTCCTTGGCGGCCTCGATGATCAGTTCGCTGGTGACGCCGGGGATCGGGTCCTCGCGGGCCGGGTAGATGTCGAGGACGACGGAGGCGTCGGCGAGGGCGAGGGCCCGGCCCATCTCGCGGCCGAGTTCCTGGGTGCGGGAGTAGAGGTGGGGCTGGAAGACGACCAGCAGGCGGGAGTCCTGTGCGGCGCCGCGCATGGCCTCCAGGTCGGCCGTCATCTCGGTGGGGTGGTGGGCGTAGGAGTCGACCACCTGCACCCCGGCCGCCTCGCCCTTGGGCTGCAGCCGCCGTCCGACGCCGGTGTAGGCGGTGAGGGCACGGGCGAGCTGCGCGGGGTCGATGCCGAGGCGCGCGCCGGCGGCCAGCGCGGCGGCGGCGTTGTGGGCGTAGTGGCGGCCGGGCACGGAGACGGTGAAGACGTGCTCGGTGCCGTCCATGACCACGGCGACCTCGCTGGTCATGCCGCGGGGGGTGAGGGAGCGGATCCACACGTCGGAGCCCTCCGCCTCGCCGACCGTGACGATCGCGGGGCCGCCGGGGCGCCCGGAGAGGCGGGCGGCCAGCTCGCGGGCGCCGGGGTGCTCGCCGACGACCAGGGTGCCGCCGGGCACGATCTTGGCGGCGAAGGCCTCGAAGGACTCGTAGATCTCGTCCATGGAGGCGTAGTTGGCGTGGTGGTCGAGTTCGACGTTGAGGACGATCGCGACCTCGGGGTCGTACTTCTGGAAGCTGCGGTCGCTCTCGTCGGCCTCGGCGACGAAGATCGCGCCCTCGCCGTGGCGGGCGTTGGTGCCGGGTCCGGCGAGGTCCCCGCCGATCGCGTAGGAGGGGTCCTCGCCCAGTTCGGTCAGGGCGACGGCCAGCATCGAGGTGGTGGTGGTCTTGCCGTGGGTGCCGGCGACGGCGAGCGGGCGGGTGCCGTGCATCAGGGAGGCCAGGGCGTCGGAGCGGTGGACGACCGGCACCGAGAGTTCGGCGGCCCTCACCAGCTCGGGGTTGTCGGCGCGGATCGCGCTGGAGACGACCACGCAGGTGGCGTCGGGGGCGAGGTGCACGGCGGCGTGGCCGAGGTGCACGGTGACGCCGAGTTCGCGCAGGGAGGCGGCGGTGGCGGAGTCCCGTGCGTCGCTGCCCGCGACCTTCGCGCCCCGGCTGGCGAGGATCCTCGCGATGCCCGACATCCCGGCGCCGCCGATGCCGATGAAGTGCGGGCGCTCCATGGCGCTGGGGACGGCGGGTGCCATGTGTCGATCTCCCGGGGTGTGCGAGTACGTGCCGGGGCCCACCCTAATGGGCGACCGGGGGCCCGCAGGGCACCGCGGGGGCCGGGCCCGCGGCGCCCCGCCGGGCCCCGGCCGGCCCGGGTGCGGCTACTCGCTGTGCGCGAACAGCTTCAGGACGGGCACACCGACCTTGTGGCGGGCCCGGGAGGCCCAGTCCCGGTGGAAGAACTCCTCGACGTAGTGGGGTTCGGTGAGCACGATCACCTCGTCGGCGCCGGACTCCTCGACCACGGCCTTCAGTCTGTCCAGCGGGTGTTTCTCCACCACCTGCCCGTGCGCCTCGCAGCCTGCGGCCTTCAGTGCGGCGAGCGAGTGGGCGAGGCCCCGCTCGGCCGGGCCCTTCGCCTCGCTGCCCTCGGGCTCGTCCCCCTCCCGGACCGCGTCCTTCAGCTCGCCGAGCGCCACGTCGTCGATGGCGCGCAGCAGGACGTCGGCCTGGTCACCTCGGGGCTGCATCAGCAGGACGAAGGCGACCGCCTCGTCCCCGTGCAGCGTGGTGAGGAACTCGACGTCTTCCGGGGACAGGGGCTTCTCGATCATCAGTACGCTTGTGAACACCGGCGGGAGCCCTTCTGCGGAAACCATCCTCCCCCGTTGACGCACGGGGCCTGCGAGACCAGTGTGCCCCTCCGGCGCTAACCGGAACGGAAAATTCCGGTGATTGTCGCCTTCCGGGTACCCAGGCTCACACGCAGGTGGGACGGCCCCTCACACGCCCGTGGGACGAGGCCGGGCATCCCTGGCCCGCTCCGGTCACCCGGCGCCCGCCCCGGCGCCCCGGGCGGAGGGGCGCACTCACGCCCGGCGGTACCGGGTGAACAGGAAGCCCGACTCCTCCAGGACCGACACCAGGGCGAAGCGCGCGGGGTCCGCCAGGGCCGGGCCCCCGGCGATGCGCTGGGCGTCGCCCGCGGCCATCGTCGGCGAGAGGGTCAGGCAGAGCTCGTCCAGCACCCCGGCCGCGGCGAACTGCCCGAGCAGACGCGGCCCGCCCTCGGTCAGCAGCCGGGTGAACCCCCGCCCGGCCAGCGCCCTCAGCGCCTGGGCGGGCTCCACACCCGGGCCGTCGCCCGCGACGACCACCTCGGCCCCGGCGCGCTCGGCGCGCCCGAGCCGGTCGGCCGGGGCCGCGGCCCCGGTGAGCACCAGCGTCGGCACCAGCGGCTCGGTGAACAGCGGCTGCGAGAAGTCCAGGTCCAGCGAGGCGCTGACCACGGCGATCGCCGGGGCCGGACCCTGGCCAGCGGCCTGGCGCCGCCGGGCGAAGGCCTCCCGGGCCCGGGCGGGCCGGTAGCCCTCCGAGCGCACCGTCTGGGCCCCGACGAGCACGGCGTCCGCGAGCCCGCGCAGCGTGCCGAAGATCCGCATGTCCGCGGCGCCGGAGAGCGGCTGCGAGCGGCCCTCGTGGGCCGCGGCGCCGTCGAGCGAGGACACCATGTTCCCCCGGAGCCAGGCGCGGCCCGCGGCACCCGGCTCCGCACCGGGCCCGTCCGGCAGCGGGTAGGCGTAGGCCTCGGCCAGCTCGTCGAGCGACCACTCCCGGTCTCTCGCCCCCTCGGAATCGGATGTCTGGTCGGTCACAGGGAACAGGCGTCGCATACCGAGCAGTCTTACACGGCCCTTACAGTTGATGACTGTGCCGACCAGCCCGATAGCAGAAGCCGCTCCCCTCTCGCTGTGCGCCCGCGAGCCGCATGTCCCCGCCGACCGGCTGGTGGCGGAGATGGTGCCGCCGCCGCGCTTCGACGCGGTGCGCTTCGACACCTACGTCCCCGACCCGAACCAGCCCAGCCAGGTCGAGGCCGTGAAGGTGCTCGGCGGGTTCGCCTCGGGCCTCGGCGGCGCCCATGCGACGGGCAGCGGCAGGCGGCGCTGGTTCTCCCGCAGGCCCCCGGCCCCCGCCGGCCCGCGCGGCGTCTACCTCGACGGCGGCTACGGCGTCGGCAAGACCCACCTGCTGGCCTCGCTGTGGCACGCCACCCCGGCGGAGCCCTCCCTGAAGGCGTTCGGCACCTTCGTCGAGCTGACCAACCTGGTGGGCGCGCTCGGCTTCCAGCAGACGGTGGCCACGCTCGGCGGGCACCGGCTGCTGTGCATCGACGAGTTCGAACTCGACGACCCGGGCGACACCGTGCTCGTGTCGACGCTGCTCAGCCGTCTGGTCGAGGCGGGCGTCGCGCTCGCCGCCACCTCGAACACCCTGCCCGGCAAGCTGGGCGAGGGCCGCTTCGCCGCAGCCGACTTCCTGCGCGAGATCCAGGGGCTGTCCGCGCACTTCCGGCCCCTGCGGATCGACGGCGAGGACTACCGCCACCGCGGACTGCCCGAGGCTCCCCCGCCGGCCACCGAGGACGAGGTGACCCGGACCGCCTACGCGACCGAGGGCGCCTCGCTCGACGACTTCCCCCTGCTGCTGGAGCACCTGGCCCGGGTGCATCCGAGCCGCTACGGAGCGCTGACCGACGGTGTCCGCGCCGTCTGCCTCACCGGCGTTCAGCCGGTGCCGGACCAGTCGACGGCGCTGCGCCTGGTCGTGCTGGCGGACCGGCTGTACGACCGCGAGGTCCCCGTGCTGGCCTCCGGGGTGCCCTTCGACGCCCTGTTCGGTGACGAGATGCTGCGCGGCGGTTACCGGAAGAAGTACTTCCGGGCCATCTCCCGACTCACGGCACTGGCACGGGACGCGAAGGGCTTGGTGGCGCAGTAGGTTTGGGGGCGTCACCCCCGTTTCCGAAGGGAAGATCATGGCTACCACGCGCCAGGCGCACACCGTTTGGGAAGGCAACCTGATGGACGGCAAGGGCGCCGTCACGATGGACTCCTCCGGAGTCGGTGAGTACCCGGTCTCCTGGCCCGCCCGCGCCGAGGCCCCCGACGGCAAGACCAGCCCCGAGGAGCTGATCGCGGCCGCCCACTCCAGCTGCTTCTCCATGGCGCTCTCCCACGGCCTGGCGGGCGCGGGCACCCCGCCCGCGCGGCTGGAGACCAAGGCGGAGGTCACCTTCCAGCCGGGCGAGGGCATCACCGGGATCCACCTGACCGTGCAGGGCGAGGTGCCCGGTCTGGACGAGGCGGCCTTCGTGAAGGCGGCCGAGGACGCCAAGGCCAACTGCCCGGTCAGCCAGGCCCTGACCGGCACCACCATCACGCTGAGCGCCTCGCTGGCCTGAGGCCCGGCCGGTGCCGCCGTGCCGCAGGTCCGGCACGGCGACACCGGCGGCCGCCGCGGCCACGCCTGGTTCCCCGGCGGAGCACCCCGTGCTACACACGAGCGGTCGCGTTTCCCGACCCCTCCCGCGCCCCCCACGGCGGCGGGAAGGGGACCCCACAGGGAGTTGATTGCCGATGAGCACCACACGACGTCAGGTACTGTCGGGCGCCGGGGCGTTGGGCGCCTCGATCGTCTTCAACGGCGCGCTCGCCGAGCTGTTCGCGGGAACGGCCGCCGCCCGCGGCCACGGCGGCTACGGCCCCCTGGTGCCGGACCCCGAGGGGCTGCTCGACCTGCCGCGGGGCTTCCGCTACCGGGTCCTCTCCCGTGAGGGCCGCCCGCTGCGCTCCGGTGAGGGCCGGGTGCCCTCCAACCACGACGGCATGGCCGCCTTCGCGGGCCGCGGGGGCGGGGTCGTGCTGGTCCGCAACCACGAGAACCGCCCCCGCAGCCGGGTGCCGGTGCCGCGGATCGAGGGCCTGACCTACGACCCGGCCGCCGAGGGCGGCTGCACCGCGCTGGTGCTCGACGACCGCGGGGCGGTGGTGTCCGAACGGGTGGCCGTCGCCGGTACCGCCGTCAACTGCGCGGGCGGCCCCACCCCCTGGCGCACCTGGCTGACCTGCGAGGAGAACGAGGACAGGGCCGGTACCCGGGGCTACACCAAGGACCACGGCTTCGTCTTCGAGGTCGACGGCACCGATCCGCGCCGCACCGGGGCCGTCCCGCTCACGGCCATGGGACGCTTCCAGCACGAGGCCGTCGCCGTCGACCCGCGCACCGGGATCGTCTACGAGACGGAGGACGCCTTCGAGCGCCCCTTCGGGCTCTTCTACCGCTTCCTCCCCGCCCGGCCGCTCGGCGGGCGGGGCTCGCTCCGGGCCGGGGGCGAGCTCCAGGCCATGCGGGTGCCGGGGGTGGCGGACCTGTCCGGCATCCGGGAGACCGGGGCCCGCTTCGACGGGGTCTCATGGGTCCCGGTCCCCGACTCCCAGGCGCGCGAGACGCCCATCCGGCACCAGGACTTCGGCCGCGGCGGCATCACCCACGCCCAGAAGCTGGAGGGCTGCTACTGGGGCGGCCGCTCGGTGTACTTCGTCTCCAGCTTCGCCCGCGTCGACGACGGCTCCGCCGGGACCCACTTCGGGCAGGTGTGGCGCTACGAGCCGGACCGCCGGCGGCTGACGCTCGTCGTCGCCTTCGGCCCCGGCACCGACGTGCAGCTGCCGGGCGAGTCGCCGGACAACATCTGCCTCGCACCGGGCGGCGGCCTGATGGTGTGCGAGGACGGCAGCGGCAGCCAGCACGTCTACGGCGTGACCAGGCGCGGCGAGGTCTACGCCCTGGCGCGGAACGCCCAGGACACCGGCACCCCCGGCGACCCCGAGTGGGGCGAGTTCGCCGGGGTCTGCTTCTCCCCCGACGGGGAGACGATGTACCTCAACTGCTACACCCCGGGGACGACGTTCGCCGTGACGGGCCCCTGGCACTGACGGACCCGGCCGCGCACGGCCGGGCTCCGGGGTCGCGGGGGCGCCGCGGGCGTCGGACCATCGTGACAGGAGCCCCGGCCGCGCCCGGCCGGGCGGCAGAAGGCCGGGACGGCGACGGAGAGGGGTTGTGCGGTGGCCGAGGCGGACGGCGGGAAGCCGGGGAAGCGCGAGGGCGCGGAGGCGGAGGCGGACGACGGGAAGCGGCTCTCCGACCTGCTGCGCCTGCCGGGCGGGAAGCGGATCGAGCTGTCCGGATACGACGCGCGCGCCACTCCGGGGGGCCCTCCCGACAAGGCCGCCGCCCTGGCGGAGACCGCCGCGACGGGCAGCCGCCTCGCCGACCTCCAGGAACGCCTGTTCGCCTCGGCGACCGGTGGTGACCGCAGGCGCCTCCTGCTGGTCCTGCAGGGGATGGACACCAGCGGCAAGGGCGGCACCGTCAAGCATGTGGTGGGCCTGTTCAACCCGGCCGGCTGCCGTATCCGGGCGTTCAAGGCGCCGACCGAGGAGGAGCTGGGGCACCCGTTCCTGTGGCGGGTGACCCGGGCCCTCCCCCGGCCGGGGGAGATCGGCATCTTCGACCGCTCGCACTACGAGGACGTGCTGATCGCCCGGGTGCGCCGCCTGGTGGCGCCCGAGCGGCTGGAACGGCGCTACGGGCAGATCAACCGCTTCGAGGAGTCGCTGGCGGAGGACGGCATCACCCTGGTGAAGGTCTTCCTGCACATCAGCTGGGAGGAGCAGCGCAAGCGCCTGCTGGCGCGGATCGACAACCCCGACAAGCACTGGAAGTTCGCGCCCGGGGACATCGAGGAGCGCGGCCTGTGGCCGCAGTACCAGCAGGCGTACGAACTCGCGCTGGAGCGCTGCGCCGTCCCGGAGGCCCCCTGGTACCTGGTGCCCGCGGACCGCAAGTGGTACCGCAACTGGGCGGTGAGCAGGCTGCTGCTGGAGCATCTGGAGGCGATGGACCCCCGCTTCCCGGTCGGCGGCTTCGACGCGGCGAAGGCCAGGAGGTTCCTGCTCGCGGGCGCCTGAGGCGTACGGCCCCCGGGCTCGCCGGGGGCCGTACGCCCCGCGGTCACTCGACGACCAGCTCCACGGGCAGGTTGCCGCGGGTGGCCTTGGAGTACGGGCAGTAGGCGTGGGTCTTCTCCAGCAGGGCGCGGCCCGGCTCGCCCTGGAGGTGCTCGGGGAGTTCCACGCGCATGATCACGGAGAGGCCGAAGCCTCCGTCGGTGTCCTTGCCGATCGAGACCTCCGCGGTGACCGAGGCGTCCTCGACGTCGATCCTCTCCTGGCGGGCGACGACCCCCATGGCGCTGGCGAAGCAGGCGGCGTAGCCGGCAGCGAACAGCTGCTCGGGGTTGGTGCCCTGACCGTTGCCGCCCAGCGCCGCGGGGAAGGCCAGCGGCAGGTCGATCACGCCGTCGGAGCTGACGGCGCGGCCCTCGCGCCCGTTGGCGGTGGCGACGGCGGTGTAGAGCGCATCCATGGAAGTCCATCCCTCGTGGGTCGGGAACCGGGAGCACCAATCAAAGCACACGATTAAGTTGTGCACAATTCAGTTGGGCACCTGAGATCCGGGGCAGGAGGCCCGGGGCGCCCCGGACAGACACCGGGCGGGCGCCGGGCGGGCGCCGGGCCGCCGCAGGACGCGGCCGCCCCGGTCGAGGGTTGTGCAGACGCCGGACGAGGGCCGCCCCGGCAGCGTGACCGCAGGGGCGGTCCGGGGCCCGGACGCGAAGCGGCGGCGGGTGGCGGACCGCCTTCCTCGGTCCACCACCCGCCGCCCCCGGGCGGCACCCCCGTGGGGGGCACCGTCACGGCACACCGTCGGCCGCGGCCTCCCGGGAAGCCGCCACCGTCCTCCGCCTCACCTCCTCGACCCTGCTCACCGGTGCCCGCCTCACGGCCGGTGCCGCCCTGGTCCTGTCAGCGGTCCCGTCAGCCCCCGCCCTGCTGCCCGCCGGCTCCGTCGATCCGCGCGCCGACCGCCGCGAGCGCCGTGGTGACCGGGTGGAAGAAGGTCTCGCCGCCGGAGGTGCAGTCGCCGCTGCCGCCCGAGGTGAGGCCGATCGCGGCGCCGTCCCGGGTGAAGAGCGCGCCGCCGCTGTCCCCCGGCTCCGCGCAGACGTCGGTCTGGACGAGGCCGGTGACCGTGCCCTCCGGGTAGTTGACGGTGGCGCCGAGGCCGGTGACCCGGCCCCCGTTCAGGCCCGTCGTACTGCCCATCCGGAAGACCTCCAGGCCCACCGCGGCCTCGGCGGGACCCCGGATGTCCAGGGTCTGCCCGTTGCCCAGGTCGACCGAGCTGGGGGCCTCGGTCGCCGGGTCGTCGTACGTCACCAGGGCGAAGTCCCCGTCACCGGGGAAGGTCGCGGCCTGGACGGTGCCCACCGGGGCACCGCCCGGCTCCTCGGACCACCGGGCCGAGGAGACGGCGCAGTGCCCGGCGGTGAGGAAGCCCGGCGCACCCCCGCCCGTCACCACGTTGAAGCCGAGGGAGCACCGGGCCCCGCCGCCGAAGATCGCGTCCCCGCCCTCCAGGAAGGTGCGGAACTCGCCCTTGGAGCGGGTGAGTCGCGCGGTGCCGGCGCCGAGCTCCTCGACGGCCGCCTCCAGGCGGTCCCAGCGCTCACCGGAGACCGTGCGGTCGGCCGTGACCCGGAGGGTGTTCGTCCGGGGGTCCACGGCCCAGGCCGTGCCGGGGACGGCGGCCCTGTCCGACAGGGTGTCCGCCGCGCGGTTCAGCGCGCCCATGCTGTTGTTGACGCTTCTCGGCACGGCTCCGGCGCGGCGCACCCGCTCGGCCGCCTCGCCGTCGCCTCCGGCGACGTTGACCACCAGCCGGCGCTCGGCCGCGTCGTAGTAGGCGCCGCCGTACGCCTCGCCGAGGTCCGGCCCGATCCGGACCATCAGATCCCGTGCGGAGGCCGCACTCAGGGCCCGCGGCGCCGCGGCCGAGGGCTCCTCGGAGCCGGACTGGGACGCGTTCGCCTGGGGCAGCAGTACCGCCGCCGCCGCGACGGCCGCTGCTCCGGCCACGGCCATCACGGCCTTCCGCTTGGGTATTCGCCTGTGACTCAACTCGCTGCCTCCTGCGGGGGGATACGGGTTCCGGTGCCGCGGGGCACCGGGGGACGCGTCCGCACAGTGATACGCAGGAGACGGGCGTTGTGCTCAACGGCGTTGCGGAACACCGCCGCCGGCTGTCCGTCCGGTTCCGCACGGGCCGCCCGCGAGGGGCCCCGTTCAGTCCGGGAGGCGGGTGCCGCAGCGGGCGCAGAAGCGGGCGTCGGCGGCCTCGGCGGGGCGGTCGCAGGCAGGGCAGAGACGGTCCGCCAGGCAGGGGGGCTCGCCGCCGTCCCCGCGTGCCCCGCCCGGCGGGGCGGAGCCGATCGTCAGGCCCGGCCGCCTGCGGTGCGCCGTCAGGTACACCAGCCCCTCGGGACCTGCGGTCAGCGACCGCCGTGCGCCGCGCGGCAGCCAGACCAGGGCCCCCGCCCCCAACCGCTGCTCCTCCCCGGCGACGGTCAGGGCCCCGCCGCCCTCCAGCACGCACAGCAGCACGTCGAGATCGGGTTCCCCGTGGGCCGCCACGCTCCCCCCGGACGGGAGGCGGACGAGGTTGGCGTCGAGCTGCCGCGCGGTGGGCGACAGGGCCCACAGGACGCCGCCGCGCTCCGGTGGGGCCTCGGCGAGCAGCTCCTCGGCGGTGGCGAGCACTCCGTGCGTGCGGCGCGGGGCCATGCCGCTCCTTCCTGGGCACCGGCGGGATCCGCCGCATCATCGCACGGCCGCGCGCGGCAACGGGTCCGCCTCGCTGCGGCGACGGGCGGCGACGCGGCGGGGCGGTGGAGCAGCGGCTGAGCGCCCGTCACGGAGGCCGTCGGATACCTTGCGTCGAGTGAACTCCTTTGTACGGACATTGACGTGTATGTGCCTGCTGGTGGCGGCGCTGGCCGGCTGCTCGGCGGGCAGCGGAACCGGCCCCGTCGCCTCGGGAAGCCCAGCGGCCGCACCGTCCCCGGCGCCGGAGGCCCGGGCGCCGGGGGCGGCCCGCTCCCCGGAGCCGACCGGTGCGGCGGGCGCCTCGGCGCAGCCGGGGAACGAGGCGGCCGGGCCCGGCCGGGCCCCGACCCTGGCGCCGGGGCCCGGCGGGGCCGCGCCGGTGTTCTCCCGTGCCGAGGACCGCGGGGCCGGGGCCCCGAAGCTGGTCGCCCTCACCTTCGACGCGGACATGACGGCGGACCAGGGACCGCGCGCCGCACGGGGCGAGCGCTTCGACAACCCGGGGCTGATCGCCGCCCTGCGCGCGCTGAAGGTCCCGGCCACGGTGTTCATGACCGGACGCTGGGCCGAGGAGTACCCCCGTCAGGCCCGGAGCATCGGCACCGATCCGCTGTTCGAGACCGCCAACCACTCCTACAGCCACCACGCCTTCACGCCCGACTGCTACGGGCTCCCGGTCATCGCACGGACGGACATGCGCGGCGATGTGGAGCGGGCGTTCCGCGCCTTCGAGAAGGCCGGCGTGCGCAACACGGTGCCCTACTTCCGCTTCCCGGGCGGCTGCCACGACGACGCGGCCCTGCGCGCCGTGGCGCCGACCGGGGTCACGGCCGTGCAGTGGGACGTGGTCAGCGGCGACGCCTTCGCGACGGACGCGGACGCGGTCGCCGAGCAGGTGCTCGCCGGGGTGCGTCCCGGCTCGCTCGTCGTCATGCACTGCACGCGCAGCGCGGCGCCGGTCACGGAGCCCGCGGTGCGCCGGATCGTCCCCGAGCTCCGACGCCGCGGCTACACCTTCGTCAAGGTCTCGGAGCTGATGCGCGGCTGAGGCCCGGGTGGCCGGACGGGGCAAGGGGGACGCAGGTTCCGGACGGGACGCAGGCCGGGCGGCCGGACGGGGCGGGCGGGACGCAGGCCGGACGGGCCGGGGGCAACGGGGCAAGGCCGGGGGCCCGTGGGGCCGGGGGCCGGGTCTCAGGACGGGTCCGCCGCCAGGGAGCGCGCCAGCGGCAGCCGGGCCAGCGCGAACACCCCCGCGGCCACCAGCGCCACCCCCACCGCCTGCGGGATGAGCCACCACCCGGTGCGCAGGTGCTCCTCGTAGAGCAGGATCCCCAGAGCCAGGCTCACGGCCGCGTCCCCGAGGGTGAGGGCGGGCTGCGAGGCGACCAGCGGACCCGCCTGCATCGCGTTCTCCAGCAGGAACAGCGCCAGGACGCCGGTGACCGCGAAGGCGTAGGTCTGCCAGGCCGTCAGGAAGCCGGTGATCCCGTCCCCGTCCAGGATGTGCATGGCGGACTTCATCAGCGCGGCCGTGACCGCGTAGGAGATCGCCGTCGCCGTGCCGAGGAAGGCCGCACGCGCCCGGCCCTCCGGACGCCGCACGGCCGCGACGGCGAGCGCGGCGACCACCGCCGCGCAGACGGCGAGCGCGGTCACCCAGCGGTCCAGGGGCACGCTGGTGCGGTTGCCGCTGGGCGACGCGGCGAACAGCGCGAGCCCCAGACCCACCACCACGGCGCCCACGGCCCGCCAGCCGGCGGCGGGCAGTCCGCTGTGGAACATCAGCGAGGCGATCACCAGGGTCAGCGGAAGCTCCAGCACGAACAGCGGCTGCACCACCGTCAGCGGGCCCGTCGCCAGCGCCACGGCCTGGCAGACGGCCGCCGCCACGACCGCCGCCATGCCGCCCAGCCAGACCGGGTGGCGCAGCAGGTCGAGCATCAGACCGGGCCGCAGGCCGGCGGAGCGCGGGACGTCGAGGGCGGCCTTGCGCTGGAGGACGGTCGCCAGGGCGTTGCTGAGAGCGGCCCCGATCGCGAAGACCACCGGGAGCAGCAGGTGCACGGGAGGTGCCTCCAGTCGTGGGGTGCGGATCAGGGGGGTAGCGGCGGTGCGCGGAGCGGTCGGGGCCCGGGACGGCGGGGGCGGGCAGGGGGCGCCCGGTCAGGAGGTGTCGGGGCGGTCGCCGCCGTCGGCCGCGGTCTCCGCGTCCCTCCTCAGCGCCTGCCGCACCGACCACACCACCGCCACCAGCGGGACGGCGGCCACGGCACCGACCACCCCCGCGGCGACGGCACCGCCGACGACGGCGAGGGCGACCACCACCGGGTGGAGGCGGACCGCCCAGCTCATCACCAGCGGGTGCAGCAGGTGCCCCTCGATCTGGCCGATCACCACGATCAGCGCGACGACGACCCCGGCGACCAGGGGGCCCTTGGTCGCCAGGGCCACCACCGCGGCCACGGCCAGGGCGACGGGCGAGCCGATGAGGGGCACGAAGGCGGCGAAGAACTCCAGCAGGGCCAGGGGGACCGCCAGCGGCACCCCCAGCAGCGAGAGCGCGATGCCGACCAGGACGGCGTTGGTGGCGGCGACGAGCAGCACGCCGCGGGTGTACCCGGTGAACGTCCGCCACGCCGCCCGGCCGGCGAGGTCCGCCCGGGCGCGGGACCGGGTCGGCAGCTGTTCGCAGAACCAGTGCCACTGGCGGTCCCCTGAGTTGATGAAGAAGACCGAGCAGAACAGAGCGAGGGCGAGGACCGTCAGGACCTCCAGCAGGCGGTCCGCACCGCTCAGCGCGGTACTGAGGACGGTGGCCCGGTGGCTGGACAGCAGGCGGCCGATCCGGGCCCGGACGTCGCTGAGCGAGTCGGGGTCCAGCCGGAAGGGCGGGGCCTCCAGCCAGTGCTCGATCCGGTCGACGCCGGTGCCGAACTCCCGCTCCAGGCCGGTGCGCTCCCCCGCGACCGCCTCGCCCACCAGGGCCAGCACACCGAGCGCCAGGAAGAGGCTGCCGATCAGGGCGGCCGCCACGGCGAGCGGACGCGGAACGAAACGTGCGAGCAGACCGGCCACCGGGCGCAGCAGCGCGGTGGCCACCAGCCCGAGGAAGACCGCCACCCCGATCTTGTGGAAGCGGCCCAGGAGGGAGAAGACGCCGTAGACGACGACGGCGACGGCGAGGACCCGCCAGGCGTAGGCGGCCGCCGTCCGCAGCCCTTCGGGCACCCGGGGGGACGGGGACGACGGGGCCCGCGGCGGCGGGGGCGGGCTGGCCTGCTGGCGGCCGGGCGGTGTGGGCATCCCCTTGGCCGTACCACCGGGTGCCCTCCCGGCCACGCCCCGGGCGGGGGAATCGCCCGAAGGCACCGCGGCCACGCGGGGCCCGGCGCCGGTCCGCTCCCCGGGCCGGGCCGAGGGGGCGCGCCGGGCTGCTGGCAGACTGACGGCGTGAGCAGCGACGGCACCGGTGAGAACGGCCCCTTCGGCGAGGAGCGCAGCGCGCGGGAGGAGGCGCCGCAGTACGTGCTGCCGCTGGTGGTGCGGATCGAGAAGGCGCGGCCCCCGGCGCGGACCGACGCCCTGGAGACGGCCGCACGGGCGGTGCTGTCGATCCTCGGCGATCCGCGCGCCCACGGCGAGGGCGCGTGGGCGGAGGCGGTGCGCGCCTGGCAGGACGGGCGCATCCGCAAGGTGGTCCGCCGGGCCCGGGGGTCCGAGTGGCGCCGCGCGGGCGAACTGCCCGGTCTGACGGTGCACGGGGAGTCGGCCGAGGTGCGGGTCTTCCCACCGGTCCCGCTCGACGGCTGGCCCAGGGAGCTCGCCCGCCTCCAGGTCTCCGGCACCGAGCTCGACGACCCCCTTCCCCCGGCCGACCCCGATCCCGCGGACCCGGTGCTGTGGATGAACCCGGGGGTGGCCATGTCGGCGGGCAAGGCGATGGCCCAGGCGGGCCACGGCGCCCAGCTCGCCTGGTGGGAGCTGGGCGAGGACGAGCGGGCGGCGTGGCGGGCGCGCGGCTACCGCCTCTCGGTGCGGACCGCGGAGCCGGCGCGGTGGGAGCGGCTGAGCGCCGGCGGACTGCCCGTGGTCCGCGACGCGGGGTTCACGGAGGTCGCCCCCGGCTCCTGCACCGTCGTCGCCGCGCACCCCGCACTGCCGCGCCGCCGCCCCTGAACGGTGCGCGCCGTCCGGGCCGGGCACAGGGCACGGACCCGCCGGCGGCCGCCCTCCCCGTCCGCGCGGACCTCGACGGCGCGGACCTCCCCCCGGGGCCTCGACAGCGGGGACCTCATCCGCGGACCTCGTCCGCGCGGACCTCACCCCGCCGCCTCGTCCGCGCGGACGGGCCTCGACCGCGCGGACGGGCCTCGACCGGCTACCGCGGGTATCCGGTGGCGACCGGGTTTCGCTACCGCGGGTAATCGACGAGGACTTCCGTCCGCACCCGGGCGGATGCGGACAGAACACCGCCGCGGCAGTGAACAATTCCGCCCCCGGGCGCGTACATGCCGGTATCGCCGAGTAGTTTGACCGGCTGATCCGGCCCCTGAAGCGCGGCGGCGGGGCCGGGCCGGACTCTCGGCCGGCATCGGTCTGCCGTGGAACGCATCGGCTCTGGAGGCACATTGTTGCAGCGCATCAACGGGACGGTTCTCATCATCGCGGCCCTGGTCGCCACGGTCGGCGCCCTGGCCTTCCCCGTGTGGTCGTTCGCCGACCGGTCGGGCACCGGGCAGGCGAACCTCAACGCCTCGACGGTGGCCACCCAGTGGGGTCCGCTGTCGGCGACGGACCGGGACTTCCTGGTGAAGGTGCGGCTGGCCGGCCTGTGGGAGCTGCCCGCGGGCCAGCAGGCGATCGAGCGGGCCCCGAGCCAGGCGATCAAGGAGGCGGGCGACCACCTGATCGTCGGTCACACCGACCTCGACGTCCGGGCCCGCGACGCGGCCGCCAAGCTGGGCGTCCAGCTGCCGAACCAGCCCACCGAGGAGCAGCAGGGCTGGCTGCGCGAACTGTCGGCCGCCAGCGGCAAGGAGTACGAGTACAAGTTCGCCAACCTGCTGCGCAACGCGCACGGCAAGGTCTTCGGGCTGATCGCGCAGGTCCGGCACACCACCCGCAACTCGCTGATACGCCAGCTCGCCTCGGACGCCAACCAGACCGTGCTCGACCACATCACCATGCTGGAGGCGACCGGCATGGTCGACTTCGACGCCATCGCCAACGAGGCCGCGGGTCTGGCCACCTCCAGCCCGACCGGCCCGCCGCCGCCGGACGGCAACCTGCCGCCCGCGCCGCAGCCCGCGGAGCCCTCCGGGGGGGTCTCGCTGACCTCGGAGCCCTCCCCCGCCGAGCCGGGGACGGTCAACACCGAGCGGCCCGAGGTCCGTCCGGCGGGCTGAGGTCCGTCCGGCGGGCTGAGCCGCCGCGCGGCGGTGCCGGGGCCGCGGCACCGCCGCCGGGGTGCCCCGGCGCTGCCGCGGAGGTGCCCCCGCACCGCCGCGGAACCTCAAATGTTGCTCTGAACGTCCCCCTTCCCGGATTCGCCCGCACAGGGCGGGGCCATCACCCCTGCGACGGTGCAGGAGTGCACGGGAGGGGGAGGACATGGAACTGGGGACGGGAATCGGCTGGCGGCCCGAGATAGCCGAGGCGGTGGAGGCACTGCCGGGGCTCGACTGGGTGGAGGTGGTGGCGGAGAACATCTGCCCCGGCCATCTGCCCGACTCGCTGGCCCGGCTGCGGGCCCGGGGCGTGCGGATCGTGCCGCACGGGGTGTCGCTGGGCCTGGGCGGGGCCGAGCGGCCCTCACCGGAGCGGCTCTCGGCCCTCGCCGAGCGCGCCGAGGCGCTCGGGGCGCCGCTGGTGAGCGAGCACATCGCCTTCGTGCGGGCGGGGGGCCCGCTGACCGCCTCGCCCTCTCTGGAGGCGGGGCACCTGCTGCCGGTCCCCCGCACCCGGGAGGCCCTGGCGGTGCTGTGCGAGAACGTGCGCATCGCCCAGGAGTCCCTGCCCGTGCCGCTGGCGCTGGAGAACATCGCGGCGCTGGTCTCCTGGCCCGGCGACGAGCTGACGGAGGGCCGCTTCCTCGCGGAGCTGGTCGAACGGACCGGGGTGCGGCTGCTGATCGACGTGGCCAACCTCCACACCAACCGCGTCAACCGGGGCGAGGACCCCGTGGCGGCCCTCGACGAGCTGCCGACGGAGGCGATCGCCTACGTGCACGTCGCGGGCGGGGTGGAGCGCGACGGCGTGTGGCACGACACCCACGCCCACCCGGTGCCGCGGCAGGTGCTGGACATCCTGGCGGAACTGCGGCGGCGGGTCGCACCGCCCGGGGTGCTGCTGGAGCGGGACGACGCCTTCCCGCCCCCCGGCGAGCTGGCGGCGGAGCTGGAAGCGATCACCGGGACTCTGCGCGGGGCGGCCGGGGGCTGCAGCCGGGACCCCGGTCCCGCCCGCACACCCGGGGCGCCGCCCGCGGCCGCCGCGCCCCCGGCCCCGGAACCGCCCGCGGCCCCCGGGACCCCGGTCCCGGCCGCGGAACCGGCGGACCGGGAGCGGGAGCGGCTGGCGATCGCTCAGACGGCCCTGCTCTCCGCCCTGGTGGCAGGCACCCCGGCGCCCGAGGGGTTCGACCCGGCACGGCTGCGGGTGCAGGCCCGCGCCCTGGCCGCCAAGCGCGCCGACGTCGTCGCCAAGATCGCCCCCGAGCTCCCGGAGCTCCTCGGCGGGACCTACCGCCCCGCCTTCCTCGCCTACGCCAAGGGCCGCCCCCTGCGCGGTGGTTACCGCCGGGACGCGCTCGCCTTCGCGGAGCACCTGCTCGCCCGCGGCCGTCCGGAGGATCCGCGCCACCGGCGGCAACTGGCCCTGTGGTGGCGGGACCGGACCGGGCCCCGACCCCCGCGGCGCGGCACCCGGCTCGTCCGGGCCGCGCGCACCCGCCTGGCGGGGGTGGGCCGATGAGCACGATGCTGGTGGTGGCCGCGGTCGTCTGCACGGCCGTCCCGCTGTCCAGCAGGCTGCTCGGACGGAGGGTCAGGACGGCGACGGGACAGCCGGTGACCCGCCCGGTGGCGCTGAGGAACATCTACGAGACGGCCTTCGCCTCCGGGGGACCCGGCCGGGTGGCGGACACGGCGATCGTGGGAATGCACACGGACGGGCTCGTCCTCATCGGCGCCCCGGGCGTCGTCACCGCCCGGCAGGACGCCGTCGCCCGGGACGACGTGGAGCAGGCGGTGCTGGACTCGCTGGCGTCGGCGCCCGACGGGGCGCTGGGCCGACTGCGGTCGGCCGTGATGCGCAGCGCCGAGGTGCAGCGCATCGGTGATTCGCTGAGGGTGCGCAAGGTGCTGCACCCGCCGGGCGGCCACCCCGGGCTGTACGCGTGGTGCCTGCTGCAGGGCGTGCTCTGCGTGCTCGGGATCCCGGCCGTCTGGGTGCTGACGGTCCTGCTGGCGCTGTGGACCGGCTCCTCGGCGGAGGTCCTGGCGTACAGCGCCATCCTGACCTTGTCCGTCCTCTTCGGCGGCGCCGGGTTCGGCTTCCGGCGGGCCGCGCTGCTCCGGCGCCGCGTGACGCCCCTCGGGCGGCGCTCGCTCGGCTCCTACCCGCCCACCGGGGGCCGCGGGCTGCGGCACCCGGCGGTCCTCACGGCACGGCACGGGGTGGGGGCCCTGACCGGCACCGCACTGGCCGGGCTGCTGGGCGAGGCCGCCCTCCACGACCCGGCCGCGGTCCGCCCCGGGGCGGTGGACACGGCGTCCTCGGCGTCGACCTCGTGCGGGTCCTCGGAGCCCTCCTGGTGCGGGGGCTCCGGAGGCGACGGGGGCTGGGACGGCGGCTCGGGAGGCGGTTCGAGCTGCGGCTCCTCGGGGTCGAGCTGCGGCTCCGGCGGCGGATCGGGCTGCGGGTCGGGCGGCGGGTCCTCCTGACGCCTCGCCGGGGGCCGGAGGCCCTCGGCCTCCGGCCCCCGGTGCGGCGGCACTTCGCCCCGCGGCGCGCCGAGGAAGCGGCGGGTGCTTCACATGCCCGGGTGTGCTGCGAGGATCCCTTCAGTCCCGGCGTCCCGATGCCCCCGGGCGGGCACGGACGGCCGGGAGCGAACGGCCGCCCCGAGGGGCCCGGCACGAAGGGGACCCATGAGAGCAGTGGCGAGGTGGGGGGCCCTGGCGGGCATCGGCTCCCTGGTCCTGACCGCGGCGGCATCCCCCGCCGCCCCGGCGGCGGCCGCCCCCGGCACCACCGCGGCGGCCGGGGCCTCCCCGGCACCCGGCCCCGCCGCCTTGGCGGCCGACGAGGCCCGGGGCACCGCGCAGGCCGCCGCCCGCGCCGCCGCGTCCGGCATCGCGTTCGCACGGTGCCCTGCCCGGGAGCGGCTGCCCGAGCAGGTGCGCTGCGGGACCGTGGAGGTCCCGCTCGACTACGCCGACCCGGCCGGTCCGGCGATCACCCTCACCGTCAGCCGCATCCCGGCGACCGGCGAAGCCTCCGAACGCCAGGGCGCCCTCGTGTACAACCCCGGCGGCCCCGGCGCCTCCGGCACCTGGTTCCCGCTGGCGGGGCGGCTGCCCGCCTGGGAGCGCATCGCCCGGGCCTACGACATGGTCGGGTACGCCCCCCGCGGAGTGCTCGGCTCCTCCGCCCCGCTGTCCTGCCAGGGCCCGGCGGACTTCCACCGGGCGCCGACCGCGGCCCCCACCCACCCCTCGCCCTCCGAGAAGCGGGAGCGGATCGCCCGGGCCCGCTCCTACGCCGCCGGGTGCGCCCGGTCCGCGGGGGCGGCGCTCGCCCACTACACCTCGCTGAACAACGCACGGGACCTGGAGGTGATCCGCGCCGCGCTGGGCGAGCCGGGGCTGACCTTCATGGGCGCGTCCTACGGCACGTACATCGGCGCGCTGTACGCCACCCTGTTCCCCTCGCAGGTGCGGCGCATGGTGTTCGACTCCGCCGTCGACCCGGACCCGCGGAAGGTCTGGTACCGCAACAACCTCGCCCAGTCCCTGGCGTTCGAGGGCCGCTGGGCCGACTTCCGCGCCTGGGTCGCCCGGCACGACGACGTCTACGGGCTGGGGGCGACGCCGCGCGAGGTGGCCCGCTCCTACGAGACGGCGCGGGCGCGGCTGGCCCTGGAGCCCGCGGGCGGCACGGTCGGCCCCGGGGAGCTGCACTCGGCCTTCCTCGGCGCGGCCTACTACGACGACTTCTGGCCCCGGCTCGCCGAGGTGCTCTCCCGCTACCTGAAGGGGGATCCCGGGCCGCTGGTGGAGCGCGCCGCGCCGGACCCCGCCGGCGCGCGGGAGTCGGAGAACGCGACCGCCGTCTACACCGCCGTCGAGTGCAACGACGCGCCGTGGCCGCAGGACTGGGCCGTGTGGGACCGGGACAACACCCGGCTCGCCCGGGTGGCGCCCTTCGAGACCTGGGACAACGCCTGGATGAACCTGCCCTGCGCCTTCTGGTCCGCGCCCCGGCGCACGCCGCTCGACGTGGGGACCCGGCGCGGCGCCCTGCCGCAGGTGCTGATCCTCGCGGCGGAGCGGGACGCGGCCACGCCGTACGCGGGGGCGCGCGAACTCCAGCGGCGGCTGCGCGGCGCGGCGCTGGTGACGGAGGAGGACGCGGGCACCCACGGCATCGGCGGGGGCGCGAACGCGTGCGTCAACCGGTATCTGGAGGAGTACCTGCTGACGGGGAGGGCGCCGGTGCGGCGCGCTTCCTGCGCGCCGCACCGGGAGCCGGACCCGGTGTCGCTGGACCGGCGCGCGAGCGGGCTCGGCCCGCCGCACACCGTCTGATCTTCCGGGTCGAGGGGCGGGCGGCGCGCCGGCTGCGCGCCCCCGCCCGGGGCCTCGTCGGGCGGCCGGTCAGGCCAGACCCGCCACCAGGTCCGCGACACTCTTGCGGCGGCCGGTGTAGAAGGGCACCTCCTCGCGGACGTGCAGCCGCGCCTCGGAGGCGCGCAGGTGCCGCATCAGGTCCACGATCCGGTACAGCTCGTCGGCCTCGAAGGCGAGGATCCACTCGTAGTCGCCGAGCGAGAAGGAGGCCACGGTGTTGGCGCGCACGTCGGGGTAGCCGCGGGCCATCTTCCCGTGGTCGGCCAGCATCCGGCGGCGGTCCTCGTCGGGCAGCAGGTACCAGTCGTAGGAGCGGACGAAGGGGTAGACGGAGACGTACTCGCGCGGCGTCTCGTCGGCCAGGAACGCGGGGATGTGCGACTTGTTGAACTCGGCGGGGCGGTGCAGCGCCATGTTCGACCACACCGGCTCCAGGGCGCGCCCGAGGCGGGTCCGCCGGAAGCGGTTGTAGGCGTCCTGGAGCGCGTCCGAGGTCTCCGCGTGCCACCAGATCATGACGTCGGCGTCGGCGCGCAGCCCGGACAGGTCGTACGTGCCGCGCACGGTGACGTCCTCGGCGTCGAGCCGGTCGAACAGCTCCTGCACCTCGTCGGCGAAGCCGGTCCGGTCCTCGGGCAGCACGTCGCGCAGCTTGAAGACGGACCACAGCGTGTACCGGATGACCTCGTTGAGGTCCTTGGCCTTCTTGCCTGCGTTCGGGATCTTTTCGGGCGCACTCATGGGGCTATTCTCCCGTGCCGCCGGGGGTGCCCCGCGCCGGGGTGGGCGTGGCGAGGATCTCGTCCGCAGCCCGCTGCCCGCTGCCGATGCAGGCGGGGATGCCGACGCCGTCGTAGGCGGCCCCGCACACCCGCAGGCCGGGCAGCGCGGCGACGGCCTCGCGGATGCGCGCGACCCGGTCGAGGTGCCCGACCGGGTACTGGGGCAGGCCGCCGCGCCAGCGGGTGACCTCGGCGGCCACGGGGCGGGCGGCGAGGCCCACGGCCGCGCCGAGGTCGGTGAGGGAGAGGCCCACCAGCTCGGCGTCCTCCCGGTCGAGGGCCTTCTCCTCGCCGTAGCGGCCCAGGGAGGTGCGCAGCAGGAACAGCTCCCCGGAGCCCTTGGCGACCCAGTCCCACTTGTTGGTGGAGAAGGTCGAGGCCTTGATGGAGCGGCCGTCGACGGGGGGCACCAGGAAGCCGCTGCCGGGCAGCGCGCCGAGGTCGGCGCGGCGGAAGGCCAGGGTGACCAGGGCCATGGAGGCGTACTCGACACGGGCGAGTTCCCCGGCGGCCTCGGGGCAGACGCCGGTGAGCAGGGCCGCCGCGGGTGCGGCGGGTGCGGCGAGGACCACGGCGTCCGCGGCGAGCGGGCCGCTGCCGGTGTGCACGGTCCAGCCCTCCGCTCCGCTCTCCAGGGCGTGGACGGCGGTGCGGGTGCGGATGTCCCCGCCCGCGGCGCGGACGGCGTCGGCGACGGCGTCCGGCAGCGTGCCCATGCCTCCGTCGAGGCCCGTGAACACGGGTCCGGCGCCCTGCTGCGCGGCGCCGCGGGCCTGCACCTCGCGCACGGCGTCGAGCAGGTGGGTGTGGCGCCCGAGGGCCTCGGCGAGCGCGGGGACGGCGGCGCGCAGCGAGATGCGGTAGGCGTCGCCCGCGTACACGCCGCCGAGCAGCGGTTCGACGAGCCGGTCGACGACCTCGCGCCCGAGGCGCTCCGCGACCAGGGCGCCGATCGCCGTGTCCTGGTCGCCCCGAAGGGGCGGCAGCTCGGCCTCGCGGGCGATCCGGGCCACGCCCTCGGGGGTGAGCAGCCCGGCGAGCGCCTCGGCGGTGCCGGGGACACCCATGACGTGGCCCTTGGGCAGCGGCCGCAGGGCACCGCGGGTCCAGACGGCGGAGACGGCGACCGCCGGGGGCTGGAGCCGGTCGCCGAGGCCGACGGCCCGGGCGAGTTCGACGCCCTCGGGCCTGCGGGCGAGCATCGACTCCGCGCCCAGGTCCACCGGCACGTCGGCGACACGGCCGGCCAGGAGCTTGCCGCCGAGCCGGTCGCCGGCCTCGGCGAGGGTGACCCGGCATCCGGCGGAGGCCAGGCGGTGGGCGGCGGAGAGACCGGCGATGCCGCCGCCCACGACGACGACATGGCGCGCAGCTGTGTCCACGTTCATGGGCCAACTCTCTCAAACCGCCCGTGCCGTCCCGGGACCGAGTCCCCTTCGTGACCTGCCGGGGGCAACCGGACCACCGGGGCGCACGTCGAACCGTCGAGCAGCCCGTCCGACGTTTCTGGGGGTCCCATGCGCGCACCACGCGCCTTCGCGGTACTGATGCTGTCCGCCGTCCTCGGCCTCACCGGCTGCGGGGCGTCCGACTCCGCCGGCTCCGAGGCGGCGGAGCAACGCGCGCCCGCCGGGCGGGAGCTGGCGGACGCGGACGCCGGGTCGGGGTACGCCGGGACGGAGCCCGGCGACGGGAAGGGCGGGGAGGCCGGGGCGGAGGGGCCGGAGGCGGACCGGGCGGCGGCGCCGGCCGTGGCGGCGCACCTGGTCCGCACCGCGGTGCTGGAGGTGGAGGTGGCGGACGCGGCCGAGGCCCTGGTCGGTGCCCGGGCGGCGGCCGAGGGGGCGGGCGGGCGCGTGGAGAGCGAGAGCACCGAGCGGCTCGACGACTCCCGGGTCACCTCGCGGATCGTGCTGCGCGTGCCGCAGGAGCGGTACGAGGCGGTGCTCGACCGGCTGTCCGGTGCCGGGAGGCTGCTGTCGCGCCAGGTGGAGGTCGAGGACGTCACCGACCAGGTGGTGGACGTGGACAGCCGGGTGGCGACCCAGCGGGCCAGCGTGCAGCGGGTGCGGGAGCTGATGGACCGGGCCACCCGGCTGTCCGACGTGGTCTCGCTGGAGGGCGAGCTGAGCAGGCGTCAGGCGGAGCTGGAGTCGCTGCTCGCCCGTCAGAAGGCGCTGGGCGACCGCACGTCGATGGCGACGGTCACGCTGGAGCTGACCGAGGCCGAGCCCTCGGGCGGGCAGGGGGACGGCGGCCCCGGGTTCCTGGATGCGCTCGGCGGCGGCTGGCGGGCCCTGGTGGCCGCGGCGCACTGGGGGGCGGTGGTGGTCGGGGCGGTGCTGCCCTTCGCGGTGGTGGCGGGCGTGCTCCTCGCCGCCTGGCGGCTGCTGGCCCGCTCCCGCCGCCCGCGCACGGACGGCGGCCCCGCGCAGGTGCCCGGTCCGGCCCGGGAGCCCGCCGGGGAGGCGGCGCCCGCGGAGGCGGCGGCCGACCGGACGGGCGGCACACCGTAGCGTGTGCCCATGACGAGCGAGCGGCTGGTGATCGTGGGAGGCGATGCGGCGGGCATGTCCGCCGCATCGCAGGCGCGCAGGACGAAGGGCCCGCAGGAGCTGGAGATCACGGCCTTCGAGCGGGGCCGGTTCAGTTCCTACTCGGCCTGCGGCATCCCCTACTGGGTCGCCGGGGACGTCTCCGGTCGGGACCGCCTGATCGCCCGCAGCCCCGAGGAGCACCGGGCCCGCGGCATCGACCTGCGGATGCGCACGGAGGTCACGGAGTTGGACGTGGCGGGCCGGCGGGTGCGCTGGCGGGCGCTGGAGACCGGCGAGGAGGGCTGGACGGGGTACGACAAGCTGGTGCTCGCGACCGGGGCGCGGCCCGTGCGGCCGCCGCTGCCGGGCATCGACGCCCCCGGTGTGCACGGCGTGCAGACCCTCGGCGACGGCCAGGCGCTGCTGGACGCCCTCTCGCAGGAGCCCGGGCGCCGGGCGGTCGTGGTGGGCGCCGGGTACATCGGCGTGGAGATGGCGGAGGCGCTGCTGCGGCGCGGCTACGCCGTGACGGTCGTCAACAGCGGCGAGCAGCCGATGGCCACCCTCGACCCGGACATGGGGCGCCTGGTCCACGAGGCGATGACGGCCATGGGGATCACCGTCGTCGGCGGCACCGAGGTGACCGAGGTGCTGACCGACGGCGAGGGGCGGGCCCGCGGTGTGCGCGCGGGCGGTGCCGACCACCCGGCGGAGCTGGTGGTCCTCGGTATCGGCGTGGAGCCGGAGACGGCGCTGGCCCGGGCCGCGGGGCTGCCCCTCGGGGCGCACGGCGGGCTGCTCACCGACCTGGGCATGCGGGTGCGCGGGCACGAGGACGTCTGGGCGGGCGGGGACTGCGTGGAGGTCCTGGACCTGGTCTCCGGCCGGGAGCGGTACGTGCCGCTGGGGACGCACGCCAACAAGCACGGCCAGGTCATCGGGTCCAATGCCGCGGGCGGCTACGGCACCTTCCCGGGTGTGGTGGGCACGGCGGTGAGCAAGGTGTGCGACCTGGAGATCGCCCGCACGGGCCTGCGCGAGAAGGACGCCCGGGCGGTGGGGCTGCGGTTCGTCACGGCGACGGTGGAGTCCACCGGCCGGGCCGGGTACTTCCCCGGTGCGGCGCCGATGACGGTGAAGATGCTCGCGGAGTACCGGACGGGCCGCCTTCTGGGGGTGCAGATCGTGGGCCGGGACGGAGCCGCCAAACGGGTGGACGTGGCCGCGGTGGCGCTGACGGCGGGGATGACGGTGGAGGCGATGACCGCGCTGGACCTGGGCTACGCACCGCCGTTCTCGCCGGTCTGGGACCCGGTGCTGGTGGCCGCCCGCAAGGCGACGGCGGCGGTCCGCGCGGCGGGGGCGTAGCCGCGCGGGGCGGGGCGTTCCATGATCGCCTCGCGGGTGCGGGCGGCCGGGACCACAATGAACCCGTCACTCGGGGATCGACCTGCGAACGGGCGGCGCCATGCACCTTGCGTACGACTACCCCCTGCTGGGGGCCATGTGGAGCATCATGTGGCTGTTCCTGTGGATCCTGTGGTTCTTCCTGCTCTTCCGGATCATCATCGACATCTTCCGCGACGACACGATGAGCGGCTGGGCCAAGACGGGCTGGCTGATCTTCGTGATCATCCTGCCGTTCCTCGGGGTGCTGGTGTACGTGCTGGCCCGGGGGAAGGGCATGGGGCTGCGCGAGCTGGAGCACACCCGGTCGCAGAAGCAGGCCATGGACGAGTACATCCGCACCACCGCGGGGGAGGGGGAGCAGAGCAAGGCGGAGCAGCTGGCGAAGCTGTCCGAGGTGCGGGCGCGCGGCGACCTGACGGACGAGGAGTTCCAGCGCGCCAAGGAGCACATCCTGCAGTGAGCACGGCCGGGGCGCCCCACACCCCGGGCTGCGCCCCGGGCGACCGCGCCCCCGGACCGCCGCGGCGGTCCGGGGGCGCGGTCGCCGGTTCCCGTCCGGTGCACCGCCTCGTGCACCCGGAGTCCGGGCGGGATGCGCCGGGCCCGCAGGGCGGGACGGAACTCAGCGGGCGGTCTGCTCGTGGACGTCGGCGACGAGCCGGGTGAGGGCGTCGGGGTCGGTCGTCGGCAGGACTCCGTGGCCGAGGTTGAAGATGTGCCCCTCCAGTCCGGCGGCGGCGTCGAGGACCTCGCGGGTCTTGGCGCGCACCGCCTCCGGGGTCGAGAACAGCACGGCCGGGTCCAGGTTGCCCTGGAGCGCCCTGCCGGGACCGACGCGGCGGGCCGCCTCGTCGAGCGGGACGCGCCAGTCGACGCCCACCACGTCCGCGCCCGCCTCGCCCATCAGACCGAGCAGCTCGCCCGTGCCGACACCGAAGTGGATGCGCGGCACGCCGTAGCCGGCGACCGCGTCGAAGACCTTGGCGGAGGCGGGCATGACGGAGCGCCGGTAGTCCGCGGGGGCGAGGGCGCCCACCCAGGAGTCGAAGAGCTGCACGGCGGAGGCGCCGGCCTCGATCTGGACCTTCAGGAAGGCGGAGGTGATCTCCGCGAGGCGGTCCAGGAGGTCGGCCCACAGCTGCGGGTCGCCGTACATGAGCGCCTTGGTGTGCTCGTGGTTGCGGGACGGGCCGCCCTCCACGAGGTAGCTGGCGAGGGTGAACGGCGCGCCGGCGAAGCCGATCAGGGGGGTGGCGCCCAGCTCCGCGGTGAGCATCCCGATGGCCTCGGTGACGTAGTGCACGTCCTCCGGGGTGAGCTCGCGCAGCCGGTCGAGGTCGGCCCGGGTGCGGACCGGGTCGGCGACGACGGGGCCGACGCCGGGCTTGATGTCGAGGTCGATCCCGATGGCCTTGAGCGGGACCACGATGTCGCTGAAGTAGATCGCGGCGTCGACCTTGTGGCGCCGCACCGGCTGGAGGGTGATCTCGGTGACGAGCTCGGGCCGCATGCAGGACTCCAGCATCGGGATGCCCTCGCGCACCTTCAGGTACTCGGGCAGCGAGCGCCCGGCCTGGCGCATGAACCAGACCGGCGTGTGCGGCACCGGCTCGCGGCGGCACGCCCTGAGGAACGCGGAGTCGTGGGTCGTGGTCTGCGGGGCCCGGGGGCTGTCGTTGGCGCTCACGCCGCAAATCTTCGCACGCCCGCGACACCCGCCCGCCGCGGGTCGGGTGTCCCTGCCTGCGCCGCGCCGCGCTTCCGCCTAGTCTTCCCGGCATGGCTGCGGCTCAGGGACATTTCTCCGATCATTCCAACGGCAACGAGGCGGCGCGGCGCACGGAGGGGGACGAGGTGCCGACCGCGTTCCGGACGGCGGTCGACGCCCTGCACTCGGCCCGGCTGCGCCCGGAGATCGAGATCGATCCGACCCCGCCGCCGCGGAAGCTGGCTCCCTACGCCCACGCCCTGGAGGCCGCCGTGGTGGCGGACGGCGAGGACCTGGCGGACGGCCGCCTGGTCCTCCTGCACGACCCGGCGGGCCACGAGGCGTGGAAGGGGACCTTCCGGCTGGTGACCCTGGTCCGCGCGGAGCTGGAGCCGGAGATGGCGGCCGACCCGCTGCTGCCGGAGGTCTGCTGGTCCTGGCTGACGGGGGCGCTGGAGGCGCGCGGGCTGGTCCCCGGGGAGCCGAGCGGGACCGTCACCCGTGCGGGTTCTCACTATTTCGGAGGACTCGCCGACCGCCGGCCGGCGACCCAGATCGAGATCCGCGCCTCGTGGACCCCGCAGGAGGGCGCGGGGGGCGTCCCCGGCACCGCCGCGCACCTCGCGGCCTGGTGCGATCTGCTCTGCCAGGTGGCCGGGCTGCCGCCGTCCCCGGCGGGGTCGGCGGACTCCGCGACGGGTGTGGTGACGCTTCCGCAGCGCAGGGGACCCCGGCCGGCCTGAGCCCGCGGAGGGCGTACGGTGCCGGGGCGACGGTGCGGGCCGACGCCCCGGCGATCGGGCCGATCACCGCTCACGTGTCCGAATTGTCCCACTTGACCCTCACTAAATCGTGATCATTCCCTAAAGGCCGACGGGTTCGGTGCCGAAGAGGTCAATGACCCGACTGCACGGTTCGCCCCGGCTTACCCCCTGAGCCGGTCCCGTCCCGCACCTTCCCAGGAGGCCTGGTGTCCGTTCTTCTCGAGCAGCCCGCAAGCCTGGTCGCCTACCGCCCGAACAAGCCGACGGCCATGGTCGTCGTGGCCGACCCGCGCGTCCGCTCCACCGTGACCCGCCACCTGTGGGCTCTCGGCGTGCGCGACGTGATCGAGGCGTCGTCCATCGCGGAGGCACGCCCCCGAGTCGGCAACCCGCGCGACATCTGCGTGGCCGACGTCCACCTGCCCGACGGCTCCGGGCTGACCCTGCTGTCCGAGACCCGCGCCGCGGGCTGGCCCAACGGCCTCGCGCTGTCCGCCGCCGACGACATCGGCGCGGTCCGCAACGCCCTGGCCGGCGGTGTGAAGGGCTATGTCGTCACCGGCACCCGCACCAACATCGGCCACCCGGGCCGGCCCGGCGCCGCCCCGATCGGCGCGGCGGCGGGCCGGATGCACCGCCGGCCCCCGGGCGCACCAAGCCACCCCGGCGGCTACCGGGAGCTGTCGGGGCGCGAGGTCGAGGTGCTGCGCCTGGTGGCGGAGGGCCAGTCGAACAAGGCCATCGGCGTCTCCATGGGGCTGTCGGCGCTGACGGTCAAGAGCCACCTCGCCCGCATCGCCCGCAAGCTCGGCACCGGGGACCGCGCCGGAATGGTGGCCGTGGCCCTGCGCACCGGCATCATCCACTGACGGCGCGGGGGACGGGGCCGGAGTACCGACGGAACGTTCCGCCGCCCTCCGGCACCCCGCCCGGCCCCGCCCACCGGGCCGTCACCACAGGGCGCAGGCCCCGCCCCGCGAACGGCCCGTCACCACAGGGCGCAGGCCCCGCCCACCGGGCCGTCACCACAGGGCGCAGGCCCCGCCCACCGGGCCGGATACCCTTGACACGTGACCGACGCCCAAGAGACCGCAGCGCAGACCTCACTGCGAACCACCGGGGGCGCTCCCCCGGCCGACGGCGTTCCGGCCGACGGGCTGCCCATCCCGCTGCTGGAACCCCGCGAGGGCATTCCCCCGGTGGTCGCCGACGACCGGGCCCTGGCGGAGGTCGTCGCGGCCTTCGCCGGCGGCACGGGTCCGGTGGCGGTCGACGCGGAACGCGCCTCCGGCTACCGCTACGGGCAGCGCGCCTATCTGGTGCAGTTGCGGCGCGAGGGCGCCGGTACGGCGCTGATCGACCCGGTCGGCTGCCCCGACCTCTCCGGACTGGGAGAGGCCCTCACCGGCACCGAGTGGATCCTGCACGCCGCCACCCAGGACCTCCCGTGCCTGCGCGACATAGGCATGCGCCCCACCAGCCTGTTCGACACCGAGCTGGCCGGGCGGCTGGCGGGCTTTCCCCGGGTGGGCCTGGGCGCCATGGTGGAGAGCGTCCTCGGCTACGCCCTGGAGAAGGGCCACTCGGCCGTCGACTGGTCGACCCGGCCGCTGCCCGAGCCCTGGCTCCGGTACGCCGCCCTCGACGTCGAACTCCTCGTCGACCTCCGCGACGCGCTGGAGAAGGAACTGGACCGGCAGGGCAAGCTGGAGTGGGCCCGCCAGGAGTTCGACGCCATCGCGGCCGCGCCCCCGGCGCCCCCGCGCAAGGACCCCTGGCGCCGCACCTCGGGCATGCACAAGGTGCGCAGGCGCCGGCAGATGGCCGTGGTCAGGGAGCTGTGGACCGCGCGGGACCGGGTCGCCCAGCGCCGGGACGTCTCCCCCGGCAAGGTCCTCGGCGACGCGGCCATCGTCGAGGCCGCGCTGGCGCTGCCGCAGAACGTCCAGGCGCTGACGGCCCTGCCCGGCTTCGGCAACCGCATGGGCCGCCGGATGCTGGAGCAGTGGCAGGCGGCCGTCGACCGGGCCAGGGCGCTGCCGGACGGGGAGCTCCCCCAGCCGGGGCAGTCCCCCTCCGGCCCGCCGCCCCCGCGCTCGTGGGCCGACAAGGACCCGGCCGCGGCCGCCCGGCTGTCCGCCGCACGGTCGGCGGTCTCGGCCCTGGCGGAGGAGCTGAACCTGCCCCAGGAGAACCTGATCACCCCCGACACCGTGCGCCGCGTGTGCTGGGAGCCGCCGGCCGTCGTCACACCGGAGACCGTCACGGCCGCCCTGACGGAGCTGGGCGCGCGCCCCTGGCAGGTCGGCCTCACCACGCCCCTGCTGACCGGGGCGCTGACCGCCTCCGCGGACGGCTGAACAGGCCCCTCGCAGCTGCCTCCGCGGACGGCCGGGAAGGCCCGTCGCGCGCCTGCGGGACGCCCCGGGGCGGAGCCGCCGCCCCGGGTGCCGGGGTTCCGGCGGAGGCCCGGCACCCGGTCGGCCGGGCAGTCGCGGCCCCCCGGCCGGGCCCCGGAGCCGTGCGTGGAACGGTCCCCCGGCCCCCGGCTCACCCCGGACCGGTGCGCCCCGGACCGGCACGCCGTGGCCCCGGCGCGGGCTGCCGGGCTGCCGGGGGCCGACGTGCCCGAACGGCCGCTCCGGACTCCGGTCCCCGCCGGTGCGAGGCGTCCCCCGGGACGGTGACGTCCGGCAACCGCGCCGGCGGGTCCCCCGGGCCCCGGCGCCGGAGCTGGGACTCCCCCGCGGGCGGCAGACGCCGGGGCCCGTGCCCCGCCCGGCAGGGGGCGGGTCCCGCAGGACGCCCGACCGGACCGGTGCGGGGCCTCCCGCCAGGGGCGGACGGCCCGGTTTCGGCCACCGCCGCACCGGGGAGACGGTCCGCGCGGAGCCCCGCGCATGTGACCTTCGCCGCTCCAGGCCCCGGGACTGGGCAGCCTGGTTACCCGTAAGTAGCATGGGGCGAGCAAGCGCACGCTCAGGCGTGTGCGCCGCAGCAGTGCCACCCCGCACCCTGGAGGAGAGCCATCGTGCCTCGTACCGTCAGGGACGTCGTCTTCGTCGACGGCGTCCGCACCCCGTTCGGCAAGGCGGGCCCGAAGGGCATCTACCACGAGACCCGCGCCGACGACCTCGTCGTGAAGGCCATCCGGGAGCTGCTGCGCCGCAACCCGGCCCTCGACCCGAAGAAGATCGACGAGGTCGCCATCGCCGCGACCACCCAGATCGGCGACCAGGGCCTGACCATCGGCCGCACCGCCGGGATCCTCGCCGGACTGCCGCAGTCGGTGCCCGGCTACTCCATCGACCGCATGTGCGCCGGCGCGCTGACCGCCGTCACCTCGGTCGCGGGCAGCGTGGCCTTCGGCGCCTACGACGTGGCCGTGGCCGGCGGCGTCGAGCACATGGGCCGCCACCCGATGGGCGAGGGCGTGGACCCGAACCCGCGCTTCGTGTCGGAGAAGCTCGTCGACGAGTCGGCCCTGTTCATGGGCATGACCGCCGAGAACCTGCACGACCGCTACCCCTCCATCACCAAGCAGCGCGCCGACGAGTACGCCGTGCGCTCGCAGGAGAAGGCGGCCAAGGCCTACGCCGACGGCAAGATCCAGCAGGACCTCGTCCCGATCTCGGTGCGCCGCACCACCCCCGAGGCCGGCGAGACGGGCTGGGGCCTGGTCACCGCCGACGAGCCGATGCGCCCGGGCACCACCCTGGAGAACCTGACCGGCCTGAAGACCCCCTTCCGGGTGCACGGCCGCGTCACCGCGGGCAACGCCGCCGGCCTCAACGACGGCGCCACCGCCTCGCTGATCGCCTCCGAGGACTTCGCCCGCGAGAACAACCTCCCGGTGAAGATGCGCCTGGTCTCCTACTCCTTCGCCGGTGTGGAGCCCGAGGTGATGGGCTACGGCCCGATCCCCGCGACCGAGAAGGCCCTCGCCCAGGCGGGCCTGTCCATCGGGGACATCGGCCTCTTCGAGATCAACGAGGCCTTCGCCGTCCAGGTGCTCGCCTTCCTGGAGCACTACGGCATCGCCGACGACGACGCCCGCGTCAACCAGTACGGCGGCGCCATCGCCTTCGGCCACCCGCTGGCCTCCTCCGGCGTCCGCCTGATGACGCAGCTGGCGCGCCAGTTCGAGGAGCAGCCGGAGGTCCGCTACGGCCTCACCACGATGTGCGTCGGCTTCGGCATGGGCGCCACCGTGATCTGGGAGAACCCGCACCACAAGGACGCCGGAGGCGACAAGTGAGCACCACCGCCGAACTTCTCAAGGGCGCGGCCGAGCTCTTCCCCGACGAGGTCGTGACGCAGGCGCACGTGCGCCACCTCGACCTGCCGGGCGGCGCCGGGCGCTTCGCGCTCATCACGCTGGACAACGGGCTGGACCACACCAAGCCCACCACCTTCGGCCCCCAGTCGCTGGCGAACCTCAACGCCGCCGTCGACCAGGTGGAGAAGGAGGCCGCCGAGGGCGCGATCGTCGGCGCCGGCATCACCGGCAAGCCGTTCATCTTCGCGGTCGGCGCCGACCTCAAGGGCGTGGAGCTGCTGAAGCAGCACTCCGACGCGCTCGCCATCGGCAAGGGCGGCCACGACGTCTTCAAGCGGCTGTCCGGCCTCGCGGTGCCCACCTTCGCCTACTACAACGGCGCGGCCATGGGCGGCGGCGTCGAGGTGGGCCTGCACTGCACCTACCGCACGGTCTCCCGGGCGATCCCCGCCTTCTCGCTGCCCGAGGTCTTCCTCGGCCTGGTACCCGGCTGGGGCGGCTGCGCCATCCTGCCGAACCTCATCGGCGCGGAGAAGGCCGTCTCGGTCATCATCGAGAACTCGCTCAACCAGAACCGCCAGCTCAAGGGCGCGCAGGTCTTCGAGCTCGGGATCGCCGACGCGATCTTCGACGGGGCCGACTTCCTGGAGCAGTCCCTGCTGTGGACGGCCTCCGTCCTCACCGGCGCGACCACCGTCGAGCGCCCCGAGGTCGACCGCGGCGAGGCCTGGGACCAGGCCGTCGCCAAGGGCCGCTTCGTCGCCGACTCCAAGGTGCACGGCGCCGCCCCGGCCGCCTACCGCGCCCTGGACATCATCGAGGCCGCCAAGGACGGCGACCTCCAGAAGGGCTTCGACGCCGAGGACCAGGCCCTGGCGGACCTGATCATGGGCGGCGAGCTGCGCAGCGGCATCTACGCCTTCAACCTGGTGCAGAAGCGCGGCAAGCGCCCCGCCGGCGCGCCGGACAAGTCGCTGGCCCGCCCGGTCACCAAGGTGGGCGTCGTCGGCGCCGGCCTGATGGCCTCGCAGCTGGCGCTGCTGTTCCTGCGCCGCCTGGAGGTGCCGGTGGTGCTCACCGACATCGACCAGGAGCGGGTGGACAAGGGCGTCGGCTACGTCCACGCCGAGATCGAGAAGCTGCTCGGCAAGGGCCGCATCAACCAGGACAAGGCCAACCGCCTCAAGGCCCTGGTGACCGGCGTGCTCGACAAGGCGGAGGGCTTCGCGGACGCGGACTTCGTCATCGAGGCCGTCTTCGAGGAGATGTCGGTCAAGCAGAAGGTGTTCGCCGAGGTGGAGGCCGTCGCCCCGGCCCACGCGATCCTGGCGACCAACACCTCCTCGCTGTCGGTGTCGGAGATGGCCTCCAAGCTCAAGCACCCCGAGCGCGTGGTCGGCTTCCACTTCTTCAACCCGGTGGCGGTGCTCCCGCTGCTGGAGATCGTCCGCGGCGAGCAGACGGACGACGCCTCGCTGGCGACGGCCTTCGGCGTGGCGAAGAAGCTGAAGAAGACCGCGGTCCTCACCAAGGACGCCCCGGCGTTCGTGGTGAACCGCATCCTGACCCGCTTCATGGGCGAGATCCAGAACGTGATCGACGAGGGCACCCCCGTGGCCACGGCGGAGAAGGCCGTCGAGCCGCTCGGCCTGCCGATGTCGCCGCTGGTGCTGCTGGAGCTCGTGGGACCGGCGATCGGCCTGCACGTCTCGGAGACCCTCAACCGGGCCTTCCCCGAGCGCTTCACGGTCTCGCCGAACCTCAAGGCGGTCGTCGAGGCGGGCAAGCGCGGCTTCTACGTCTACGACTCCGGCGCCCCGGAGCTGGACCCGGAGGTCGCCGCGCTGCTGAAGCAAGGCGACACCGTCCTGACGGAGGAGCAGGTCCGCGACCGCGTCCTCGGCGCGGTGGCCCAGGAGATCGGCCTGATGCTTCAGGAGGGCGTGGTCGCCGAGGCGCAGGACATCGACCTCTGCCTGATCACCGGTGCCGGCTGGCCCTTCCACCTGGGCGGCATCACGCCGTACCTGGACCGCGAGGGCGTCTCCGAGCGGGTGAACGGCAAGCGGTTCCTGGCGCAGGGCGTGGCGAGCGTCCCCGCCTAGCCGCGGAGCGCGGTCCGGCCCGAGCGGGGGCCGGACCGCGGCACGCGAAGGGGCCGTACGGAGTACTCCGTACGGCCCCTTCGCCGGTCCCGGCCCGGCGGCGGGTCAGCCCAGGGGCTCCCAGCGGCCGAAGGCCGGGCCGCCCTCGCCGGTCGTCTGACGGGCGGCGAGCGGCTCCCCGCCGGGTGGCAGGGCCATGGCCACCAGCCCGCCCTCCCGGTGTTCGCGCAGGGCCAGGGCGAGCCCCCGCCCGGCGCCCGGCGCGGTGGGCGTCCAGCCGGCCCCGGCACCCTCGTCCTCGCCCTCGTCCTCGGAGGGGAGGACGGCGAACGCCACCTCCCCGCCCCCGGTCTCCTGGGCGAGCACCGTGCAGTCGCGGCCGTCGACGAGGAGCCGGGCGGGGACCAGCGGGCCCGGGCCCGCGGCCTTCAGCAGCGGGCGGGGGTCCTGGCCGCGGTGCGGGGCCCAGACGTGGATCATGCCCTCCTCGTCCGGGAAGAAGAGCGACACCGTGCCGTCCGCGGAGGCCAGCGCGGCGAAGGAGCCGGAGCCCACCGCCGTCTCCAGGCGCTCGGCGAGGGCGAACGCGGCGCCCGGCTTCTCCTGTGTGTAGCGGCCGATGGAGGTGGCGTCCGGGACGAACAGCTCGACCAGGCCGGTCCCGTCCACCGCGGCGGCGAGGGTGTCGCGCGTCCCCACACCGCCGAGGTCCTGCCAGCGGGCCCACCCGCCGCGGGTCTGCTGGCAGCGGACGCTCACACCGGAGCCGCGGTTGCGCAGGGCCACGCACAGCCGGCCCTCCCCGTCCACGGCGGCCACCGGGTCGCCGGTGCGGCGGTCGGTCTTGTTGGGGTAGCCGAGCGCCGTCCAGCCCAGCAGGGGGCGACCGGTCTGCAACTGCACGGCGTGGACCAGCTCGACCTGTCCGGCGGGGGTCAGGCGGGTGCCGAGCAGGTGGATGTAGTTGTCCGCGCCCTGGGCGACGGTCAGCGGGGCCCGGACACCCGGAGCGGGGAGCAGGTCCGGCCCCTTCCAGCCGTTCCCCTTCTGCGTCCAGCGCCGCACCGCGTCCTCGCCGGGGGTGCAGGCGGTCAGCAGGCCCTCCCTGCCCCGGGTGAGCCAGGTGCCCAGCAGCGGTGCGGGATCCCGCGGGTCACGGTCGGAGGGCGTCGTCGCGGGGGCAGTGGCCATCGGCAGTCGTCCAGGAGCGTCGGGAGGCGGAGCGGGCAGGTTCACGCCCGACGATTGTGTCAGCACCCCGCGGCGCTCCCGCCCCCGGCCCGGCCCCGCCGCCGGGTGGGGGCCGGCGCCTCGCCGGGCCGCCGTCTGGGAGGCTGGCGGCCATGGACACTCTGCTCGTGGTCGACGGCGCCAATGTGGTGGGCTCCGTTCCGGACGGCTGGTGGCGGGAGCGGGAGGCCGCCGCGGAGCGCCTGCGGGACGCGCTGGCCGCGGAGGGAGGCCAGTCCGCGGTGTCCGGCCCCGTGGAGGTCGTGCTCGTCGTGGAGGGCGCGGCACGGGGGCTGGGCTCGGTGCCCGGCGTGCGGGTGGAGTCAGCCGCGGGCAGCGGCGACGACCTGGTGGCCCGGCTGGCGGCCGAGGCCGGGGCCGAGGGCCGCGCCTGCGTGGTGGTGACGGCCGACCGGGGTCTGCGGGCGCGGGTGGAGGCGGTCGGCGCCCGCTGCGCGGGGCCCCGCTCGGTGCGCAGGCGGTAGGCCGGGCGCTCCCGCCGCGGGTGAGCGGCGGCGGGCCCGGCCCCCTTCGGCCGAACGGGCCGGTGGGAGCCCCCTGCACGGGTGCTCCCACCGGCCCGACGGCGGTGCGGATGCGAGGCGCCTCAGTCGCGGACGCGCTCGACCTCCGCCTCCTCGACGCGCCCGTCGAGGGTGGAGACCAGCCCGGTGACCTGGCGGGCGATGTCGGGCGCGGTGAGCCCGATCTCCGCGAGCACCTCCTTGCGGGAGGCGTGGTCGAGGAAGCGGGGCGGGATGCCGAAGTCGCGCAGCGGGACGTCCACTCCCGCGTCGCGCAGCGCCTGCGCCACCGCGGAGCCCACGCCGCCCACCCGGATGTTGTCCTCGACGGTGACCACGACCCGGTGGCGCGCCGCGAGCGGGGCGAGCGCCTCGTCGACCGGCTTCACCCAGCGCGGGTCGACGACCGTGGTGGAGATGCCCTGGGCGTCCAGCAGGTCGGCGATCTCCAGGCACATCGGCGCCAGGGCGCCGACGGAGACCAGCAGCACGTCGGGCCGCTCGGCGTCGGCGTGCCGCAGGACGTCCATGCCGCCGACGGTGCCCACCGCGGTGACGGCGGGGCCCACGGCGCCCTTGGAGAAGCGGACCACGGTCGGCGCGTCGTCGACCTCGACCGCCTCGCGGAGCTGGGCGCGCACCTGGTCGGCGTCGCGCGGGGCGGCGATCCGCAGACCGGGTACGACCTGGAGGATCGACATGTCCCACATGCCGTTGTGGGAGGCCCCGTCGGTTCCGGTGACCCCGGCCCGGTCCAGGACGAAGGTGACACCGCAGCGGTGCAGGGCCACGTCCATGAGGACCTGGTCGAAGGCCCGGTTGAGGAAGGTCGCGTACACCGCGAAGACGGGGTGCAGGCCCCCGGTGGCGAGTCCGGCGGCGGAGACGGCGCCGTGCTGCTCGGCGATGCCGACGTCGTAGACGCGGTCCGGGAACTCCTTGGCGAAGCGGTCGAGGCCCACCGGCTGGAGCATGGCCGCGGTGATGGCGACGATGTCGCGGCGCTCGCCGCCGAGCTTGACCATCTCCTCGCCGAAGACCGAGGTCCAGTCGAGCCCGGAGCTGGCGATGGGGAGCCCGGTGTCGGGGTGGATCTTGCCGACGGCGTGGAAGCGGTCGGCCTCGTCCGCGAGGGCGGGCTGGTAGCCGCGGCCCTTCTCGGTGAGGCAGTGCACGATGACCGGGCCGCCGAAGCGCTTGGCGCGCGCCAGCGCGGACTCCAGCGCCTCGATGTCGTGGCCGTCGATGGGGCCGACGTACTTCAGGCCGAGGTCCTCGAACATGCCCTGGGGGGCGATGAAGTCCTTCAGGCCCTTCTTGGCGCCGTGGAGGGTCTCGTAGAGCGGCTTCCCGAGGACGGGGGTGCGCTCCAGGATGTCCTTGCCGCGGGCGAGGAAGCGCTCGTAGCCGTCGGTGGTGCGCAGGGTGGCGAGGTGGTTGGCCAGGCCGCCGATGGTGGGTGCGTAGGAGCGCTCGTTGTCGTTGACCACGATCACCAGCGGGCGGTCCTTCGCCGCGGCGATGTTGTTCAGCGCCTCCCAGGCCATGCCGCCGGTGAGGGCTCCGTCGCCGATCACGGCGACGACGTGGTCGTCCCTGCCGAGGACCTCGTTGGCCTTGGCCAGCCCGTCGGCCCAGCCCAGGACGGTGGAGGCGTGCGAGTTCTCGATGACGTCGTGCTCGGACTCGGCCTGGGAGGGGTAGCCGGACAGGCCGTCCTTCATCTTCAGCCGGGTGAAGTCCTGGCGTCCGGTGAGCAGCTTGTGGACGTAGCTCTGGTGGCCGGTGTCCCAGAGCACCTTGTCCTTCGGCGAGTGGAAGACCCGGTGGAGCGCGATCGTCAGCTCCACCACGCCGAGGTTCGGGCCGAGGTGGCCACCGGTCTTGGAGACGGCGTCGACCAGGAAGCTGCGGATCTCCGCGGCCAGCTGCTCCAGCTGCTCGGGGCCGAGCCGGTCCAGATCACGCGGTCCCCTGATCCGGGAAAGCGAACCCCATCCGTCGCCCATCACCGCCCGCGTAGGGCGCGCATCGCGCGGCTGCGTCACTCTGCCTCCTTGCTTCGAGCTGCGTTCGGGCTGATCGGGCGTGCTGATCGAGCCGTGCCGACTGCCCGAGTCTAATGTTCCGGTCGCCGTCGCGGACGCCCGGCGCCTGCTTACCGTGTCACGGCTGTGGCACAGAGGCACCCCTGCCCGGCACCGCGGTGCGGTGCCGGGCAGGGGTGCGGGACGGGGCGGGTGCTCAGGCGCGCCCGGCGGTCCGCTGGGTCTTGCGGGTCACCGAGTCGATCACGACGGTGGCCAGCAGGACACCGCCGGTGATCATGTAGACCACCGGGGTGCGGATGCCCTCCAGCGCCAGGCCGTACTGGATGGAGACGATCACCAGGGCGCCCAGCAGGGCGTTCCAGGTGCGGCCCCGGCCGCCGAAGAGGCTGGTGCCGCCGATCACGGCCGCGGCGATGACGTTCATCAGCAGGTCGCCGGTGCCGGCGCTCTGGTTGGCGGCCGCGATCTTGGAGGCCCAGAACAGGCCGCCGGCGGCGGCGAAGAAGCCGGCCAGCGCGAAGACCGAGACCCGGACGGCGGTGACGTTGATGCCCGCGCGGCGGGAGGCCTCCACGCTGCCGCCGAGCGCGAAGATCTTGCGGCCGTAGGCCGTCCGGCGGAGCACGAAGTCCGTGGTCACCAGGACGACCAGGAAGATCACCAGCGCCAGGGGCAGTCCGCGGTCCTGGTTGAGCATGTACGCCGCGGCGAAGGCCACCACGGCCAGCAGGACGCTGCGCAGCACGATGTCGGCGACCGGGCGGGAGGGGATGCCCGCGGCGGCCCGGCGGCGGTTGTCGGTGAAGGCGCCGAGGAAGTACGCGGCGACCGCGAGCGCGGCCAGGCCGTAGGCGGCGGCGATGTCGGTGAAGAAGTACGTGGTCAGCTGGCCGACCACGCCGTCGCCGTCGAGGTTGATGGTGCCGTTGTCGCCGAGCAGCTGGAGCATGAAGCCCAGCCAGAACAGCAGGCCCGCCAGGGTGACGGCGAAGGCCGGGGCCCCGATCCGGGCGAAGAAGAAGCCGTGGAGCGCCCCGATGGCGGCACCGCTGACGAGGGCGACGAGCAGCGCGAGCCATTCGTTCATGCCGTGGGTGACGCTCAGGACCGCGACGATGGCGCCCGAGACGCCGCTGACGGAGCCGACCGAGAGGTCGATCTCGCCGAGCAGCAGCACGAAGATGATGCCCACCGCCATCATGCCGGTGCCCACCATGGTGACGGCGATGTCGGTGAGGTTCTTGGCGGAGAGGAAGTTCGAGTTCAGCAGCTGGAAGACGACCGCGATGACCGCCAGGCCGATGACCACCGGGATGGAGCCGAGGTCCCCGGCGTGGACCTTGCGCTTGAACTCGGCCCAGTAGCCGAGCAGGCCCTGCTCGCGCACGAGCAGGCGCGGGTCGACGGCCGTGAGCGCGTCGTGGGCCGCCTCCGCGTTGACCACCTCGTGGGAGGCGGCCTCCTCCGCGGGGGCGGAGGTCCCGTCCGCCGGGGCGGTGGTCTGCTCCGCGGGGGTCCCGTCCGCGGGGGCGGTGGTCTCCTCGGCGGGGGCGGTCTCCTCCCCGGGGGCGGTGGTCTCTTCGGCCTGGGTCGAGGTCTTGTCCATGCTCACTTCTGCTCCTCCGCGGTGCGCGCCGCACGACGGGTCACGGCGTTGTCCGTGGCTCCCGTGATGGCGGAGATGATCTCTTCCTGGGAGGTCGACGCGACCTCGAAGACGCCGTTGTTCCGGCCGAGCCTCAGCACGGCCACCTTGTCGGCGACGGCCTTGACGTCCGCCATGTTGTGGCTGATGAGGATCACGGCGTGGCCGCGCTCCCGCAGCCGCTCCACCAGGTCCAGCACCTGGGCGGTCTGCTCGACGCCGAGCGCGGCGGTGGGCTCGTCGAGGATGACCAGCTTGGGCTCGCCGAGCATCGAGCGGGCGATGGCCACGGTCTGGCGCTGGCCGCCGGAGAGCGAGGCGATCGGGATCCGGACGCTCGGGATGCGGATCGAGAGCGTCTTCAGCAGTTCGAGGGCGCGGCGCTCCATCTCGACCTCGTCGAGCACCCCGCGCTTGCGGAGCTCACGGCCGAGGTAGAGGTTGCCGACCACGTCGATGTTGTCGCAGAGCGCGAGGTCCTGGTAGACGGTCGCGATGCCGAGGTTCTGGGCGTCGTGCGGGCGGTTGATGCCGACCTTGCGGCCCTCCCACTCGATCGCGCCCTCGTCGATGGGATGCACGCCGGCGATCGTCTTGACCAGCGTGGACTTTCCGGCGCCGTTGTCGCCGACGAGGGCGACCACCTCACCGGCGTGGACCTCAAGCTCTACGTCGGTGAGCGCCTGGACGGCACCGAACCGCTTGGAGACCCCGCGCAACGCCAACACGGGCGTAGCGGACACGTGAACCATCTCCTTCGCCGCCTGACCGGCGGGGATGCCGCGCCGGTGGAAGGCGGCGCGGTGGCTGAGCAGAACTGTCGCGCCCGGTGGCACCGGGCGCGGGTGCTTCTTCCGGTGCCCGCCCCGCAGCGGGGGCGGAGGGCGGGGCGGGCACCGGAAGGTTTCTGCGGGACGCTGTCGGTCGTCCCGGCGTGGGTGGAGCCTCCCGTCCCCGGGGGGACGGGGGGCTCCGTGAGCGGCCCTGGGACGCGGCCCGGGGGGGCCGGGTCCCGAGGCTCGGGCGCGTCGGCCCCGCGGGCCTACTTCAGGCCGAGCTCGTCGCACGCCGCCTTGAACTTCGGCGTGCAGATCTCCTGGACGGTGTAGACGCCGTCCTTGATCACGGTGTCCTGGATGTTGTCCTTGGTCAGGGAGACGACGGGGACGAGGACCGAGGGCACGCCCTTGGTGGTCGGGCTGTCGACCTTCGCCTTGGCGATGGCGTCCAGGGACTCGCCCCTGGCCAGCGCCACGGCCATCTCGGCCGCGGTCGCGGCCTCGGGGGCGTAGGGCTTGTAGACGCTCATGAACTGCTCGCCCGCGACGATGCGCTGCACACCGGCGAGTTCGGCGTCCTGGCCGGTGACCGGCGGCAGGGGCGAGACGCCCGCGGCCTTGAGGGCGGTGATGATGCCGCCCGCCATGCCGTCGTTGGCGGAGTAGACGCCGACGATCTTGTCCTTGCCGAGAGCCGAGATCGACGCCTCCATGTTGGCGTTGGCGTTCTCCGGCTTCCACTCCTTGGTGTCGTACTCCTTGCCGACGGTCACCTTGCCGTCGAGCTCGGAGTGCGCGCCCTTCTTGAACAGCGCGGCGTTGGGGTCGGTGACGGCGCCGTTCATCATGACGATCTGGCCGCCCTCGGCCTTGTCGCCCAGGGCCTCCAGCAGGGCCTTGCCCTGGACGCGGCCCACCTCCTCGTTGTCGAAGGAGGTGTAGGCGTCGATCGGGCCCTCGGCGAGGCGGTCGAAGGCCACCACGGGTATGCCCGCGTCCTTGGCCTTCTTCACGCTGCCGGCGATCGCCTTGGCGTCGACCGCGTCCACGATCAGGGCGTCGACCTTGTTGGTGATCATGGTCTCGACCTGCTGCGTCTGCAGCGTGGCGTCCTGCTTGGCGTTGGCGTAGACGACCTTGGCCTTGTTGTTCGTCAGCTCGCTGATCTTCTTCTCGATCAGCGGCTTGTCGAACTTCTCGTAGCGGGCGGTCTGGTTCTCCGGCAGGAGCAGACCGATGGTGAGGTCGTCGCCCTTCTTCTCGGCGGGCTCGGAGGCGTCCGATCCTCCGGCCTGCCCCGCGCTGCCGCAGGCGGCGAGCGAGACGGCCATACCCGTGGCGGCGACAGCAACGGCGGCACGACGCAGATGTGCGTTCACTTTGTAAACCTCCCTGACGTGGCCGCGTCGCTGCGGCCGAGGTGGCGTGAAGTCAACTCGGCCCCGCCGTCGCCGTCAAGGAGTAAATCCTTAACGAGATGACAACGGTGCCATCCGTTATCTAGGTGAACGCAGGTGCGGTGCTCGTCTGAGCACCCTCAGAACCGAGCAGAAGGGTCGAATCGCCCATCTCGCTGAGCACCAGGGCGAGGGCGCCCAGCACCTCGGCCCGTCCTCCGAGCGCGCCGGGAGCCACCGAGAGCCGCCGCGCCGCACTGGGGATGGCATAGCGGGACACGGAGTCGCGGATGGGCCCGAGGACCAGCTCACCGGCCTCCGCGAGGTCGCCGCCGAGCACCACCCGGCTGGGGTTGAGCAGGTTGCACAGGTTGGCGACGCCGCTGCCGACGTGACGGCCCACGTCGGCGACCACACGGCGGCAGCCGGGGTCGCCCTCCCGGGCGAGCTGCACCACGCGCTCCATGGTCAGCTCGCCGCCGTAGCTGGGCTGCAGCAGGGGCAGGACGTACCGGGCCGCGGCGAAGGTCTCCAGGCAGCCCCGGTTGCCGCAGCGGCAGACCGGGCCGGACTCGTCGAGCGTGATGTGCCCGATCTCCCCGGCGGTGCCGCCGGGACCCCGGTAGATCTGCCCGTCTATCACCAGCCCCGCGCCGACGCCGCTGGCCACCTTGATGTAGGCGAGGTCCCGGACCCCCCGCCCGGCGCCCCAGACCATCTCCCCCAGCGCGCCGAGGTTGGCGTCGTTGTCCACGTGCACGGGGACCCCGAGGCGCCCGGAGAGCTCCTCGCTGGGGTTGATGCCGCTCCAGCCCGGCAGGATGGACGTGGAGCCCAGCGTGCCGCTCTCCACGTCGATGGGCCCCGGCACGCCGAGCCCCACCCCCACCACCTTCTCCCGGCTGATCCCGGCCTGCTCGACCAGCCGGTTGACCAGCTCCTCGGCCCGGCCGAAGCCCTGGGCGGACGAGGCGTCCACGTCGAGCGGCTCCGACTCCTCCGCCAGCACCTGGTGGGCCAGGTTCCCGATGGCCACCCGCAAGTGGGTGTGGCCGAAGTCCACCCCGATCACGATGCCCGCGTCCCCGCTGAGGGACACGCTCCGGGCCCGGCGCCCGCCGGCCGAGGTCGGTGTGACCTCGACCGTCCCGCCGTCCTTCAGCTCACGCACGATGTTGGAGACCGTGGCCGCGGAGAGGCCGGTACTCCTGGCGATCTCCGCCTGCGTGAGCGAGCCGGCCATGCGCACCGCGCGCACGACCCGCTCGAGGTTGGCCCGGTGCAGCGATGTCTGCGAACCCGGAGTCTGCATCGACCCATCCACTCCTGCCCCCGGCGGGCGGCACGACCACCGCCCCCGGTCGGGGCCGCGCACGGCAGCCCCGACATCTCTCCAACTTGTGAACTCTGAGTTCAACGCTCGGGGGGTTATTCCGTCAAGACCTTGAGCGGGGTGAGACTCCGATGAGCGCGGGGGCGGAACATGGCGAAACGCCCCGCCGCCCTTGCGGGGCGGCGGGGCGGCGGAGCCCTCGGAACGGTCCGGGACCCGGGCCCGCGGGCGCTACTTGAGGGTGCCCGCGGTCAGGCCCGACTGGACCTGGCGCTGGAAGGACAGGTAGACGACGACCACCGGCAGCATGGCGATCGTCATACCGGCGAAGATCACCGGGAGGTCGCCCTCGTAGCCCTGCTGCTGGTTCAGCAGCACCAGGCCCTGGGTGAGCACGGAGCGGTCCTTGTCGAAGCCGCTCTGCTGCTGCATCAGGGTCATCGGCAGGATGTACTGGTTCCACTGGCCGAGGACGTTGAAGATCCCGACGCTCAGCAGTCCGGGCTTGGCCATGGGGACCATGACCTGGAAGAAGATCCGGGTGTGGGAGGCGCCGTCGATCACCGCCGCCTCGTGGACGGCCGTGGGCAGCGTCCGGAAGAAGGCGTGCATGAAGAAGACCGTGAACGGCAGCGAGTAGGCGACGTACACCAGGATGAGGCCCTGGTACGTGTTGAGCATGCCGAGCATGTCGACGAGGAAGTACAGCGGCACCAGGCCGAGGTAGACGGGGAACATCGCCCCGGCGACGAAGAAGTAGTAGAAGAAGCGGTTGCCGCGGAACTCGTAGCGGGCGAGCACGTAGGCCGCCATCGCGCCGAGCAGCATGGTCAGGGGGATGGAGAACACCAGCACGATCAGCGTGTTGGCGAAGTAGTCGCCGATGCCCTTGTCCCAGGCCCGTCCGAAGGCGTCGAAGTTCCAGTTCGACGGCCAGGACCAGGCGCTGGCACCGATCTCGCTGTCGGTCTTGAAGGAGCCGAGCAGCAGCCAGAACAGCGGCAGCACGATCATCACGGCCCACAGGATCAGGAAGCCGTGCGAGAAGACGTTGAGGACCCTGCCCTCCGTGTCGCCGCGCGGGGCACCGCCGGAGCGGCGCCCCGCGCCCTTGGACGGGAGCGCGACGGGTACGGCGTCCCGGGCTGCGTCGGGGATCAACCGGGTGTTCGACATGGCGTGGTACCCCGATCAGTATTCGATGCGCTCGCGGCGGCTGATCCGCAGCGTGACGAGGGACAGGACCAGCGTGAGTCCGAGGATCACGACTCCCATGGCGCAGGCGTAGCCGCTCTTGCCGAAGGCGAGGAAGTTGCGCATCAGATAGGTCGCCATGACCTCGCTGTTGTGGTCGGGGCCGCCGCCGTAGCTGTTGCCCGGGGTCATGACCGAGATCAGCGCGAAGCAGTCCATGGCCAGGATCGCCAGGTAGACCCAGGCGGTCTGCACCGTGTCCCACAGCAGCGGGAGCGTGACCTTGAAGAAGGTCTGGGTGCGGCTGGAGCCGTCCAGCAGCGCCGCCTCGTAGATCTCCCTGGGGATGGACTGCATGGCCGCCGAGAACAGCACCAGGTAGAAGCCGACCCCCCACCAGAGCAGCACGAAGGCCACGCACCACAGCACGAGGTCGGGTTCGTTGAGCCATTCGATCGGGTGGGCGGGGTCGGAGAGGCCCAGCTTGATGAAGACGCCGTTGATCAGCCCGGCGACGTCACCGCGGTAGATGGCCCGCCAGAGGACGGCGAGGATGGCGATGGACAGCACGTGCGGGACGAAGAAGAGGATCTTGTAGAAGCCGGAGCCCGCCACTCCGCGGACTCCGCCCGATCCGCCGCGCCCTCCCACGTTCACCATGTAGGCGAAGAAGAGGGCGAGCAGGATGGTGGCGACGGGGAGGAAGATCAGGAGCAGGATGTTGTGCCACAGGGCCTTCAGGAACACCGAGTCGGAGAACAGCGCGGTGTAGTTGTCGAAGCCGACGAAACCCATCTCCTGCGACTGGCCCTGCCAGTCGGTGAAGGAGTACCCGAAGGTCTGCAGATACGGCCAGATCATGAAGACCGCGTACAGCGCGACCGGAACGATCAGAAATCCGGTGACGAACCGGTACTTTCCCTGTTGCATGGCACCCTGCCCCTGGTTTCCCGGACTTCGCTACGGACGCTTGTTGTTCTTGCTCTCCGGGTCCTCGGCCGCCTTGTCGACCGCGGCCTGGGCGCGCTTGAGCCATTCGTTCGGCTGAATGCGCTTGGCCATCAGCTCGGCGGAGGCGGTGCGGATGGACTCGTCCATCTCGCTGTACCAGTTGGTGTAGTAGTAGTCGAAGCGCTGGTCCACGGGACACGCCTCAACCGCCTCGATGGCGGACGCGGTGCCCGGCCGCAGCTCGACGCTCCTGTCGACGCCGTCCTGCACGATGGTGAGCGAGTTCGCCTGCTGGGCGAAGGTGGTCGACCATTCCCGGGAGCACATCATCCGCAGGAACTCCAGGCCGCCGGCCTTGTTGCGGGCCTTCTCCGGGACGATGAAGGGCTCGCCCGCGCCCGCGCGGATCGCCTCGAAGGGCAGCTTGCTACCCGGCAGCACCGGCATCGGCAGGAATCTCATGTCGAAGTCCTCCGGGGTCTGCTTGAGCTGCTCGTTCTCCAGCCAGGAACCGGAGGGGATGAAGACGGCCTTGCCTTCGTTCCAGGCGGTCTGGGACTCGATGTGGTCCAGTGAGTTGGTGCCCGGCAGCAGCAGGCCCTTCTCCACGATCTCGTAGACCGCCTCGATGGACTGCTTGGCCGCGGCGCTGCCGGCGAAGGCCTTGGGGTCGAGGTTGTCGATCGCCTTCATGGCGTCCAGGCCGCCGGTCTTGGCGATCAGGTCCATGATCATGACGTTGATGTAGTAGGGGTGCTTGCCCTGGTGGGCGAGACCGCCGATGCCCTGCTTCTTGGCGTCCTGCATGATCGCCAGCAGGGCGTCCCAGGTCTTCGGCACCTCCCAGCCCCTGTCCTGGAACATCTTGCCCGAGTACCAGAGGCCGTAGACGGTGTAGACGTAGTTCAGGGAGTGCATCTTGCCGCCGATGAAGCCCTTCTCGGCGGTCCCGGGCACGAGGATGTCCCTGACCTTCTTCGACGGGTCGTCGGGCGCGGGGGCGTCCAGCAGTTCGGTCAGGTCGGCGAGCTGGCCGTTCTTGTGGAGGACGTCGAGCTTGATCTGCTGGGCGCCGGAGTTGTCCACGACGTCCGGCGGGTTGCCCGCGTTGAAGCGCGGCTGGAGCTTGCCGGTGATCTCCTGGGTGCCCAGGTGGCTGATCTCCGGGCCCCACTTGTCCTTGTAGAGCTTCTCCCACTCGATGGCGTACTGGTCGCCGAAGCCGCCCTTGAAGATGACCACGTCCAGCGTGCCGCCCTTGGCTACGCCGAACGGGTTGTCCTTGGTGACCTCGCCCTTCTGCCTCTCCTGGTCGTCACCGCTGCCGCTGGCGGCACAGGCGGACAGGAATCCCATGGTCGGCACGGCGATCAGGCCGAGGGCGGCCGACCGCTTGATCAGATTGCGGCGGCTGAAACCCTCGCCGTTCGCGCCGTTCGAGGTGGAGGTGGTTCCCATGCTCAAGTCCTCGCCTTCATCCAGGACTCAGGCGGTGTACTGGTCGCCCGTCCTACTCGCCTCAGGCGAAGGGCCCCGCCACCGCGGTCAGTTGCTGCGCGCTCCCGAAGGGAAGCGCGGTGGAGCTCGGATCGTGCTCGGCCGACAGGGGGAGTGCGGGCGGGCACGGGCATCCGTCCGCCTGACCGTGGGCACCACCGCCCCCTGCCCGCAACCTTGTGGAACAGCTTTGCGGACGCCGACAGGTATAGTCCACTTCCCTTCGGGGGAGCAAGATCGAATGCAGCTTTGCACGGCAGTCTTTCCCTAGTTGAGACCTCGCGGACACATCCCCCTCGCGTACACCCTTTAGGGCCCCGCGCGTTTCTGACGGTTCGAAGGATTCCAGCCAATTACCGCCGCCGACCCTCTTGACACCGCACACCGCCCGCCTCCCTACTGGAGCCTGCACTTTCTCGTTGACAACGTTGTCCTACAGACCTTCACCTGGAGGAACGACCCGGGATGCGACCCACACCCCGAGCACGGCGACGAAAACTCCGCGCGGTCACCCTGACGGTGGCCGGATCTCTTCTGGTGCTGACGGCCCACTCCCCCGCTTCCGCCTCCCCCGACCACCCCGACCACCGGCGCGGGGCGGAACGGGAATTCGCCACCTCCTTCGAATCGGACGAGACACCACCGGACTGGCGCCATTCCGTCGAGCTCGGCGCCGACGGAAAGAAGCGGTCCTCGGGTGTCGACGGCGGATTCGCCACCGGAATCCCCGGGAACGTGACCGACCGGGTGACCGGGGTGCGGGCCAGCGGCGAGAACGCCGGCGCCGGTGAGACGAAGGAGAACCTGGTCGACCTCACGCCCTCCAGCAAGTGGCTCACCTTCGCGCGCACGGCCTGGCTGGAGTTCGACACCGACACCCCGGTGAAGCTCGCCGCCTACGCCCTGACCTCGGCGAACGACCACGCCCCTCGCGACCCCCGCGACTGGACCCTCAAGGGCTCGGCGGACGGAACCGACTGGACCGTCCTCGACACCCGCACGGACGAGGCCTTCGGCGAGCGCCTGAGCACCCGGACCTTCCCGGTGGGCGATCCCGCCGAGGTCACCGCCTACGCCCACTACCGGCTGGAGATCACCGCGAACGCCGGAGCCGGGGACGCCACCCAGCTGGCCGACGTCCAGTTCTCCGACGGTGACACCTCGGCCCCCGTCCCCGAGGACATGCGCTCCCACGTGACCCGGGGCCCCGGCGGCTCGCCGACCGCCAAGTCCGGTGCGGGCTTCACCGGCACCCGCGCCCTGCGCTACGCGGGCAGCCACTCGGCCGGGGGACGGGGGTACTCCTACAACCGGGTCCTCGACGTCGACGTGGCGGTGGAGCGCACCACCCGCCTGTCGTACAAGGTCTTCCCCGCCATGACCGGGACCGATCTGTCGTACCCGGCCACCCATGTCGCCGTCGACCTCGCGTTCACGGACGGCACGTACCTGAGCGACCTGGGCGCACGCGACTCCCACGGGGGCGCCCTCACCCCGGCGGGCCAGGGCGCCGCCAAGCGGCTGTACGCCGACCAGTGGAACGCGGTGGCCTCCGGCATCGGCACCGTGGCCGCCGGGAAGACCGTCGACCGCATCCTCGTCGCCTATGACGCACCCTCGGGTCCCGCGCGCTTCCAGGGCTGGATCGACGACATCGTGCTGCGGCCCGAGACTCCGCCGGAGCCCCCGTCGCACCCGGCCGACTACGCCTCGACGACCCGCGGCACGAACTCCAGCGGCTCCTACTCCCGCGGCAACACCTTCCCCGCCACGGCCGTCCCGCACGGCTTCACCTTCTGGACCCCCGTCACCAACGCGGCGTCCAGGAGCTGGATCTACGAGTACGCGCGCGGGAACAACGCGGACAACCTCCCGACGCTCCAGGCCCTGAGCGCGAGCCACCAGCCCAGTCCGTGGATGGGCGACCGGGGGACCTTCCAGGTGATGCCCTCGGCGGCCGCCGGCACCCCGGACACCTCGCGCACCGCCCGGGCGCTGCCCTTCCGGCACGAGAACGAGACCGCCCGCCCGCACTACTACGGCGTCACCTTCGAGAACGGGCTCCGCGCGGAGATCGCACCGGCCGACCACGCGGCGATGATGCGCTTCACCTACCCGGGCGACGACGCCTCGGTGGTCTTCGACAACGTCACCCCGGAGGGCGGCCTGACCCTCGACCCGGACGGCCGCTCCTTCTCCGGCTACTCCGACGTCAGGAGCGGTCTGTCGGCCGGGGCGACGCGGATGTTCGTCCACGGGGTCTTCGACGCCCCGGTGACCGAGGCGGAGGCCGACGGCGTCCGCGGCAGGGTGCGCCTCGACGCGGGCCGCGACCGCACCGTGCACCTGCGGATCGCCACCTCGCTGATCGGCGTCGACCAGGCACGCAGGAACCTGGCCCAGGAGATCCCGGCCGGCAGCCGCTTCGAGGGCGTCCGGGACGCGGCGCGCGCCGCCTGGGACCGCATCCTCGGCCGGGTCGAGGTGGAGGGCGCCACGCGCGACCAGCTCACGACCCTCTACTCCAGCCTCTACCGCCTCTACCTGTACCCGAACGCGGGCCACGAGAACACCGGCACCCGCTCACGCCCGGTGTACCGGTACGCGAGCCCCTTCTCCCCCGCCGCCGGGCCCCACACGCCCACCCGGACCGGCGCGAAGATCGTCGACGGGAAGGTCCACGTCAACAACGGCTTCTGGGACACCTACCGGACGACCTGGCCCGCCTACTCCCTCCTCACCCCGGACACGGCGGGCGAGCTGGTGGACGGCTTCGTGCAGCAGTACAAGGACGGCGGCTGGATCTCCCGGTGGTCCTCCCCCGGCTACGCGGACCTGATGACCGGCACCAGCTCCGACATCGCCTTCGCGGACGCCTACGTCAAGGGAGTCCGCTTCGACGCCGAGGCCGCCTACGAGGCCGCACTGAAGAACGCCACGGTCGTCCCCCCGTCCTCCGGCGTGGGACGCAAGGGCATGGAGACCTCCCCGTTCACCGGCTACGCCTCCACCGCGACGCACGAGGGGCTCTCCTGGTCGCTGGAGGGCTACCTCAACGACTACGGCCTGGCCCGGATGGCCGAGACGCTGCACCGGCGCACGGGCGAGGACCGCTACCGCGAGGAGGCCGCGTACTTCCGCAACCGCGCACGCGCCTACGTGCTGCTCTTCGACCGGGACGCGGGCTTCTTCCAGGGCCGCACCCCCGGGGGCGGCTGGAGGGTGCCCTCGGACCGGTACGACCCCCGGGTCTGGGGCTACGACTACACCGAGACCAACGGCTGGGGGTACGCCTTCACCGCCCCGCAGGACAGCCGGGGGCTGGCCAACCTCTACGGCGGCCGCGCGGCCCTCGGCGGGAAGCTCGACACCTACTTCTCCACCCCCGAGACGGCCTCCCCCGAGTTCGCCGGGTCCTACGGCGGGGTGATCCACGAGATGACCGAGGCGCGCGACGTGCGGATGGGCATGTACGGGCACTCCAACCAGGTGGCCCATCACGCCGCCTACATGTACAACGCGGCCTCCCAGCCGTGGAAGACGCAGGAGAAGGTGCGCGAGGTGCTGTCGCGCCTCTACGTCGGCAGCGAGATCGGGCAGGGCTACCACGGCGACGAGGACAACGGCGAGCAGTCGGCCTGGTACCTGTTCTCGGCGCTCGGGTTCTACCCGCTGGTGATGGGCAGCGGCGAGTACGCCATCGGCTCCCCGCTGTTCACCAAGGCGACCGTGAGACTCGGCAACGGCCGGAAACTGGTCGTGAAGGCGCCGGACAACAGCGCGGAGAACATCTACGTGCAGGGCGTGAAGCTCAACGGCCGGACCTGGACCTCCACCGCGCTGCCGCACCGCGCGATCGCCCGGGGCGGCACGATCGAGTTCGCCATGGGGCCGCGGCCCTCGGCGTGGGGGACGGGGGAGGACGCGGCGCCCGTCTCCCTCACCCGGGACGACCGGGTGCCCGAGCCCCGGCGCGACCTGGCCGAGCGGACGGGGCCGCTCACCGACGACACCTCCGCCACCGGCGCGGAGTTCACCACGCTCGACCTGGACGTCGCGGAGGGCTCCCGCGCCGTCCAGTACACGCTGACCTCGGCGGAACGGGGCGAGGCACCGAGCCGGTGGACCCTTGAGGGGTCGGCCGACGGTGAGCGCTGGGTCCGCCTCGACGCGCGGTCCAAGGAGCACTTCTCCTGGGACCGGCAGACGCGGGTGTTCACGGTGGCCCGGCCCGGCCCCTACGCGCACTACCGCCTGGTCGCGGACGGGCCCGGGAGGCTGGCGGAGGTCGAGCTCCTGGGCTGAGCAGGAACGCCACGGCGCCCGGCGCCCGGTCCCGGTCCACGACCCGGGCCGGGACGCCGGGACGCACAGCACCGCCACGGAAGCCGCACCCCCAGCGGGGGGGTGCGGCTTCCTCACGCGCATGTCCCCCACACGGGTCACAGCCGCCCGTTCCCCGGTCCGCACCGCGACCGGCCTCCTACCCTGGCAGACGTGCCACAGCCCAAGGATCTCGACCCGTACAGCGACGCCCGGGCGTTCTACGGCGCGGAGCTGCGCCGACTGCGCGAACACGCGGGCCTGACACAGGAACAGCTCGGGGAGCGGGTGTTCTGCTCGGGAACGTACATCGGCATGTTCGAGTCGGCCGACAGACGCCCGCAGCAGGACCTGTCCCGGATACTGGACGACCTGTTCGACAGCGGCGAACACCTCCAGCGGCTCTGCCGGTTGGCCCGCACCTCGAAGGTCGCGGACTACTTCGCGGACGCGGCCGACCTGGAGCGCCGGGCAAGGACGATCAGCGAGTACGCACCCGTGCTGGTGCCGGGGCTGCTCCAGACGGAGGACTACGCCCGGGCGATCACGCGCACCACGATGCGCTTCAGCTCCCCGGAGCGGGTGGAGGACCTGGTACGGGGCAGGATGGAGCGCCAGGGCGTTCTGGAGGGCCCCGCTCATCCTCTGCTGTGGGCCATCATCCACGAGTCAGCGCTCCGGCCCCCGCTGGGCGGCCGTGCGGCCATGAGCGAACAACTGCTGCACATCGCGGAGCTGGCCGAGCGCACACACGTCGTCGTGCAGATCCTCACCTACGAATCGATGGCGGAGGCCTTCATCGAAACGATGCTGTCGCTGATGTCGTTCGAGGAGGAGCCCGCGGTCGTGTACCTGGAGGGCGGGGGCAGCGGCCGGCTGATCGACGATCCTGCTCTGGTCGAGCGCCATATGAGGTCCTACGATCTCGTCAGGGCCGCTGCGCTCTCCCCCGCGGCGTCCGTGACCATGCTGCGCTCGCTAGCGAAGGACTTCGCCACGCCATGTCCACCACCCTCGACCTGAGTCGCCTCCCGTGGCGCGCCTCCTCGTACAGCGACGGCTCGGGCGGAAGTTGCGTCCAGGTCGCGCACGGGCTGCCCGGTGTGCTGCCCGTGCGCGACAGCAAGGTGCCCGAGGGAGCGGTGCTGGTGTTCCCGGCCGCGAGCTGGACGGTCTTCGTGGACGCCCTGCGGGCCGGGGTCCTCTGATCCGGCGGTGCACCGGGAGCACCGCCATGGACGCGGATGGGGCCGCATCCCGTAGCGCCGGGATGCGGCCCCTCACCTCGTGGCGGTGCGTCAGCCACGGATCAGGTTCCGCAGCAAACCACCTCAGCCCCCGACCAGCTCACCCAACTACCCGACCCTGGCTGACCAGGGGATCCCTTGTCCCTTCGACAGCACCTCAACGCCCGGAGGAGTGGAATCCAGCGTCAGCCCGAGGTGACACTCGGGCCGCCGCCTGCCCGCCATCAGCCACTGAAAGCCGAACGGTCCACCGACTCCGTCGGCGGACCGTCACGAAACCTTGAGGCTAATGGATCTTCTTCAGGGTGACCCTGTCGGCCTTCTTGGTCAGCAGGGTGCCTCCCACACTCATGGAGACGAAGAGGTTGTACCGTCCGGCGGGAAGATCTGATACGTCGACACCATCGCCTGCGGTGGTGAAGTATCCAGCATCGTAGTTACCGAAATCGCCCTGCGGCACGAGACGCCTCACCCGTGTGGCGTTCTTCTTGGCCGCCAGTAGGAACGAGTGGGTCGTGGACCTTCCTTGAAGAACGAGGTAGTAGGCGGCGTGCATTTCGCTCTCGGCGTTGCGTCCCGGCAGGAAGAAGACGCCTTCCGCATGGATCTTCCGGTCCTGCTGCTCTGCCTTCACCAGCGAGAAGACCGTGTTCGCCGAGTCAGCTCCGACGATGTTCCTCTTGACCACTTTCAGACCGGCCCTGCCGCCGCGAAAGATGACCTCCGAGTCACCGAACGGCAGGCGCCGGTCGATCACTTTGGCCGAGGTCAGACGGGTCCTGCGCTCTATACCCTCGGCCTCGCTGGCCACGCAGACCGACACGTCGAAGGTGCCTCGGGGCAGGGAGGTGAAATCGAGGCCACCCTCCGTCGCGAACTCGCCTTCTGCGTACTCACAGAAGTACTCGTCGAAATACTCCCGGTAGAGCTTCTTGCCCGGCCTCGTGTCCAGAGCGTAGACCCACTCCCTCTCCTTCCCCTGCAGGACGAGACACTTGGTCTCCGCGGTCGGCCCTGCAGGCGATACTCCCGGCAGGAAGGCGTGGCCCTTCAGGTGCAGCTTGCCATCGAGGCGCACGGCACCGGTGAGGGCGGCTGCGACAGTGTCACGACGACGAAGCTCGGCGAGGTACTCGGTGGCCTTGTCCGGGTCCTGCGAACCAGCGCCGATCCGGACTTCTCCGATGCGGGGCGTGAACCCTTCCGACAGAGCGTGGACGATGCTCCAGACCGACGGCAGTGCCTGCCGCGTGACTTGGTAGTGCTCCTGGACTGTGGGCGAGTCCAGGAACAGGAAGTTGAAATTCTCGTATGCCCGGAGCCCGGGCAGGTAGTGCTTCACTTCCTGGTCGTACTGGTAGTCGTTGGGAGACGAGATGAGGTAGATGTTCCGCTTGAAGTCCACCTCCTTGTCGAGGAGGTCCTTCATCACGGAGTCCATGATGGCGACACTCTCGTCTGACTGCCCCTCGCCGAGGACGGCATCGCCGAGCTGGCCATGCCCCTTGGAATAGCTCCCCAGGAAGTACTGCGGTGTTGAGGAGACGATGTTCTTGTATTCGTACTTCAGGCCGTAGTAGAGCGCGGCGGCGCCACCCTTGGAAGTTCCCAGGAGGGTCACCTCGTCCTTTGTCAACCCCAGGCGTCGTATATGATCTTCTATGAGCTCCTGGATAGACTCGGAGACACTGAAGTCCATGTCGCGAGCCACATAGTATGAGGCTCCGCCATCGAAGTGGTCCCGAATTCGCAGGACATTACATAGAACGCCGTCGAGCGCAGCGCCGAACCCGTACTTGCTATCCACGGAAGAGAACACTACGAGCAGGTGCCGATGGTCACCGTGAGCAGGGCGGAACTGGAATTGTACAGGCCATTTCCCGTACACCTCCACACACTCCTTGGCGACACGAGATCTTTCCGTCACGTAATTGGGCGACAGGGGAGGAAGTACATTGGTCATCAGGACGTGAAGACTCTCTGGCCGACTGTTGGGGCGGGGGACATCGACTCAGTATACGAAGCCGCCGTCTGATGGCCGTCTAGAAGTAAGGGGCCGTTGGCGCTGTGTGAGTTCACTTGCAGTGTACGCACTCTTCAGCAAGTGACACCGAGCACCCCGGGCGCAGCAGAGCCTCAGCCGGTGCCTGAGCGCTCACGAGACGATGCCTGGCAGCCCGGTAAGCATGCTGACAGTTTCAGTGGCCAGGCGCAACCGCGAGGAATCCGAGACGCGCTGCGACGCGGGCATGGCTGGGGAGCGCCCTCAATCGCCTGAACAGGCAGCTGATGGCTGCAACCGAGGGCCCGGCAACTATATGCCACTTTATCCGATTCATGGTGCACTTACGACCAACGGCGGAGAGACGATTTACCGTTACCTGCCAGAATTCAGTGCGTTTTCGCCACTACGGGCAGAACTGCTTCTGCTGCCCCTTTGGCATGACTGCCGCATCATGAGGGCGTGAGCGAGAACGGCAGGGCGACGCCCTCGCACCGGCCGACAGCAAGCAGACTCCTGGTTCGCCAGTCTGAATTGACTCCATGCAGCTTGGAACACTTCTCGATGCTGCTGCGGTAGCCGCAAATGCGCACAGTTCCCAACCACGTCATGACAGGTCACAACCAGGCCGTAGGCAATCTGGCTTTCGCGGACAGCGAGATAACCATCTCGTCGCCCCCCGTCAGGCGGCTCTGTCGCTTCTTGACCACCTCGGCTCCAACGATCCGTCGCGGTCGCGGGCACGGATATCCCTACCAGCCCGACATCGGTCAGCGCAGCCCTATCTCGGGTGCCGTTGGGGAGTTGCCGCCGTTCTTCCAACAGGGTCGCGTTCGAAATAGTCGAGGTGGTCGGCGATCTCACTCCAGAGCAAACTCCATTAGTCGCTGCGGCAGTTGAGTTGCTGGAGCAGACCGCCCTCGCCGGTCAGCTGCTAGTGTCCTAAATCAGTAGTTCGTTTGTGGCTGTAGGGTTGAGGGATGCCGGGTCCGAAGCCGTTGCCGTTGGAGTTGTCCGACCGCGAACGCGGGGTGCTGCGAGGCTGGTTGCGCAAGCGGACCGCGGGGCAGGCCCTGGTGCTGCGGGCGAGGATCGTGCTGGCGTGCGCCGAGGGGCGCCCGAACTCGCAGGTCGCGCAGGAGCTCGGCATCTCGCGGGAGACAGTGCGCAAGTGGCGGTCCCGGTTCGCCGCCGACCGTCTTGAGGGGCTGGTCGACGCTCCGCGTTCCGGAGCCCCGCGCAGGATCACCGACGAGCAGGTCGAATCCCTGTTCGCCGGCACCCTCTACCAGGCGCCTCCATCGGGGGATTCGCACTGGTCGACGCGGTCGATGGCCCAGGCCGCGGGCATGTCGCAGTCGACGGTCTCCCGGATCTGGCGGGCGTTCGGCCTCAAGCCGCACATCGTGCAGACATGGAAGCTGTCCACCGACCCGCAGTTCGTGACCAAGGTCCGTGACGTGGTCGGCAACTACCTGTCCCCGCCGGAGAACGCCCTGGTCCTGGCAGTGGACGAGAAGTCGCAGATCCAGGCTCTGGATCGCACCCAGCCGGTGCTGCCGCTGGCACCGACGACGCCGGCGCGGATGACGCACGACTACGTCCGGCACGGCACCACAAGCCTGTTCGCCGCCCTGGACATCGCCTCCGGCTCGGTCATAGCCCAGCACTACCGACGCCATCGCCACCAGGAGTTCCTCCGCTTCCTGAAGACCATCGACGACGCCGTACCCAAAGACCTGGACCTGCACCTGGTCTTGGACAACTACGCCACCCACAAGACCGAAGCGGTCAAGAATGAGCTGCTCCGACACCCTCGCTTCCACCTGCACTTCACCCCCACCTCCGCCTCCTGGCTCAACCTCGTCGAGCGCTGGTTCGCCGAGCTGACCTGCCGCAAACTCCGCCGCTCGGCCCACCGCAGCGTCGTCGAGCTGGAGCGGGACATCCGCCGCTGGATCAACGAGTGGAACAAGAACCCCAAGCCGTTCGTGTGGACCAAGACCGCAGACGAGATCCTCGAAACCCTCGCCGCATACTGCACACGAACTACCGACTCGGGACACTAGTCCACCGCCTTCGCTAGCTGTGCCTCCAACAGCTCGGCTGTCTCAGCCTCCGCCACGTTCCCACTGGTCATCGGCGCCTCCTTCGTGATCGGGAGTCACACCGAACGATTTGCGGTCCCTTGGGCCACCCTGACGGGTACGTTCTGCGGGTGCCTCGAACTACGGGGGAGCTTCCAGGCAGTACTGCTGCCTGGAAGCTCCGGTACGTGGTCACGCCCTGGCGGAGGTTGCCGTTGACGGGTGTACGTCAGCTGGTGATGTCAGTGCTGTCCCAGACGCGGTAGGGGTTGTTGAAGCCGGGGCCGGTGCTCGTGAACCGCCACCAGGCGGCGCGGTAGGAGTTGTCGGCCTGCTGCCCGTAGTCGTACAGCACGTGGATGTCGTCCCTGCCGTCACCGTTGAAATCGCCGGTGACGGGCTTGGAACGGTTCCAGTCCCAGGAGCCGTTGCCGGACTCCCACTTGGTGACGGGAGCGTCGAAGCCGTCACCGTTGCTGGTCCACAGCCTCGTCTGGTTGCGTCCGTCGGCGGCCTGGCCGTTGTTGTAGAGAATGCCGATGTCGTCCTTGCCGTCGCCGTTGTAGTCGCCTGCGAACGGCTTGGAGCGGCTCCAGTTCCAGGACGTCGCGCCGGAGTACCACTGCACGACCGGTGCGTCGAACCCGGCACCGTTGCTGCTGAGAGTCCACAGCCGGACCTGGTTGATGCCTTCGGCGTTCTGGCCGTAGTTGTACAGGACCGCGACGTCCGTCCTGCCGTCACCGTTGTAGTCGCCGGACACGGGCAGGGACCGGTTCCAGTCCCACGAGGAGTCGGACGTCCACGTCGCGGCAGGCGCCCCGAACTCCGTGCCGTCGCTGGTGAACGTCCACAGCGTCGTCTTGTTGCGGCCGTCGGCGCCCTGGCCGTTGTTGTAGAAGACGCCGACATCCGTCTTGCCGTCGCCGTTGAAGTCGCCCGCGAACGGCTCGGAACGGTCCCAGTCCCAGGAGAAGGTGGAGTTCCATGCGACGACCGGCTTGTCGAACCCGGTGCCGTTGCTGAGGAAGGTCCACAGCGCGGCCTGCTTCCGGCCGTCGGCCGCAGGAGCCAGCTTGTACAGGACCGCGACGTCGTCCTTGCCGTCGCCGTTCCAGTCACCCGCGACAGCCTTGGACCGCTCCCCGTCCCATGACCCCGAACCCGCAGCCACGTTGTCCCACCCGCGCACCGGGTTGTAGGAACCGGTATCGGTGCTGGTGAACTTCCACAGCGCGGTGTGGTTGGCCCCACTCGAAGTCGGCGCGTACTTGTGCAGCACTGCCGTGTCGGTCTTGCCGTCCCCGTCGAAGTCGCCCGACAGCTCCAGCGAGGCCGCAGCACTCTCGCCCGCCTGACCCCAGCGAGCCCCGGTCGCCATCGCAACCCACGGACCGAGGTCGTCGACGCGGGTGTCGATCGCACCCGTACGGGTCTCACCGGGATCGGTTCCCAGGCAGCCACCCTGCCAGGAACGTGCGTTGACCGCGACGAGTTCGGGAAGGCCGTCGACGGTGCGCAACGCCGGCCCGCCGGCATCGCCCTGGCACACGGTCGCACTGTCGGAGCCGTCGAGGCTCACATCGGTAGAGGTGGTGGAGGTGACGGTGAACGTGCCGGTGTGGAGCTTGCTCGGCACCCATTCCGTCTTGGTACGCCCAAAGCCGGCCTTCGTCAGCCTCTCGCCCTTGGCCGCGGGCGTGGTGGCGAGCTTGACGGGCCTGATGCCCGAATCGGTGACGGCAGCAGCGAGACGGACCAGGACAAGGTCGCGGTCAGGATGAGGGACGAGGCCGACGGCCTCCCGGACACGTCCACCGCTCTGCGTCAGATCGGTCCGACCGACGGTGACCGTGGTGGCCGTCTCCGGCTTGCCGACAGAGGGCTTGCCATCAGCGGAGAAGCAGGTGGCAGCGGTCAACACCCACTCAGGGGCGACCAGGGAGCCTGTGCACGCAGCCTTCTCCCCAATATTGATCTTGGCCAGGAACGTCGGCTCCGCGGCAGCGGTGCCTGTCAGGGCACCGGCATGCGGCGCCGCCGCCAAGGCGACGAGCAAAGCAAGCGCGCCAGAGACCAGAATCGGACGCGGACGATGAGTGGTCATGGAGGGATTCCTTCGAGTGGTAAGTAAGACGCCGATTCCGCTGGTCGGGCGCGAACGCCGGGGAGACCGCCACGCGATCAGTAGGACTCGACGTGTAGGTGCCAGGGCTTGCTGCAGGTTCCGTTGTCCCTCGACTCGGATGTCAACCGCAGAGGAGCGCGGGCCGTCGTCGCCCTCCCCTGACGAGGGTTCAGGCTGGCTGCTGGAGCCGGACTACCCTCTACTGATCCGCTTATCGGGATGGTTACTGTGGCAGTAGGCGGCTGGGTGGGATACGGAACCCTGCACGTGGAGGAAGTCCATCCCCAGCCCTGAATCCCACTCGCCACGGCATGCCTGGGGCGTAGATCCATCTGGTTCACTGACCTGAAGGACATACTGCTGATGCTTGGCGACACCCCGACCGGCATCGAAGCGGCGCATCATCGGTCTGAATACTGGTCCCCTGCGCGCGCGAACGCTGAGCATCGCATGTCCCACACAGCGGAGAGAGCGAACGGGGGCCGCGATCCCGCCGATGTCCCGGAACGATATCCCGAGCACCCGGCGCCGACAGCCTTCTCTCCCCATAGTGGGCCTACTCGCCGCGCAGGGAAACCGTCAGCCCGTGACGCGGATTTCCACCAAAACGGATCGCTTGCCGCCGGAAGGGCGATCCCCCTCCCCGACGGAAACAAACTGGCCCTTTGCGAGGTTCCAGGTGGTGGTCTCACCTTCGGCGGTCAGATCAGCGCTGATGGGCTGGTCCGCAGCCTCCAAGGCGAAGACGCGGGGAAGCTCCAGTGCAACGTAACCGGTCGGGCTGGTGGCCTCGAAGCAGTACAGCTCTTTCCGACCCACCGCGGCGTCAGCGACGGTCTGCACCCGAATCTGATTGCCCGTGAAATTACACTGGGCCAGCAGAATGTGGCCGTCACCACTCTTGAGGAGAATCCCTTCCTCCGCAAGGACCCGCGCTGCGTTCGGGTAGGTGAATTCCTCGACCGCCGACGGTGGCAAGCCCTCGGCTGCGGCGTCCGCGGAAGTCACGGACGGAGCGGCAGCGAAGGCGATCGTGGTCACCCCGACCACGGACGCGGCCAACGTTGCGACTGCGGTCAGCATGCGTCTACCCATGCGTGATGTCATCAGAGGTCCTTTCTGGCAGCGTGAGGTGACGCCCAGTACGAATCAGTGACCCCCGGCTCTTGCCCCCGTCACGCTGTTCTGGCTGACGAACAGAGTGTCGGATGAGGCTAACTCATCATCAGACAACCCGGATGGTGCGCTCCGTCACACAAGTGAGCTGCCGCTGCGGCGCCAACCATCGGCTCCGTTGGTGGCCACAAAAGAACATCAAAGATATCACGGTGCCCCAGTGGGGCTTTGGCAGACCGTCTCTAACGGAGCGTCATGCTTCTGTCTAGGATCTCACAGCGCAGATGATTGGCGACCGGTGAGAGTTGCCTTGACCGAGATGAGTGACGAGTGAATCGAAGAACCCGAGGGCCGAGCGGCCCACGCAGAGCCCTGCGCGCGATACGTGCGTCAGCGCTCGCCCTACTGCCCTTGGCGCTGGCCGCGGGCCTGCTGGGATCCGCCCCCGCAGTGGCCCAGGCTGCACCCGTGTCGGCAGTGGGGCTCGCCACGCTGGCGGAGACGCCCCCCACCGACCGCGGTCGGGTCGTCGACTACTGGAAGGAGGGCGGACCCGGGGTCAAAGCCGCCGCCGAGGCTGCGCTGACCGGGACCGATGCGGACCTGCAGGCATTCCTCGCGGCTGTGGACGGCATTACGCACCAGGACAACCGCGTGGCAGCCGCCCAGCTGGCCAGTGTCGGCGGCACGGAGCTCCTGACCGCCGCCCGGGCAGCGTTGGCCGACTCCCCCGCCGGGCTGGCCGACTTCCTGGAGGACGGATGGCAGCTCCCGTTCCAGCAGGACCAGCGGGTTCAGGCCGCGCGGGTCATCAGCACCGCCGGGCCGAACGTGCAGGACGCCGGCCGTGCAGCGCTGAACGGTACGTCGGATGACGTCAGGGCGTTTCTCCGCCAAGGCCAGTACACCGCGCGCGAGCAGGACGATCGTGTGCAGATCGCCCAGATCATCAGCGTGGGTGGCGGGAACGTGCGGGCCGCAGGGCGTCTGGCCTTGTACGGCAACCCGGAGGACCGCCGGGAGTTTCTGGAAGTCGGCCAGTTCGTCGCGCGCAACAAGGACGCGGAGCACGCCACGGTTGCCCAGCTTGCCGAGCAGACGAAGGAGGCAGGTCGGCAAGCTGCCAAGGAGACCGAGGCGGCCAAGGTGGCATCGGCGGATGCGATCGAGGCGTCCAAGCTGGCCAAGGAGGCGGCCTTGAAGGCCGCAGCCGAGGCCGAGGCCGCCAAGGGCGACACCGACAGAGCCGCCCGGGCAGCGAGCCGTGCCGCCACTGCTGCCTCCCAAGCCGCAGCCTCGGCCCAGAAGGCGATCGACGCAGCTCGCGCCGCGAACAACTCGGCACGTATTGCAGCCAACGCCGCCTCTCAAGCGGCCGCCGCCGCAGCCGCCGCATCCCAGGCCGCAGCCCGCGCTCAGGCGGCGGCAGCAGCCGCCGCTGTGGACGCGGACAACGCGGCCGCCGCGCGTACTGCAGCGGAGAACGCGCGCGACATCGCAGACGGCGCCGACGTGGCCGCTGACGCCGCCGACCAGGCGGCCAAGGCCGCTACCGCGGCGGGTGACGCCGCAGCCTCCGCCGCGAGCGCGGGCAACAACGCCGATCTCGCAGCAAGCGCTGCGATGGAAGCGAGCAACTACGCGGGGAACTCCAGTGCCGCCGCCGCCCGGGCGCGTGAAGCCGCGACAGCCACCCGGCGCCACGCGCAGGAAGCAAACCGCGCCGCAGCCGAAGCCGAGAGACTGGCCCGCAAGGCCGCCACGGCCGCAGCGGAGGCCCGCGACGCCGCTCGATCGGCAGCGACTCACGCGAGGAACGCCGCAACTGCTGCGGACGATGCCGCCGAGCACGCGGGCGACGCCACCACGGCGGCCACCAGCTCCACGGCACACGCAAATGCCGCCACCGCGGCGGCGAACACGGCTTCGGTCACCGTAGCCAAGGCCCAGGAGATCTACGCACTCGCCCGCGAGGTGGAGGCCGAGGAACTGCTGGGCCGCACCAACGCCGGAATCGAACGTGCCAGGGACCAGAAGACGGCGGACGCCGTCCGCACCGCAGACTGGGCGGCGCTGGAGAAGGCGGTACAAGATCGGGATACCGAACGTGACCGGCTGGTGGCCCAGGCCGCCGGGCCGGGAGCCGACCAGGCCGCCATTGCCTCCGAGGGCCGGAAACTGGCCGTGCAGGCAATGAAGCATGGAACGGCATGGGGAAGAGCCGCGGCCGAAGCAGCACTGTCCGGCCCCGACGACGTCGTCCTCGACTATCTGAAGAACGGCTGGCAGACAGCCAGGGAACAGGATGAGCGCTCCTACGTCGCGCGCCTCGCCGAGGAGAGCGCGGCCCCGGAGATCCGAGCTGCGGCCGAAACCGCGCTGGACGGCGACGCCGAGGCCATCACCGCCTTCATCAACGACGGCCAGTACCAGGCTGCCTCCCAGAACATGCGGGTCGCCATCGCACAAACTGTCTCCGAGTCAGGCCCAGTCGTCAACGACGTAGGTAGGGCGGCGCTCAACAGCGGAGACCCCAGGAAGTACAGCGAGTTCTTGGGTGAGACTCAGTTCACTGCGCGGCACCAGGACAACCGCGTCAGAGCCGCCCAACTGGTTTCCATCGGTGGCCCCGAGGTCAGGTCCGCGGCTCGAGTCGCGTTGGAGGGCTCGCCTTCGACACTGAACGTCTTCATCACCTCCGGTCAGTACAATGCGGCGCGGAGGGACCATCTCACGGCCACTCACGTGGCGCAGGTCCAGAAGCTGATCGCGGACGCGTCGAAGGTCGCGGCGACCGCCCAGAGGGATGCCGCGCTTGCGCAGAAGGTGGCAGCCCAGGCCCGCAAGGCCGCTGGCGAGGCCAACGACTGGGCGATGAAAGCAGACAAGTCCGCCAAGGTGGCCCAGGGATTCGCCGACAAGGCCGCCCAGCACGCCAAGGACGCCGAAGCCTCGGCTGCCAGCGCCAGCCAGTCCGCGGCAACCGCGCGTTCCGCAGCCACCAAGGCCAATCTTGCAGCCAAGGACGCTGCACTGTCCGCCTCGGACGCCACCCTCTCTTCCGAGTTGGCTCAGACGTCGGCGTCCCGCGCCTGGGTCGCCGCTGACCAGGCGCGTGCGTCGGCGACTGCCGCTGGTGAGGACGCCGCCACCGCGCTCGAAGCCGCCAGCGATACCTTTAAGATCGCGGTGAAGAAGTACCGGGAAGAGGAAGAAGCCCGGCGCAAGGCCGCCATCGCCGCCAAGCAGGCGGCGATGAACGACCCTGGCGTCCGCGCCCGCGAGATCTACCGCTGCGGACAGGCGATCGTTCCCTGCGATCCTCAGGGCTTCGCCCGCTGGTGCCAGCACAATGAGGTCTACTGTGACATCATCTCCTACGGTGATGAGTTTAACGACGCTATGGAAACACTGTGGGGCGTCACCGCAGAACTCACCGGCCTCTCAGAACTCGAAGCCTGTCTCGACAACAAGGACTTCGAGAACTGCGGAAGCCTTGCGGCAGATGTCCTCATCGGTGCCAAGCTCAAAGCGCTGAACAGAGCTTACGAGAGCCTGACGTGGGTCAAGCGGGGCTGCAAGATCATCTCCGGCATGACGACCATGATGGTCACGCGAGCGGCGGCAGTCGGCAAGGGGTGCCTCGAGGGCAAGAAGGACTACGATGTCTTCGACCCTATTACGGGGAACAAGATCACCGACATCGACCTCTTCGAAGACGATATCCTGTGGGAGGACAAGAGCGTTCTCGGCTACTGGGCCGATGAAGACTGGCTCAACGAGCATATTGATGAGAAGTTCGAGCGGTACCTGAGGGCCCGCAAGCAACTTCCCGAGCACTACAAGGACGCCCCGATCGGCTTCCGGTTCACACGCCCGAACCAGGACCAGCGGTTCGTTGAAGCGGTCGAGGCCCGGTTCCAGAAGTTGAGGGAGAACTATCCGGATGTGCACATCATGACGAAGTGGTTCTGATGGGTTACCCGTTCCAAACTGCCGACAGGTCAAGAACTCTCTGGGATCCAGCGCTCAGGGTGGGGCAGGCCTATGTGGCTCTTGCCCAGGAAGCCGGTGCACTGATCGGCATGTCAACTGGTTTGACCGAGAACGAGCGACTCGGCGGGAGCGATGTAGATCTGACCGTGTTCGAGCACTTTACCCAGGGCCTCTACGACAGATACTGCTCCACCAACAACTTCGTCCTGCACGGCCTCCTGCGTGGGCTCTTGCTGACCTCGATCGTGATGCTTGAGAAGGGCGGCGGCTCGATCACTCGGACTCCCGAGGACGAGGACGGTCTACTGGAGGATCTAGACACCTACATGCGAGCCATGTGAGCAGCGGTCGTCGCTACGATCCCAACGAGGAGAGCGCCGAACGGGACTCCAGCGGGTGATCGCGGCTGGCTGCGAGCATGCGAACAGGGCCTCTTGGCAACTCGGGGTTACAGAGCCAACCGAGAGCCAGGAGACCCTGTTGCCGCAGCTGTACCCCTCGGGTATGACGGACGCGGACTGGGCCCGGCCAATCACTGCCGCTGGCACCGGGCTGGCTGCGCGGCCGGGGCGGGGAGGACTCGACGCGCGATGCGGAGCCAACTGGCGACGGCCGACGCGCAGCGAGTCAGAGCGAACGTCGGAACCTGCGGCTTCACCGCCACAGGCGGTGAAGCCTGTGGCTCGGCTTCCTCGTGCCGTTCCTCCCCCCGCCACCAGCGTGAGTTCGTCGCGCTGGCGCACGTACGCCGCCACCACACACTCCCCCGAATCGCGACCGGCTTCGGCATGTCCGTCGGCACCGCCCACGCACCCGTTACCGGCCGTCACCGGCCTGATCGCCAATCGGCCACCGGGCCTACTCAAGATGCTGCGCGAGCACGATCAGGAGTTCGACCTCCGGACGGCACCCTCGCCAAGTGCGACCGCGTCGGCGACAGCCGGGCCGACCACTCGGCCAAGCACCGCCGGCACGGCGTGAACGTCCAAGTCGTCACCGACCCAGCCGACGAGATCCTGTGGATCTCGCCCGCGCTGCCCGGCCGCCCCCACGACCTGACCACCACCCGCACCCACCGCATCATCCGGACCTGCGAGCGCCAGGGCATCCCAGTTCTTGCCGACCGCCCCTACCAGGGCGCCGACCACGAGACATCAGCGGACTCAAACGACCACCGCGTGGCAATCTCACTCACCCAACGCACTGCCAACAGGACTGGGCACGTCAACTTCTGACATCGACTCGTCAGGGCGAATCATGGTGAAGTTCCTGATCAGCTCGGAGTGGTGGCTGTATCCCGTGGTGTGTGAGATACAGCAATGGCGGTGGGTTGACCACTGTGGCGTCGGCGCCGGGAGTCGGTACGGAGGCAGGCCGCCGAGTTGTTGTTCGAGTAGGAGATCAAGTCGTTGGCGGTGGCCCGGCGTCTGCGGGTGAGCCCGAAGTCGATTCACCAGTGGCATCAGCTGTGGCGGGAGGGCGACGTGCGGGCTCCGGCCTCCCGTGGGCCTGGGTCGCGTTGCCGTCTGTAACCGCGCCGTCTGGAGAAGCTGGCCGGGCATCTCGAGGAGGGGCCTGCCGTGGATCGCATCGAGGGTGGCCACGCTGATCGGCCGGAAGTTCCACGTCTCCTGCAGCGTCTCTGGGGCCACCCTGTTGGAACACCGGCTCGGTTTCAGCCCGCAGGTCCCCGCACTCAGAATCGCGGAGCGTGATGAGCAGACCGTGGCCGTACGGAGGGAGGTGACCTGAGCGGAGGTAGCAGAGTCCAGGCGGCCTGCGGGGGTTACATCTACTTGCTCGCAACGACGGAAGGACCTCGCGCCCGGTACCAGGTACGGGGTTCTTCGTCTTCGTAGAATGCACAGCTCCGCTCCGGGAACAGATCACGTGCGATCACGCTCGCAGGCACGTCTTCCGCCCCGTCGCGCGCGAGCGCCCTGCCCCTGCGTCTCGCGCGCAGGGGCAGGGCGCTCGTTCACGTCAGGTCAGGAACCGACAAGCTGGCGAAGCACGTACTGCATGATGCCGCCGTTGCGGTAGTAGTCCGCCTCACCGGGGGTGTCGATGCGGACGACCGCGTCGAACTCCACGCCGGTGTCGGTCGAGACCTTGACCGTGCGCGGGGTGGTGCCCTCGTTGAGCTCGGTCACGCCCGCGATGGAGAAGGTCTCCTCGCCGGTGAGGCCCAGGGCCTCGGCCGAGGCGCCCTCCGGGAACTGGAGCGGCAGCACGCCCATGCCGATGAGGTTCGAGCGGTGGATGCGCTCGTAGGACTCGGCGACGACGGCCTTCACGCCCAGGAGCGCGGTGCCCTTGGCCGCCCAGTCGCGGGAGGAGCCGGAGCCGTACTCCTTGCCCGCCAGGATGACCAGCGGGGTGCCGGCGGCCTGGTAGTTCTGCGAGGCGTCGTAGATGAAGGAGACCGGTCCGCCGTCCTGGGTGAAGTCGCGGGTGTAGCCGCCCTCGGTGCCCGGGGCGATCTGGTTCCGCAGGCGGATGTTGGCGAAGGTGCCCCGGATCATGACCTCGTGGTTGCCTCGGCGCGAGCCGTAGGAGTTGAAGTCGCGGCGCTCGACGCCGTGCTCCGTGAGGTACTGGCCCGCCGGGGTGTCGGCCTTGATGGCACCGGCCGGGGAGATGTGGTCCGTGGTGACCGAGTCGCCCAGCTTGGCGAGGACGCGCGCACCGGCGATGTCCTGGACGGGGGCCGGCTCCATCTGCATGCCCTCGAAGTAGGGGGGCTTGCGGACGTAGGTGGACTCGGCGTCCCACTCGAAGGTGTTGCCGGTCGGGATCGACAGGGCCTGCCACTGGGCGTCGCCCGCGAAGACGTCCTGGTAGGACTTGTTGAACATGTCCTCGCCGATGGCGTTGGCGACGACGTCGTTCACCTCGGCCTCGGTCGGCCAGATGTCGGCCAGGTAGACCGGCTTGCCCTCGGTGTCGAGTCCCAGCGCCTCGGTGGTGATGTCCGTCTTCATGGAGCCGGCGATGGCGTACGCGACGACCAGCGGCGGGGAGGCCAGGTAGTTCATCTTGACGTCGGGGTTGATGCGGCCCTCGAAGTTCCGGTTGCCGGAGAGGACCGAGGTGACCGCGAGGTCGTGGTCGTTGACGGCCTTGGAGACCTCCTCCGGCAGCGGGCCGGAGTTGCCGATGCAGGTGGTGCAGCCGTAGCCGACGAGGTTGAAGCCGACCTTGTCCAGGTACGGGGTGAGGCCCGCCTTGTCGAAGTAGTCGGTGACAACCTTGGAGCCCGGCGCCAGGGTGGTCTTGACCCACGGCTTGCGGGTCAGGCCCTTCTCGACCGCCTTCTTGGCCACCAGCGCGGCGGCGACCATGACGTACGGGTTCGAGGTGTTGGTGCAGGAGGTGATCGCGGCGACGGTGACGGCGCCGTGGTCCAGCTCGTAGGTCGAGCCGTCGGGGGCGGTGACGGTGACCGGGTTCGAGGGCACGCCGTCGGTGACCGCGGGGGCGTCGGAGGCCGGGAAGGACTCCTTGCCCGCCTCGTCCACGGAGTCGACGTAGTTGCGCACGTCGCTCTTGAACTGCTCGGCGGCGTTGGCCAGGACGATGCGGTCCTGCGGGCGCTTCGGGCCGGCGATGGAGGGGACGACCGTGGAGAGGTCCAGCTCCAGCTTCTCGGAGAAGTCCGGCTCGGCGGCCGGGTCGAGCCAGAGGCCCTGCTCCTTGGCGTACGCCTCGACCAGCGCGACCTGCTGCGCGCTGCGGCCGGTCAGCTTGAGGTAGTTCAGCGTCTCGCCGTCGATCGGGAAGATCGCGGCGGTGGAGCCGAACTCGGGCGACATGTTGCCGATGGTGGCGCGGTTGGCGAGGCTGGTGGCGGCCACGCCCTCGCCGTAGAACTCGACGAACTTGCCGACGACACCGTGCTTGCGCAGCATCTCGGTGATCGTGAGCACCAGGTCGGTGGCGGTGGTGCCGGGCTTCAGCTCACCGGTGAGCTTGAAGCCGACGACGCGCGGGATGAGCATGGAGACGGGCTGGCCGAGCATGGCCGCCTCGGCCTCGATGCCGCCGACGCCCCAGCCGAGCACACCGAGGCCGTTGACCATGGTGGTGTGGGAGTCGGTGCCGACGAGGGTGTCGGGGTAGGCCTGGCCGCCGCGGACCATGACGGTGCGCGCCAGGTGCTCGATGTTCACCTGGTGGACGATGCCGGTGCCGGGCGGGACGACCTTGAACTCGTCGAAGGCGGTCTGGCCCCAGCGCAGGAACTGGTAGCGCTCCTTGTTGCGGCCGTACTCCAGCTCGACGTTCTGGCCGAAGGCGTCCTTGGTGCCGAACTTGTCGGCGATGACGGAGTGGTCGATGACCAGCTCGGCCGGGGCGAGCGGGTTGATCTTCGCCGGGTCGCCGCCGAGCTCCTTGACGGCCTCGCGCATGGTGGCGAGGTCGACGACGCAGGGGACACCGGTGAAGTCCTGCATGATCACGCGGGCCGGCGTGAACTGGATCTCCTGGCTCGGCTGGGCCTGCGAGTCCCAGCTGCCGAGCGCACGGATGTGGTCGGCGGTGATGTTCGCGCCGTCCTCGGTGCGGAGCAGGTTCTCCAGGAGGACCTTGAGGCTGTAGGGGAGGCGCGCGGAGCCCTCGACCTTGTCCAGCCTGAAGATCTCGTACGACTCGTCGCCCACGCGCAGCGTGCTGCGGGCGTCGAAGCTGTTCGCCGACACGACAGTCTCCTTCATCAATGTGCGCGTACTACGTCCATGCTGCCGCCACGGAACCTCACCGATCCGCTAAGGTAAGGCTTAGTTAGGTGACCCTTACCAAGTGGCGGCTTGCGGTACGCCTTCGGCAGATATCTCGATGTCGAGATAACTCTAGTACATGACCGCCGCGCGGTCATGCCCGGACACCCTCCGGCCCGGAGAACTCGCGCCCCCGGGCCCTTGGGCCGTCCCGATGCGCCGGGCGGCCAACGGCCCTCCCGGCACACCGCGCGCCGGGGTCCCGGACGTCGCTTCCCACCGCCTGGTGCGCACGGAGCACCGCCGGCCCTTCGCCGTCCGCGAAGCGGCGCGGGGCGGGTGACGCACCGTCCGCGCCGCTCGGGCGGGGCGGACGGCGCGCCCCCGTGGCCGCACGCTGCCGGGTCGCGCCCGTCCGGGCCCGGGCCGGTCAGTAGGCGAGGATCCCCGGGACCTCGGCCCGCAGGGCCGCCTGGGTCGCCGGCCCGTAGACGCCTCGCGGATCGGCCCGGACGCCCCGGCTCCGCTGGTAGGAGGCCACCGCGCGGGTGAGACGCCGGGTGTACGCGCCGTCGACCTCGCCCTTGTAGAGACCGAGGCGCTGGAGCCGTATCTGGAGGTCGACCACCTCCATCCCCCGGGCGCCGCAGCACAGGTCGCCAGCGGCCGGAGCGGACGGCCGCCCGGTCGCGGGGCTGTAGGAGGGGCGCGGCGGGGCGGGGGGCGGTGCGGAGGTGGGCCGCCGCCGCTCGGCGGCGATGCCGGGCGCGGCGGCCTCCGGCGGCGGCGCGGTCCGGGGCCGGGCCGTCCGCATCGGCGAGGCGGACGGGGCGCGGGAGGCGGAGGCGGGCCCGTCGTCCGCCGGCGGACTCGGGCTCGGACCGGGCGTCGTGGGCGGGGCCGAGGCCGGCGGGGCCGGTGTCGACGCGGCGGGTGTCGACGCGGCGGGTGCGGGCAGCCGGGTGGTCACGGGCGCCACGCGGTCCACCGAGGCGCCCTCGTCCACGAGCGCCCCGGTGAGGGTCGCCGTGCCGACCACCGCCGCCGCGGCGGCGGCGATCCCCACGGTCCTGGCCGGTCCCCCGGACGGCCTGGCCGTGCGGGCGTGCCGCCCTGCGGCCCGCCCGCGCGCCCGATGCCGTCCGCGGGCCCGCTCCGGTGCGGCCGGGTCGTCGGGTACGGGGGCGGGTGCGGGGACGCGGCGCAGCTGCACCGTGTCGTCCGGAAGCACCTCCGCCGTGTCGTCCGGAAGCGCCTCCGCCGGGAGGTCCGCGGTCGCACCCGGCCCACCGGAGGCGCCGTGCGGGGCGGTCGGTGCGCCCCAGGGGTACGGGGGCGCCTCCGCCCCGGTCGCGGCGGAGGCGTTCCCGTCGAAGAGGCCCGCCGCCCCTGCGGGTTCCCGCGGGGAGGGGTCCGGCAGCGGCGGCTGCACGATGCCCCACACCCGGTCCGGTGGACCCGGCGGGTGCCCCCCGGCACCCGCCGGGTCCACCGGACGTCCTCGCTCCCGCTCGACCCGGACGTGGCGGGTCGGTGCGGGCGCGTCCGCGTAGGGACGCACCCGGAGCCACGCGAAGGGCTCCGCGTCCTCGGGAGCTCCCGTCCATGCGGCAGTGCACGGGCAGGCGTCGGGCCGCGGCGGCGCGGCGGCGCCGCAGTGGAGGCAGACCGTCTGGGCCACTTCCGTACCTTTCCTGGAGGTCCTTTTGAGCGGGGTCGCATGCGGAGCTGCGGCCCGCCGCGGTCCGGGGGAGACAGCGGCGGGCCGCGGGGGAAGGACGCCGTCGCGGCGCGGTGCCGTGCCCCTCGGGGGGAGTCGGGGGCGGGCGACCGCGCCGCGGCGGCGTCCGGTTCAGCGGCGCGCGCGGGCGCGGGGGGCGGTGCGGGCGAGGACGGCGCCGAGCGCCAGCAGGGTCAGACCGCCTGTCGCGAGGTGCGCCCTGGTGGTGGCGTCGCCGCCCGTGGCAGCGAGGCCCGTGGCGGCGAGGCCCGTGGCAGCGAGGCCCGTGGCGGCGACGCCCGTGGGGCCGGGCCCGGCTCCGGCGCCCCCGGCCGGAGGACCGGCGGAGTCCGCGGCCGCCGGTGCGGCGACCAGCGCCGGGCCCGCGTACAGCGCGACGGCCGCCACGGCGCATGCCGCCGACCTCCCCAGTCGGTTCCCCATCAGGTCCGCTCCCCTTCTCCCGGTGGCACCTCACGGGGAAGGAGCGTCCGGGCTCCGCACCCTCCCGCGCCTTTGCCGTCTCTTTGCCTTGATCGCCGCGCACCCCGCAGGGAGCCGCGCCCCGCCGGGGCAGGCGGCGGGACCGCGCCGTTCGGCGGGGGAGGCGAGAGCCTCCCCGGCACACCGGCCTCCCCGGCACACCGGGGCCCCGTCGGCAAAGGAATGGCAAAGCCACGGGAGGAGGTGCGGCGTCGGCGGTCCCTCCCCATGCGGCCCGGGCGATCGGACCGGCGAGCACACCGGCCGTCCCGCCGCGTCCCACCGGGCGGGACGCGGCGGATCCACCCGCGAGGCCCCCGCCCGGGCCCAGGCCCCACCCGTCCGCCCATGACACCGAGGACCCCGGATGAACGACGCAGCAGACGACGCCACGACCCCCCTCGCCCTCCACGCCCGCCCCGACGGCGAGGCCGAACTCCCTCTCGTGCTCCGGCTGCGCTGGGAGGACGTGGCCGCCCTCGGCCGGGACGCCGGGCGGCTGGCCGCCCGGCTCCGACGGCCCGTCACCCTGGACGAGGCGGTCAGCCACCGACTGCGGGGCGGCGCCTCCCTCGCTCCGGCGGCCCTCGACGGATCACACGGCCCGGCGGGGTCGCGGACGACCGCCCTCGACGGGTCCCACGCAGGTTCCCGGACGACCGCCCTCGACGAGCGGCCGGCCGCCGCGCAGGCGGGCGAGACCGCCGCCGAGGGGCCCGGCGGCACGGGCGCCGGGGCTCCGCCCACGACGCCGACCGGTCACGTCCCGAACGGGCGCGTCGCCCGGGACCGGCTCGAAAGCCCCCGGTCCGGTGCCCGCTGACGGGGCGACGGGCAGGCGCGGGCGACCCCCCGCGTCCCCGGTCCGCGTCGCCGCCGTGGCACCGGCGGCGACGCGGACCGCGGTGCCACGGCGCGGGCACGGGGCCCCGCGGTCCCGCCCCGGTCACCAGTCGGTGCGGAAGTGCAGCGAGGGCGAGAGGTAGTAGTGGCGGGTCGTGGCGATCAGTGCGTCATGCGGCTCGCCACGTGCTCCGGGCGCCCACTCCTTGAGCCCCAGGTACATGTTGTCGCTGGTGAAGACGCCCGCCGTCCCCCGGTCGTCCTGGCGGTTCATCGTCCAGACCTGCAAGGGGTCGGCGGGGTCGCAGGCGGCCTGGCGCACGGGGGCGCCGTCCGTCGTGGTCCCCGTGTGGGACAGGCACAGGCCGGTGCCCGCGTTCCTCAGCACCACCCTGCGGCGCTTCTCCTGCGGCATGACGTCCCACACCTGGTGGGCGGCGCCGTTGCACTGCGCCTCCCGCGGCTGCACCCCGGCCTCGGTGCTGCCGCCGGGGATCTCCATGCACAGGCCGGTCGCGTCGATCCGCAGCCTCGTCCGCTCGCCGTACACCGTCGGCGCTGCCGCCTCGGACACGGACACGGAGGCCAGGGGGTCGGCCGGGACCGGGCCGGACGAGGTGGAGGGAGAAGGGGACGGCGAAGGGGACGGGGACGGGGCGCGGGCCGGTGCGGGCGGGGCCGCCACCGCCTGCCGCACCACGGGCGGGGCCGGGGGGCCGACCTCGGGTGCGGCCGGGAGGGCGACGTAGACGAGGGCACCGATCGCGGCCACCGCGGCCACCGGCACCCCGGCCGCCGCGGCGAGGGGCTTGGCGGCGGCCGCCGCGGACGCGGCATCGGCCCCCGGGGCGGGCACCGCTCCCCCGCCCGCGGTGCCGCCTGCCGCGAGGGAGGCGGTCGTCCCGTACGCGGCCGTGTACTTCTCGGCACCCCACAGCAGGACGGCCGCCGGCAGCACCACCCGCAGACGGGAGTTGAGGTCCCGCAGGTCCCGCAGGGCCCTCCGGCAAGCACGGCACCCCGTCAGATGCCGGTCCAGGTGCCGTCCGGTGCGCCTCCCGCCGCGCCGGACCGCGGTCGCGAGCAGGGGACCGTAGCGGCGGCACTCGTCCGAGGCGCGCGGGCCGTGGGCGTGCTCCGTGAGGTACGCCTCCCGCAGCCCCTCCCGCGCCCGCTCGGCCAGCGACCACACGCCGCTGGCGCTCAACCCCAGCATCGTCCCCACGCGCTGGGCGCTCTCCCCCTCGACGAGGGTCTGCCACAGGACGGCCTGCCACCGCTCGGGCAGGGAGCGGAAGCTGCGCACGACCAGGTCGTCCTCCTCCCCGCGGAGGGCGAACCCCTCCGCGCCCTCCTCCGCGGGCACGGCGGCGGCGCAGCGCTCGACGTCGTCGGTCAGCTCGCTGCGCCGTGCGGTGGCCGCCCAGGCGATGGCCGTACGGCGGACCACCGTCAGCAGGTACGGCCGCCACGGGCCGCTCGGCCCGCCACCCGAGCGGACCGCCTCCAGCGTCCGTGCGAAGGCCTCCGCCGCGAGGTCCTCGGCCGTGTGCGCGTCGCGGCAGCACGTGCGCGCGTAGGTGAGCACGGCCGCGCGATGGCGGGCGTAGAGCTCCGCCGTCGCCGCGTCATCGGAACCGTCGCGGAGGCCGGCGGCCAGTTCGGCGTCGGAGCGCTCCGCGGTGCGGGAACTCCCGTGTTCAGTCATGGTGCTCCTGGAAGACCGGCCGGACGGCTCGGGGGCGGGGGATCCGGTGGCCGGGGTGCGGGCGAGCACCCGTACCGGCGGCCGGAACCGGTTCACCCGATGGCCGAACCGTCGGACGAGGATAGAGGGATGCGCCGCCGGCCCCAAGGCCGGCGTCGCCGCACGGGAGGACCGGGGTGCGGCCCGTCCGTGCGCGGAACGGCCCCGTGCCGCCGCGCCCGCCCGTTCGCGGGAGCGGCGGGGAGGCCGGGGGTGCGTGTCCGGCCGCGCCCTTGCGGGTCGCGGCAACCGGCCGGATGCTCAGCCGCACCCGGGGGCCCGGGGAGGAAGGCCCCCGGCGTGCACGGCGGACGCCCGCGGCCCGGGGCCGGCGTGGGCGCTGCCGGCGCCGCGTCCGGGCGCGGCGGTGACGGGGCGGGCGGCGGGACGCGGGGCGCCCCGGAGATGTACGGGCGCGACGGTGGCGGGGCGGGCGGCGGGACGCGGGGCGCCTCGGAGAGGTACGGGCGCGACGGTGGCGGGGCGGGCGGCGGGACGCGGGGCGCCCCGGAGAGGTACGACGTGCATGGGCTTCCTCGCAGCGTGCGGGTGAAGGGCGTTCACCCCGGACGATGCGCACCTCCGCACCGCCTCCCGCGGTGTTGCCGATTCGTTATCCGCCGAGGGCGGGCGGAGGAGGCAGGGGGCGACCTGGTCCCTCGACCACGTCGCTAGGCTGACACCATGCCCCATGTGTCCGCCGCCGAGCGCCGCCCCCAGCTGATCAGAGCAGCGATCACGCTGATGACCAGGGAGGGTGTCGCCGCCGGCAGCACACGCGCCATCGCCGCGGAACTCGGCGTCGCGCAGGCGACGGTGCACTACACCTTCGGCACCAAGGAGGACCTGTACCGGGAGGTCATGGAGCAGCTCACCGAGGACCTGGTCGCGCGGGTCGAGCGGGCGGCACCGCAGGACGCGGGTTTCGAGGGGACGATCGCCGCGCTGGCCGGAGCGCTCTGGCGCACCGTCGAGGAGGAGGGCAGCGGCTACCGGCTGCTCACGGAGCTGGCGATGCTGGCCCTGCGCACCCCGGGTCTCGGCGAGGCCCGGACCGCGCACTACCGGCAGGTCAACGAGGTCACCGAACGCATCCTGTCCGAGACCGCGGCCCGCACCGGATTCACCCTCGCGCAGCCCGCGGACCTGGTCGCCCGGTTCTTCCTCGCCGGTTTCGAGGGCCTGACGATGCAGCGGCTGTACGTGCCGGACGAGCCCGTGAACGGCTCCGACCTCCGGGCCCTGGTCGCCGCGACCGTCGCGCTGGCCTCCGGCGGGCTCGACCTCACCGCCGTCCCCACCACCGGCTGACGGCACGCCCCGCCCCCTCTCCCCCGGGCGGACGCGCTGTGCGCGGACGGGGCGGGACGTCCGGCGGCCACGGACGCCCGCGCGCCCGTGGCCCCGGTCGCCGGGACCGGCGGGTCAACCCGTCCAGACGTCCTCGACGTAGCGGCCCGACTCGACCAGGCCGATCAGCCAGCCGGCCGCCTCGCCCTCCCCCGCGCCGGTCCGCCGACGGTGGAGCGCCATGAACGCCTCCCGCACCGCGGGCGCCATCCGGTTGCCGTCGCCGCAGACGTGGACCCGGCCGCCGGCCTCCAGGACCGCCCAGACCTCGTCGGCCTCGCGGGCGATGCGGTCCTGCACGAAGCGGGCGCCGTCGACGGGGGCGTGCAGGAAGGTGGGGCGCATGCTGACGGCTCCGGCGGCCTCGGCGGCCTCGAAGTCCTCGCGGTGGAGGTAGTCGACGTCCGGGTGGTCGCAGCCGAAGTAGCACAGCAGGGTGCCGGTCGCCCCGGTGCGGTGCCGGTCGAGCACGGCTCCGCGGAAGGGGGCGAGTCCGGTGCCCGCGCTGACCAGGACCACCGGGACGGAGGGGTCCTCGGGGAGGCGGAAGGACTCGTCGCACGGCAGCACCCGGGCCTGGACGACGTCTCCCGCGCGCACCCGCCGGAGGTGGTCGGAGGCGATCCCCCGGAAGGTGCCCTCCCCGGAGCGGTGGGGCACGGCGAGCAGCGACACCATCAGGTCCACCGCGCCGGGCTGGGCGGCCGCGGACGAGGAGATGGAGTAGTGGCGGGGGCGCATGACCGGCAGGAGTTCCAGGAAGCGCTCGAAGGGCAGCTCGCAGGCGCGGTAGCGCTCCAGCAGGTCCAGGACGCTGCGCCCCGGTGCGGTCACCTGCGCGTGGAAGGTGTCCGCGTCCGCCGCGGCGAGGACCGACAGGGGCTGCTTCTCGGGCGGGCAGGCGGTGTGCTCCGCGAGCACGGCAGCATCCGCGGGCGTGGCGGCGCCCTGGAGCTCCACGAAGTCGGCGAGCAGCCGACGCAGGGTCAGCGGCCGGTCGACGGGCAGGGCGCCGCGGCTGCGGCGCCGGGCCCGGAGGCGGACGGTGCGGTCCAGGTCGAGTCCGAAGCGTTCGGCGACCCGCCGGACCAGGGCGTCCGGGTTGCGTGGGAGGACGGCCAGGTGGTCGCCGGTCCGGTAGGTGACCCCCTCGGGCAGCCGCAGGCGCAGGAACCGCTTGGACCGGCCGAGTTCGTGGTCCGTGTCGACGAGTTCGCGGGTGTCGAGGACCTCCATGGGCCGCAGGCCGTGGCGCTCGGCGAGAGCGCCGACGACCGAGTCGCCCGCGTCCTCCAAGGCGTAGAGGGCCGTGCCCGGGTCGGGCTCCGCGGGGGCCCGGGCCGCGGGGGCGGCCTCGCCGTACCGTTCCAGCAACGCGGTCCACAGCTCGGCGGTCCAGCGGTCCACCGCCCCCGCGAAGTCGCCGGAGGCGTCGGCGGCGCCGCGCGCCAGGAGGGGGACGGCACCGGCCGCCGCCAGGCGTTCGTCGACGAGCGTGGGGATCCGCTGGTAGGTGGCGGCCCAGTTGCGGTCGCCGACGCCGAGCACGGCGTACGGCAGACCGGTGAGCGAGCCGGCCTCCAGCCCCTCCAGCCAGGCGAGGAACCCGGCGGCGTCGTCGGTGGGCCTGCCGTTGTAGGAGGCGGCGACGATCACCAGCGGACCGGCGGCGGGATCCAGCTTCCCGGCGGCCTCGTCGAGGGGCGCCACACGGGGGTCGAAGCCGTGCTCCGCGCCGTCGTCCGACAGCTCCCGGGCGAGACCGGCGCAGGTCCCGAGGTTGGAGCCGTGCAGCAGGGTGAGCGTGGTGCCCGGGGCCCGCCGGGCCCGGACCGCGCCCTGCCCGCGCCCCGCCGCCCTGCCGCCCGCCGCGGCGGCGGGACGGCGGCGCTCCCCGGTGGTGCGCCGGGCCAGTTCGAGCGTGAAGCCCTCCGGCTTGAGGGTGAGCGTCTGCTTGATCCGCAACCGGTAGTCGGCATGGTCGATCAGCCGGTAGCGGTGGACGAGCAGGCCGAGCAGCAGGGTGGCCTCGTGCAGCGCGAACTGCCGTCCGATGCAGGCCCGTTCCCCGCTGCCGAAGGGCTTGAAGAGGTGGACGGAGCGCTTCTCCTCCTGCTCCCGGGTGAAGCGCTCGGGGTCGAACAGCTCGACGTTGTCGCCCCAGGCGGGGTCGCGGTGCAGGGCGGGGGTCAGCACCATCAGCGTCTCGCCCTCGCGGACCCCGTACCGGCCCCCGATGACGGTGTCCCGAAGGGGCTCGACCGCGTAGCCGGGCGCGGTCGGCCACAGCCGGAGGCTCTCGTTGAGCACCTGGCGGATGTAGCTGAGCCTGCCGATGTCGCCGTGGTCGGGGTCCGGTGTCTCCTCGTCGCCCCACAGCGCGTCGACCTCGGCCTGCGCCCGTGCGAGCACTTCCGGGTGCTTGGTCAGGTGGTACAGGGCGAAGGACAGGGCGCCGCTGGTGGTCTCGTGCCCGGCGATGAGGAACGTGATGACCTGGTTGCGGATGTTCACGTCGTCGAGCGGCCGGCCCGTCCGGGCGTCCGGGGTGTGGAGCATCCGCCCGAGCAGGTCACCGGTGCCGGTGTCCCCGGACGCCCGGCGCCGCCGGACGACCTCGTCGACGAGGTCGGTCATCAGCGCGATGTCGCGGCGGAACCGCTCGGACCGCCTGACCCTGAACAGGTCCGAGCCCGGGATGGACTCCGTCCTGGCCTGGGCGAAGGCCAGGGCGCGTGCCATGGCCCCGACGAAGGGGTGCTGCCCGTCCCGCCGGAACGACGCGAAGTCGTGGCCGAACCCGCAGAGCCCGATGGTGTCGAAGGTCAGGCGCGTCATGTCCTCGGGCACGTCGACGGCGCGGCGGCCGGCGGCGGCCCGGTCCCACGCGCCGATCAGCGAGCGGGCCACGCGCAGCATGGTCGCGTGGTAGTCGCGCATCGCGCCGAGGGAGAAGGCCGGCATCAGGATGTCGTGCGCCTTGCGCCAGTTCGCCTCGTGGTGGAAGGCGGTGAACAGGCCGTCCCCGGCGAACTGCCGGAGTTCGACCAGGTCGGCGTGCACGTTCTTGCGGAAGCGGGACTCGTCCGCCAGCTCCGCCACCAGGTCCAGGCCGCCGACGATCACGACCTCGCCCCCGAAGGCGCGGACCCGGTAGACGGGCCCGAGGTCCCTGACCTCTCTCATCAGGTGGGCGGTCCCGTCGAACCCCCTGGGGAGCGTGAGGGCGTGGCCGACCAGGGGCAGGGCCGGGCGCTCGGGTACCGGAAGGGCTGGGAGGACGGACGACCGGGTCATGGGCCTGCCTTTCGTTCCGCATCGTTCGGCACCGTCACCATACAAGCGACCTTGTCACTCGACAATGTCACTTGATTGTGTCGATCGGCGCCTCGTGCGGCAGAACCGGACGGAGCCCTCGGACGTCCCGCCCCGACCCGCCGCCGGCGACCGGGCGAGCACGGGGCCGCTCCGGGCCGGACGGCGCCTCCCGGCACCCGCCCCTGCGCGATGCCGGATGAACCGTGTCCCGCCCCGGAACAGCGGGCACCGCGGACTACCGTGTGACGGTGCGTCAGAGCGAGCAGCCGTCAGGCACCCCGTGGACCAGGACCCAGACACTGACGATCGTCGCCACCGGGCTGGGACTCTTCCTGGTCTTCCTGGACGCGCTGATCGCGAACGTGGCACTGCCGGACATCCAGCGGGACTTCGGGGTGGGCGAGTCCGGGCTGCAATGGGTGGTGGCCGCGTACTCCATCGGCATGGCCGTGTTCATCATGGCCGGGGCCACCGCCGCCGACCGCTTCGGGCGCAGGCTGCTGTTCCTCACCAGCGTCTCCGTGTTCACCCTCGCCTCCGTGGCGGCGGGCCTGGCCCCGGGGCTCACCGCGCTCGCGGTCGCGCGGGCGGTGCAGGGCGTCGCCGCCGCGACGGTGACCGTCACCTCGCTGGCACTGGTGAGCGCCGCGTTCCCCGACGACGCCGACCGGGCGAAGGCCATCGGGCTGTGGACGGGCGTGGCGAGCGTCGCCACCGCCCTGGGGCCGACCATCGGCGGCGTGCTGACCGAGAGCATCAGCTGGCGGGCCGTGTTCATGGTCAACGTGCCCGTCAGTCTGCTGGTGCTGGCGCTGACGCTGCGGTACGTCACCGAGTCCCGGGAGGAGCGGGCCCGAGGGTTCGACTGGGGCGGCCAGCTGCTGTTCGTCGTGGGCGTCGGCGCCCTCGCCTACGGGCTCATCCAGGGCCAGACCGTCGGCTGGTCCTCGCCCGAGATCCTCACCCTGCTGGCGGTCGGCGCAGCGGGGCTCGTGGCCTTCGCCTGGTACGAACTCCGCACCCCTCAGCCGATGATGGACGTCCGGCTCTTCGGCCACCGCACCTACGCCGTGGCCATCGCCACGATCTTCTCGGCGTTCTTCAGCGCCTACGGGATGCTGCTGGTGGTCACCCAGTACTTCCAGAACGTCGAGGCCTACTCGCCGGAGCGCTCCGGGCTGCTGATCCTGCCGTTCTCGTTCACCATCATGGTGCTCTCCCCGATCTCGGGGCGGCTGGTCGCGCGGTTCGGGCCGCTGCCCGTCGCCAGGATCGGCCAGCCCCTGCTGGTGGCGTCACTGGTCGTCATCGCCCTGGGCATGCCGGTCTCCGTGGCCGTGGTCGCGGCGGGCCTGTTCCTGTGCGGCGCCGGGGTGGCACTGCTGGCCACCCCCATCACCGCCCTGGCCATGGGCTCGGTGCCGGTGGACCGGGCCGGGATGGCCTCGGGCATCATGAGCGCCCAGCGGGCCATCGGCTCGACCTTCGGCTTCGCGGCCCTCGGCAGCATCCTGGCGGTCTGGCTCGGCAACACCCTCAGTGCCGATCTGAGCGAGGCCGTTCCCGACGCCGAAGCCCGCCAGGCCATCGCGGACAGGATCGTCGACGAGGCGAACCCCCACGCCTACGCGGCCGAGGTCGGCCCCGGCAGGCCGCTGCCCGCCCCGTCCCCCGGCCAGACCGAGGCCATCGCGGACGCGGCGCGGGGGGACTTCATCGAGGGCTGCCAGGTGAGCGTCGGGGTCGGCGCCGCGGTGTGCGCGGTGACCATGGTGCTGCTCTGGACGGCCACCCGCCGCGACTCCGGCGGGGACCTACCCGGGCGGAGCGGGGGGTGACCGTCCCGCGGCCGCCACCGCGCGCGGCGGGCGGGGCCCGGCACCCGACCGCGGACCGGACGGCGGGCGGGGCCCCGGCGGCTGCCGTCACCCGTACGCCCCCTCACACGGCCGGGCGAACACCACCTGACCGGACCATTCACCCGAACCACCGCACCACACCCACTTCGCCTTGCCGGACATCCCGAACGGAACGACGATGCCCTCGGGGGCCGTTCACGCACCGGACCCCGGCAGCCGCCCCACCGGGGCCGCCATCGGCCCCCGTTCACCCGAACACCACACCCCGGTGCGTTCACATCTCATATATGAGATAGCCTCCACGTCATGTCAGACGACTACCTCGTACGCATCGGCAAGCTCATCCGTGACGCCCGGCAACACCGCGGCTGGACACAGAGTCAGCTTGCCGACGCGCTCGGCACCAGTCAGAGCGCGGTCAACCGGATCGAGCGCGGCAATCAGAACATCAGCCTTGAGATGATCGCGCGCATCGGCGAGGCCCTCGACAGCGAGATCGTCTCGCTCGGGTACGCCGGCCCCATGCACCTGCGCGTCGTCGGCCGCCGGCGCCTCTCCGGCGCCATCGACGTCAAGACGAGCAAGAACGCGTGCGTGGCGCTGCTGTGCGGGGCCCTGCTCAACAAGGGCCGCACCGTCCTGCGCCGCGTCGCCCGCATCGAGGAGGTCTACCGGCTGCTGGAGGTCCTCGGCTCCATCGGCGTACGGACCCGCTGGATCAACGACGGCCGGGACCTGGAGATCGTGCCGCCCGCCGACCTCGACATGGACTCCATCGACGCGGAGGCCGCACGCCGCACCCGGTCCATCATCATGTTCCTCGGACCGCTGCTGCACCGGATGGACGTCTTCCGCCTGCCCTATGCGGGCGGTTGCGACCTCGGGACGCGCACCATCGAGCCGCACATGATCGCCCTGCGCCGGTTCGGCCTGGACATCACCGCCACCGAAGGCATCTACCACGCCCAGGTGGACCGCTCCATCACCCCGGGACGCCCGATCGTCCTGACCGAGCGCGGCGACACCGTCACCGAGAACGCGCTGCTGGCCGCCGCACGGCACGACGGCGTGACCGTCATCCGCAACGCCTCCTCCAACTACATGGTCCAGGACCTGTGCTTCTTCCTGGAAGCACTCGGCGTGAAGGTCGAGGGCGTGGGCACCACGACCCTCACGGTGCACGGCGTGCCGACCATCGACGTGGACGTGGACTACTGCCCCTCGGAGGACCCGGTCGAGGCCATGAGCCTGATCGCGGCCGCCGTGGTGACGGAGTCCGAGCTGACGATCCGCCGGGTGCCGATCGAGTTCCTGGAGATCGAGCTGGCCGTCCTGGAGGAGATGGGCCTGGACCACGACAGGGGCGGCGAGTACGCGGCGGACAACGGCCGCACCCGCCTGGTGGACCTGACGGTGCGCCCCTCGAAGCTGGAGGCGCCCATCGACAAGATCCACCCGATGCCCTTCCCCGGGCTGAACATCGACAACGTGCCCTTCTTCGCGGCCATCGCCGCCGTCGCCCAGGGCCAGACCCTCATCCACGACTGGGTCTACGACAACCGGGCCATCTACCTCACCGACCTGAACCGCCTCGGCGGCCGCCTCCAACTCCTCGACCCCCACCGGGTCCTGGTCGAGGGGCCCACCCGCTGGCGCGCCGCCGAGATGATGTGCCCCCCGGCGCTGCGCCCGGCCGTGGTCGTCCTGCTGGCCATGATGGCCGCCGAGGGCACCTCGGTGCTGCGCAACGTCTACGTCATCAACCGCGGCTACGAGGAACTGGCGGAGCGCCTGAACTCGGTGGGGGCGCAGATCGAGATCTTCCGCGACATCTGATGCGAGGATGCCGCCGCACCCCGGCTGACCTGCCGTTCAGCAGGTCAGGGAGGGGGCGGCGGCATCGCGCGAAGCGCGAATCACAGCTGCGCTCGCACCATCTTCACCTGGCGCCGGACATGGACCACTTCCCTGGCGAAGTCGATGTCCTCCACGCTCAGCCCGAACGCTTCTCCTCGCCGGAGGCCAAGGCCCGCTCCGATTCCGACGAGGAGCCGGTAGCGTCCGGGGAGCGCAGCGCGTACGGCCAGCACACGCTCGGGCGGCCATGCCTCGACCCTTCCGGGTGCGGCGGCCGGCGGGCCGACCGGGTTGACTTCGAGGTTCGTCAGGACGAGCAGGGCGCGCAGAAGGCGGGGAGCGCGAGCGGGGTCGGTGCGGAGTCTGGCGGGGTCTGCCAGTTCTCCAGGTGGGCGAAGCCATGCTCGACCGGTGCGCGCCCGGTGGCGAGGACGCGGTTGGCGGTCTTCCGTCCGGGGCTGGGCTTGTGGGTGCGGGTGGCGGTGAAGCCGATGACGATGACGATGACGGGGTCGAGGATGTCGTTGTCCAGGCCGCGGAAGCCGAGGCCGGCCAGCGCCCCGAGGCACCGGCGGCGCGCAGGTGGGCCAGGATGCGGTCGTGGCGGGCGCCGGTGACGTCGTGGGTGCGGCCGGGCCGGGCGGCGGAATCCGGAGCAGGCGGCCCCTTTCGTCGGTCAGGGCAAGGAAGTGAAGGCTGTGACGGCGGTTCCTGCCGGAGTGGTTCCGCCGGTCGGCCTTTCCGGTGCGGCGCTGGGTGGGGATCAGGGTTCCGTCGATCAGGACGGCCTCCCCACCCTTCCCGGCGGCCTTCTTCCATGCGCGGTCCAGGCGCGGTGCCCCCGAGGCGAGTAGGTTGATCAGCTCATCGCGCCAGCGGCGGGCGGTGGGCGGCGGACGACAACCACTGGCCGCCGCGCCCGGCAGCGTTCTCCCCGTGGCCTGACGGGGCAGCGCGGGGCCGAGCAGGCGAGTGCTTCTGGTCACCTCAGTGAGTGAAGAGCTCCCCGGTGCCCTATGCGTGCAGATCGATCACGTGATGCAGTCGCTCGTGCAGCAGGACACCCGCATGCACCTCTACAGAAAGACGGTCATGACCACCACCGCAGACCCGATCCAGGCGAAGGTGAAGAGCTGGTTCCAGGTCATCGACTCCGATGACGACGGCGTCGTCCACTGGAGCGACTACAAGGCATACATCAACCGCACTCTCGGCGTGGTCCGGGTCGACAAGAATCATCCGATCGCCTACAAGCTGACGGACGCCTACCTGTGGCTCTGGCGGGAAGCACAGAGCCGCGTCCATGGTGACCAGATCCCCGGGGATGCGTCGCTGTCCGCGGCGGAGCACTGGAATGCCTTGAACGCGCAGATTGAAGTCCGCAGCCTGGAGCTGAGCACTGTTTTCGACGCCACAGCCAGCCTCTACGCGAACACCTTGTTGCACTCCGATCACTTCAAGGCGGTCTTGCAGGGGTGGGGCATCACGGGCGTGGACGCCGAGGCTGCGTTCGCGCAGCTGGACGGTGACAAGAGTGAACGCATCTCCAAGAGTGAGCTTTTCTCCGCGCTGTGGGATGTCTTCAGCTCCAAGGACCTGAACTCTCCGGGCAGTGTGTTCCTCGGCTTCTACCACGCTTGACACGACCGGCGCCCTCTGACGTGCAGGCGCAGTCCTGACCATGCCGACGAAGAAGTACGAAGAACGCCGGCCGGGAGCGATCCGACCCGGGGTGCGCCATGACGTTCGGTGAGCTTGTTTCGCTTTGACGGACACCATCGGTGTGGTGGTCAGGCCGCGAGGGCGGCCTCGTAGTCGGCCGGACTGCGGTAGCCGAGGCTGCTGTGCAGCCGCTGCAAGTTGTACCAGCTTTCGATCCACTCGAATATCGCGGTGCGGGCGGCGGCCCGGCTGGGCCAGGGGCGGGCGTCGCCCAGCTCGTTCTTCAAGGTGGAGAAGAAGGACTCGGCCAGCACGTTGTCCCAGCACTGCCCGGTGGGGACCTCTCCGGGGCTTTGGGGCTCCGGCGGGCTCCCCCACGTCGGCGGGGAGGTCAGCACCTTGACCTTACTCTGCACTACTGAGGTTGAACTCCCTGAGAAGTGCCTCCGGCGATGGCAGGAACAAGGACCTCGAGAATCATCGTTCTTGCTGGTCAGAGGCACTTCTCGCTTACGGGACCACCCATCGGACAGCCCGCTTCGTGGAGCGCGAGGCTAGGCGATGGACAGGTCACCCGAGATGGCGGAGTTCACACGAGAATCCGGTCGGCCTGGGCCACGACGAGCCGCGGGGATTCCTCGTCGACGGAGGACGTCTGGACGAGATCCTTCGCGCTTGTCGTCTCGGCGGAACCCAGGCGGTGGACCTGGACCGAGTCGTCACCGCTCTGCGCGAGGGCAACGGACGCCAGGTCACCCGAGGTGGCGATGTTCACACGAGGCTCCTCGGCCTCGGCCACGGCGAGCCGCGGGGATTCCTCGTCGACGGAGGACGTCTGGACGAGATCCTTCGCGCTTGTCGTCTCGGCGGAACCCAGGCGATGGACCTGGACCGAGTCGTCACTGCCCTGCGCGAGGGCAATGGACGAGCCCCCGAAAACGACGGCTCCGCTCGCGGCGGCGGCGACGGCGGTCTTGGTGAAGCGGTTCATGACTGCGTTCCTTCCTTGAGGGAATGTCGGCGGGGGCTTCCCCGCCGGGCCTCCGGGGACAGGGAATATCGAGCCTCTGGGCCACTCGGCCGGGAGATCGACCCAAGTGCGGCCGACCTGCCGCCCGCGACGTGACCGTGTCTCCTGGAGCGGGGTCCGCGCCCAGTGCTATGCCTCTCGGCTATGGCTCTCGGGCGGTGACGTCTCCTACTGTGGCCTTCGCGAGGCACCGTGCGGGACCACCGATCGACTCATCGGCAGGAGGAGAGCGACTCCTCCTCTTGGTGGGCAGCCCTGGAGTCGCCAGGGCCCGTCGAGGCGCAGGCCCGAGTAGCGCATCCGGCACTCGCCAGCCGGCGTGCCGCAGGGAGGCAGGCCGCTTGGTACTCCAGTGCGGCTTCGCAATCTGTCCGGTGCGTTCGTCAGTCGACCGTCATCGGCAGTGACTGCGTCGGGCTGTCGCCTGGTGTTGTCGGCGCCAGGTGGACCAGTGCAGCAGCCCGGCAGCGATCACGGCCGACGGGTTGAAGAGGGCGATGAGGCAGGTGTCGTATCTCCGGGACGGTCAACGGGATCGGATCGGGGCTGCGGGCGGGACGGCGAGGGCCATCGGGACACAACCACACCCCCAGATGGTCCTGGCGCACCGCCTTCGCGTCGAGCCGTGGCCTGAGTTGGTGCAGTCAACCGACCAGGCGCGTCGTCCCCAGGAACGGAACACCCCCGCGTCGGCGGGGAGGACGTGCCCGAGGCGCATTGGATCTGCGCGGACGTCGGAACACCCCCGCGTCAGCGGGGAGGACGTGATCGCGGCCGTGTTCACGGTCAGAGTGGACGGAACACCCCCGCGTCGGCGGGGAGGACCCAATCTGCTCGTCCTGATCGTGCTGGAAGTGCGGAACACCCCCGCGTCGGCGGGGAGGACACTTCCTGACCTGCGACTCAAGGAGGGGTTTGCAACTTGTTTACCTCCGGCGTAGCGGTTGACACTCCCACCATTCTCATCAAGGTGAGCCCATCGAAGTCCTCGGGCACGCGACGTCGGCTTCCCGCCGTACGAATGCCGTAGCCCTGTTCTGTCGGAGCGGGATGTACGAGAACAGCTGCTCCGTCACCGACGACCTGGGTGACGGCCTCCCAGAGTTCGTCGCGGACTCGCGCGGAGACCGAGCCGACGAAGATGCCGGCTACGACTTCCGTGGTCCATCGGCTGAGAGCGCCCCGCAGATGGTCGGGGACGGCTGTGGTGGCGATGACGAGCATGGACGGCACAGGAGATCACAGCTCCCCGCGTCCATAGTTGACGCCGGCCGGCAGGACACCCTCTCGCGGGTCCCAGAGATGGACCATCTCCACTTCACGGCGGTCGGAGCGGTCGTCGTCTTCGTTGTCGGCCTCGTCGTCCGCCGGGGTGAGCAGGGTCTGGACGTCCCGGACGATGCGCGGCAGCAGGCGCACGAGTCGGAGTCCCTCGCGGAACTTCCGGCGTGCTTCCTGCTCGGGGTTGGCTGACTGGTGGAGGGAGAAGGCCACGGGCAGGGTGAGGTCAGCCTTGTAGAGGTCGGCGATGTCGTAGACGAAAGCGTGCTGTGTGCCGGCATGGACGAATCCGAGAGCGGGAGAGCAACCGAGCGCGAGCAGAGCGGCGTGCACGATGCCGTACAGGCACGTGTTGGCCGCCGAGAGGGCGAGGTTGACGGGGTCCTGTCGGTCCCACTGGTCGGGGTGATAGTTGCGGCGGAAACGGCCGATGCCGTGCTGCTGGGCGAGCAGCCGGTAAAGGGCTTTCATCCGCTGGCCCTCAAGGCCGCGGAGCGTGTGGAGGGTGACGTCGCCGGGCACGTCACCGGCGTCGAAGCGCATGCCGTACATGCGTACGGCGACGTCGAGACGGCGTGCTGGGTCTGCCCAGCCGGCCGCCTGCTGCTCGAGCCAGTGGGTGGTGAGGGAAGAGGGGAGGATGCCTGCGTAGGCGCGTACGCCGCCCGATCCGGTGCAGACCACGCTCGTGCCGTGGCGGGCGAGGGTGGCCAGGGCGCGGGTGGTGATGGAGACGCCGGGGCCGAGGAGCAGGCAGGAGAGTGCTGCCGTGGGGATGTACACGGTGTCGGTGCGGTCTTCGGATACCTGGATCTGGGCGCAGACGCCGGTGTCGTCCTGGACGACGCGGACCATGTCCAGGTAGAGGAAGGAGAGGGAGTCCGCGACCCGCGGCAGCATGGCGAGTGTGGGGGTGGCGAGTCGGGCTCGCGCGTCGCCACCCTTTCGGGGTGCGCTCATGCGGTGGTGGCCGGGGCGAGGCTGAGGAGCCCTGCTCCGTACGGCTTTCCGCGGCCGATGCCCTGGAGGAGGGCCTGGGTGAGGGCGACGGGGTCGGTGATGGTGGCCGTCCCGTCGTAGCGGATGAGGCTGTGCCGCACGGGCGGCGCGTTCCTGCCATGGGGGCGGACCGGCCGCAGTGGCGTGGGGATCACGGAGGTCAGGTGCAGGCCGGCTTCGCGGGCGCGCCTCGCCCACCACTGGTCCGCCTCCGCGCCCGTGAGGGGCACGATCCTTCCGCGCCTGTTCTTCTGCTCCAGGGGCAGGCGTTCGCGCTTCGCCGGGTTGAGAGCGATGCGGTACCGGACACCGAGGCCCGGCCTGAGCGCGGCGAACATCGGCTTGAGTTGCTTGATGCGGACGTCGCCGTAGCCGGTGGGCAGACCGGCATGGTCGAGCGGGACCGTGGCCTGGACGAGGACGGTGCTGGTCTCGTCGTCCTCGTCGATGCGGAAGAGGAAGCCGGTGTCGTGCCGGGGGGTGTCGCCGAGGTTGTCGGGGATCATCCTCATCAGGGTGCGGTGCATCTCGGTCGCATCGCGCAGGTCACGCTGTACGGCGCGGCTGTGGGGGTTCAGGCGGATGCGGGCGATTTCCGCGGAGGGGGTCATGGGGTGGCCTCCAGGGCGTAGTCGATCAGGCGTCGGTGGAGGTCGGCCGGCTCGGCGAGGAGCGACTGGGGGAGGTCCTCCGTCGTCCGGTAGAGGTGGCGTTTGCCGTGGATGCGGCCTTGGGGTGCGAAGCTGACGGGCATGTCCTGAGCGCTCAGGTTGACGACGCTGCCGGAGCCGTCGGCCGGGGGGCGCTCCCGTAGGAAGTCCACCCGGACCGTGTCCGTGCCGTTGCGGCGTACCGGTTGCCGGTCGCCTCGGTGCGGGCTGCTGAGCGGGACTCGGGTGCGCAGTTCGGCGTCGGGGTCGTCGATGCCGGTGCGCAGCAGGAAGGGCTCGTCGGGGGCACAGGAGCGGCGCCCCAGATGGGGCGCCCAGTGAGGGGATTCGAGTGCTGCCCCGATCCGGTCGATCTCGTCGTCCGCTCCCGTGACGGCGACGACGAATACGGCGTCGGCCAGGTAGTGCCTGCGGGTGATCACCGCCGCACCCTTGTTCCCGCCGCCGGCCGTGGCGGCGGTGCGGTTCCTCGGGTAACCGCCACCCACCGTGTGGTAGTCACTCAGCAGCACGCCAGGACGGTCCACGCGCACGGTGAAGTCCAACGTCGCATAGTCCCGCGGGTCCTCCTCGCGTCCTCGCCCTTCGGCCGCGGAGATCAGGCCGATGAGGCCGGAGCGGGTCGGGAAGGACGCCGTGTCGCGGACGGCGGGGAACGCTGCGCGTTCCCCCCAGGACTGCAGCGGTCCTGCCAACCGCAGCAGCAGGCTGGTCACTTCTCGCCCCCGGCGGCCGGGAAGGCAGCCTCGATGGCGGCGTCGATGAGGCCGGGGAAGGATGTGTGGGCGGTGCCGAGGCCGGCCAGCTCCTCGTCGCCGGTCCGGGCGTATCCGTGGAAGGTCCGGTTGCGGTCGCCGGTGAGCCGGTTGAGGTCGGAGGCGTAGGAGGCGAGTCGGCTGATGGAGGGGGTGCTGAAGCCGCCGGTGACGTCGGCGGTGACCGGTGCCTCGAACGCTCCGGCGAGGGAGAGTGGGCGTTGGGCGCGGACGGCGAGATAGGCGAGGTCCGGGATGGTGTGCGGGGCGGTGCTGGTGCGCTTGGCCTGCGGCAGGCTCATCAGGAACTGATAGGCGAAGGAGGCCAGCACGGTACGCGCCGCCTTCTCGTCGCCGTCGAGGTTCTTGAGCAGGTCGGTGATGTTGACGGATGCGAATCGGTAGAAGACACCGGCGCTGAACTCGGCGGTGTCGAGGTGTCCGCTACCCGTTTCCGCCTCGCCGAGCCAGTCGTCCACCGCGGTGAAGTAGTCCCGTTGGGGCTCACTGGCGTGGGTGGTGAAGGCGTGCGCGACCTGTGCGGCGCCATCGACGTTCGCACCGGGCAGTTCGGCGAGCATGCGGCCGAGGAGGCTGATGGAGGCGGTACGCCGCTTGAGGATCTCCTCGATCCTGAGGGTGGGCAGCAGGACCCCTGGGGTCTTCTTGCCCAGTCCCTTCTCCAGCGCATCCCGGTGGTCCAGGCACACGGTGACGAGTTCGTCGATCCCGGACTCGGGGAGGAAGAGCAGGACGGAGGTGTGTCCGGCGCTCTCCGTGCCGAGGCCCTTCTTTCCGGCGCTGGCGGCGACCTGCTTGCCGGCGAACGCCGCGAGGTCGGCAGGCCAGCTGGCTCGGCTTTCCAGGGCGGCCCTGACCTTGACCGGCACCTGGCGGGTCCGGGCGGCCCTCTCTCCCAGATCTCCTTCCACCCCGAGGCGGATCTCCCGCTTCCAGGACTGGCTGGAGACCCGGATCCGCGTGGCGTTGCCGTAGCGGACGGTCTTGGGCGAGCCGAGGTCGTCGCGGTTGAGGTTGGCGGTCGGCACCGACTGGATGGCGCTCAGGTCCAGGAACAGGGACATCAGTGGTTCTCCTCAGGGGTTCCGGACGGTTCGTCGTCGTTCGGGAGTTCGCGGGTGCGGACGCGGAAGTAGCTCTCGAGCCAGCGGGTCGCGATGCGGTCCTGGTCGCGGTTCCACCAGGTGAGGTCGTGGAGCAGGACGGCCCAGTCGACGGTGACGCCCTTGCTGAGCAGCTGCCGTGTCAGAGAGGGGAGCCGGAGATGGATCGCGTCACTGGACTGCCGGGCCATCAGGTGAAGGTCGGCCTCGGCCGTATCCGGTTTGATGATCTTCTTGTTGACGGCCTCGGCGAGGGAGGCCCCCAGGTTGGGGCGTTTCCACCAGTCCGTCATCTGGGCGCGGCCGTCGGATGTCGCCGGTTCCGCCTCGTCTGCGGTCGCCTGCGCCTCTGCGTCACGCGTGGCGCGCGGTCGCCCCGCGATCAGCGAAGCGACGGCGTAGTGGGCCCGGCGGGCGTCCCGGTGCTGGGCCTCGTGATCCTTCAGGCGCGGCACGAGGAGTCGGTGCATGTAGTTGGAGCGCTCCACGGGCTTGCCCAGACCGCTACGGAGATCGGCCCGGTTCTTCTTGTTCTCGCACAGCTCGAGCACATAGGCGACGTAGGCGCTCTGCCGCGCCAGGCGGTCGACCGGAGGCTTGGATGCGGGCATTGTGGTCATGTCACTCCCCTGGGGCGATCATGTGCGGCTTCGGCAACGCAGAGCGGATCACCGTGCGCGCCCTGTTCCGAGCCCGGGCGACGCGAACGTCGGCACTGCGCGCGCCGATCGCCTCGTCCAGGGCATCGAGGGCGATCCGCACGAAGGGCGGGTAGGGCGCCGTGTCGATCAGGGCGGGGGTGGCCAGCTGCCAGAAGGCGTGCTCGGCGGCCGACCAGAACCGGCTGACGGCGAGGGCGGCCCAAGGCCCGTGCTTCTTCGGGTCCAGCTTCACCTTGGCCGAGGAGTCCTCGACCGGATCCGTGGCCAGCTTCCACCCCAGACGTGCGGCGTAGCGTAGTTTGTCCGCGACCTCTTCAGCGGCCCGGTGGCAGCGCGCCACATGCTCGGCCATCCCCGGGTACGGGCTGAGTTCCGGGTTCGCGTGCTGCTGCCAGGCGAGGACCGGCGGGGTGGTGGCCTCGAACCAGATGTTGTCACGCTGCTGACCGTCCTGGTCGAAGCCGTAGGCCCGAACCCGTAGGCGGTCCCCCAGGTTGCGGGGAAGGTGGTCCAGGGTGCTGGGTCGCTGCGTCTGGCTGTCGCCGATCAGGAGGAGCGCGTCGAGGTCCCGCCACAATGCCCTGTGCCCGTCGGCGGGTCGCGCATAGGGTGCGCCCTCGCCGGTCCGGGGCATGTCGAGGATGACGTGCGGGTCCCGTACGGCGGGGGACGGCTGGTGGGTGGACCAGGTCACGTAGGCGTCCACGACCTCTCTGCGGTCGGCCGACGGCAGCAGAAGGACAGCGTGACGTGCACGTCCCGTCAGCATGCGGCCCGGCCAGGTGTACGGGGGGAGCGCGCCGAGCGGGTCGGGGAGCTCGTCCTCCCACGGGCACAGGTCGTTCCCCTCCGCCCCGCTTCCGGGCGCGGGTACACCGAGCACCAGAGTGGTGAACAGGTCCGGGGCCCACGGGTGGAAGGAGATCGTCTTCCGGAGCGGACCCGCATCCCCGCTGCCCGCGCGGACCGTCGTGATGCGACGCGGCGTGCACTGGCCCGACGGCCCGTAGTACAGCGTCGCGATCAGGTGCCACGCTGCGACGGCCGCGGGCACCGCCACAGGGGCCGCATCGCTGAAGTGACCGAAGAGAACGGCACCGTTGACACCCGTCGGCCGTCCGATGACCAGCTTGTTGATGCCGGAGGAGTTGGGGCTGCCCTTGGTGTCCACGCACTCGGTACGCAGCCGGGGGTCCTGAAGGAAGGGACGCTGCTCATCGAAGAGGTCGAAGCGACCCGTGAGCGCCTCGTCGTCGAAGTAGGCGTCCACCGCCTTCGCATCGAACCTCCCCCGCTCCAGGACGCGCGCTCGCAGCGCGAACCACTCCTCGACGTCCTCAGCCGTGTCTTCGTCGCCGAGCGGCACGTCGTCCTCTCCGGCGATCCGAGTCGCCAACGCCCCAAGGATTCGCAGCAGTCCGGAGGCGGCCGGCGGCAGCGGCAGCTCGATGTCGTCGATCTCGTGCGCACGATGGAACAGCTGTCTGAAGCCCACCCGCACGGACTGACCGCCGAGCCTCACCGGAATCCACGGCTCGTCCCGCAGGTCGAAACTCTCCGACAACTCCAACCCCCTAAGAGCCGGACCCCACATGGGGTGGAAGAACCCCACATGGGGCGGAAGATGTGCGTTGGGACACTGAAGCACCAGCCACTGACAACTGGTCTGCGCGAGGGCGCGAAGGCCAGTAGACCACTGCGTGGCTCCCCGGGTACGCACTTTGCTGAAGCCGTAAGTGACTCGGTGATATCTGGTGGGCCTTGAAGCCCCTTCTATGGCACAGCGCGCCCGCTTGACGATTCGTCCGGGCACCCGTGGTGTCGGATTCGACCTCGCCAAGCCTCCCGAAGGAGCCCATGTGTGCTGCTTGTCAGCACCCGTCAGCACGGTCGGCTGACGGCCTGCGACACGTCCCCGGGCAACGATCGCGTTGACCGTGCTCGTCGTTCTGATCCTGAGTCCCAGTGCCAGGCAATGCGCGGCCTACGGGGCGCTCCTGATGGTTCTCCTGATGCAGCACGGCACGCCTGTGATGACCACCAGAGTGCCGTGACCGGCGGACGTCGTTCCGGGAGATACGCTGCATGGCGCAACCGGAGGCACCGTTTCCTCGCCGCCGCGAGGGTGTTCCGCCGTATGTGACGCGGTGCCTCGGTCCGGCATCGATTCCCCGCCGATGTGGGGGTGTTGCGTGCTCTCGCGGCAGCGGCTCAGGAGCGCACGAGGCCCAGCTCCTCGTCGAGCAGGAAGTGCTTGCCTCCGACAGCGACTGGCTGAGCCTCGTAGTCGTGCACCGGCAGGTGTACGACTACGAGGTCGGCCAGCATCGTGTGCTCGGCCCAGTCCTTCGGGGGCTGGTGCCGTTCTCGCTCGCCACTGAACCACTCCGCGTTGACCGGGATGGTTCGGCCCATGATGGCTCGCACATCGGAGAGTTCCATCCGGCCGCTTGCGGCGGCCTTGGGCAGTGGCCGTCTTCCCTCCGCGTCGAGAGTGACCGTGCCGTCCGGATGGACATAGACGCACAGGAGACGCACCGAGTCCGCTCCCAGGCGGGTGGATGCCTCCCATTCGTCCTCCTCGCCTTCGAGGTGGTGGAGTTGGTTCAGTCTCGTGACGTGGCCTACGCGGGGGACGGCGAGGAGGGCACCGACGCCCTGTTGCGCGGCGGTCTTGCCGACGTGGGCCACCCACGCGGCCGCGGTGTCCGGGAGACTCCAGTCGAATCGACCGCCCCGGTCGCCGTGCACCTTCTCGACAAGGTCTTGGACATCCTCGGGGATGCAGATCGCCCGTGTTCCGCGCTCATGGAGCGTCGACGAGGTCTCCATGAGGAGAGCTTCCGCATACACCTCGCCCCACTGCGCGGGCACACCGCCCTGACCTGCGATCGGGTCAAGCACCACCAGGCGCGGCCCCGCCTCCGCCCACGCCGGGCGCCCCCGCCCGCCCGGATAGCCGTGACGCACCCACCAGGTCTCATGGCGCCAACACCGCCCAGCCCGCTGCAACAGGAGCGCGAGCGGTGCGAGGTCACTGATCACGACATCCGCATCCAGGTCCAGCGACTGCTCGACGACTTGTGTGGCGACGATGACTCTTCGCTGCGGCCGTGATCCCCCTCGTCCCATTCCGGACGTGACTGCCCTGGTCAGCCTCTCCCGCACGTCACCGGGGAACCGGGCGTGCAACAACTGCAGATCGCCGTCCCCCTCTCTGTGCTCGGACAGCGTCAGCCCGCCCTCACCGAAGCGTCCCTTGAGGTGCTGGTACGTCTCCTGCGCCTGAGCGACCGTGTTGCAGACGACCAGGGCGCAGCCGCCCTCATCGGTGAAGACCGGCTCCAACAACTGCTCGATCACGGAGAGCCGTCCTCGTCGCCCGCCCTCGGCATGATGGACGACGGGCTCGATCTGCACCTGCAGGCGCATGCGGCGCTCCTCCGCCTGCGCCTCCTGATCGCCCGGCTCGATCTGCTTCGACCGGCCATCACACGCGTCTACGTACAGCCAGCCCGGATAGGGAGCCTGGAAGCACCGACCCTTCAGCTCGGAGGGCTTGCGCCCCGCACCTCGCAGGTACTCCTTGATCAGCTTGTCACCGACCGAGGCCGGCAGCGTCGCCGACAACAGGATCACCGGCACGCCGTACCTGCCGAGCCAGTTGAGCAGGCGGCCCAACAGAACCTGCATGTAGGGGTCGTAGGCGTGCGCCTCGTCGACGATGAACGTCTTCCCCGAGAGAGCAAGCAGCCGCAAGGCGTTGTGCCGCACCGGCAGGACGGCCATCAGCGCCTGGTCGATAGTGCCCACCGTGTACTGAGCAAGCAACGGCCGTTTGGCCCCGAACAACCAGCTCGACGGGCGCATCGCAGCCAGGTGCTCCGCAGCCCTCTTGCCGGCCGGCGTAGCGTCGTCCTCGCCTTCACACACCAGCACCGGCTCACCGGCCGTGAGGTCCTCAGCCGCGTATGCGCTGCTCAACCACGCCATACTGTGCGTCAGCGTCAAGCCTGCCTCTGTTCCATCCTGCCTGGCCAGAATCCGAGCGATGCGACTGTGCATCTGATCGCTCGTCGCCATCGTCGGCAGGAGGAACGCGAACCCGCGTGTGCCGAAGGCTCGTGAGAAGACGCGCTCGGCTTCCAGCGCCGCCTCGCTCTTCCCGTCGCCCGGCGCGGCCGTCACCAGCAGGATCCCCGCCCTACGGACGCCGCGCCCGGCCCCGTCGCAGAGCGGAGCCAGCCCTTCGGCGATCGAGCGCTGCAACGGGTTCGGCCCACCCGCAATGCCGTACGCCTCCGCGAACCCCTTGCGCTCCAGATCCACCGACATGAGACCGGCCTCGCGCACCAAGGTCTCAGCGTCCTTGAGTGACGTCTCGAAGTGACGGGCGAGAGAGGGATCGAGCTGTCGTTGCCGGCGTCGAAGATACCCCTCCTGGCTGACCAGCCAGTCAGCCAGGATCACCACCCCGGTCACCAGCACGGCCGCCGGAGCAGCGAACTTCGCCGGCGGCGATGGATCGTCCAGAGCACCCAGGACCGCGGCGGCATGCGCCTCACGCTGACGTGCCCACGTTGCGCCACCCAGATGCGACTGACGCGACGGGTGTGCCCGCTGCGAGTCGAACCGGTGAAAGCGCCCGTGGTGCCCGCCGAGCACCTCGGCGATACGCTCGATGGCCACGTCCGCCGTCGCACCGAAGCCCAGAGCTTCCAGAACGGCGGGGGCCGCTTCCATCCCGGCGATGTCGTGCCCGAGTCGCTCGACGCCGATCCGTCCCGGATCATCCGCCAGCGAATCGCTCAGGCCGCCGCGCCCCCGGGCATCGCAGAACTGGAACGCGGAGAGCTTCCCGATGTCGTGGAGCCCCGCGCAGAGCGCGGTCAGAGCGCGTGCCCGGTCCAGGGCATCAGGCTCGTCGAAGCCCTCGGCGATGGCCAGCCTCTGGTTGTCGGACAAGTAGCAGTCCCACAAGAACAGCGCCACCGCTGCAGCATCTAACAGGTGCCTCACCAGCGGATAGGCCGGCAGCCTCGGATCCAGCCCCCGGGACTTCCCCCACGCCGTCTCGTCAGGAGCCACGTCCGGCCGTTGCATCATGCGTACTCCCCCGCCATCCGTGCGCCCTGACCCTTGCCATCGGAGCCGTCCATTGCCTACTCCACCATGCGGCACTGACAACGGGTGGGCATACGGTCGGGTAGCTTTGCGGTATGCGCTTCAGCTCCCGCCCGGCAACACCGGTAAAGCAATGGCAAAGCCCCCATTAAGCCGCAGGTCGCGAAGTGTCCTCCCCGCCGACGCGGGGGTGTTCCGGCTCTGGCCGTCGCCCGCCTGATCAATGGTGAGTCCTCCCCGCCGACGCGGGGGTGTTCCGGACCGCGCGATGCTCGCCGAGGTCATCAAGGCGTCCTCCCCGCCGACGCGGGGGTGTTCCGAACGGGACATTCCCGCCCGATGCCGCCTCAGAGTCCTCCCCGCCGACGCGGGGGTGTTCCGCACCGGGAGGACGCGCAAGCCGAGCTGGAGACGTCCTCCCCGCCGACGCGGGGGTGTTCCGGTGGCGATCGGAGTCGGTCTCGTGCTCCTGGCGTCCTCCCCGCCGACGCGGGGGTGTTCCGTAGCCGCCCCACGACGCACCCACCACCAAGCGGTCCTCCCCGCCGACGCGGGGGTGTTCCGCTCATCGCCGACCGAAGGCCCCACATCGAAACGTCCTCCCCGCCGACGCGGGGGTGTTCCGCTGCCCGTCGACCAGGTCCGCGAAGCCCATCTGTCCTCCCCGCCGACGCGGGGGTGTTCCGCCGGACCCGGCCCCGGCCGCCGTCGACCCGGAGTCCTCCCCGCCGACGCGGGGGTGTTCCGCTTCGCGAGGTCTCGGAGGACCGCGACCGCGCGTCCTCCCCGCCGACGCGGGGGTGTTCCGCGCGTTCGCTACCGCGGTCGTGGCGCCCGCGAGTCCTCCCCGCCGACGCGGGGGTGTTCCGCCCGGTGATCAGCTCGTTGCGCTGGTCCTCGGGTCCTCCCCGCCGACGCGGGGGTGTTCCGCGGCGGTCGTGGTCGTCGGCCCCGGGCCGTGAGTCCTCCCCGCCGACGCGGGGGTGTTCCGCCGCGCGCGCGGCGGGGATCCCACTGTCCACGGTCCTCCCCGCCGACGCGGGGGTGGTCCGATTCGGTTGGCGCTGCTCCAGCCCATGGGCTGGTCCTCCCCGCCGACGCGGGGGTGTTCCGGTCTGGCTGTCGTCGGCGTCGGTGAAGATCGCGTCCTCCCCGCCGACGCGGGGGTGTTCCGGTCCCGCTCACCGTGCACGGGCAGGTGGCGAGGTCCTCCCCGCCGACGCGGGGGTGTTCCGCAGCCCGGAGGACCACGACCACCACCCACACCGTCCTCCCCGCCGACGCGGGGGTGTTCCTCCAGGGGGCGTGATGGGCATTCGTCAGGTTCCGTCCTCCCCGCCGACGCGGGGGTGTTCCGACCTGCACCTCACCATCGGGGCCGTCGCCGACGTCCTCCCCGCCGACGCGGGGGTGTTCCGCATCGAGTCGGACAGCAGGATGCGGCCTTTCCGTCCTCCCCGCCGACGCGGGGGTGTTCCGCCGGAGGCGAGCGCGTCAAAGAACCACACGGCGTCCTCCCCGCCGACGCGGGGGTGTTCCGCTCCTGGCCATGGAGTTCGAGATCCCTGTCGTGTCCTCCCCGCCGACGCGGGGGTGTTCCGGTTTTGCAGTAAACGGTTTCTGGACGGTGAGAGTCCTCCCCGCCGACGCGGGGGTGTTCCGCCGGTGGTGGTGTAGGTGGTGGTGCGGGCGCGGTCCTCCCCGCCGACGCGGGGGTGTTCCGCCGGTGGTGGTGTAGGTGGTGGTGCGGGCGCGGTCCTCCCCGCCGACGCGGGGGTGTTCCGGCTTGGCCGTTGTCGTGCTGCGCAACGCAGCGGTCCTCCCCGCCGACGCGGGGGTGTTCCGGACCGGGCGCGATGGAACTCGCCCTGGCCCTCGTCCTACCCGCCGACGCGGGGGTGTTCCGTTGGACGGGGAGGCCCAGTTGTCGAGCCGCGCGTCCTCCCTGCCGACGCGGGGGTGTTCCGACCTCCGGGCCGCACTCGACGGGGACGAACTGGGTCTCCCCGCCGACGCGGGGGTGTTCCGGTCACCAGGGTGCTGCACCAGCAGGCGCAGACGTCCTCCCCGCCGACGCGGGGGTGTTCCGCCCCTTCTGCTGGGCCCGGTGCTGCCGTGGTGGTCCTCCCCGCCGACGCGGGGGTGTTCCGGTGCCGTGCGGCAGGTACACGGTGCCGCTCTCGTCCTCCCCGCCGACGCGGGGTCTCCTCCCCGCCCGGCCGGGGGGTGGGCACGCGCAGGAAGCCGTCGAACTCCAGCGTCGGGTAGGCCCGCGACAACTCCCGGAAGTCGGAGGGCAGACCGGTCCCGAGCAGTTGTGCGATGAGAGCGAAGTCGATGTCACGCGGCTGCTCCGGGCGATGGGCCCGAAGACCGCCGACGACCTCTTCGAGACGTGCGACTGTCAGCATGTGACGCGCCAATCAGAGCCGTTCTGCACTGTTTTGCCGAAACAACAGACCGACCTGAGTGTAGGCGGACATGCGGATCGCTTCGGGGATGGCATCGTCGCCGTCTCCGTAGACGAGCTGCCCGGAACGGAACACCGGCCGGTTCGCACGCAGCTGGCGCGCTATCCGGTTCTCGCAGCGCTTCATGGTGGTCGTGGCCATGGGCCGCAAGGCGCAGGCCGGTTGGGCCGTCCGCCGGGAGCGCTGCGCCCCGAGGGTGCGCACCCTCGGGGCGCAGCGCTTTCGGCCTTGCGCCCGAGCCCGCGTGTGTTCGCGTCCCGGCCGGGAGCCCGATGGAAGGTCCTGGAGGTCAGGCGGGTGGCCGCCCGGCTGCTGAGCACGGCCTGAACCGAACACGGCCTGAACCCGGCGGCCGACGGGTCCTGGCGATGACGGTCCGGCCGTTCAGGAGGCCGCGCAGACGACCTCGACGAAATGGCCCACCTGGTCCTCGGACAGGTGGCGGGCGAGGTCCGCCTCACTGATCATGCCGACGAGACGGTGTTCGTCGATGACCGGCAGCCGGCGGATGCGGTGGCTCTCCATGGCCTGGAGGACCTGGTCGGCGTCGGCCCCGGCGTCGATCGTGACCGGCTTGCCCTGTTCGAGCTGGCCCGCGGTCACGGTCCTCGGGTCCTTGCCCCTGGCAAGGCACTTCACCACGATGTCGCGGTCGGTGACGATCCCGTGCAGCCGGTCGTCCTCGCCGCAGACGGGGAGGGCACCGACGTCCAGCTCCTTCATCTTGCGGGCCGCGGCCTCCAGAGTCTCGCCCTCCTGGATGCAGACGGCACCCGAGTGCATGATCTCCCGGGCAGTGGTCATGGTCGTCCCGCCTTTCCGACGTCGCCTTCGAGCGCCAGAAACCGCGCCGGGCGGGCTCACCGGGAGCGTGGCCCGTCCGCGGCCTGTGCTCCTCTCCCCCAGTGTCGGAGCGTCGTGTCCCGTGCGCATGCCGAACGCCTGCGGCCACGTCGGGGCCCGCCTCTGCCTCCTTGGTCGAGCCGTGGCGGCGTAGCCCGGTGGGAGGGACCGGCTCTCCCGCCGGGTCCGCGGAACGGCGGGTCCCGGCCCCCTGCCGACGGCCTTCCACCGGGGCGCCCGAAGGCCGTTGACCGTACGCCCGGGGTCGTCGCCCGGCCCCGACGGTGCGGTACCGGGACCGCGGGGCCCGGGCCCCACCGCATGCGGGGGCCGTCGCCCTGCGCCATCGTGGGAAGCAGGCCGCCTCCCTGCCTGCGGAGATGAACGCGATGACCCGAGGCCATGTCCAGCAGACGGCACGCAGAGTACGGACGACGGGCGCGATCGGCGGTACGTCGCTGTGAGCGCCGCCGCGGCCCCGCCCTCCGGCGCGGAACGGGCGGCCGGCGGCGCGGGAGACCCGCGGAGTCCGGCCGGTGGGCCGTATGTGCCGACCCTGACGATGAGTCCCACCGTCGATCTCGCCTGGGAGGTCGGGCGCCTGGAGGACGTCGGCAAGAACCGCGCCCGGGTCAGGTCGGTGACCGCCGGGGGCGGAGGGATCAATGTGGCCCGTGGCGTGGTGCGGCTCGGAGGGCGGGCCACCGCGGTCCACACCGCCGGAGGCGAGGTCGGCCGGCGCCTGAACCGGCTGCTGGAGGAGGAGGGCGTCCACCACGTCGCCGTCGGCATCACCGGCGAGACACGTGAGGCGCTCGTGCTGTTCGAGACCGCAGCGCGCCGCGCGTACCACATCGTGCCGCCCGGCCCGCACCTGGAGAGCCACGAGGGGCTGCAGTGCCTGGACGCCCTGGAGCGGACCATGGGCGGCTGCCGGTACGTCGTGGCCAGCGGCAGCCTGCCCGGCGGCCTGCCCGCCGGCTTCTACGGGGCGGTCGCCCGCCGGGTCAGGGAGTGTGGAGCGCGATTGATCCTGGACACCTCCGGACCGGCCCTCCGCGGAGCTCTCGCGGAAGGCGTCCATCTGCTCAGGTGCAACCGGACGGAGGCGGAGAGCCTGGCGGGCCGGGTCGTCCGCGGCTTCGACGACGCCCGGGCCGTCAACGAGTACCTGCTCACCTCGGGAAGCGCCGAGGTCGCCGTCACGACCGTGGGTGCGCTGGGTGCGGTGTGCTCGACCGGACACGGCCACACCGAGCTGCACGCGCCGCCGCTGCCCGGCGAGCCCTTGAGCGATGCCGGGGCGGGAGACGGCATGGTGGCCGCGATCGCGACCCGGCTGGCCGCAGGCGACGACTCCGTCGGCGCCGTCGCGCTGGGAGTGGCCGTGGCCGCGGCGTCGATGCTCACCCCCAGCACCGAACCCTTCGACCGGGACGTGGCCGAGGCCCTCCGCCCCGAGGTGAGGGTCGGTTACCGGACCCGTGGATGACACCCGGCCGACGCGGTCGGCCCCTGCCGGTCAGCGCCAGGCCGGCCAGCCGTGGGCCGGGCTACGGCCGGCCGGTCCACGGGTGGGCCGGTAACAGCGGTGCACTGGTCAGCGGTGGCGCGAGTGCCCTCGGAGGTTCGGGACGGGGGACCGTCCGCGAACCTCCGCGAACTCCGCGAGAGCCGTGCGGCGGGCTCTCAGGCTCAGGTGGTGATCTCCACGTGGTGGGCCTTGGCCGGCTGGGACTTGGGAACGGTGACGGTGAGCATCCCGTCCGCGAGCGACGCGGTCACCTGCTCGGCGTCCACTTCCGCCGGCAGCAGCGCCCGGTACTCGAAACGGCCCGTGCGGCGCGTCGTGCGGCGCAGGGTGCCCTCGCTCTCGCGTTCCCCGAGTTCGCCGGTGATCGTCAGTTCCCTGCCGCCCACCTCCACGTCGATGTCCTCGCGCTTCATTCCGGGCAGTTCGCACTCCACCGTGTAGGCGTCATCGGTTTCGCGCAGTTCGGCGAGGGGCGACCAGGCCGTCGTCCCGGTCCACGAGGGGGCGGCGGCCTCGAGGAACCGCCCCATCCTTTCGAAGAGTTCGTCGAACTCCGCGGCCATCGGTTCCCGCCACGGGAAGGCCCGCTCCAGCGGAGTGCCCATCCCGTGTCGCGCAGGCAGCGTCATCACGGCTCACCTCCAGTCGGTCGGATGAACGACTGCTGTCGCTCCTCCCATGGTCGCGCGCCGGATTCCGCCGGGCGACCCGTGGCCCCGGGGGCGCTCGGCCCTTCTGTGCGCCCGGCCCGCGCGTCCGCGCCGGAGGCCGCCCGGTGACCTCCCGCGGCGAGGCGGTCCGGTCCTCGTAAGGCGCGGGCCGCGGCCCGGCAGGCGGCCCGATCGCCGGACCCGGTCGCGGACAGGCGGGCCTCGTCGGGGCCGGTCGTCCCGAGCGGCGGTCCGGTGCGGCGACCCCGCCCGCCGGGGGCTTCGGAGCGCTCCCGGCGGGCAGGCTCCCCGTGGCGTGCCCGGGCGGCGTGGACGAGCGGCGTGGACGGGCAGGCCATCGGGCACAGAATCCTCGACGGAGGGTGAAGGCAGTGGCACAGCCGACGAGGACCGTTCCGCTGATCCTCCGTTTCGTCGTCGGGCACACGGACACCGGACGGACCGCGGCACCCCTCGTCGCCCACTCCAGCAGGCTGGAGCTGGAACGCCCCGAGACCGGCGAGGCCGTCCGGGAGGTCGTCTGCGGGGATCCCGCATGCCGTCAGCGGCTGCGCGTACGGGTACGCGGCCTGACCGAGACCCGGTCGCGCCGCCGCGCCCTGTGGAGCTGGGCCGCCGCGGCCGGACCGGTGTCCGCCGCGTCGTGGTTCCTCGCGGCCGGACTGCCCGGCACCGCACCGGCCGTGCTCCTCGGACTGGCCGGGACGGCGCTCGGGGCGTCCGCGCTCGTCCTGGCGTGCACGGCGCACGCCCATCTGGGCGTCGGCCGACCCGATCCGGTGCCGGCGGGCTCGGAGGGCGGCGGCCGCCATGTCCTCGTCGGGCCGGGGAGGCACGACCCGGGGGCGGGCGGGCCGCCTCACGGCCGGTAGACCACCTCCACCGGCCCCGCGCCCACCAGGGTCCAGACCCCGATCCCGAGGAGCCAGCGGGAGCCTGCCAGGGCGCCGACCGCCACCAGGGCCACCGCGGCGAGCAGGAGAAGCAGTCCGAAGCGGCGGACCGCCGGATCCGGGTCGTGTCCGTCCGCTGCTCCTCCTGCCGCCCGGTTCCGGGCCTGTCCGGTTCCCCGGCCGTCGTCCGGGAGGCATCCCGGGCGAGGGGACTTCGCGACTCCGCGCCGGAAGACGCGGGGGCGGGCCGGGGACGACGCCGTGACCGGCGGGAGGGGTGCGATCCCGCCGAAGGCGAGGTCATGGCGCGGTCACGTCCCTCAGAGCGAGGTTGAGTTGCAGGACGTTGACGTGCGGTTGGCCGAGGAAACCGGCCGTCCGCCCCTCGGTGTGGTCCTCGACCAGCTTCGCGACCTGCTGCTCGGGCAGTCCGTTGGCCTCGGCGACGCGCGCGGCCTGGATCCGCGCGTACTGCGGGGAGATGTGCGGGTCGATCGCGGAGGCCGAGCCGGTGACCGCGTCCTTCGGCACCGCGGACTCCGGTACGCCGTTGAAGGCGGCCACGGCCTTCCTGGTGTCGCCGACCAGCCTGGTCAGTGTCGGGTCGGAGGCGCCGAGCTGGCCGGAGCCGGTGGACAGCGGGTCGTAGCCGCTGTGTGACGGGCGCGGCTGGAACCAGCGCGGGTCCGGACGCGGGGCCTCGTTCGCGTCGTCCGGGTTCTTCTTCGGCAGGTCCCAGGTCTGGCCGATGAGCGCGGAGCCGGCCTCGCGGCCGTCCACCGTCACCATCGAGCCGTTGGCCTTGTCGTGGAAGAGTCCCTGGGCGATGCCGGTGACGGCGAGCGGGTAGACGATCCCGGTCACGACCGTGAGCACGAGCAGCATGCGCAGCGCGGCCCAGGCCAGGCGTCCCGTGTCTGCTACGGAGTTCTTCATGATCGGTCAGCACGCTTTCTGGTCAACGCAGACCGGGGACGAGGGAGAGGAGCAGGTCGATGAGCTTGATGCCGATGAACGGGGCGATCAGACCGCCCAGGCCGTAGAGGCTCAGGTTGCGGCGGAGCATCCTGTCGGCACCGGCCGGCCGGTAGCGCACGCCCTTCAGGGCGAGCGGGACCAGCGCGACGATGATCAGCGCGTTGAAGACGACAGCGGACAGGATCGCGGACTCGGGCGAGGTCAGGCCCATGAGGTTGAGCCTGTCCAGGCCCGGGTAGGCGGCCGCGAACAGCGCGGGGATGATCGCGAAGTACTTCGCCACGTCGTTGGCGAGCGAGAAGGTGGTCAAAGCTCCTCGGGTGATGAGGAGTTGCTTGCCGATCCCGACGATCTCGATGAGCTTGGTCGGGTCGGAGTCGAGGTCGACCATGTTCCCGGCCTCCTTCGCGGCCGACGTGCCGGTGTTCATCGCCACGCCGACGTCCGCCTGCGCCAGCGCGGGGGCGTCGTTCGTGCCGTCGCCGGTCATCGCCACGAGCCTGCCGCCGGCCTGCTCGCGTCTGATGAGCGCCAGCTTGTCCTCGGGGGTGGCCTCGGCGAGGAAGTCGTCGACGCCCGCCTCCTCGGCGATGGCCCTGGCGGTCAGCGGGTTGTCGCCCGTGATCATGACGGTCCTGATGCCCATGCGGCGCAGCTCGTCGAACCGCTCCCGCATGCCGTCCTTGACGACGTCCTTCAGGTGGACGACGCCGAGGACGCGGGCGCCCCGGCCGTCGGCGGCGGCGACGAGCAGCGGGGTGCCACCGGCCTGCGCGATGCGCTCGGTCAGCTCGCGGGCGTCGGTGGCGACCGTGCCGCCCTGCTCCTCGACCCAGGCGGTGACGGAGCCGGTCGCGCCCTTGCGGACCTTCCGGCCGTCGACGTCCACACCGGACATCCGCGTCCGGGCGGTGAACCGGATCCACTCGGCGTGGGCCAGTTCGCCCCGGTGGCGCCCGCGCAGCCCGTACTCCTCCTCGGCGAGGACCACGATGGAGCGGCCTTCGGGCGTCTCGTCGGCCAGCGAGGAGAGTCGGGCGGCGTCGGCGAGTTCGGCCTCCGTCGTCCCGTGAACCGGGACGAACTCCGCCGCCTGCCGGTTGCCCAGCGTGATCGTGCCGGTCTTGTCGAGCAGCAGCGTCGACACGTCACCGGCGGCCTCGACGGCGCGCCCGGACCTCGCGAGGACGTTGCGCTGCACGAGCCGGTCCATGCCCGCGATGCCGATCGCGGAGAGCAGCGCGCCGATGGTCGTCGGGATCAGGCAGACCAGCAGCGCGGTCAGCACGATCACCGAGGTCTGCCGGTCGGCGCCCGCGTGGATCGCGAACGGCTTCAGCGTGACGACGGCCAGCAGGAAGACGACGGTGAGGGACGCCAGCAGGATGGTGAGGGCGGTCTCGTTCGGCGTCTTCTGGCGGGCCGCGCCCTCCACCAGGCTGATCATCCGGTCGATGAAGGTCTCGCCGGGCTTCGTCGTGATCCTGACGACGATGCGGTCGGAGAGCACCTTCGTTCCGCCCGTGACCGCGCACCGGTCGCCGCCGGACTCGCGGATGACCGGGGCGGACTCGCCGGTGATGGCCGACTCGTCCACGGACGCCACCCCCTCGACGACGTCACCGTCGCCGGGGATGGTGTCGCCGGCCTCGCAGACGACGAGGTCGCCGACGCGCAGTTCGGTACCCGGAACCCGCTCCTCACCGCTGCCGACGACCCGGCGGGCGACGGTACCGGTCCTTGCCCTGCGCAGCGTGTCGGCCTGGGCCTTGCCGCGGCCCTCGGCCACGGCCTCCGCCAGGTTGGCGAAGACCGTGGTGAGCCAGAGCCAGGCGGCGACCGCCCAGCCGAACGCGTCTCCCGGGTTCGCGGCCGCGAGCACGGTGGTGAGGACCGAGCCGACCAGGACCACGAACATCACCGGCGACCTGGCCATGGTCCGCGGGTCGAGCTTGCGCAGCGCGTCCGGCAGGGAGGCCAGGAGCTGCCTGGGGTCGAACAGGCCTCCGCCGGCCCGGCCGCCCCCGGGCCTCCGCCGGGCGGGCGGCTCCGGGTGCGGCGCCGGGGCCGTCGTCGTGGTGGCCATCGTGTCCTCGTGCCTCTCCGTGTGGGTGGTCATGCCGCGAGTCCTTCGGCGAGCGGGCCCAGCGCGAGGGCCGGGAAGAAGGTCAGACCGGTGGTGATGGTGACGGTGCCGACCAGGAGAGCGCTGAACAGCGGCTTCCCGGTCCGCAGGGTGCCCTCGGTCTCGGGGACGGGCTTCTGCTCCGCGAGCGAGCCCGCGAGGGCGAGGACGAACACCATCGGCAGGAACCGGCCGAGCAGCATGCACAGACCGAGCGCCGTGTTGTGGAACCCGGTGTCCGCGCCGAAGCCGGCGAAGGCCGAGCCGTTGTTGTTCGAGGCGGAGGTGTAGGCGTACAGGACCTCGGAGAAGCCGTGCGCGCCCGTGTTCGTCATCGAGGACTCACCGGTGCCGGTGGCCATCGCGATCGCCGTGCCGGTCAGGACGAGGGCGGGGGTGATGAGGATGTAGCAGGCCGCGTATGTCATCTCACGGGTGCCGATCCGCCTGCCCAGGAACTCGGGCGTGCGGCCGACCATCAGACCGGCGAGGAACACCGCCACGACGGCCATGACCAGCATGCCGTAGAGGCCGGAGCCGACCCCTCCGGGCGCGATCTCGCCCAGCATCATGCCGAGCAGCAGCACACCGCCGGACAGTCCGCTGTAGGAGTCGTGGAAGGAGTTGACCGAGCCGGTCGAGGTCATGGTCGTGGAGACCGCGAACAGCGAGGAGGCGCCCTCGCCGAAGCGCTGCTCCTTGCCCTCCATCGCGCCGCCCGCGAGCTGCGAGGCGGTGCCCGGGTGGGCGTACTCGACCCAGGTCACCAGGACCACGCCGACGCACCAGATCGCGGCCATCGCGCCGACGATCGCGTGGCCCTGCTTCACGCTGCCGACCATCGTGCCGAAGGTGCGGGGCAGCGAGAACGGGATGAGGAGGAGCAGGAAGACCGTCAGGAGGTTGGAGAAGCCGTTGGGGTTCTCGAAGGGGTGGGAGGAGTTGGCGTTGAAGTAGCCGCCGCCGTTGGTCCCCAGGTTCTTGACGGCCTCCTGGGAGGCGACCGCGCCGGGGCTGATCGACTGCGTCTGCCCGGTCACGGTGGTGATCTCGTGGATGCCCGCGAAGTTCTGGACGGCGCCGGCCGCGACCAGCAGGACCGCGGCGATCACCGAGATCGGGAGCAGGATGCGGACGACACCGCGGACCAGGTCGGCCCAGAAGTTGCCCAGCTCACGGGTGCGGGACCGGGCGAAGCCGCGGACCAGGGCCACGGACACGGCGATGCCGACGGCGGCGGAGACGAAGTTCTGCACGGCCAGGCCCGCGGTCTGGGCGGTATGGCCCATGGAGGACTCGCCGGGGTACGACTGCCAGTTCGTGTTGGACGTGAAGGAGGCGGCCGTGTTGAACGCCTGGTCCGGGGTGATCGCGGCGAAGCCGAGCGATCCGGGCAGGTGGTCCTGGATCCGCAGGAGCAGGTAGAGGAACAGCACGCCGGTCACGGAGAAGGCCAGCACTCCGCGCAGGTAGGCGGGCCAGCGCATCTCCCTGTCGGGGTCGGCGCCGACGGCGCGGTAGATCCACCTCTCGACGTGCAGGTGCCTGCCGGAGGTGAAGACGGCGGCCATGTAGTCGCCGAAGGGGCGGTGCACCAGGGCCAGCGCGGCGATGAGCGCGGACACCTGGAGCACGTCAGCGGGAACGGGGCTCATGACCGTGCTCAGAACCTCTCCGGCTTGACGAGGGCGAGGACGAGGTAGCCCAGCAGGGCGGCGGCCACGACGAGGCCGACGAGGTTCTCGGCGGTCACAGCTTCGCCACCCCCCTGGCGACGAGGACCACCAGCGCGAACACGGCGACCGTGGTGACGACGAAGGCCAGATCGGCCATCGCATGCTCCTGAAAGGGATCGGAGGACGTCGGACAGCACGAGACAAGCGCATGTCCGGCCGGAAACCGACCCCTGTTGACGGGGCCCATACGCGCGGGCCCGCCGCCTTGACGGCATTCATACGCGGGCGGTGGCCCGGGTCACGCTCGCGGTGCCGCGGACGGGCTCCCCGGGCACGGGAGGCGGGAACGGGGCGGCGGCACGGTACGCGGGGGCCGGGGCGGGGAACGGGGCGATGAGGCGGGCGGGAACGGGGTGCGGTCGTGGCGGACGGGGCCCGGACCGGGGTCGGCACCGCCTCCGGGGCCCCCGACCGGCCCCCGCCCGCCTGTCGGGGGGGGCGGGGCGGGGACGGGGCGGCGGGCTCAGCGGCGGCGGGGCAGGCGCACCACGCTGACGAAGAAGTCGTCGATCTGCCGGACCGCCGCGATGAACTGCTCCAGGTCCACCGGCTTGGTCACATAGGCGTTGGCATGGAGCTTGTAGCTGCGCAGGATGTCCTCCTCCGCCGAGGAGGTGGTGAGCACCACGACCGGGATCATGGCCAGGTCCTCGTCCGACTTGATCCGCTCCAGCACCTGGCGGCCGTCGTACTTCGGGAGGTTCAGGTCGAGCAGGATCAGGTCCGGCCGGGGGGCCTGGGCGTACCGGCCCTTCCGGAAGAGGAACTCCAGGGCCTCCTGGCCGTCCCTGACCACGTGCAGGGTGTTCCGGATCTTGTTGTCCTCGAACGCCTCGCGGGTCATCAGCTCGTCGCCCGGGTCGTCCTCGACGAGCAGGACCTCGATGGGTTCCACGGGGGTGTCCACAGCGGTACTCCGGTTCTGGGGTGGGGATGGGGGGCGTTGGCGGTGCACGGGGGCCGGCGCGTCACTCCCGGGGCAGGGTGAAGCGGATCGCCGTGCCGCAGCCCTCGGCACTGTCGATCGTGATCCGGCCGCCCGCATGCTCGATGATCTTGCGGCAGAGGGCGAGTCCGATGCCGGTGCCCTCGTACTCCTCCCGGCTGTGCAGCCGCTGGAAGATGACGAACACCTTCTCGGCGAACTCGGGCGCGATGCCGATGCCGTTGTCCCGGACGGTGAACTCCCACTCCTCCCCCGCCCGGTCGCAGGAGATCTCGACGCGGCAGTCCCGTTCCGGGTGGCGGAACTTGACGGCGTTGCCGATCAGGTTCTGCCACACCATGGCCATCAGGGTGGGGTCCACCGTCACCGTCGGCAGTTCGCCGGTGCGGACCACCTCCGCTTCGGCCTCCTCGACGACGGCGCCGAGGTTGCGCAGCGCCCGGTCCACCGTGGAGTCCAGCGCCACCGCGGAGCGGTGCTCGTCCAGCCTGCCGACCCGGGAGAAGGTCAGCAGGTCGTTGATCAGGACCTGCATCCGCTTCGCGCCGTCGACGGCGAAGTCGATGTACTGCCGCCCCCGGTCGTCCAGTTCGGAGCCGTACCGCTTCTCCAGCAGCTGGCAGAAGGAGGCCACCTTGCGCAGCGGCTCCTGGAGGTCGTGCGAGGCGACGTAGGCGAACTGCTCCAGTTCGGCGTTGGAGCGGCGCAGCTCCGCCGCCTGCTCCTCCAGCTCCACGGTCTGCTCGGCGAGCAGCCTCTCCCGGTTGCGGGTCGTCCTCAGGGCGTCCACGATCCGGTGGCGCATGGCCTCCACGGCGGCCGAGACCGCGCGGACGTCCGCCGGCCCGTCGATGGAGATCTCCTCCTCGAAGGAGCCTTCGCGCACCCGGGTGGACGCCTCCTCCAGGCGGCGCAGCGGCCGCCCCACGATGCGGTTGACCAGGACGGCCATCAGGACGGCCGCCAGCAGGATGGCGGCCACCATGACGGCGAAGGAGGCGTTGCGCTGGGTCCGGGCCGTCTCCAGGCCCTCCCGGGCGCGGACCCGTTCGGTGTCGATGTGCAGCTGCTGACGCGCGAAGCCGAGCCGCAGCGAGTCGAAGGACCGCTTGCTGCGCTCCAGGGTCGCGGCGGTGTCCGGGTCGGGCGCGGTGCCGGTGCCGGACGCCGTGCCGGACGCTTCCGGGGTGGTGATCGTCTCCGCGTACTCGGTGCGCCAGGCGGCGCCCGCGCTCTGCAGCTCCCGCAGGTCCTGCCGGAGCACCGGGTAGTCGGAGACCAGCTCCCGCAGCGCGGCCAGGGCGCGCTGCTCGTCCGCCTTGCCCTGCTCGTAGGGCTCCAGGAACCGGGGGTCGCCGGTCAGGGCGTAGCCGCGGATGCCCGTCTCCTGGTCCAGCAGCGACTTCTGGAGCTGGAAGGCGGTCGAGCGGGCGGGCTGGAGCCGGTCGACCAGTTCGTCGGTCCGCTGCTGGGTGCGCACGAGCATCTGGGTGCCGACCACGGCGGCGAGCACGACCACGAGGGCCATCAGGGCGAGGACCAGGTGGATCCAGCCCTGTGTCGACAGCCGGCCGCGCAGGGTGCGCGGGGCGCTCCCGCTCTCGCTCATGATCCGTGCTCCCAGTCGAGGTGGAGGATGGCGACGTCGTCCGACAGGCCGCCGTGGTCCGCGGCCCGGTCCGAGACGTCCTGGACCAGGCGGTCCACGAACTCCTGGCCGGGAAGGCCGTGGAGTCCTTCCGCGGCGCGCAGCAGTCCCTGCTCGCCGAGGCGCTCGCCGGCCGGGCCGGTGCGGCCCTCGAAGAGGCCGTCGGTGAAGGCCACGACGGAGGTCCCGGGCCGGAGCGGCAGGGAGTCCTCCGTCCACCGGGCGTGGCCCGGGAGGAAGCCCAGGGCCATCCCGCCCGGCGACTCGTACCAGGAGACCCCGGTCCCGGTGCGCAGCATGATGCCGGGGTGCCCGGCGCGCACCACGGTGAGTTCGGTGCCGCCGGGCGGGAAGACGCAGGTGACCAGGGTGGCGAAGAGGTGCTCCTCCTCGCGCTCGGCGACCAGGATCTCCTCCAGCAGCCGGAGTTGGTCCGGTCCGGTCCGGCCGCTCATCACGGCGGCCCGCCAGGCGACGCGCAGGCACACGCCCAGCGCCGCCTCCGCCGCCCCGTGGCCGGAGACGTCGCCGACGACCGCGTGGACGGAGCCGTCCTCGGTCTGCACCACGTCGTAGAAGTCGCCGCCGAGGATGGCGTGGTCCCGTCCGGGCTCGTAGCGGGCGACGACGCGGAAGCCGGGGTCGCGCAGCAGCGGTACGGGGAGCAGGCCGCGTTCCAGGCGGGCGTTCTCCTGCGCCTGGAGCCTGCCGGCCTGGAGGGCCGCCGTGGCGCGCTGGGCCTGCTTGCGCTGGAGGGCGTAGCGGACGGCCCGGTTGAGGCCGTCGGCGGTGAGCTGGGCCTTGGAGAGGTAGTCCTGGGCTCCCTCGGCGACGGCGGACAGGCCGGTCCTGCCGTCGGCCAGGCCGGTGAGCACCACGATGGCCGCCTCGGGTGCCACCTCCAGCATGCGCCGGACCGCGGCCAGGCCGGTCGCGTCGGGCAGGTGGAGGTCCAGCAGGATGCAGGTGCCGCTTCCGCTGCCCCGCAGTTCCTCCTCGGCCTCCGCCAGGCTCTTGCTCCAGGTGAAGTCGTGGCCCAGGTCGCTGTCGGCGAGCACCTCCTCGAAGAGCACGGCGTCGCCGGCGTCGTCCTCGACGAGGAGGATGGGCACGTCGTGCCGGTGCGGCACGGGCGGCTCCGTTTGAGCCGGCACCGCCGCGGTGCCCGCCTTCGACCAGTCCACGGGACAGCCTCCCCTTGAGTCGCCGCACCCGGGTGTGCGGCAGCGAGCAAGGATACTGAGGTGGGGTCATGTGTCCTACCGGCCGGTCACCGGCAGTGCGACGGGACGGGCGCGACCGCGGAGCGGAGGATTCCGCGCCGGGGACGCCGGGCGCAGGCACGCCGGGCGCGTGGGGCGCAGGGGCCGTGGGGGCCGCGGGGCGCAGCTTGGGTTCTAACGGTCCTCGCAACACCCGCGATCTGTGGGAGTTGCGAGGACCGTGGGCGTTGAGCGTGATGATCTTTCGGGGTTGCGGGAGCGTTTCCTCGCGCGGCTGGATGTCGTGGGGAACGTGACCGTTGTGGCGCGTGAGCTGGGGGTGAACCGGAGCACCGCCTTCGGCTGGGCTCGGAAGGCCGGACGAAGTTCGGTGCGCCTGCCGCGCCGGCATCCCGGGCGGGACGAGTACGAGGGGCTTCGGGCCGCTGGTGTCGCACGCCGGGCCGCGGCCCGGCAGGTCGGTGTGAACGAGCGCAC
>NZ_JBIDBN010000002.1:0-367084 GCF_043203115.1 Streptomyces sp. NPDC048001
GCCGGGCTGGTGCGCGGGCTGCTGGACGGCTGGGTCGCGGACAGTCCGGACAGCCGCGAGTGGCGGGATCTCGAAGAAGTCTGCTGACCGCTGCCCGTAGGCTGTACGCGCACCGATCGCGGTGCTGTTCCTCCCGCGCATCCCGGCATCCGGCCGGGTCGGGCGGGGTCACCGAGTTCAGGTTTTGCAGGAAGGCGTACGGCGGACATGTCGCAGCAGGAGACGGACGGGCGGATCGGCGTGGACGACGAGGGGTTCGTCGTCGACACCGAGGACTGCGAGGCGCGCGAGGCGGCGTACCGGGAGCGCGGCACGTCGCGCCCGATCACGGTCGTGGGCAACCCGGTGCTGCACAAGGAGTGCAAGGACGTCACCGAGTTCGACGACGAGCTGGCGAAGCTCATCGACGACATGTTCGCCAGCCAGCGCACGGCCGAGGGCGTGGGCCTGGCGGCCAACCAGATCGGTGTGGACCTGAAGGTCTTCGTCTACGACTGCCCGGACGACGACGGCAAGCGCCACGTGGGCGTCGTCTGCAACCCGGTCCTGGAGGAGCTGGAGCCCGAGCGGCGGGTGCTGGACGACTCCAACGAGGGCTGCCTCTCGGTGCCGACCGCGTACGCCTCGCTCGCCCGCCCCGACTACGCGGTGGTGCGCGGCCAGGACGCCAAGGGCAACCCGATCCGGGTCCGGGGCACCGGCTACTTCGCGCGCTGCCTCCAGCACGAGACGGACCACCTGTACGGCTACCTGTACATCGACCGGCTCTCCAAGCGCGACCGCAAGGACGCGCTGCGGCAGATGGAAGAGGGCACGCCGCGCTACGAGACGGTCCCCAACGCCTGAGGGCACGCGCTTGCGGAATGAGGCGGTCCGGCACCGGCCGGACCGCCTTTCCCATGGCCGTACGCCACGTGTGGCAGCTAACTGCCGTTTACCTGTGGATAGTTGACGCGCGTCGACCCGCTGCGCCAGGCTCGCCCCACAACGTCCGTGATCGAGAGGGAGCCCCATGCTGAAACGCGCCGCACGCGTTCTGCTCGGACTTGTCATGACCATTACTTTCGCGTTGGGCGGGGCGGTGCTGACCGCGGGCCCCGCGCAGGCCGACGGCTGCTACACCTGGACCCGCACGCTGAAGGCCGGGGCCACCGGCAACGACGTCACGCAGCTCCAGATCCGCGTGGCCGGCTGGCCGGGCTACAACTCCGTGCTGGCGATCGACGGTTCCTACGGCCCGGCCACCACCGCCGCCGTCAAGCGGTTCCAGGCGGCCTACGGCCTGGCCGCCGACGGGGTCGCGGGCCCGGCAACCCAGGCCAAGATCTACGCGCTCCAGGACAACGACTGCACGCCGATCCACTTCACGTACCCGGAGCTGAACAAGTGCAACAGCACCTGGGCGGGCGGCAAGGTCGCGGCGGGCACGGCGAAGGCGAACGCGCTGAGCAGCATGTGGAAGCTGGAGGCGCTGCGCCACGCGCTCGGTGACAAGTCCATCCGGGTCACCAGCGGCTTCCGCTCCGCCTCCTGCAACGCGGCGGTCGGCGGGGCCTCCAACAGTCGCCACATGTACGGCGACGCGGTCGACCTCGGCGCCTCGCCGCACTCCCTGTGCACGCTGGCCAAGCAGGCCCGCTACCACGGCTTCCGCGGGATCCTCGGCCCCGGCTACAGCGGCCACAACGACCACGTACACGTCAACCAGGGCCCCAACCGCCACTGGTCGGCGCCCAGCTGCGGCGTCTGACCTCCAGCGCTCCGCCGTGCCCGGCGTCCGCCTCTTCAGCTTCAGGCGACGCCGGGCATCGCGCGTTCCGGCCCAGCCCCCGGTCCCGCTCCCGGCCCCCGGAAGGTCCGGCGGTACGCGTTCGGGGTCGTCCCCAGCGTCCGTACGAACTGGTGGCGCAGGTGGCTTCTGCTCCGGTGGCACCCTCTGCCGCACCCGTCGCTATCCCTCGGCCCAGTACGCGGCCCGCACCTCCCCCTCCGCGAAGTCCCGGCGCGGCACACGCAGACCGAGGGACGCCTCCAAGGCGTGGAAGTACAGCTCGAACGTGCTGGTCACTTCGGGGTGGTCCAACTCGGCACGTCGCAGTGCCCGGTTGAGGAAGTCCAGCTCGCCGCCACGCAGATAGGGGGCGCGGCCGCGCTCGTACCAGATCAGCTCCAGCATGCCCCAGTCGTCGTCGACCCGGCGGCCGTCCCGCAGGTAGTCCAAGGTGTAGATGGCCTTCGCGGAAGTGGCTGTCAGCCATACGCTCTCTTTGATCCCCAGTGCGGCGTACGCCTCCTTGTCCGCGAAGGACCCCGGCGGTGTGTCGTGGTGCAGCAGGAACGTCCACCCGCCCGCCTGGCCGAAGCAGCAACTCTTCCACTGGCGGTCCCAGTGGGCCCGGCCGTTGTCGACGGCCTGCAGGTCCTTCAGGCGCGTACCTGCTGCGACCTGTACGGGGTCGGCCCCGTACAGCAGGGCCAGTCGCTCGGCGTCGACGGGCTGCCCGGGCGCCGCACGGAAGAAGGAGAGCGTCGTGTACGGGGCCTGCTCGCGCCAGGACTTGGCCATCCAGGCGAGCCCCTCCAGCGGGTCGCGCCCGCACTCCTCGACCGTCCCCGTGCCGTTCAGGCAGCCACTGCGGAACCGTCTGCCCCAGGCCGGGTCGATCCTGTCCAGCGTGACTGCCGTCTCCTCAGGGCTGCCGCCGTCCCGGCCGATCGCGTCCTCGGCGATCAGGTAAAGCACCTGTTCGAGGTCTCGGGTCGCGAAGACCTCCAGGTAAGGGCCGTGACGGCCATGTACCGTGCCGTCCTCGTCCAGCAGTAGAAACAGGCTGCCGTCCCCCGCCTCCTCGGCGCGCTCGGCACACGCCTCCAACTCGTCCTCCGAGAGGGCCACGGGCGGCAGCCCGACCCCGTGGAGCAGGGCGTGTTCGGAGACCGTCCGTTGCCAGGCCTCCGTCAACGTCCCCTCGGTGATCTTCATGGCGTCAGCATAAGAAGGGGCACTGACAACACAACCGGCTGATCCTCTCGGCCGCTCGATACCGGTGTGGGGCCGCCCCGTCTCCGCGAGCCCCCACTGGATCACCCGTCCCCTTCACCGAACCAGGAGCGGCCCTGGGCCCAGTGGGTCACCCACCCCGCGAAACCGGGCGTGCCCGGCATGAGGGAGGTGCCCGGCCGGGTGCCGAAGGGTATCGCGCCGTTCTCGTCGATCAGCCAGACGTGACCGCGCTCCGGGCCGGTGACGATCAGGTGCCAGTACATGCCGCAGCCGTCGGTGCCCAGCAGCAGCGAGCCATGGTCGAAGACCGGGCTCCTCCGGTCCTCGGACTGCTGGTACTCCTCCTCCGACAGCTCCGCTTCACCCTCCTCCGCCTCCCACGGCCACGCCTCCGTGAGCGGAAAGGGCTCGGAGAGCAGGCGCTCGGGACGGCCCGATCCCCAGTCCGAGGGTGTCTGCGCGAGAGGCAGCAGACCGTAGAAGGGGGGTCCCGCGCGCAGCCCGTCGCAGATCTCCGCCACGAAGGTGCGGTACGGCTCCGGGAGTACGACGCCGTGCTCCGCCTCGAAGGCCCGCACCGCTCCCCAGCCGAGAGGCGGCACTGCCTCGGGGCGGGAGGCGATGACCTCGTGGAGGGCGGCCGACTCGGCCGGGGCGCAGGTTTCCGTGTTCATGCCGGTCATCATGCAAGATCCGGCTCCTGGGCCCCACGGCCCCGGCGGCGCCCCGCTCAGTGCCCGCTGCTCTCGTAGTGGCGGGACTGCCGCTCCCAGAAGCGGTACGCGGCGTACATGAGCACGACGCCGATGGCCGGAGCGCCCCAGGCGAGCCATTCGGGGACGGCGAGTTCCTCTCCCCGGTCCATCAGCACGGTCGCCGGCAGATAGGCGACGAAGGCCAGCGGGAAGACGAAGGTCAGCCCGAAGCCGGCCACCGGGCCGAAGATCTTCAGCGGGTAGTTGCCGAAGTCGCTGAAGATCATGTCGATGGCGAACTTGATGGGGGAGACCCTCTTCATCCGGAAGACCAGTGCGGAGGCGGCCAGTTGCAGTGAGCCTTCCACCAGCGCACCGCCCACCACCGCGAGCACGAGGAAGCCGACGGCCCCCGGCGACCAGTCGACCGGGGCGGAGGCCGAGGCGATGGAGAGGAGGACCACTCCGCCCGCCAGGTCGCCGAGGGAGCTGAGCCGCACCCTGCGGGTGAGGAGCTGGACCAGCGGTGGCACCGGGCGGACGAGATAGCGGTCGTACTCGCCCTCGATGACGACCTCGTCGACGTGGATCAGCTGGTGTCCGGGGAGCAGCCAGAGGCCGTGGGCGGTCAGCCTGATCCCGTAGAGGAAGGCGATCTCGCCCAGTCCCCAGCCGCCGACCTGCCCGAAGCGGTCCAGCACGGCCCAGATGAAGGCCAGCCCGACGCCCTGGTAGAAGAGGCCGCCGATGATGTTGATGAGCAGGTTGCTCCGGTACTGGAACTCGGCCCGGAACGCCGCACCGGCCAGCAGCAGATAGACCCGTGGTCCTCGCATCGTCCCTCAGCCCCCCTGCGACATGACGCGGCGCCGGGCGCGCGACCAGACGTACGCGGCCAGGGCGCCGAGCGCGCCGATCCACGCGAGCTGGACCCCGAGGGCGGCCACGATGCCCGGGCCCTCGACCTGGCCCAGGTAGACGGCCGCCGGGGTGTACGCGGTGGCCTGGAAGGGCAGCCACTCCGCCACCACCCTGACCGGTCCTGGCATGAACCACAGCGGGACCAGGGCCCCGGAGAAGAACTGTGCGACGAAGCGGTAGGCCATGAGGGCGCCGCTCACCTCCAGGGTCCAGAAGGAGACCAGGCCGAGCAGCAGCCCGAGCAACTGGTTCACGAGCAGCGCGCCGATCAGGGCCACGGGGTAGGCGAATCCCGCAGCCGTGGAGGCGGGTGCCTGGCCGGCGCCGATCAGCAGCGCGAACGGCAGGGCCACCAGCAGGACCGGGACCGCGGCCGATGCCCACCCGAGCTGGCCGGCGAGCATCTGCCCGGGGAAGCCGACGGGCCGCAGCAGGTCCACGGCGACCTTGCCCTCCCGGACCCGCTGGTCGATGGGGGAGGACCGCCACGGGCTGACCAGCTGGTACTGGAGCGTCGTCAGCGTCGCGTACGCCGTCATGGTGGTGAGGCCGAGCCCGTCCACCTCCGCGCGGCCGTCGTAGAGGGCCTTCCAGACCACCGTCAGCAGCCAGATCTGGAGGAGCATCATCACGAAGGACGACAGATAGGCCGTGCGGTAGGTGAGGGCGGCCCGGAACTCCATCCGGGCGCAGGCGAGATGGGCCCGCAGCAGCGTTCCGAGCGGTTGCCTCGGGGAGGCGGGGGGCGTCTTCGCCGCGGTGGGGGCCGGTGCGGCGGTCATCCGCGGTCCGCGTAGATCCGGTGGATGACGCTCTCCAGCTCGGGTTCCACGATCGAGAGGTCGGTCACCCGGTGCCGCGCCAGCACCGCCGCCACCAGTTCGGCGGGCGGGGTGCGTACGGGGTCGAAGCGCAGCCACACCTTGCCGTCCTCCCGGCGGACCACCTCCGCGCCCTCGACGCTCTCCAGCCGGTCGGTCTGCACCACGAGTTCGCGGTGCGGGGCGTAGCGGGCCTTCAGCTCGTCCACCGCGCCGTCGTAGGCGACCCTGCCGTGGTCGATGAGGACGATCCGGTCGCAGAGTTCCTCGACGTCGTCCAGGTCGTGGGTGGTGAGGACGACCGTCGTGCCCGACTCCCGGTTCAGCTCCCCGACGAAGGTGCGTATTCGCTCCTTGGCGATGACGTCGAGCCCGACGGTCGGCTCGTCCAGGTAGAGGATGTCCGGGTCGTAGAGCATCGCGGCGGCGAGGTCGCCGCGCATCCGCTGGCCCAGGGAGAGCTGGCGGACGGGGGTGTCGAGGAACGGGCCGAGGTCCAGCACCTCGCTGAACTGCCGCTGCCTCTCGCGGAACCGGGCCTGCGGCACGTCGTAGAGACGGCCGATCAGCCAGAGCGAGTCCCGCAGGGGCAGGTCCCACCAGAGCTGGCTGCGCTGGCCGAAGACCACGCCTATCCGGCGGGCGTTGCGGGACCGGTCCCGCCAGGGCGTGGCACCGGCGACCGTGACCGTGCCGGACGTGGGGACGAGGATGCCGGTGAGCATCTTGATGGTGGTGGACTTGCCCGCGCCGTTGGGGCCGAGATAGCCGACCATCTCGCCCTGCTCGACCGTGAAGCCGACGCCGTCGACGGCACGCTTGACGGTCTGCTCACGGGTCAGGAGCGTGCGGATGCCCGCGAAGGGGCCTTCCTGCCGTTTGGGTCGGCTGAACTCCTTGACGAGGTCTGCCACTTCGATGACGGGCATGTGCGCCTCTCTGAGCGAGCGGGGCCCGGTCGGGCGTGATCGATCTGAGAGTGTGCACGCCAAGGCTTGGCCCAGTCCAAGCGTTTTCCGTTCGGCCGGTCCTCGTCGGCCGTGAGGGGACGCGGAAGGCCCCACCGCGCTCGGCAGCACGGTGGGGCCCTTGATTCTCCGCAGTCCGGAGCGGGTCTAGAAGTCGTCGTCGAAGCCGACGGTGCCCTCCACCGCCACCTGGTACGCGGACGGGCGGCGCTCGAAGAAGTTGGTCAGCTCCTGGACGCCCTGGAGCTCCATGAAGGAGAACGGGTTCTGCGAGCCGTACACCGGGGCGAAGCCGAGCCGCACCAGCCGCTGGTCGGCCACGCACTCCAGGTACTCGCGCATCGACTCGGTGTTCATGCCCGGCAGCCCGTCCCCGCACAGGTCGCGGCCGAACTGCAGCTCCGCCTCGACGGCCTCCTTGAGCATGTCGGTGACCTGCTGGCCGAGGGAGTCGTCGAAGAGCTCCGGCTCCTCCTTGCGGACGGTGTCCACGACCTCGAAGGCGAAGTTCATGTGCATCGTCTCGTCGCGGAAGACCCAGTTGGTGCCGGTGGCCAGGCCGTGCAGAAGGCCGCGCGAGCGGAACCAGTACACGTAGGCGAAGGCACCGTAGAAGAACAGCCCCTCGATGCACGCCGCGAAGCAGATCAGGTTCAGCAGGAAGCGGCGGCGGTCCGCCTGGGTCCGGAGGCTGCCGATCTCCTCGACGTGGTCCATCCAGCGGAAGCAGAACTGCGCCTTCTCCCGGATGGAGGGGATGTTCTCCACGGCGGCGAAGGCCGCGGCCCGGTCCTCGGGATCGGGGAGGTAGGTGTCGAGGAGCGTCAGATAGAACTGGACGTGCACGGCCTCCTCGAACAGCTGGCGCGAGAGGTACAGGCGCGCCTCGGGGGAGTTGATGTGCTTGTACAGCGTCAGGACGAGGTTGTTCGCCACGATCGAGTCGCCCGTCGCGAAGAAGGCGACCAGCCGGCCGATCAGGTGCTGCTCCGCCGGGGTCAGCTTGCCCAGGTCGGTGACGTCGGAGTGGAGGTCGACCTCCTCCACCGTCCAGGTGTTCTTGATCGCGTCCCGGTAGCGCTCGTAGAAGTCCGGATAGCGCATGGGCCGCAGGGTCAGCTCGAAGCCCGGGTCGAGCAGGTTCTTCGTGGTGCCGGGGGTGGACATTACTGGCAGGCCTCGCAGGACTCGGGGTTTTCCAGGGAGCAGGCGACGGCGTCGGGGTCGGCGGTCTGCTGGACGGGGACGGTGGCGCGCGCCGCACGGGCGATGCGCGTGGCCGGACGGGAACGCAGGTAGTAGGTGGTCTTCAGCCCCTGCTTCCAGGCGTAGGCGTACATCGAGGAGAGCTTGCCGATGGTCGGCGTCTCCAGGAACAGGTTGAGCGACTGGCTCTGGTCCAGGAACGGCGTACGGGCCGCCGCCATGTCGATCAGGCCGCGCTGAGGGATCTCCCACGCCGTGCGGTACAGCGCCCGGACGTCCTCCGGCACCCAGGTGAAGCCCTGGACCGAGCCGTTCGCATCGCGCAGCGCCTCACGGGTCTGCGCGTCCCACACGCCCAGCCGCTTCAGGTCCTCCACCAGGTAGGTGTTCACCTGGAGGAACTCCCCCGACAGGGTCTCGCGCTTGAAGAGGTTGGAGACCTGGGGCTCGATGCACTCGTAGACGCCGGCGATGGAGGCGATCGTCGCCGTCGGCGCGATGGCCAGCAGCAGCGAGTTGCGCATCCCCTTGTCCGCGACACGGGCGCGCAGCGCCTCCCAGCGCTCCGGCCAGTTCAGCTCGGTGTCGTAGTGGTCGGGGTGCAGCACACCGCGCGCGGTACGGGTCTCGGACCAGCCGGGCAGCGGGCCGTGGCGCTCGGCCAGGTCGCAGGACGCCTCGTAGGCCGCGAGCATGATGCGCTCGGCGATCCTCGTGGACAGCGCCCGGGCCTCGGGCGAGTCGAAGGGCAGCCGCAGCCGGAAGAACACGTCCTGCAGGCCCATGGCGCCCAGACCCACCGGCCGCCAGCGGGCGTTGGAGCGTCCCGCCTGCTCGGTCGGGTAGAAGTTGATGTCCACGACCCGGTCGAGGAAGGTGACGGCGGTGCGGACGGCGGCGTCCAGGCGCTCCCAGTCCACGTCCCCGGCCGCGGTGTCGACGAAGGCGCCGAGGTTGACGGAGCCCAGGTTGCAGACCGCGGTCTCGCCGTCGTCGGTGACCTCCAGGATCTCGGTGCACAGGTTCGAGGAGTGCACCACGCGCCCCGGCTCGGCCGTCTGGTTGGCCGTGCGGTTGGAGGCGTCCTTGAAGGTCATCCAGCCGTTGCCGGTCTGCGCGAGGGTGCGCATCATCCGGCCGTACAGCTCCCGCGCCGGGAGGGTGCGGCGGGCCAGCCCCGCGGCCTCCGCCCGGCGGTAGGCGGCGTCGAAGTCCGCACCCCACAGGTCGACCAGCTCGGGCACGTCGGAGGGGGAGAACAGCGACCACTCGGCGTCGGCCTCGACCCGGCGCATGAACTCGTCCGGGATCCAGTGCGCGAGGTTGAGGTTGTGGGTGCGCCGGGCGTCCTCGCCGGTGTTGTCGCGCAGCTCCAGGAACTCCTCGACGTCCGCGTGCCAGGTCTCCAGGTAGATCGCGGCCGCGCCCTTGCGCCGGCCGCCCTGGTTCACCGCGGCCACCGAGGCGTCCAGGGTCTTCAGGAACGGCACGATGCCGTTGGAGTGCCCGTTGGTGCCCCGGATCAGGGAACCGCGGGCCCGGATGCGGGAGTAGGGCAGCCCGATGCCGCCGGCGTGCTTCGACAGCCGGGCGACCTGGTGGTAGCGCTCGTAGATCGAGTCCAGCTCGTCCAGCGGCGAGTCCAGCAGGTAGCAGGAGGACATCTGCGGGTGCCGGGTGCCGGAGTTGAACAGCGTGGGGGAGGACGGCAGGTAGTCCAGGCGGCTCATCAGCCCGTACAGCGCGGCGACCTCGTCCACCGCGCGGGCCTCCCCCTCGGGGGAGTCGCTCGCCTCGGCGAGCCCCGCGGCGACGCGGAGCATGAAGAACTGGGGCGTCTCGATGACGTTCCGGGTGAGGGGGTGCCGCAGCAGGTACCGGCTGTAGAGGGTGCGCAGGCCGAAGTAGCCGAAGCGGTCGTCGGCCGCGGGGTCGACCAGCGCGTCCAGCCGGGCGGCGTGGCGCGCGGCGAACGCGGCGGTACCGTCGGCGATCAGCCCCTCGCGGTGGCCGACCGCGACCGAGGTGGAGAAGGAGACCGAGCCCTCCCCGGCCGCCTCCTCGGCGATGCTCAGGGTGAGCAGCCGTGCCGCCAGCCGGGAGTAGACCGGGTCCTCGGAGATCAGGCCGGCGGCGGCCTCGGTGGCGAGCGAGCGGAGCTCGGCCTCGTCCGATCCCGCGTGTCGCCCGCGCAGCGCGGCGGCCGCCACCCTGCCGGGGTCGGTGTCGGGCAGATCCGCGGTCAGGTCCGTGAGGACCCGCAGCAGCGCGGTCCCGGGTCCGTCGTTCCGCGTCTCTGAGACCGGATCGGCTGGCGCGATGGTCACGTGGTGCTCTCCCTCGCTCGGCACGGGGCCCGGCGGCGGAGGCAGAGGCCGCGCATGCGGGCCCGCGCGTGCGGGCAGGGGTGCACGGCGTCCACCGGCCCAACCGCGGGGCCCGGACGTCTGGGCGCCCGGAACGGTCGCACCGGGCGCACCGTCGGCAGGTCCTCGGACTCGCGGGCAGGCAGGGCCTGCCGCGCACACCGTTGCGGGACAGTCCCGGAGTCCCACCGGATTCCCCTGCGACGACAGCGGGATGAGCATACATGTGGGGGGCGGCTTGCTGCGCCACCCCCACATGTTGTGTCTACCCGGCGGAGGGGGCCGGGCCGGACCGTTCGGGGCGCCGGTGCTCAGAGCTCCAGCGCATAGGTGAGCAGGGGCACCGCGGGGATCGGGGTCCAGTCCCGCTTGGGGGTGCGGACGAAGCCCAGGCGCTCGTACATCCGCTGCGCCGGGCGCATGGCGTGCTGGGTCGACAGGACCAGCCGCACGCATCCCGGGACGGTCCTCGCACGGGCGACACAGGTGCGCACCAGCGCCTCGCCCACCCCCCGCCCGCGGGCCTCCTCGGCGACCGCGAGGGCCCGGAACTCCGCCTCGCCGGGGCGTGCGATGTCGGCGTAGGGGCCGCCCGCGGGGACGAAGGCGACACCGCCGAGCAGGCGGCCGTCCCCGTCCACGGCCACGTAGACCTCGCTGTGGGCCGCGCGGCCCGCGACGTCCCGCAGGACCTCCAGATAGGGGTCCTGCTCGCCGAAGTCGAGCAGCCCGCCGTCCAGGTAGGCCCGTGCGGTCAGTTCCCCCAGTGCGGTGAACTCCCCTGGTTCGATACGCCTGATGCTGATGTCCATGCAGGGCAGTGTGCATCACCGGAACGGCCGAGGGCCGCCGCATCCCTGGTGGGAGGCGGCGGCCCTCGTGCCGGGGCGCGGCGGTCAGTGCCCGCCGGGCGCGCCCGCGGTGGCCGGCGGCAGCTTCGCCGCGACACCCCGGTCGCCGGCGTCCGCGGTGTAGTCGGAGGGGCTCGTCTCGTCGACGCCGTCGGGTGCCTTGACCGCCCGCAGCACCAGGGTCAGGACCACGGTGACCGCGATGTTGAGGACGAAGGCGGTGAGGCCGATGTAGCCGATCTCACCGATTCCGGGGATCGCGGCGGAGGAGCCGCCGAAGTGCTTCTGGGTGGGGCTCGCGACGCCGTAGGCGGCCGCCGTGCCGTAGACCATGCCCACCGCCCAGCCGCCGATCAGCGCCCAGCGGTGGAACCAGCGGGTGAACAGGCCGCCCACCAGGGCGGGGAAGGTCTGGAGGATCCAGATGCCGCCCAGGAGCTGGAAGTTGATCGCCACGGTCTTGTCCATGGTGAGGACGAAGGCCAGGGCGCCCACCTTGACCAGCAGCGAGACCAGCTTGGAGACCTTGGTCTCCTGTGCGGGGGTCGCGTCGGGCCGCAGGAAGTCCTTGTAGATGTTGCGGGTGAAGAGGTTGGCCGCGGCGATGGACATGATCGCGGCCGGGACCAGGGCGCCGATGCCGATGGCGGCGAAGGCGACCCCCGCGAACCAGGCGGGGAACATGTTCTCGAAGAGCTGGGGGATGGCCAGTTGCCCGTTGGCCACCTCGACCCCGGCGGCGATGGCCATGAAGCCGAGGAGCGCGAGCAGCCCCAGCATCAGCGAGTACAGCGGCAGGATCGTGGTGTTGCGCCGGATCACCTCGCGGCTGCGCGAGGAGAGGGTCGCGGTGATGGAGTGGGGGTACATGAAGAGCGCCAGCGCCGAGCCGAGCGCCAGTGTGGCGTAGCCCCAGTGGCCCGCCTCGCCGGGCACCAGGGAGCCCACGGGCTTGCCGGTGTCCTCGTTCACCTGGGAGAACTTCTCCCCGGCCGCGGAGAAGATGGCGTCGAAGCCGCCCAGCTTGATGGGGATGTAGATGATCGCCACGGCGATGACCAGGTAGATCAGGGTGTCCTTGACGAAGGCGATCAGCGCCGGGGCGCGCAGCCCCGAGGAGTAGGTGTAGGCGGCGAGCACACCGAAGGCGACCAGCAGCGGGAGGTCCTTGACGAACCAGTGGGTGCTCTCGCCGCCGCCGACGCCCATCACGTCCAGTACCGCCTGGATGCCGACGAGCTGGAGTGCGATGTACGGCATGGTGGCCAGGATGCCGGTGAGGGCCACCGCGAGGGACAGGCCCTTGGAGCCGTAGCGGCCGCGGACGAAGTCGGAGGTGGTGACGTACCCGTGCCGGTGGGAGACCGACCACAGGCGGGGCAGGAAGGTGAAGATCAGCGGGTAGACCAGGATGGTGTAGGGCACGGCGAAGAAGCCGGCCGCCCCGGCCGCGTAGATGGCGGCGGGCACGGCCACGAAGGTGTAGGCCGTGTAGAGGTCGCCGCCCAGCAGGAACCAGGTGACCCAGGTGCCGAAGGAGCGGCCGCCCAGGCCCCATTCGTCGAGGCTCTGCTCGTTCTCCGCCTTGCGCCAGCGGGCGGCGAGGAAGCCCATGACCGTGACGAGGACGAAGAAGAAGACGAAGACGGCGAGTGCCACGCCGTTGACGCCGTCGTTCACCGGGACGCACCCCCCTTGCGGGCGCGCTGGTCGCGGCGCCACAGCGTGTAGGCCACCATGGTCAGCCCGGTCGAGATCACGACCCAGGCCATCTGGTACCAGTAGAAGAACGGCAGGCCGAAGAGCTCGGGGTCCGTCTTCGCGTAGGACCCGACCCAGAGCATCGCCACGAAGGGCGCGGCCAGGCAGAGGCCGATGACCACGCGTACCGGGGTGACGGCGGGCGGGCTCGCTTCGGGTGCTGCGGGCGCGTCCGGCGCCCCGGGCTCTGTCGGCATCGGGTCCGTTCCCCTCACTGGTCACACGGTTCACCTGGTGTAACGCGCAGGAAATCTAGGGGACCCGGGCCCCGTGCGGAACCCCGGCCCGGGTAACGGACAGGTGACGACCGTTCAGCGCACGGTGACGACCGCTCGGCGTGCCGGAGCGACCGCTCGTCTCAGAGCCATCCCTCCTTCGCGGCCCGGACCCCGGCCTCGAACCGGCTGCGCGCCCCCAGACGGGACATCAGCTCGGAGCTCATCCGCCGGACGGTCCGCAGCGAGACGCCGAGCCTGCGCGCGGCGATCTCGTCGGTGCTGCCGATCCCCAGGAGCAGCAGGAGCTCACGCTCCTGGGGCGAGAGGTCGTGCGCGTCGCGCCGGGGGGTCTCGCCGAAGGGTGTGCCGGACTCCCAGAGCTGCTCGAAGAGCACCACCAGGGCGCTGACCAGGCCGCCGCTGCGCACCTCCAGCGCCCCCGCACGCCCGTCGCGGGGGTCCATGGGCACCAGGGCGGCCTTGCGGTCGACGATCACCATCAGCATCGGGACCACCGGGACCGTGCGCGCGGCGCCGCCGAGGCCGCAGTACCAGCGGACGTACTCCAGCGTGGGCGGGTCGTTGCGGAAGCTCTCCTGGTACAGGGAGCGGATGCGCACCCCTCGGGCGAGGGCCAGTTCGTCCAGCGGCTGGCTGGCGTCCATGGTGTCGGGGAGCTGGGCGCCGCCGGGGAGCAGCGAGAGGCATTCCGTGCGGGCCGTGGCGGCCAGGGACTCCAGCCGCTCGCGGACGGCGTCCACGCCGTGGATGCGGTCGACGACGTCATGGCGGGCGGCCCGGTCGCAGCCCTCGGGGAAGGTGGCGAGAATCTGCTCCACCGTCCGCTCCGCGAGTTCCACCTGGCGCCTGCGGCGGCTCAGTTCGGCCTCGGCCCGGGCGAGCAGGAAGGAGAAGCCGACCTCCGGGTTGAAGGGGGCGGCCTCGTCGGCGTCCTCGCCGCCCATGGCCACCAGCTTCGCCTCGGCCAGGTGGGCGAGGGCGGAACGTACCTCCTGCTCGGGCCAGTCGAGGTGGCGTGCCATGCCGCCCACCCCCAACTCGGGCCTCTGGAGCATCAGCCGGTAGACCGTCTCCGCCGACTGCCGTATCCCCAGCGCCTCCAGCATGCGTCCCCCCGGAGCGTGCGTCGTTCTTCCCTGACCGTGCGTGGTGCGGCGTGCAGATGCGGTGATGCTATGCCGGATGGCCGATTCAGGACTAGACCAATTCTGCACATCGGACGGAGCCGTGGGATTGCCGGAAACCGCCCTCCCGGGCGCCCCTGTGATCCAAGATGGTCTAGTCCAAAGACGACTCATCTGAGGAGGACCGCGTCCATGGCAGTCCCGCAGCGCACCATCGCCCTTGGCACCCTTCCCTTCGGCACCACCGTCGACGAGGCCACCTCGTTCGCGGTGCTCGACCGGTTCGCGGAACTGGGCGGCACGGTGATCGACACGGCCAACAACTACGCGTTCTGGGTGGACGGCGGTACGGGCGACGAGAGCGAGGCGGTCATCGGCCGCTGGATGGCCGAGCGCCGCAACCGGGACGACCTGGTGGTCGCCACCAAGGCCGGCGCCCGCCCCGCCGTCCCCGGCACGGGCCTGGAGAACGCCGAGGGCCTGTCGGACAAGGCCCTCCGCACGGCGGCGGAGGCCAGCCTGAGGCGGCTCGGCACCGACCGGGTCGACCTGTACTGGACCCACATCGAGGACCGCTCGGTCGACCTCGCCGAGACCGTGGCCGCGCTGGCCGCGCTCGTCGACGCCGGCAAGGCCCTGGAACTGGGCGTCAGCAACCACGCCGTGTGGCGGGTCGAGCGGGCCCGCGCCCTGGCCGGCGACCGCCCGCGCTACGGCCACCTCCAGTACCGGTACTCCTACCTCCAGCCCCGCCTGGACATGCCGCTCCCCTCCTCCGCCCACGTCCACGTCACCGGCGAACTCCTGGACTACGTGCGCACCGAGGGCGACCTGCGCCTGTGGGTCTACAGCGCCCTGCTGGCCGGCGGCTACACGCGCCCCGACGTCGAGGTCCCCGGCGCCTACGACCACCCCGGCACCCCGCCCCGGCTCGCCGCCCTGCGCACCGTGGCGGACGAACTCGGGGCGACGGTCAACCAGGTGGTGCTGGCCTGGCTGCTGGACAGCGACCCGCCGGTCCTGCCGGTCGTCGGCGCCAGCGGCGTGGCGCAGGTCGAGGAGGCCATGGGCGCCCTGTCGCTCTCCCTCGACGCGGACCAGCGCCGCCGCCTGGACGAGGCGGGCCGCTGACACGGGGGGCGCGGGGGCGGGCGGCCCCCGCGCCCGCTCACCCGGCCGGAGCGCCGTCCGCAGGGGAGACCAGCAGCTCCTGCCCCCGGTGGTCGGACAGTCCCTCGGGCGGGACGAAGGCGTAGCGGTGGACCGCCAGCTCCCCGCCGGTGAACGTCCAGTCCAGCCGCCACAGCGCCGGCCCGCCGGCGTCCCAGGTGCCGGGGAGCAGGCCCGAGGAGGCCGGCAGCGCGTCCCGGAAGGCCGACCGCAGCCCCCGCAGATCGCCCATGGCCGGGGTGGTGTTGAAGTCCCCGGAGATCAGCACCGGGTTCCGGTTGGCCCGGGCGTCCTCCAGCAGGGCCCGGTAGTGCTCCCGGCGCTGGGCGTCCCGGTCGCGGACCACCCGGTAGAACCCGCTGCTCAGCACGGAGCGGTGGACGTCCAGCTGCACCGGGACGTGCACGTTGTAGAACGACACCACCGTGCCGTCCACGTCGATGTCGGTGCGCAGCACCTTGCCCCGCTCGAAGCGCTCGCCCCAGCCGCTGCGCGGGGTCAGCCCCCGCGCCGGCCCCACCGGCGGCACCGCCACCACCGGACGGCGGGACAGCGTGACCAGCTCGCCCAGCACGACCACGCGGTACCCGGGGAACTCCGCACGCAGCCGGGCCAGCCGGTCCACGGGGGCCGGCCGCCCGTCCCGCCAGGCCAGGTACTCCTGGAGCAGGTAGACATCGGCGTCCCGGGAGGCGAGGAAGCGGTGGAAGGCGCCCGGGTCGTCGGTGGTGTCCCAGTACAGCGTGTTCCACGAGAACACCTTCAGGGCCCCCGGCGGCGCGGGGCCCGGACCGCCGCCGGGCACCAGGGCACCCCAGTGCAGTCCGGCCCTCGGCACACCGGCCAGCAGCACCGCGACGAGCAGGGGCACCAGCCGGCCGCGCGCGCCCCGTGCGAGGGGGAGCAGACACAGCGCGAGCAGGAGCAGCGGCACCGCGGCGAACAGCGGGGGAGGCGCCAGATCGGCCAGCAGCCAGGGCCACCACCGCCCGCTCAGCAGATGCCCCAGCACGGTGAACAGCCCCCACGCCGCGGAGGCGGCGACGAGCAGGCGCAGCCCGGTGCGCCGCCGCGGGCGGGGGCCGGGCGGCCTCGCGCCGGCCGACCGGACGGGTGGGCGGGCGCCGAGCACGGCGGGGCCGGGGGGACGGGGCATGGGCACCTCTCGCATGCGGCGCGGGGGAGGAAACCGGGACATCCCGGCCGGGAACGATAGCAGCCGTCAAGGGCTGCTCCGTGCACCGTAGTTGACCCGTCCGGCGGAGTCGGCCGGGCGATACGCGAGCGATATCCGGCCAATACGCGGGCCCGGTGGACTGGTCCCATGACGCACACCGTGTCGGTCGTCATACCGGCCTACAACTCCGCCCGCACCCTGGACGCCTGCCTGCGGTCCGTCTACGCCCAGACCCACCCCGTGCACGAGGTCCTCGTCGTCGACGACGCGAGCACGGACACCACCGCGCAGATCGCGCGGCGCCACCCCTGCACGCTCATCCGCAGCCCCGTCAACAGGGGCGTCTCCGCCGCGCGGAACACCGGCATCGCCGCGGCCACGGGCGAGGTGCTGTTCTTCCTCGACTCCGACGAGGCGCTCACCCCCGACTCGGTGGCCAACGCCCTGGAGATCCTCGCCGCCGACCCGGGCTGCGGCTGCGTGCACGGCGTCATCGCCCCCGAACCGCTCTTCGACGACGGGCCCGTCGAGCACTACAAGGTCCTCCACGCCTACTGGTGGCGGGCACGCGGCGCGGGGGACGTGGAGACCGCCTTCTTCGCCCAGGCCGCCGTGCCCCGCGGCGTGTTCGAGCACCTCGGAGGTTTCGACGAGTCGCTGAGGGACTCCGAGGACCTGGAGTTCAGCGACCGGCTGGCCCCCCACTACCGGATCGTGCTCACCGAGCGGGTGATGGCACGCCACGACGAGGAGCACCGCCTCGGCCCGCTCCTCGCCGAGACCTACCGGCGCGCGCTGCTGCTGGTGCCCGCCCTGCTGTCCGCGCGACGCGGCGGGCGCAGCAACCTGACGGCCAACAGCCCCGCCTCGGTGCTGGCCGCCGCCGGGCTGTTCGCCGCGCTGCCGTGGGGCCTCGCGCTGCCCTGGCTGCCCGCCGCGGGGCTCGCCGCCTTCGGCCTCGCCAACCTCGGGCTGCTGCGCTTCGCCGCCCGCCGCCGCGGAGCCGGGTTCGTCCCGTTCTTCGCCGCCGTGCACCTGCTCAACCACGCCGCGCTGCTGGCCGGAGCCGCCGTGGGCGGCCTGCGGGCCGCCCTGCGGCCGCGCACGGCGGCGCGCTCCGGAGCCGGACGGGCGGTGGCCCGGTGACGATCGACCGGCTCCGGAGGATCCTGACCCCGGTCATCGTGGTCGCCGCCCTGGTCGGCGTGTACCTGGTGGTGCGGGGCGAGGGGCCCGAGGCCGCCCGCTCCTTCGCCCGTGCCGAGGCGGTGCCCCTGCTGGCCGCCTCGCTCGCCGCCAACGTCGCCGGACTGGTGCTCGCCGTGCACGCCTGGCGGGTGCTGCTCCCCGGCGACCACCCGATCCGCGGCCTGTACGCGGCGAAGGTCTACTTCCTCGGCCAGCTCAGCAAGTACGTGCCCGGACGCGTCTGGGGCGTCCTCACCCATGTGGCGCACGGCCGTGCGGTGGGCGTCCCCGGCTCCCAGATGACCTCGGCGTATGTGCTGAGCCTGGCGCTGACCCTGCTCACCGGTGCGGCCGTCAGCCTCGCGGCGGCCCCTGTGGCACTGCCCGGGCACTGGATGTGGCTGTGCCTGCCCGCGCTGTTCTTCCTCGCCTCCACCCTCCGCCCGGCCCTGGTGACCCGGCCCGTCGCCGCGGCCGCCCGGCTGGCCAGGCGGCCCGTGGCCACGCCCCCCGACGGCGCGGTCCGCCGTGCGGTGCTCCTCGCGGTCGCCTCCTGGACGGCCTCCGGCCTGCACCTGTGGTTCCTGGTGCTGGCGCTGGGCGCCGAGCCCTGGGGCGGACTGGGCGCCGCCGTCGGCGGTTTCGCCCTCGCGACCGTGGTCAGCAGCCTGGCCCTGATCGTGCCCGACGGCTGGGGGGTGCGGGAGCTGACCATCACCGCCGCCCTCGCCACCGTGCTTCCCGCCGGGCCCGCCGCCGCGGCCGCCATCGCCAGCCGCCTGGTCTGCGTGGTCGCCGAGCTCGGCAGCGCCGGCCTCGTCCTCGGCTGGAGCCGGCTGCGGCCCGCCCCCGCCCCCGCGCCCACCGCCACGCCCGTCACGCCCGCCACGCCCGCCACCGAGCCCCCGCCCACCGGCACCGGGACACCTCCGGACACCGGCACCGGCACCGGCACCGCACCCGCCCCACCGCACGGCGACCCGCATGCGCCGCACCGCCTCACCCCCCTGGGAGAAGCCCGTGTACACCCTTGACGAAGCCGAGAACCTCCAGATCGGCGAGGTCCACGACCTCTACCGCCGCTATGTCAACAAGAGCCAGGTCTCCCTGATGACCTCGTTCGGCTTCGGCCGCGAACTGGTCAGCAGCGCCGAGGGCGCCTATCTGACCCTCTCCGACGGCCGGCGGATCCTCGACATGACCGGCGGCGTGGGCGTGCTCAACCACGGCCACAACCACCCCCGCATCCTCGCCGCCCGGGAGCGCTTCGCCCGCGAGCGGCGGATGGAGGTGCACAAGACCTACTTCTCGCCCTACCTCGCCGCACTCGGCCACAACCTCGCCGAGGTCCTGCCCGGCGACCTCACCATGTCCTTCCTGCCGAACTCGGGAGCGGAGGCCGTCGAGGGGGCGGTCAAGCTCGCGTACAAGTACCACAAGGGACGGCGCTCCACCGTCCTGCGCGCCGACTGCGCCTTCCACGGAAAGCTGCTCGGCTCCGGCGGACTGACCGGGCAGGCGCAGTTCGGCTTCCCGACCATCCCCGGGATCGACACCTTCCGCTACGGCGACCTCGGCTCCGTCAAACGGGCCGTCGCGGCCCACCCGGACGACGTCTACGCCATCCTGATCGAGCCCTTCAGCGCCTCCACGATCCAGTGGTGCTCCGAGGAGTTCCTGCGGGGGCTGCGCGAGCTGTGCGACCGGGAGAGGATCGTCCTGATCTTCGACGAGATCTACACCGGCTGGGGCAAGACCGGCACCCTCTTCCACTTCATGCGCTACCCGGGCCTGATCCCGGACGTGCTGACCACGTCGAAGTCCTTCGGCGGCGGCAAGTCCTCGATCTCGGCCCTCGTCGCCCGCGAGGGCGTGTTCCGCAAGGCGTACGACAACCTGGGCGACGCCCTGCTGCAGTCCACCTCCACCACCTACTACGGGTTCGGCGAGGAGTGCGCCACCGCGCTGGAGGCCGTCAACATCGCCGTCGAGGACGACTACCCGGCCCGCGCGCGGGCCCTGGGCGCCGTCCTGGAACCCGGGCTGGAACGGATCGCCAAGGAGCACCCCGAGGCCGTCGGCCGGGTGGCCGGCGCCGGGGCCCTGTGGGGCGTGTTCGTCGACGGCGGCCCGCGCGTGCTCGACCTCGTCGCCAAGCTCGCCCCCGGCGGCATGGCCCGCGACCCGCGGTTCAGGACCAAGCTGGTCACCTGCGCGGTGATCAACGCGCTCTACCAGGACCACGGCATCTACGCCTACTACACCCTCAACGGCCTCAACCCGCTGATCATCGGCCCCTCGCTGGTGACCGATCCGGCGGAGGCGGAGCGCACCGTCGACGCGCTCGGCGAGGTCCTCGACCGCGGGCTGTCCCCTCTGGTCGCCCGCTTCATCAAGCAGAAGGTGGGTTCCCAGTGGTGATCACCCTCACCGGCGCGGCCGGCATGCTCGGCTCCCGGCTCGCGGAGCGGCTGCTCGCCGACGGCCACCGGGTGCGCGGCGTCGACCTCCGCCCCGGCCCCGGCGTGGAGTTCACCGGGGACATCCGCGACCGGGAGGTCATGGACCGCGCCCTCGACGGCGCCGACGTCCTGGTGCACGCCGCCGCGGCGCTGCCCAGCTACCCCGACGAGCAGATCCGCTCGATCATCGTCGGCGGCACCGAGAACGTCTTCGCCGCGGCCGCCGCCGCCGGCACCCCCCGCGTGGTGCACATCTCCTCCACGGCCGTCTACGGACTGCCGAGCGTGGTGCCCACACCGGAGGAGTACCCCCGGGAACCCGTCGACACCTACAGCCGGGCCAAGGCCGCCGCCGAGGAGGTCGCCGAGCGGTACCGCGCCGAGGGGATGTGCGTCCCGATCCTCCGCCCCAAGACCTTCGTCGGGCCCGGCCGGATGGGCCTGTTCTCGATGCTCTTCGAATGGGCCGAGGAGGGCCGCCACTTCCCCGTGCTCGGCAGGGGCGACGTGCGCATCCAGATGTTCGCCGTCGACGACCTCGTCGACGCCGTGGTCACGGTGATCGCCGCCGAGGACGACGTCGCGAACGACACCTACAACCTCGCCGCCGCGGAGTTCGGCACCCTGCGCGAGGACTTCCAGGCCGTCCTCGACGCCGCGGGCCACGGCAAGCGGGTCGTCGGGCTGCCCGCCCGTCCCGCCCTCGCCGTGCTCAGCGTCCTCCAGCGCGCCCGGCTCTCGCCCGTGTACGGGCGGCTGCTGCACAAGCTGATGGACGACTCCTACGTGAGCATCGACAAGGCCAAGGCCCGGCTCGGGTTCACCCCGCGGCTGTCCAACGCCGACGCGGTGCTGCGCACCTACCACTGGTGGCGCACCGCCCGCCACGAGGCCCCCGAGGGCGCCCCGGCCTCCGGCCGCACCAGCCGGGACCCGTGGAAGCAGGGCCTGCTGTCCGCCGCGAAGATCTTCTTCTGAGGGGGAGCACCATGACTCAGCTGGGGGAGAAGACCCAGCCCGCGGCGGTCCGCAGCAGCCGGCTGCCCGCGCCGCTCGCCCTGGCCAGACCCGGCCAGTGGCCGAAGAACCTGCTGGTCGTGCCGCTCCCGCTGCTCGGCGCCGGGTGGCAGGCGGACACCGGACTGCGGGTGGCGCTCGCCACCGCGGCCTTCGTGCTGGCCTCGTCGCTGGTGTACGTGCTCAACGACATCGCGGACGTGGAACGCGACAAGCGCCACCCGGTGAAGCGCCACCGCCCGCTCGCCTCGGGCCGGATGAGCATGGGGTCCGCGGTGACCACGGCCCTGGTGCTGGCCGGTCTGCTGGTCCCGGCGCTGGCGGTGCTCGGGACGGGCACCGCCGCCGTGGTCCTGCTCTACCTCGCCGTCAACGGCGCCTACAGCTTCAAGCTCAAGCACCTGCCCCTGCTGGACGTGTTCGTGGTCGCCACCGGCTTCGTGCTCCGCCTGCTGGGCGGCTACCAGGCCGGCGGCCGGGCGGTGGAGGTCTGGCTGGTGCTCACCGTCCTGGTCGTCTGCCTGGTCCTCATCCTGGGCAAGCGGCGCCATGAACTGGGCGTCTCCGGCACCGGGCACCGGCCCGCCCTGGTCGGCTACTCGGCCCACTTCCTCGACCTCGTCCTGGTCCTGTGCTCGGCCCTGACGATGATCGGCTACCTGATGTACCTGCGCACCGAGTCCGGGTTCGGCGACCACGCCCTGCTCACCGTGCCGTGCGCGCTCTTCGCCCTGTTCCGCTACCTCCAGGTCGTGGTCGTCGACGGGGGCGGCGGGGAGCCCGTCCGCACCCTGCTCCGGGACCGGACCATGCTCGCCAACTCCTCCGTCTGGGCCGCGCTGCTGCTCGTGCCCGTGCTCCTCTGACGCCCCTCCGCCTCCGCCGACCGAACGAGGACATCCCCATGCCCGAACCCCTCGTCTCGGTGGTCGTCCCGATGTACGACGACCGCCGGACCATCGACCTGTGCCTGGAATCGATCCTGGCCCAGACCTACCCGAACATCGAGATCGTCGTCGTCGACGACGCCAGCACCGACGGCTGCGCCGAGCGGGCCGCGGCCCACCCCGTCCGCCTGGTGCGCGCGCCCGAGAACGGGGGACCCGGTGCCAGCCGGAACCTCGGGGTGCGCTCCACCTCCGGGGAGATCGTCTTCTTCCTCGACGCGGACCTCACCATGCACCCCGACGCCGTCGCCCAGGCCGTGGCCCTGTTCGCCGAACACCCCTCCTACGGCGCGGTGTTCGGCATACCCGACAAGGAGCCGCTGTTCGCGGAGACGCTCGTCGGCCAGTACCGGATCCTCCAGTACCACTACTGGCGCAAGAGCGCCGAGGGGCTCGTCAGCGGCGGCTTCTACGCCCTCGGCGCCGTGCGCCGGTCCGCCTTCCTGGACGCCGGGTGGTTCAACCCGGCCCTGCGCCAGACGGAGGAGATCGACCACGCCGAACGGCTCGCCGCGCGGTGGCCGATGCTGCTCACCTCGCGTATCCGCGGGCGCCTCTCCGACGAGAGCAGGATGCGTCCGCTGCTGCGCAAGGCCTTCGTCCGCAGCAGGCTCCGGGTCCCCTTCTACCTGGACCGGGGCCGGGCCATGCAGGGGATGGAGACCGGTGGCCGGGCCGTCGCCTCGCTCCTCGCGGGCGTCGCCGTCGCCGCCCTGCCCCTGGCCCTCCTCACGCCCTGGGCCGCCCTGGTGTCGGCGGCCGCGGTGGCCGGGACGGTCCTGGCGGACCTCGGGCAGTACGGCTTCGTCCGCCGCGAGCGGGGCGTGCCCTTCCTCGTCTTCTTCACCGTCGCCCACCTGCTCGTCAACGCCGCCGTCGTGGCCGGACTGGCCCTCGGGCTCGGGCAGTACGCCGTCAGCCGGCGCTTCCGGCGGATGTACCAGCTGCGGGCGGGTGCCGTATGACCCTCCGGCGGACCGGGCCCGGGGCGGGTACCGCCGCCCCGGCGCCCGCCGTCCGGGTCGAGGGCCGCGCGCGCCGGACCGCCCGCGCGCTGCGCCTGTGGTACGGGCGGCTGCTGCTGGCCGCCGCCGTGCTGTGGCTCGTGTACGCCGTCGTCCGCTGGCAGGTCAGCGGACGCTGGCACTGGGCGATCCTGCTGGACGCGGCCCCGCCGCTGGCCCTCATGGCGGTCCCCGCCGTGCTGCTGCTCGCCAGTGCCGCGGCGTGCGGACGGCGCCGCCCCGCCGCGGCCGGGACCGCGGCGGCGGCCCTCGTGCTCGCCCTGCTCACCGGTTCGGGCCTCAACTGGCCGGCGCTCTTCCGCACGGAGGCCCCCGTGCCGCCCGACGCCCTGAGGGTGGTCTCGCTGAACACGCAGTACTGGGCCGTCGACAGCGGCGAGGACCGCCTCTACGCACTGCTGCACCGCCAGGACGCCGACGTCTACCTGCTCCAGGAGCACGTGCGGTGGCAACCGGGCCTGGGCGAGGACGGCTACCGGCGGCTCGACGACGACGACCGGCTGCGCGAGGAGTTCCCCGGCTACCACATCGCCCGCCGGGGGGAGCTGCTGACGGTCTCCCGGTTCCCGATCCTCGCCACACCGCCCGTGGGCCCGGGTGTGGAGCTCGACCGCGCCGAGGCGCCGCCCTTCGGCACCGTGTTCGCGCGGGACAAGGTGATGCGCACCGACCTCCGGGTCGCAGACCGGGTGCTCAGCGTCTACAACGTCCACATCACCGTGCAGTTGGCGCCCGACAACCTCGCCCTCTTCTCCGGCTTCGACTACGACGCGTACTTCCGCCGCAAGTTCGCCTGGCGCCAGGAGGAGATCAGGGGCCTGGAGGAGGACCTGAGGAGGAACCGCAACCCGGTGGTCGTCGCCGGGGACTTCAACACCACGGCGGCCATGCGCGACCTGGACGGGGTGCGCTCCCTGGCCCGGGACGCCCTGGAGGCGAACACCGACTTCCTGCCCCTGAGCTGGAAGTTCAGGGCGCCGGCGGGCTTCGACTGGGACAGCGTCCTCAACCGGCCGCTGCCCTTCTGGCGGGTGGACTGGGCCTTCACCGCGGGGGACGCCACCGCGCACCGCTACAGCCTGCGGCCCACGGACGGGATCTCGGAGCACCGGATGCAGGACCTGTGGATCACCCTGTGAGCGGGCAGGGGACCGCAGGAGGTGCCGCACGGCGCTGTGCGGCACCGGTGGGGCGGGCGGCGGTGCTCAGGCGCTCCGCCGCCCGCCGAGCAGGATGGCCCGCTCCAGCCCGCTGAGCTCGGGTCCGGGCTCGATCCCCAGCTCCTCCACGAGGGAGCGCCGGATCCGGCGGTACGCGGCCAGGGCCTCCGCCGTCCGGCAGGACCGCTGGAGGGCCAGCATCAGCTGGCCGTGCAGCCGCTCGCGGAAGGGGTGCTCGGCGGTGAGCGCCATCAGCTCCCCGATCACGTCCTCGTGGCGGCCCAGTTCGATCTCCAGCCGCACCCGCTCCTCCGTCGCCCGGACCCGGTGCTCCTCCAGGCGCCGGACCGCCGGCTGAAGGGCCGCGCTGGTCTGACCGGCCAGTGCCGGGCCCGTCCACAGCGCGAGCGCGGTGCGCAGCACCATCACGGCCTCCGCCCGCCGGCCCTCCCGCGCGAGCGACCGCGCCCGCTCCACCCGGGTGTCGAAGACGGCGGCGTCCACGGCGTGCGGGGCGAGGCGGAGCCGGTAGCCGAGGGTGTGGGTCTCGATGGCGTCGGGGGCTCCCGCCTCGGCGAAGGCCCGGCGGAGCGCGGACATGCAGATGCGGATCTGGGCGCGGGCGCTGGCGGGCGGCAGACCGTCCCACACGGCGTCGACGAGGCGGTCGGGCCCGACGGCCCGGCCCGCTGCGAGGGCGAGGACGGCGAGGATCGTCTGGGCCCGTCTGCCGCCGAGGCAGACCGGTACGCCGTCGACGGTCGCGCGCAGTGGGCCGAGGATGTGGACGAGCACGGCAGGAGTTCCCCGTTCTCTGTTCGGTGCGTGGTCTTCGGACGTGACCGGCGGGGTCACAGGAGTCGGCAGTCGGAGATCAGATGTCGGTGCAGCTCCGGGGTTCCGGCGAGCAGGCGCTGGCAGACGTCCAGCGCCCGCCCGATGGCCTCGATCTCGTCGGGGCCGTCGACGCACAGCGCGACGCGCACGGTGTGCCCCACGACCTGGGCGCGGGCGGTCTCCACCCGGTCCGCCGGGTGCAGGGCCAGGCACAGCGCCTCCCGGACGCGGGGTGCCGCGGGGGCCGTTCCGCCCCGGGGCGCGGAGGCGGTCAGGGAGACGCCGATGAGGAAGATGGCGGGTCCTGGCGGGGTGTGCGCGGGCCGGTCAGCCCCAGGAGAAGCCGTCGGCCGCGGCGGCGTGCTGCTGTGCCGAGGGCAGGGCGGCCGCCACCGCCGGGGCGGTGGCGGTGGCGGCGGCGGTGGCGGGCGCGGCCGCCAGGCACAGGCCCGCGGCCAGGACGGCGGTGACGAGCGGGCCGGCGGCGGGGCGGCGGGAGCAGGGGAGGGCGTGGGCGCGCATGGCGGGACACCTCGATCGGTCGTGACGGCGGGGAGGGTGCCGGGGCCGCTCTCCGAGGGCCTTTCCGGCGGTCCCCAGACTGCTCGATCGCCCGTGTGATGTCAGTGCGCCGCGGGTGGCAGCAACCGTCCGGGTCACTTGGAGCCATCGGCCCGAGGCGGCCGCCCGCCCCGCCCACCAGCGCGTTCTCAGGGCCTGTCACCTTGCTGCCGGGAACAAGGTGCCGTGCGGGCCCCCGGGGCCCGGGACCGGTCCCCGGTGCGCCGACGACGGCGGCGGCCGCACCCCCGGCAGGGGTGCGGCCGCCGCCGCCGCTGGTCCGGCCCGTGTCAGTCCTGGGGGCGCTGGAGCCGGGCGACGAACTTGTAGCGGTCGCCGCGGTAGACGGACCGCACCCATTCCACCGGCTCGCCCTGGGCGTCCAGCGAGTGGCGGGAGAGCATCAGCATCGGCAGGCCCACGTCCGTGCCGAGCAGCCCGGCCTCGCGGGGGGTCGCCAGCGAGGTCTCGATGGTCTCCTCGGCCTCGGCCAGACGGACGTCGTACACCTCGGCGAGCGCGGTGTAGAGCGAGGTGTACTTGACCAGGGAGCGGCGCAGCGCGGGAAAGCGCTTCGCCGACAGGTGGGTGGTCTCGATCGCCATCGGCTCGCCGCTCGCCAGCCGGAGCCGTTCGATGCGCAGCACCCGCCCGCCGGTGGAGATGTCCAGCAGGCCCGCCAGCGTGTCGTCGGCCGTGACGTAGCCGATGTCCAGGAGCTGGGAGGTGGGCTCCAGGCCCTGGGCGCGCATGTCCTCGGTGTAGGAGGTGAGCTGGAGCGCCTGGGAGACCTTGGGCTTGGCGACGAAGGTGCCCTTGCCCTGGATGCGCTCCAGGCGGCCCTCCACCACCAGTTCCTGCAGTGCCTGGCGTACGGTCGTGCGCGAGGTGTCGAACTCGGCCGCCAGGGTCCGCTCCGGGGGCACGGGGGTGCCCGGGGGCATGGTTTCGGTCATGTCGAGCAGGTGCCGCTTCAGCCTGTAGTACTTGGGCACGCGTGCGGTGCGGGCGCTCGTCCCGTTCTCGGCCTCCGTGCCACCCCCGTCCGTGGTCATGGCCCGCCTTTCCGACTGCTGCACTCGTGCCGTCACCGGCTCCTCCGTCTGTAGCGGCTCACATGGTGGCACGTACCGGTCACGGGTCGGCGCCCTCCCTCAGGTGTCGGTCCGATAACGGACGCGACAGCCCTTCTTATACACCCTTGACACCCCAAAAGGTCTAGGCCAAGCTCCGGTTACTGGTCTAAACCACTAGTGACCAAGTCCCAGCCCCACAGGCACTACTCCTTAGGTAAGGCTTCGCGGTGGGCAGGGTTGACAGGCTCCCTGAGGAGGATTGCGTGAAGCGCAGGCTCATCGCGGCGATCGGCGTCGCGGGCATGATGGTCAGCGTCGCGGCGTGCGGTACCGACGGCGGCGACAACGGCGACAGCAGCGCCGGGGGCGAGAAGACGCTCACCGTCTGGGTCATGGACGGCTCCGCTCCCGAGGCCTGGATAGCCGAGGTCAACAAGGAGTTCGAGGCCAAGCACGAGGGCGTCACCGTCAAGGTCGAGACGCAGCAGTGGAACGGCATCCAGGAGAAGGTCACCACCGCCCTCTCCGAGGACACCCCGCCGGACGTCCTGGAGCTCGGCAACACCCAGACCGCCGGCTACGCGGTCACCGGGGGTCTCGCGGACCTCACCGCCGACAAGGACAAGCTCGGCTACGCCGGGTGGAACAAGGGCATGCTGGCCTCGGCCGAGCTCGACGGCAAGCTCTTCTCCGCCCCGTGGTACGCCGCCAACCGCGTCGTCGTCTACGACAAGGCCGCCTTCAAGAAGGCCGGTGTGACCCCGCCGAAGACCCGCGAGGAGTGGATCGACGGCCTGGAGAAGATCAAGAAGTCCGACCCGGACGTCCAGCCGATCTACCTGCCGGGCCAGAGCTGGTACGTCTTCGCCGGCTTCCTGTGGGACGAGGGCGGCGACCTCGCGGTCAAGGACGGCGACACGTGGAAGGGCGCGCTGGCCACCCCGGAGGCCGTGGCCGCCATGAACTTCTACAAGGAGCTGCAGTCCTTCTCCACCGCCCCGCAGGACAAGGACGAGGCGACCCCGCAGCAGTCCACCGACATCGTCCCCAAGGGCGACGTCGCGTCCTGGATCGGCCTCGGCTGGGAGGCCGGCGGCGCGATCACCGCCATCGAGGAGGCCGGCGGCAAGGCCGACTTCGGCTACTTCCCGATCCCGGGCAAGACGGCCGACACGCCCGGCTCCGTCTTCTTCGGCGGCTCGAACCTCGCCATCGCCGAGCGCTCGAAGAACAAGGACCTCGCCACCGAGTGGCTGGCCCTCGCCGCCGGCAAGCAGCACATGGCCAAGTACGCCGAGGCCGTCACCGGCTCGCTGCTCCCGAACAACGACTCCGTGCAGTTCAAGCCGGAGGCCGGCTCCTTCGCGGAGGCCATGGGCCTGGCCGCCCCCGTCGGCAAGATCACCCCGGTGACCCCGGGCTGGGTGAACGTCGAGACCGCGCCCAACCCGATCAAGGACTACATGACCAAGGTCCTCAAGGGCACCGACCCGATGAAGGCCGGTGAAGAGGCCGACAAGGTCATCACCGAGCGCGTCAACCAGGAGTAGGTCACGGCACCCGGTGGTGCGGCCAGGCCCCTGCCGGCCGCACCACCGGGCCCGTGCCGTGACCCGCGCCCTCGGCCGAGGGCGCGGCCCGTGCTCGGCGGGAGCGCGCCCCGCCGGCGCAGCAGCCCCAGAACCGCGAGGAAGAAGACCATGACCGTGGACTCCCAGGGGGCGGTGGACTCCGCCTCCGCCGACACGCCCCGGGGGGCGGCGTCGCAGACTCCACCACCCGCCTCCGGCCCCGGCGAGGCAGTGCCGCCTCCTCGCGGCAGGCGCAGGATGCCCAGCGGGATCCTGCCCTATCTCCTGATCGCCCCGGCCGTCGCCTCGATGGCCGTCCTGCTGCTCTACCCGCTGGTCAAGAACCTGATCCTCTCGCTCCAGCAGCTCAACCGGCGGGAGATGATCACCCGCGAGACGGTCTGGATCGGGGTCGACAACTACACCAAGCTGCTGTCCGACCCGGACTTCTGGAACGTCGTCCTGCGCAGCCTCTTCTTCACCGCGGCCAACGTCGCGCTGATCATGGGGCTCGGCACGCTGATCGGCCTGCTGCTCAACCGCCTCGGCAAGGCGATGAGGCTGACCCTCTCGCTCGCCCTGATGTTCGCCTGGGCCATGCCGATCGTGGCCTCCGTGACGATCTTCCGCTGGCTCTTCGACGAGCAGTTCGGCGTGGTCAACTGGCTGATGCGCACGCTCGGCTTCGCCGGGTACGAGCAGCACAACTGGTTCGAGACCGGCTTCTCCACCCTGGTCATCGTGACCCTGCTGGTGGTCTGGGGCTCGGTCCCGTTCGTGGCCCTCAACATGTACGCGGGCCTGACCACCGTCGGCTCCGAGCTGTACGAGGCGGCCAAGATGGACGGCGCGGGCGGCTGGCGGACCTTCTGGTCCGTGGTCTTCCCGAACCTCAAGCCCTTCTTCCTGATCACCACCTTCCTGGAGATCATCTGGGTCTTCAAGGCCTTCGCCCAGGTCTACGCCATGAACCTCGGCGGCCCCGACCGGGGCTCCGAGACCCTCCCCGTCTACGCCTACATCGAGGGCCTCGGACAGCAGCACTACGGCCTTGCCGCCGCGATCTCCATCCTGACGATCGTGATGCTGCTCGCGGCCATGTCCTTCTACTTCCGCCTGATCCTGAAGCAGGAGGAGGAGCAGTGAGCACTCCCACCAGCACCCCGCAGTCCCTGCGCCGCCGCCCCCCGCTGAGGCCCGCGGCGATCCTGAAGAACCTGACCGCGCTCGTCCTGGCGGCGGTGTTCCTCTTCCCGGTCTACTGGATGTTCTCGTCCTCGCTGAAGCCCCAGCACGAGATCCTCAGCAAGGACCCGGTCTTCTTCTTCACCCCGACCTTCGAGAACTACCCGACGGCCACCGGCGTCGACCTGTTCTGGACCTTCGTCCGCAACAGCCTGGTGGTCACCCTCGGCGCGGTGCTGCTGGCCCTGCTGGTCGCCCTGGCGGCGAGCTTCGCGATCGCCCGCATGAAGTTCAAGGGCCGCAAGGCCATGGTCCTCGTCGTGATGATGGCGCAGATGGCCCCCTGGGAGGTCATGGTCATCGCGATGTACATGATCGCCCGTGACGGGGCCATGCTGAACAGCATCCCGCTGCTGACGGCGATCTACTTCGTCATGGTGCTCCCCTTCACCATCTGGACCCTGCGCGGCTTCATCGCCGCCGTCCCCGTGGAGCTGGAGGAAGCCGCCCAGATCGACGGCTGCACCCGCGGCCAGGCCTTCCGCAAGGTGATCTTCCCGCTGCTCGCACCGGGCCTGATGTCCACCTCGCTCTTCGGCTTCATCACGGCCTGGAACGAGTTCGCGATGGTCCTGGTGCTCAACAAGGACAAGGAGGCGCACACCCTGACGCTCTGGCTGACCCAGTTCCAGACCGCCTTCGGCGACGACTGGGGCGCCACGATGGCCGCCTCCACGCTGTTCGCGCTTCCCGTGCTCATCGTCTTCCTGTTCCTCCAGCGCCGGGCCGTCGGCGGGATGACCGCCGGCGCGGTGAAGGGATAACGCGCCCCATGACGACTCTTCTGCGCGGTTCGTCCGCCACACTCACCCGCGACGCCCTGACCGTCCTCCAGCCCGGCTTCCCGGGCACCACCGCCCCCGACTGGGTGCTGCGCCACATCGGCGAGGGCCTGTCCGCGGTCGGCCTGTTCGGCCGCAACATCGAGTCCCCCGAGCAGATCGCCGCCCTCGCCGCGCAGCTGCGCGCCGAGCGGGACGACGTCCTCATCGCGATCGACGAGGAGGGCGGCGACGTCACCCGGCTGGAGGTGCGCGGCGGCTCCTCCTTCCCCGGCAACTACGCGCTCGGCGCCGTCGACGACGTGGACCTCACCCGGGCCGTCGCCCGCGAACTCGGCCGCCGGCTGGCCGCCTGCGGAGTGGACCTCAACTGGTCGCCGTCCGCCGACGTCAACTCCAATCCGGACAATCCCGTCATCGGGGTGCGCGCCTTCGGGGACGAGACGGAGCTGACGGCACGGCACACGGTCGCCTACATCGAGGGCATGCAGGCCGCCGGCGTGGCCGCCTGCACCAAGCACTTCCCCGGGCACGGCGACACCAATGTCGACTCCCACGAGGACCTGCCCCGGGTCGATGTGGACCTGGACACACTCCACGCCCGTGACCTGGTGCCTTTCCGCGCCGCGATCGCCGCGGGTTCCAAAGCGGTCATGAGTGCGCATATTCTGCTCCCCGCGCTCGACCCCTCCCGCCCCGCGACCGTCAGCCCGCAGATCCTCACCGGTCTGCTGCGCGAGGAGCTGGGCTACCAGGGCCTGATCGTCACCGACGGCATCGAGATGCGCGCGGTGTCGGCCACCTACGGGATCGAGCGCGGCTCGGTCCTCGCGATCGCCGCCGGGGCCGACGCGATCTGCGTCGGCGGCGGACTGAACGACGAGGACACCGTGCTGCGGCTGCGCGACGCCCTCGTCGCCGCGGTGCGCAAGGGAGAGCTGTCCGAGGAACGGCTGGCGGACGCGGCGGAGCGGGTACGCGCACTCGCCGCGTGGACCCGCCAGGCCAGGGGGGCTGCGACGGAGCCGGGCGCGGCGACACAGGAGGGGACCGCGCCCGGCTCCGACATCGGCCTCGTCGCCGCGCGGCGGGCCGTGCGCCTCACGCCGGGGGCGCGGCCGTTCGAGCCCTTCACCGGCCCGGCCTATGTCGCGGCGCTGACGCCCGTCGCCAACTTCGCGGTCGGCGACGAGACGCCCTGGGGGATCGCCGCCGAGCTGGCCGGGCTGCTGCCCGGTACGGCTACCGGCACCTACACCGGCGAGACGTCCGCCGCGGAGCTCGTGGCAGAGGTGCTGCGCAACGCGGGGGACCGTAGGATCGTCGCAGTGGTCCGCGACGCCCACCGCCACCCCTGGATGACCGGGGCCCTCGACGCCCTGCTCGCGGCCCGTCCCGACACCGCCGTGGTCGAGATGGGCATCGACCGGGCCGAACCGAGGGGGGCGCTGCACATCGCCACCCGCGGTGCCGCCCGCGTCTGCGGACGTGCCGCCGCCGAGGTCCTCACCGGCCGGGAAGCCGGGGTCTGACCGAGGCGAACCGTGCCGTGCCGGGGGGAGAGCCGGGCGCCGTGCCGGCCCCCGGCACCCACCGTCCTGGAGGTCCGGTATGCCCACCACCCCGGCCGAGCGCAGCGAGCACGACGAGTACCCCGGCCGGGTCATGGCCGGGGAGATGGCCCAGCAGCCCGCGGTCCTGCGGCGCATCCTCGACGAGGGTGCGCCGCGGATCCGTGCGGTGGCCCGGGAGGTGGCGGCCCGGCGGCCGCGCTTCGTGCTGCTGACCGCGCGCGGCACCTCCGACAACGCCGCGCTGTACGCCAAGTACCTCATGGAGATCCGGCTCGGGCTGCCCTGCGGCCTGACCTCGATGTCCACCACCACGGCCTACGGCGCCCGGCCCGACCTGACGGACGTGCTGGTCGTCACCGTCAGCCAGTCGGGCGGCTCGCCGGACCTGGTCGCCTCCACCCGGGCCGCCCGCGAGGCCGGGGCGATCACGCTCGCGGTCACCAACAACGCGGACTCGCCGCTGGCCGCGGTCTCCGAGTTCCATGTCGACGTCCTCGCCGGACCGGAGAAGGCGCTGCCCGCCACCAAGACCTACACCGCCTCGCTGCTGGCCCTCTACCTGTTCACCGAGGGCCTGCGCGACGGTGACACCTCCGCCGCCGGGGCGCTGCCGGAACTCGCCTCGCGCGTGCTCGGCCGCCAGGACGAGGTCCGCGCCCTCGCCGCCCGCTACCGCTTCGCCGAGCGCATGGTCATCACCTCGCGCGGCTACGGCTACCCGACGGCCAAGGAGGCGGCCCTCAAGCTCATGGAGACCAGCTACATCCCCGCCCTCGCCTACTCCGGCGCCGATCTGCTGCACGGGCCGCTGGCCATGGTCGACAACGTCTCCCCGGTCATCGCCGTGGTCACCCAGGGCAGGGGCGGCGAGGCGCTCCAACCCGTCCTGGACCGGCTGCGCGGGCGGGGGGCGGACCTCTTCGTGGTGGGGCCGGCCGCCCAGGTCTCCGCCGCCTCCGCGGGCTTCGTACTGCCGACCGAGGGCGTCCCGGAGGAGCTCCAGCCGGTGCTGGAGATCCTTCCGCTGCAGCTCATGGCCTACGAGGTGACCATCGCCCGCGGGCAGGACCCGGACGCCCCGAGGGCCCTGGCGAAGGTCACCGAGACACGCTGACGGCAGCCGGTCCCATTTGCCCGGTGCATAAGTATGGCGCGGGAACTAAACTCTCCAGATGCATGGACAGCGCCAAATGGTCTAGTCCACAATGGAAGGGCCGCGCCCCTGGGTGCGCGGCACGCACCGAGCCTCCTCCCCCCACCGCACAGGGGGGTGGAACGAGGTCCCCGACGCTCTCTGCCCTGACTGCGCCGAGACCTCTGAAACGGCGGACGGGACCGCACACCCGTCGGCCGGGAAACTCGGGGCTGCGGTGCCGTACGGGTTGAGGGTCCCGTCGCGGCGCCGCGGCCCGCGGGTACCCTCGCTGCTGTGCCCTCCATGAACGATCTGGTCCGCCAGCACACCGCCCTCAGCGAGTCCGACCTCGAGTGGCTCCATCTGCTGGTCTCGGAGTGGCAGCTGCTCTCCGACCTCTCCTTCGCCGACCTGGTCCTCTGGGTGCCCACCCGGGACGGCACCCGCTATGTCTCGGTGGCCCAGATGCGCCCCAACACCGGCCCCACGAGCTACCAGGACGACATGGTCGGCCACCTGGTGCCCCGTGGCCGCCGCCCCCTGCTGGACGCCGCGCTGGACGAGGGCCGCATCGTGCGCGAGGGCGACCCGGAGTGGCGCGAGGAGGTGCCGGTGCGGGTCGAGTCCATCCCGGTCCGCCGCGAGGGCCGGGTGCTCGGAGTGATCGCCCGCAACACCAACCTGCTGACCGTCCGGACCCCCTCCCGCCTGGAGCTCACCTATCTGCAGTCCGCCTCCGACCTCGCCCAGATGATCGCCGCGGGCTCCTTCCCCTATCCCGGGGAGCAGTCCGAGATGGACGCCTCGCCGCGGGTCGGCGACGGCCTGGTCCGGCTCGACGCCGACGGGGTCGTCCAGTACGCCAGCCCCAACGCGCTCTCCGCCTACCACCGGCTCGGGCTCGCCTCCGACCTGGTGGGACACCACCTCGGGCAGACCACGGCCGAACTGGCGCCCTCCCGGGGCCCGGTGGACGAGGCCCTGGTGAAGCTCGCCAGCGGCTACGCGCCGCGCGAGTTCGAGGTCGAGGGCAACGGCGGGGTCATCCAGTTGCGGGCCATCCCCCTCAAGCCCAAGGGCGTGCGCATCGGTTCGCTGGTCCTGCTGCGGGACGTCACCGAACTGCGGCGCCGGGAACGCGAGCTGATCACCAAGGACGCCACCATCCGGGAGATCCACCACCGGGTGAAGAACAACCTCCAGACCGTGGCGGCCCTCTTGCGCCTCCAGGCCCGCCGGATGGACTCCGTGCGGGGCAGGGAGGCGCTCAACGAGGCGGTCCGCCGGGTGGGCTCCATCGCCATCGTGCACGAGACCCTCTCGCAGAACCTGGACGAGCGCGTCGAGTTCGACGAGATCGCGGACCGGGTGATCGCCATGGTGGCGGAGATCTCGCCGGGGAAGGTCGACTGCCGCCGCACCGGCCGCTTCGGCATCCTCGACGCGGAGGTCGCCACCCCCCTGTCGATGGTGCTCACCGAGGTCCTCCAGAACGCCCTGGAGCATGCCTTCGCCCCGGGCGAGCAGGGAGCGGTCGACGTGTCGGCGGTGCGCGGGGACGCCCGGCCCGGCAGCGGCCGGCTGCTGATCACCGTCCAGGACAACGGGCGCGGGCTGCCCGAGGGCTTCGACTCCCGGCAGGCCGGGAACCTGGGCCTGCAGATCGTCAGGACCCTGGTGGAGGGGGAGTTGGGCGGCACCTTCGACATGCTCCCGGTGGCGGAGCCGGGGCGCGGTACCCGTGTGGTGCTCGACGTGCCGGTGGCGGACCGGCGCTGACCGGGCCACCGCCCGTGCGCAGCGAAGAGCCCCGGACCTTTCGTCGGGTCCGGGGCTCGAAGCTCGTTGCTCGCATGTGCGAATGCGCATCGGGTACTGCGCGCTGCGGCTCGAAGGCGGTGGATGCGTGCTCGCCGTCTACGGAACGGGTGCCGTCGGGTGCACGCGCCGCCGGGGGAAGCCGGTGGCAGGGGGCGTCAGGCGCTGGCGTTGCGCGCCCGGTTGCGGGCGGCGCGGCGCTTCATCGCGCGGCGCTCGTCCTCGCTCAGGCCACCCCAGACGCCGGAGTCCTGACCGGACTCGAGCGCCCACTGCAGGCACTGCTCCATGACGGGGCAGCGGCGGCAGACGGCCTTGGCTTCCTCGATCTGCAGCAGCGCGGGACCGGTGTTGCCGATGGGGAAGAAGAGCTCGGGGTCTTCCTCGCGGCAAACGGCGTTGTGACGCCAGTCCATGGCTGCTACCTCTCCTTGGTGTTTCTTGCACGTTGCTTGTGAATGTGAACGCTTTCACGAATCCCCCCGCAAGGGAAGGGCCGACGGCTGGGGTGCCCAGCGCTGGGTCCTGGATTCGTGGAAGGGTTTCGGTGACCTGTGGGGGCCGGTGTTGCGGGCCGTCCCGATCGCCATGTAGAGATTCGCAAACCTCGGCGGCGGATACAACCCCTTCCGGAAAGTTTTTTTTGATTCCTCGGTGTCGACTAGGTCACAGCCGTACTTCTATGGGGTGGATGCGCGCCCGTACGTTCGAGATAAAGGACTTTCGGTCCTTCCACTCACACAATCACACGCAGTGCACGGCGAACGCCTGTGAACGTCACGCTCGTGCGCAGGCCGAGGTGGTCACCGTCCATCTGGAAGGGCAGTGGAACCTTGGAATGCAAGGTGAAGTCCGTCTGATCGTGGTACGTCACCGCATGCTTGCCCCGGGGTCCCCGCTCCGGGGTCGATCTGAGCAGCTGGGCACCGTAGCGGGCCACGGCCGGGGTCGACAGGCGGGACAGTCCGAGGATGTCGAGCGCCGTGTCGAAGGACGCCTTCGGGGACGCGTACACCGGGCGGTTGCCCAGATAGGTCCAGGGCGAGGTGTTGCAGACTATCGACAGGACCAGGTCCCGCACCGGGTCGAGGTCGGGCCCCTCCAGGGCGATCGTCCCGTGCCGCCGGTGGGGCTCGTCGAGGAACTGGCGGAGCACCTGGCGGACGTAGAGGGCGTGCGTGGACCGTCTGCCGCGCTCCCGCTGCTGCTCCACCCGGCCGACGACCCCCGCGTCGAAGCCGAACCCCGCGCAGAAGGTGAACCAGCGCGGCGGGACGCCCTCGTCCTCGGTCCCCGGGGTGCCGGCGGCGAGGCCCAGCCCGACCGTGCGCTCCGTGCGGTCCCGCAGCGCGTCGAGGATGGCGCCGGTCGCCTCGACCGCGTCGTTCGGCAGGCCGAGCGCGCGGGCGAACACATTGGTCGAGCCGCCGGGCACCACGGCCAGGCGGGGCAGCGCCTCCGGGTCGGGCCCGGCGTGCAGCAGGCCGTTGACCACCTCGTTGACGGTGCCGTCGCCACCCAGGGCGACCACCAGGTCGATCTCGCCGGACTCCGCGGCCCGCCGGCCGAGGTCGCGGGCGTGGCCGCGGTACTCGGTGGAGACGGCCTCCAGCTTCATCTCGCTGGCCAGCGCGTGGATCAGCACGTCCCGGGTGCGGGCACTGGTGGTGGTAGCCGCCGGGTTGACCACGAGAAGTGCACGCATGCGATGCAGCGTACCTACCGAGAGGTATCCGGCCCAGTCCGGGGTGATCCGCCGCCGCGGCCGCCCCCGGCCCGGTGCCGTGCACCGGTGCGGACGGCCGCCGGTCTCCCGGCCGCCGTCCCCGGCCGCCGTGCCGGGGGCGGCGGCTACCCTGCTGGGGTGAGCAGTGACGAAGCGACCCCCCGCCCCTCCCGCCTGACGGCCGCCGCGGCGGTCTGCGCCGCCGAGGGCCTGGCACTCGTCGCCGGCGGCCTCTTCATGCTCGTCATGGGCATCGCGGGCGACCCCGACAGCTCCTCCGCCGCGGAGACGGGCGGGGTGACGCTCGCGCTGCTGGGCGTGATCCCGCTGGCCGCCGCGCGGGGGCTGCTGCTGCGGCGCGCCTGGAGCCGGGGCCCGGCCATCATCACCCAGCTCATCGCGCTCATCCCGGCCTGGACCCTGCTGCGCGCCACCGGGGTGCTGATCCCGCTGGGCATCGTCCTGGCGGCCGTCGCGGTCGCCGGACTGGTGCTGCTGGTGAACCCGGCCACGGCACAGGCCCTCGGCATCGGCGCCGCGGGCGCGCGCGGCGGGGACTCCTCCGTCTGACCGCCGGGCCGGACCGCCGCGCCATGCGAGGAGGGGAGCACCCGCGCGGGTGCTCCCCTCCTCGCAACGGCCCGCTCCGCACACCGGGGCGGGAGCGGCGGCCTACTCCTCCACGAGGAGCTTCTCCCGCAGCTGGGCCAGGGTCCGCGCCAGCAGGCGCGAGACGTGCATCTGCGAGATCCCGACCTCCTGCGCGATCTGCGACTGGGTCATGTTCCCGAAGAACCGCAGCAGCAGGATGCGCTTCTCCCGCGGCGGCAGGTCCTCCAGCAGGGGTTTGAGCGACTCCCGGTACTCGACCCCCTCCAGCGCCTCGTCCTCGGCGCCGAGGGTGTCGGCCACCGCCGGGGACTCGTCGTCGGTGTCCGGCACGTCCAGGGACAGCGTCGAGTAGGCGTTCGCCGACTCCAGGCCCTCCAGCACCTCCTCCTCCGAGATCCCGAGCCGCTCGGCCAGCTCGTGGACGGTCGGGGAGCGGCCGTGCAGCTGCGAGAGCTCGGCGGTCGCCGTGGTCAGGGCGAGCCGGAGTTCCTGCAGCCTGCGCGGCACCCGCACCGCCCAGCCCTTGTCGCGGAAGTGGCGCTTGATCTCCCCGACCACGGTCGGGGTCGCGTACGTCGAGAACTCCACGCCCCGGTCCGGGTCGAACCGGTCGACCGACTTGATCAGGCCGATCGTGGCGACCTGGGTCAGGTCGTCCAGCGGCTCGCCCCGGTTGCGGAAACGGCGGGCGAGGTGCTCGACGAGCGGCAGGTGCATCCGGACGAGCTGGTTGCGCAGTTCGGCGCGCTGCGGGGACTGCTCCGGCAGGGAGCGGAGCTCTATGAACATCGCCCGCGCACCGCTGCGGTCGGGCCCGTCCTGCCGGTGCTGCCGCTCGTGTTCGTGCCGCTGCTCGTGCTCGCTCATCCGGTCCGCCTTCTCCCCGGGCTCCGCCCGGGCCGGAGTTGCCCCTGGGAGACCGGGGGGAGGGCTCCCCACCGGTGCCTGCTCCGCAGGTTCGTCCACCATCGGGTGCGGCCGCGCGTGCTGCTCCGGGATGCCGGCCGACGCGCTCAGCACCCCGGGGGCACGCTCCTCGTCCTCCCGCATCGAACCATCCCCGTTTCCGTTGCTCACGCCGGCCCGGGCCCCGCGCCGCGCTGCTTGTACAGGCTGATGGAGACCGTACGGTCGTCGGCGACCGAGGAGTCGACCTTCCCGGCCAGTGCCGACAGCACCGTCCAGGCGAAGGTGTCGCGCTCCGGGGCCCGGCCGTCGGTCGTGGGGGCCGAGACCGTCACTTCGAGTGAGTCGTCGACGAGGCGGAAGACACAGCTGAGCACCGATCCGGGTACGGCCTGCTGCAGCAGGATCGCGCACGCCTCGTCGACCGCGATCCGCAGGTCCTCGATCTCGTCGAGGGTGAAGTCCAACCGTGCCGCGAGACCGGCGGTGGCCGTTCGCAGCACGGACAGGTAGGCACCCGCGGCCGGCAGTCGGACTTCCACGAAGTCCTGGGTCCCGGGCTCGCCTGCGATCTGGGACACCCTCACCTCCAAGGTGGCACATGCTCTCTCTGGGGCGCGGGATGAGTTCCCGCGGCGGTGCGGTACGCGGTCACGCGACCGGTACCGGCCTGGCGACGCTATCGCGATCCGTGCTTGCCTGTCGCCGGGGACCCCTGAGCCAGCGGCTATCACTCATGGTAAGCCCATGAGTACACACAGTGGCTAGTGGTCTGCGCCGCCCAATTGCACGGAACCGGCGGATGGTTGACGTACCCCGTGCCCATGGCGCCGAATCGTCGACAAAGCGCCATGGCCACACGCGCCCCACCCGCCCCGGCGTCCGGGGCGCCGTCCGGGGTCACCCCGGGCCCGGCGGCCGGCCCGGCCGGGGCCGCCCCGAGAGGGCTGTTCCGCCCTCTGGGGCCGGTGGCCGGGCGGTTGCCGGACCCGTGACCACCGCGGCGACCGCGCTGCCGGGGGAGAAGGCCCCCTCCGCCGCCAGGGCCGCGAGGCCGTACAGCAGCTTGGCCACGTAGATCCGCTCCACCGCCAGCCCGTGGCGCTGCTCGAAACCGGCGGCGAAGTCCTCCAGCTCGGGGGCCGACCGTGCGTACCCGCCGAAGTGGAAACGTTCCTCCAGGTCCCAGGAGCCCCGCGGTCCGCCGAACGCGCGGACCTGGAGCTCGCGCACCGCGCCGCCCAGGAAGCCGCCCCGCAGCACCGCGAGGCCCAGGGCCCGTCGCCCCGCGCCGAGGCCCGCCGCGAGGCCCGCCAGCGTGCCCCCGGTGCCGCACGCGACCGCCGCCACGTCGATCCGCGTCCCGGCGTCGCGCAGCTCGCGGCCGAGCTCCGCGCAGCCCCGCACCGCCGGTGCGTTGCTGCCGCCCTCGGGGACCACGTACGCGTCCCCGGGCGCCTGCGCCTCGGCCAGCAGACGGGCGAGGACCGCGGGCTCGTCCTTGGCCCGATAGGTGGCGCGATCGGTGAAGGCCAGCCGCATCCCGTCCTCGGCGCAGCCGCGCAGCGAGGGGTTGAGCGGTCGCGAGGCCAGCTCGTCTCCCCGGACGACGCCGATGGTCGGGCAGCCCAGGAGCCGCCCGGCGGTCGCCGTCGCCCGCAGGTGGTGCGACCAGGCGCCGCCGAAGGTCACGAGCGGGCGGCCCGCCGCGGCGCGGAGGTTGGGTGCCAGTTTGCGCCACTTGTTGCCCGGGAGCTCGGGGTGGACCAGGTCGTCCCGCTTGAGCAGCAGCCTGACCCCGTGCCGCTCGAACGCCGGGTCGCGGAGTTCCTGGAGCGGGGAGGGCGGGCGCGGCTCCAGCAGCGCGTCGCGATTCACGGAGCGGTTCACGCCTCCATTGTGGGGCGTTCCCTGCGCCTCTCCCGCGCACCGGGGACCGCGCGGGCCCCTCCGGTCCGGGCGGGCACGTGCGCCGCGCCGCCGCTCCGCGGTGCGCCGGGCGCCCGCGCTTCCGGACACCGTGCGAGCCGATCCGGCCGCTTCCCCGTTCGTGCCGATCCAGTCCCACCCATTTGTGTAATGGTGCGATGACGCTCTGTACTGACAGGGTTCTCCTCGCAGGTCAGCAATTGATCGAGAGGGATTCACATGACGGTCGGTTCGGTTGGTTCCGCAGGGGACGTCCGCGAGCAGCAGACGCCCCGGCAGAGTCTCGGCACTGCTGCGGCGCGGAATCTTGCGACCACCACCAAGTCCGCCCCGCAGATGCAGGAGATCACCTCGCGGTGGCTGCTGCGCATGCTGCCGTGGGTGCAGGTGCAGGGCGGCACCTACCGGGTCAACCGCCGCCTCAGCTACGCGGTCGGCGACGGCCGGGTGACCTTCGTGCAGACGGGGGGCCGGGTCGAGGTCATCCCCGCCGAGCTGGGGGAGCTCCCCGCGCTGCGCGGCTTCGGCGACGAGGCGGCGCTCGCCGAGCTCGCCAACCGCTGCGAGCAGCGGGAGTTCTCCGCGGGCGAGATCCTGGCCACCGGCGGGGAGGCGGCGGACCGGGTCTTCCTGCTGGCGCACGGCCGGGTCGAGCAGGTCGGCGAGGGCCCCTACGGCGACGAGGCGGTCGTCGAGGTGCTCGCCGACGGCGCCTACTTCGGCGACCGGTCGCTCACCGACCGCGAGGCCGTCTGGCCCCACACCGCCCGAGCGGCGACCGCCTGCACCGTCCTCGTGCTCACCCGCGACGACGTGCTCAACCTGGCGGACCGCGCCGACTCCCTGCGCGCCCACCTCGCGGGCTTCGCGGCGGTGCCCTCGCAGCGCACCAACCCGTACGGCGAAGCCGCCATCGACCTCTCGGCGGGCCATGTCGGCGAGGCCGTCGTGCCCCACACCTACGTCGACTACGACGCGGCGCCCCGCGAGTACGAGCTGAGCGTGGCCCAGACGGTGCTGAAGGTGCACAGCCGGGTGGCCGACCTCTACAACCAGCCGATGAACCAGACCGAGCAGCAGCTGAGGCTCACGGTGGAGGCCCTGCGCGAGCGCCAGGAGCACGAGCTGGTCAACAACCGCGAGTTCGGGCTGCTGAACAACTGCGACTACGGCCAGCGGCTCCAGCCCCACGACGGCGTCCCCGGCCCCGACGACATGGACGAGCTGCTGTCCCGCCGCCGCGGCTCCAGGATGTTCCTCGCCCACCCGCGGGCCATCGCGGCCTTCGGACGCGAGTGCAACAAGCGCGGCCTGGTCCCGGGGACGGTCGACATCGGCGGCCACCAGGTGCCCTCCTGGCGGGGCGTGCCGATCTTCCCCTGCAACAAGATCCCGGTCTCCGAGGCGCGCACCACCTCGATCATCTGCATGCGGACCGGCGAGGAGGAGCAGGGCGTCGTCGGCCTCCACCAGACCGGCCTCCCGGACGAGATCGAGCCCAGCCTCTCGGTCCGCTTCATGGGCATCGACGAGCAGGCGATCATCTCCTACCTGGTCACGGCCTACTACTCGGCCGCCGTCCTCGTCCCCGACGCCCTCGGTGTCCTGGAGAACGTGGAGGTGAGCCGCTGGCGCTGATGCGTGCTCAGGGGTCCTGCCCGCTCGGGCAGGACCCGACCGCCGGGCACGGCCCCTGCCCACGCCCGGCCGGCGCAGCCCCCGTCCTGAGGAAAGGACCGCCTGTTGACCATCTCGGACACCACCGAGGGCCGTGAGGCCGTCGCCCTGCTGGAGCGCAGCCGCGGCGCGGTGCAGCCCGAGCTCCGCTCCGCCCTGGACACCCTGCCGGGGGCGGTGCGCCGTGTCGCCCTCTACCACTTCGGCTGGGAGCACGCGGACGGCAGCCCGGCCGCCGCCGGAGCGGGCAAGGCGATCCGGCCGGCCCTGGTACTGGCCTCCTGCCGTGCGCTGGGCGGGGACCCGGCCCGCGCCCTGCGCGCGGCCGCGGCCGTCGAACTGGCCCACAACTTCAGCCTGCTGCACGACGACGTCATCGACGAGGACGCCACCCGCCGCCACCGGCCCACCGCCTGGACGGTGTTCGGCACGGCCGACGCCATCGTCGCGGGCGACGCCATGCTGGCGCTCGCCCTGCGCCTGCTCGCGGAGGACGGCGACCCGCGCTCGGTGGCCGCCTCCGCGCGCCTGGCCGCCTGCGTGATCGAACTGTGCGCCGGCCAGCAGGCCGACTGCGCCTTCGAGGAGCTGTCCCCCGAGGAGGTGACCCTCGACGACTGCCTCGGCATGGCCACGGCCAAGACCGGTGCCCTGCTCGGCGCCTCCTGCGCGCTCGGCGCCCTGTACGCGGACGCCGGGGAGGAGGAGGTCCGCGCCATGGACGCCTTCGGCAGGGAGGCCGGTCTCGCCTTCCAGCTCATCGACGACCTGATGGGCATCTGGGGCGACCCGGCGCGCACCGGCAAGTCGGTCGGCGCCGACCTCTGCGCACGCAAGAAGTCCCTGCCCGTGGTCGCTGCTCTGGCCTCGGGCACGGCGGCGGCCGAGGAGCTGGCCTCGCTGTACCGGGGGCCGATGGGCGCCTCCGCCGCGGCCCGCGCGGCCGACGCCGTCGAGCGGGCGGGCGGGCGCGACTGGGCCCAACTCCAGGCCGCGGACCGCATGTCCCGCGCCCTCGGCGAGCTCTCCCGCGCCGTTCCCGACCTGGATGCGGCGGGGGACCTGCTCTCCCTCGCGGAGTTCGTCACCCGCCGGGGCTGCTGAGCCGCGTCCCGCGAGCAGCCGGAGGAGCAGGCGGGCGGACCGGCCGCGGCCCCCGGCGGTACCGGGGGACGCAAGCGGCGAAGGGCGCACCGGGGTACGAGCCGGTCGCAACGGCCGCCGGAAGTCCCCCGGGAACGCCACCTGGCACGCGGCCCCGGCCGGCCCCCCGCTACAGTCCGCGCATGTCATCGGAGTCGACAGAGGCCTGGGCGGGCTGGTACCGCGACCGGGCCGGGGCCGAGGCGGTCGCGATCACCGCGACCGACGGCCGCGTGAGCACACATGTCAGAGGCACCGCGTACGCGGGCGCCACCTTCGCCACCCTGCGTGCCGGGGGCACCGGGGCAGCCCTGACGGGCTGCGTACTGGAGTGGGACATGCCGCTCCCCGTACGGGCCGACGGCGTCGAGCGGGAGGCCACACTCAGCTGCCTGCTGACCCTCGGAGAGCCGGCTGCCGACGGCGGCGCCCCGGTCCGCTCCGAGCTCAGCCTCACCCTGCACGACGGCGGGACCGCCTACGAGGCGGCGGTCGCCGACGGGGACTTCGACGAGGCCCTCGCCCGTATCCGCCGGCAACTGCCCTCCACGGCCGAACCGGTGCTCCCGGAGCCGGTCCGGACCTGAGCCCCGTACACACGAAGGCGCCCCGCCGTGACGGCGGGGCGCTTCGTCGGCGCGGACCGGGGGTGCGGACCGGGAGTGCGGACCGCGCCCCCCGGTCCGGAGGCCGCCTGCCGGGGGGTGCCGGGGTTCAGGAGACCTGCGCCACGGCGGACGCCAGGCCGTAGGCCCACAGCTGGTTCACCCGGGAGCGCTCCTGGTAGTTCGGGTAGGCGTTGGTGCAGGAGGGGCCGGGGCCGCCGCCCGACATCAGCTCGCTGCACGGACCCGAGTAGTGGTCCGGGAGACCGAGCACATGCCCCGTCTCATGGGTCGTGACCCGCGTGGAGTTGTAGATCTGGTTCTGGCGGTAGTCGAGGAAGATGTACCCCCGGCCGTGGCCGTCGGTGCTCGCGTACGAGCCGCGCGAGTCGTTGCCCTCGTAGTAGGAGAAGTCGGCACCGGACCCCTCCACCAGCCGGACGTTGGAGACCGAGCTGTTCCAGATCCGGGTGCTGTTGGCTATCTGGGTGCGGAAGCTGGGCGCCCGGCTGGCGTTGTACACCACGGTCACGACCTGGGCGCCGGGGTTGGCGGCGCGCTTCTCGGCCACCGACTTCACGACCGCGTCGAAGAAGGCGGCGGTCGCCCTGGAGTCCTCGGCGGACCCTTCGTAGGCCGCGTACGAGGAGACGTCCGACGCGGCCGCAGGGGAGTTGGCCGGGGCGGAGGGTGCGGCGGTCGCGGGGACCGCCCCGAGCACGGCGGCGAGGCCGACGCCGAGCACGGCGGAGAGTAACGCTCTGGGGTGACGCATGGGGGGCTCCTACTCGTCCGGTTGACGATGTGCGGTAGGGCGAGTGTGGGGGAGCGGGCCCCGCGCCGGGATGATGCCGAGGGGTGATAGGACGAGCGCATCAGGGTCCCGGAGAGTTTCCGCCGCGACCTGTCCCGATCCGTCCCAGGTGCCCCGACAACGGTGTCTGGTGGGACAGTTGGGGCGGCCCTACTCTCGTCGCATGGAGCTCGAGGTGAGGCATCTGCGTGCGCTGTGCGCCATCGCCGACACCGGCAGCCTGCACAAAGCGGCCCGGCGGCTGGGCGTCAGCCAGCCCTCGCTGACCACCCAGCTGCGCAGGATCGAGAACTTCATCGGCGCCCCGCTGTTCGCCCGCGAGCGCACCGGCTGCCGCCCCACCCCGCTCGGCCGGTCCGTGCTGAGCCGCGCCCGGCCGCTGGTCGGCGAGATGGCCGCGCTCGTCGTCGAGGCCAAGGCGGCGGCCGCGCACGAGGGCGGGCCCCTGCTGCGGATCGGCTCGACGGCCAGCCGCGCCCTGGCCGGATGGCTGCGCCGGCTGCGCGTCCGGCTGCCCGGCACGGACCTCTCCCTCCATATGGACGTCTCGGCCAACGCGCTGCTGCGCCTGGTCGCCGAGGGGCAGTTGGACGTCGCCTTCGTCCACGAGGTGGAGGGGTGCCCCCTGCAGGTGCCCGACGGGCTGGAGTCACGGGTGCTGGTGCAGCGGGAGCCGCAGTTCGTCTCCCTGGCACGCGACCACCCCGCCGCCGCTTCGGCGGTGGTCGACCTGACCGACCTCGCCCACGACTGCTGGATGGTCGACCCGACCGTGGACGGCGAGTGGGACGGGCTGAGCCGGGTGCTGCGCTCGGCGGGCATCGACCCGACCATCCTGCACGGGGACTACCACACGGCTGCCTCGCTGATCGCCGTCGGCGAGGCCGTCGCGCCGTGCCAGCCCACCTCCGTGCCGCGGGAGGACATGGCGATCCGCCCGCTCAGGGGGGACCCGCTGGCCGTCCGCCTGCTGCTGTTCTCCCACCCCGGGGCGCCCGACCTGTTCGGTGCGGCGTACGAGACCCTCTCCGCCGCCTACCGCGACGCCGCGCTGCGCGCCGCCCCCTACCGCCAGTGGCTGGGACGCCACGGCAGCCCCCTCCTCGACGGACTGCCCCCGGGAACCCACCGCACCGCACCGGACCGGGCGGACACCTGCGGGACGGCGGCGGGGTGAGGCCGGGGGGGCGGGGCGTGGCCGTGCTGTGGCGACCCGTCCCACTTGATCTTTGACGTGAGCCGTCGCGCGATGCCTCGTAGGTGACCACTCCGTTCACCAACCGCCGTACACGTAAGCGGCCTTCGTCTGAGCATGCGCTCCGACCAAGGAACACGCGAGCATCGGCCGGATGCATGGCCGACCCGATCGCCGGAGGCACAGGATGCCTTACGGACGCTGACGGTGTCCGCGTGGGTGGAGAGAGTCCGAGGCCCGGTCCAAGGTGTCGGCCCGGCCCACGTCGTGCGCGGGTACTACGGCGGCCGACACCGCTACCGCATCCTCGACGGGCAAGTCCCATGAGCTTCTGATTGGCGGAGGGGAGTATCCCGCCTGCCAGCCTTCTGCGGGGTGCTTCAGACGAGATGCCTCCTGAGGTTTCCTTGAGGGTTCTCGGCTGGAATTCCCCAGTAGTGTTTACGCCTCTTCTGTGCGCAACTGCCGCCTGATTCGGCGTGGTTCGTCTGCCTCTGGAGCGGTGTTGCGCGAAGCCCTTTTCGGCCAGAAGTGATCATGCTGCTGCGTGTGATCGAATGAGGGCGGTACGGTATTCCTCGCCTTGTTCGCTTCACTGCATGCCGAAAGGCCCAAAGGTGCAGTCTTCCACGGCAAGTACCATCCGGATGCCTCGCGCACGCGGACCTTACACCAAGTACACCAAGACGGGCGGGTCGACGATCTCGGCCGAGCTCGGCTGCATCTACAAGGGAGACTACAACTGGTCTCCCCCTACTACTCCATAGCTTCGGGCGCGTCCAAGACGTACAGCTGGAACACCCTGGACTATGACTTCTGGTGCGCGACCACAGTGGGCGTGATGTCTGTCTCGGGTGGGACTTCGTACCAGACACCCATCTCGCGCTGCCAGTGACCTGAGCGGTCCTTCGCGACAGTGTGCGCCCCCGGATCTGCATCATCCGGGGGCGCACTGTGCATAGTGAACAGGAATTCTCCGCGATGCTTCAAGCAGTTCTCCATGACCGTCTGACTTTTCTCATCGCGCTCGCATTCGTGGGCCTTGCCGTCGGTGCGGCCACGTTCGTGTACGCCCGCACGAAGGGGGCCTCCGGGCCATGGTGGGGTCTGACCGGCGCGAGTGCGGTCCTGGTACTCGGAGCCACCGTGTTCTTTCCGACCCGCTCGGGCGGGGCGAACGGCTGGTGCACGATCAACAAGGACCTGTGGGAACCCCTGGTGACGGAACAGGGTGTCCTGAACGCCGTCCTGTTCGTACCGCTGGGCTTCTTCGGTGTGCTGGCGACACGCCGTGTGGTCCCGGTGGTGGCAGCGGGCGCCGTGGGGTCGATGCGTATCGAGGTCGGTCAGTCGCTCATTCCCTGGACGGGAGGTGCGTGTGACAGCGGCGACGTCCAGATGAACTCGCTCGGCACGGTACTCGGAGCGGCCTGCGGGTGGATGGTGGGACGGGCCAAGGGTGCCTCCCTGACAGCCGGAGCACGGCGAACCGGAAGGAACACCGCGGGAGCCGTTCTGGTGACGGCGCTGCTCTTCGGGCTTTTCGTCCAGCCTCAGGTGGTGGACGGCACGGGCCTGCGGACGGCGGTGGAGGACGAGCGGGCGACGGCCGAGTCAGCGATCCGGGAAGCCTTCGGAGACCGATACGCGATCTCAGCAGTTCAGTTGTCGCCGGGTATCGACGGCGCGCCTGGATCACTTCAGGTCACCTTCGAGGAGCCGCTCACGGCCATGCTCACCTGGCCGGAGGCCGACTACCTGTCAGTCCAGTTGGAGTCTGCCAGTGAACCGGGACCAGTGTCGTTCGCGGTGGGAGGTGCCGCGAACCCGCGCAGCAAGGCCGAGGCCGAGCGAATCGCGACGGCCTACGCGGACGCGCACTATCCATGGGCGGCAGAGGCGCAGCATCGGCAGACGACATCCCTGGGTGAGTTCGGGTGGATGACGTCCTGGCGTTGGGCAAAGGACGGGGTCCTGATGCCCCGTGCGCTGGACGTGCAGCTGAACACAGCGGGCCGGGTTTCCCAGCTCGTGGTCAACTCTGGTCCGGACGTACTTGAGGACCTGCCGGCCGAAACGGTGAGCAGGTCCCAGGCGGAGGCCGAGGTGCGCGAGAAGATCAAGCCGGCGATCGCCAGGGTGGGCGCCGTGACGAAGAAGGCCTACAGGGTGCGGGGCGAATGGCGAGCGGTATGGCTGGTCCGTGTGGTTCCGGACGGCGGTCCGGCGGAGACGATGAGCGTGGACGCGGCTTCGGGCGAGGTTGCGAACGGTACGCCCCTGGGGTAGCGGAACGGCTGAGTACGCTTCCTCTGCAGGGCCCACGGGAACGGAACCGCTGTCATGCCGAATTCGGTGAAGCCGGTTCCCCTCGGTGGTGGGTGAGATGCCCGGTGCCGATGAGCCCGGCGAAGCCGGTCAGGGCGCGAGGGCGTCACAGGCCGCGCCCTCCTCGCGGGGGAGGCCACGGTGCCCGACGCCGACGGCACTCCTGTCGCCGAAGCCCGGTAGTGCCCGAGCGGCCGGGCGAAGAAGACCGCACCCGGCCCGCGATGGACGCCGTGCTCGGCGGCCTGTGGGCCGGGTGCGGACAGGTAGGTAGCCGGACCCGCGAAAGTGCAGGTCAGGCGACCCAGCCAGAGATCAGGCCTTCTTGGTCTCCCAGAAGATGCGGTCGACCTCGGCGATGAGCTCCAGCGCCTTCTCGCCCGTCTTGGGGTCCGTGGACCCCTTCGCGGCCGAGAGGGCCTTGAGCGTGTCGTTGATCAGCTGGTGCAGCTCCGGGTACTTCTCGAAGTGCGGGGGCTTGAAGTAGTCGCTCCACAGCACCGAGATGTGGTGCTTGGCGAGCTCCGCGCGCTGCTCCTTGATGACGGTGGCGCGGGCGCGGAAGTGCGGGTCCTCGTTGGCCTGGTACTTCTCCTGGACGGCCTTGACCGACTCGGCCTCGATACGGGCCTGGGCCGGGTCGTAGACACCGCAAGGCAGGTCGCAGTGGGCGCTGACCTTCACCTTGGGGGCGAACAGGCGGGAGAGCATGGAGCTGTCCTTCCTCGTGATCGTCTTCTCAGGTGGGAGATTACTCCGTGGGAAGCGCGTTTTCTCGGGTGCCCCCAGGGGCTTAGGGCAAAAGTCCGGTACCAGGACGGGACCGGTGTCGGAACAGACGGTGGACAGCGGAGGTGGCCCGATGGGCGAGCAGGGGCGTGAGGCGCGAGCGCCGTTGGGCATCGCCGAGGTGACCGGGCGGTCCATGTACCCCACGCTCCACCACGGCGACCAGTTGCTGGTGCACCACGGTGCGGAGCTGCGCCCCGGCGACGTGGCGGTGCTGCGCCATCCGCTCCAGCAGGACCTGCTCATCGTGAAGCGGCTGGCGGAGCGCCGGTCCGGGGGCTGGTGGGTGCTCGGCGACAACCCGGACGGCGAGGTCGTGGACAGCCGTGCCTTCGGCCCGGTCCCCGACGAGCTGGTGCTCGCGCGGGTGCGCGCCCGCTACCGGCCCATGCTGCCGGGGCGGCGCCGCACACCGCTCTATGTGGCCTCCTGGGCGGTGTCGGCGCTGCGGCCGGTGTCGGCGGACCGGTCGGTCTCCAGGCGCTTGCGGGCCCGGTAGGCGGCGACGTTGGCGCGGGTGGCGCAGCGGTCGGAGCAGTAGCGCCGCGAGCGGTTGGTCGAGGTGTCGAGGAAGGCGTTGCGGCACGGGGCGGCCTGGCACAGGCCGAGGCGGTCGACGCCGTACTCGGTCAGGTGGAAGGCCAGGCCCATGGCGGCGATGGCCGCGTAGCCGGAGGTGGCGTTGGAGGCGTGGTCCGCCAGGTGCATGTGCCACAGCGGCCGGCCGTCCTCGTCCCGGTGGTCGTGGCCGGAGATCTGGGGGCTGACCGGGAACTCCAGCAGCAGGGAGTTGAGCAGGTCGACGGCCTGGGTCTCCTCGCCCGCGTCGGCCGCGGCGAAGACCGCGCGGAGCCGGGCGCGCACGGAGCGGAAGCGGGTGACGTCCGCGTCCGTCGCCCGGCGGGCTGCCTGCATCGAGGCACCGAAGAGTTCCCGGACGGCGTCGACGGACGTCAGCGAGTCCTTGCCGCGGGTCGGTTCCTCGGTGTTGACCAGGCGTACGGCGTAGTCCGAGTAATGGGCCAGTTCCACTTGTAGTCCTTACTGCAAGGGTCTACTGTCGGCGTAACGGATGGAGTAGGTTCGAGGGTATTACGGACGAAAGGATTCCGGTGGTGGAGACGGGCATGGGCGCGGCAACCGACTGGCGGGCCTGGCAGAAGAGCTGGGACCGCCAGCAGGAGTGGTACATGCCGGACCGGGAGGACCGGTTCCGGGTCATGCTCGACATGGTCGAGGCGACGGTCGGCCCCGAGCCCAGGGTGCTGGACCTGGCCTGCGGCACCGGCACCATCACGGACCGGCTGCTGACCCGCTTCCCCCGCGCCACCAGTACCGGCGTGGACCTCGACCCGGCCCTGCTGGCCATCGCGCGCGGCACCTTCGAGGGCGACGACCGCGTCTCCTTCGTGGCCGCCGACCTCACCGACCCGGCCTGGACGGCGGCCCTGCCGTACCCCCGGTACGACGCCGTGCTCACCGCGACCGCCCTGCACTGGCTGCACTGCGAGCCCCTCGCCGCGCTCTACGGGCAGCTCGCGGGGCTGGTGCGCGAGGGCGGCGTCCTGATGAACGCCGACCGGATGAAGGACGAGGCGACCCCGCGGATCAACGCGGCCGAGCGCGCCCACCGCCACGCGGCCATGGACCGGGCGCGCGAGGCGGGCGCGCTGGACTGGGCCGACTGGTGGGCGCTGGCCGCCGAGGACCCGGTCCTCGCCGCGCCGACCGCCGAGCGCTTCCGCATCTACGGGGAGCACGCGGACGGCGACATCCCGTCCGCCGCGTGGCACGCCGAGGCGCTTCGCGCGGCCGGCTTCGCCGAGGCACGCCCCGTGTGGGCCTCGCCCAGCGACGCCCTGGTGCTCGCCCTGCGCTGAGGGCTGTCCCGCCTGGGCGGGGCGGTGCCGCCGGACGCCGCGCACCCCGCCCCAGGGGCGGGGTGCCGCCATGTGCCGGACACGACCCCCGGCGGGACGGCGGCGCCGGACGCCGCGAGGGGCGGTACGGGCCCGTGGCCCGTACCGCCCCTCGCGCTGCGGCCTGCACCCGTCCGGTGCGGGCCCCTGGACTCAGAGCACCTTCGACAGGAACGCCTGGGTGCGCTCGTGCTGCGGGTTGCTCAGGACGTCGCGGGGGTTGCCCGACTCGACGACCACGCCGCCGTCCATGAACACCAGGGAGTCGCCCACCTCGCGGGCGAAGCCCATCTCGTGGGTGACGACGATCATCGTCATGCCGTCCTCGGCGAGACCGCGCATGACGTCCAGGACCTCGCCCACCAGCTCCGGGTCGAGGGCCGAGGTCGGCTCGTCGAAGAGCATCAGCTTCGGCTCCATCGCCAGCGCGCGGGCGATGGCCACACGCTGCTGCTGGCCGCCGGACAGCTGCGCGGGGTAGTTCCCCGCCTTGTCCTTCAGCCCGACCCGGTCCAGCAGCTTCTCGGCACGCTCCCGGGCGACCGCCCGGGACACGCCCTTGACCTGGACCGGCGCCTCCATCACGTTGGCCAGCGCCGTCATGTGGGGAAACAGGTTGAAGCGCTGGAAGACCATGCCGATGTCCCGGCGCTGCGCCGCGACCTCGCTGTCCCGCAGCTCGTAGAGCTTGTCGCCCTTCTGGCGGTAGCCCACCAGCTGGCCGTCGACCCAGAGCCGGCCGCCGTTGATCTTCTCCAGGTGGTTGATGCACCGCAGGAAGGTCGACTTGCCGGAGCCGGACGGGCCGACCAGGCAGAACACCTCCTGGGGGGCGACCTCCAGGTCGATGCCCTGGAGGACCTTCACGTGGCCGAAGGACTTGTGGACGTTCTCCGCCCTCACCATCGGCTGTGCCGTCGTGGACGTCATACCGTCGTCCCTCCCACCTTGCTGGGCACGCGGAACGAGGTCAGCTGGCGCTTCAGCCGCTCGAGCGGCGTGGGCGGCAGCGTGCGGTTCGCGCCGCGGGCGAAGTAGCGCTCCAGGTAGTACTGCCCGATCGTGAACACGGTCGTCAGGGCCAGGTACCACAGGGAGACGACGATGTAGCCCTCCATGATGGCGAGCGTACGGGAGCCGAACTCCCGGCCGCGCAGGAACAGCTCCCCGTACCCGATGGCGAAGGCCAGCGAGGACGTCTTGAGCATGTTGATGAACTCGTTGCCGGTGGGCGGGATGATCACGCGCATGGCCTGCGGCAGCACGATGCGGCGCATGGTCTTGGTGCTCTTCATGCCGAGGGCGTGCGCGGCCTCGGTCTGCCCCTGGTCCACGGACTGGATGCCGGCCCGGCAGATCTCCGCCATGTACGCCGCCTCGTTGAGGCCCAGCGCCAGCAGCGCGGCCACGAAGGGCGTCATGACCTGGTTCATCTCGTTCTTGTAGATGAAGCCGAGGTCCAGCGTCGCGAAGACGATGGAGAGGTTGAACCACAGCAGGATCTGCACCAGCACCGGGGTGCCGCGGAAGAACCAGATGTAGGCCCAGGCCACGGAGGAGAGCACCGGGTTCGGGGAGAGCCTCATCACCGCGAGCACGGTGCCGAGGACGACGCCGATCAGCATCGAGTAGACGGTGATCTTGAGCGTCTCCCAGGCGCCCAGGGCGAAGGTGCCGTTGGTGATCTGCTCACCGACGACACTCCACTGGATGTTCGCACCGGCGAAGGCCTTCACCAGCAGTGCCACCAGGACGAGCACCACGGCGGTGCCGACCCAGCGGCCGTAGTGCCGGACGGGGATGGCCTTGATGGTGTCGGGCGCCGCCGCGGACGCCGTGCGGGGGGACTCGCCCCCGCCGCCGTCCGGTGGGACGTCGGCGGGGACCTTGTCGAGGGGGTCAGTCACGAAGATGCTGCCTTACGTATGGAGGGGTCCGGAGCACCGGCTCACTGACCGGCGTTGACCGTGGCCGTCTCGATGGCGCCGGACTCGGCCTTCCACTCCTTCAGCACCTCGCCGTAGGAGCCGTCGTCGATGATCTGCTGGACGGCTGCCTGGAGGGCGTCGCGCAGCTCGGTGTTCTCCTTGCTGACGGCGATGCCGTACGGCGCTGCGTCGATCTGGTCGCCGACCACCTCGAAGAGGTTGCCGCCGCCCGCGTTGAGCTCGTTGTACAGGGCGACGGGGAAGTCGGTGATCACGACGTCCGCGCGCTTGGTCTGGAGCTGCGTGATGGAGTCGGTGTCCTGGTCGGAGATGAACTCCTTGATCTTGTCGTCACCGCACTTCGCCTGCTGGTCCTTGAGCAGGGTCTCGTTGGCGGTGCCGCGCTGGGCCGCGACCGTCAGCCCGCACAGGTCGTCGAGGGAGGAGACGTTCTCCGGGTTGCCCTTCTGGACCAGCAGCGCGGAGCCGGCCTTGAAGTAGTTCACGAAGTCGGCGCCGCCCTTGGCGTCCTCGGTGGCGCCCTGCTGGCGCTCCTTGGTGTCCGTCATGGAGGACATGACGATGTCGGTGCGGCCGTTGTTCATGCCCAGCACGAGCTGGTCGAAGGTGGCGTTCTCGAACTTGAACTCCACACCGAGGACCTCGCCCATGGCGTTGGCCAGGTCGATGTCCACGCCCGCGGGCTTGTTGTTCTCGTCCATGAACTCCATGGGCGCGTAGGCGATGTCCGAGCCGACGGTGATGACGCCCTTGTCGCGGATGGACTGCGGCAGCTTGTCGGCGAGCGGCGCGGCGGAGGCGGAGCCCGTCTCCTTGGTGCCCTCGTCGGCGCTGTCGGTCTGGTCGCCACAGGCGGTCATCAGCATGGCGCCGGCGACCGCGATGGCGCCTGCCACGACCATCCGGGACGTACGGGACGTCCTGGGCTTGGCGGCTTCGGCGCTGCGCTTGGTGCTTGCGGTCATGATCGGGGTCCTCCGGCGTGTGTAGAGGGGTGTGCCAGAAGTCGTGGCACTCACCTTCGAGTGTCGCGACCTTGTGTGTTTTCGGCATCTTGCCATTCGGACTAGCCCAATCAGGGGCTCACGCATGTCAAAATCGGATAACGGGCACCCCCGAACGTCAGCAGGCGGCACATCCCGGCCGCATCTTTCGCTGAAAACGCCACGTCTCGCCGGAGGATCTCTTGCCGATGCGCCTTCTGGGTGGATTCCGCCGTACCGGCGCACTTGCCCCGGTTCCCGGCTATGAAGCACGTCACCGCGGGGGAAACGACTCGTCTGCGGTGTGCTCCGTCCGGTAAGAAGGGTCCTTACACCCCTCATCCGGGGCTCAGGGCGCGTTGTGCGGCGCGCCCGCGCGTGCGAACCACCACCCTGTCCGGGCGGGCCAACCGCCCGGCGCGGGGTACGGACGCGGTGCCCGCCCACCCCTCCTCAACCAGGAGTGGCCACCCTCAACTGATGAAGACTTAAGGGGTCAACCCATGGCAGCGGAGATCGTCAATCCTCGCAGCGACGACACCGACACGGAGAGCGCCGACGAGCCCTTCGATCCGGCGTTCGCCCTGCACCGCGGCGGCAAGATGGCCGTCCAGGCCACCGTGCCCGTGCGGGACAAGGATGATCTGTCACTCGCGTACACACCCGGCGTCGCCAGGGTGTGCACCGCAATCGCCGAGCGGCCCGAACTCGTCCACGACTACACCTGGAAGTCCCAGGTCGTCGCCGTGGTGACGGACGGGACCGCGGTGCTCGGCCTCGGCGACATCGGGCCGGAGGCATCCCTTCCGGTCATGGAGGGGAAAGCGATCCTCTTCAAGCAGTTCGGCGGCGTGGACGCGGTCCCGATCGCGCTCGCCACCACCGACACCGACGAGATCGTCGACACCGTCGTCCGTCTCGCTCCCTCCTTCGGCGGCGTGAACCTGGAGGACATCTCGGCGCCGCGGTGCTTCGAGATCGAGCGCAGGCTCCAGGAGCGCCTCGACATCCCCGTCTTCCACGACGACCAGCACGGCACCGCCGTGGTCACCCTCGCGGCCCTGCGCAACGCGGCGAAGCTGACCGGGCGCGGCCTGGGCGATCTGCGGGCGGTCATCTCGGGGGCCGGCGCGGCCGGTGTGGCCATCGCGAAGTTCCTGCTGGCGGCCGGCCTCGGCGACGTGGCGGTCGCCGACCGCAAGGGCGTCGTCAGCCGCGACCGGGAGGACCTCACCCCGGTCAAGCGGGAACTCGCCGAGCTCACCAACCGGGCCGGGCTCAGCGGCTCGCTGGAGAGCGCGCTCGCGGGCGCCGACGTGTTCATCGGCGTCTCGGGCGGCACGGTGCCCGAGCAGGCCGTCGCGTCGATGGCGCCCGGGGCGTTCGTCTTCGCCATGGCCAACCCGAACCCGGAGGTCCACCCGGACGTCGCGCACCGCTACGCGGCCGTGGTGGCGACCGGGCGCTCGGACTACCCGAACCAGATCAACAACGTCCTGGCCTTCCCCGGCATCTTCGCCGGCGCCCTCCAGGTGCGGGCGGCCCGCATCACCGAGGGCATGAAGATCGCCGCGGCCAACGCCCTGGCGGACGTGGTCGGTGACGACCTGTCGGCCGACTACGTCATCCCCTCGCCCTTCGACGAGCGGGTCGCCCCGGCGGTCACCGCCGCGGTGGCCGCCGCCGCCCGGGCGGAGGGCGTCGCCCGGCGCTGACGGACCTGCCGCCCCCCGCGAGCGGGCCGCCCCCGTGCGGGGGGCGGCCCGTTCGGCGTCCCGTGCACCGGGGCCCACCCGCCCCCGCCTCCCGTCCGCGCACCGCGGCGACACGCACGGGATGCGCGTCACACCGCTGCGTGGTTCCGCCACGCACCCCACCGCCCTACGCTCGGGGCCATGTTCGCCGCCTACGCAGCCCGCACCGACCGCGACCAGCCCCTGACCGGCCTCGAACTGGGCGAACGCCCGGCCCCCGAGCCCCGCCCCGGCTGGACCACCGTCACCGTCAAGGCCGCCTCGCTCAACCACCACGACCTGTGGTCGCTGCGCGGTGTGGGCCTCCCGCCGGAGCGGTTGCCGATGATCCTCGGCTGCGACGCGGCGGGGATCGACGAGGACGGCAACGAGGTCGTCCTCCACTCCGTCATCGGCCAGAGCGGCCACGGCGTGGGCCCCGACGAGCCGCGCTCCATCCTCACCGAGCGCTACCAGGGCACCTTCGCCGAGCAGGTCGCCGTGCCCACCTGGAACGTCCTGCCGAAGCCCAGGGAGCTGTCCTTCGCCGAGGCCGCCTGCCTGCCGACGGCATGGCTCACCGCCTACCGGATGCTCTTCACCAACGCGGGAGTGCGCCCGGGCGACTCCGTCCTGGTCCAGGGCGCCGGCGGCGGCGTGGCCACCGCGGCCCTGGTGCTGGGGAAGGCCGCCGGTCTGCGGATGTACGCCACGAGCCGCGACGAGGCCAAGCGCAAGCGGGCCGTCGAACTCGGCGCGGAGGACGCCTACGAGCCCGGCACCCGCCTGCCGCGCCGGGTGGACGCGGTCATCGAGACGGTCGGCGCCGCCACCTGGTCCCACTCGGTGAAGTCGCTGCGCCCCGGCGGCACCCTGGTCATCTCCGGGGCGACCAGCGGTGACCGCCCCTCGCACGCGGAGCTGACCCGCATCTTCTTCCTGGAACTCAAGGTGGTCGGCTCCACCATGGGCTCCAAGGACGAACTGGAGGACCTGCTCTCCTTCTGCGCCGCCACCGGGGTGCGGCCCGTCATCGACCGCGAACTGCCCCTGGACCGGGCCCGGGAGGGCTTCGAGCGGCTGGCGTCGGGCGACCTGTTCGGGAAGATCGTCCTGACCGGCCCCTGAGGCCCTCTTGAGGCACCGTCGGCCCGGCTGATGGGATCTCCGGCACAGTCCCGCGTCTCGTACGACCGACCGTGCCGGAGGTTGCCGTGTACCGCCGACTGCTCCCGCTGCTGGCCCTGCTGCTGTGCACCGCGCTGCCGGGCGCCCCCGCGCCAGCCCGTGCGGACGCCCTCCCGCCACCCGGCGCACCCGCCCCCGCGGCACCGGGCGCCGGCATCCCGCCGCTCACCGACGAGCGGGGGCGGCTGCTGACCCTGCGCGGCTGGAACGTCGAGGACAAGGCCAACCGGGGCGAGGCCGCGCTCTCCGCGATCACCGAACGCCACTTCCGCGACCTGCGGGCCCACGGGTTCGGCTTCGCCCGCCTGCTCGTCTTCTGGGACGACCTCGAGCCCCGCCCCGGCCGCTACAGCCATGCCTACCTCGACCGGATCGAGCGCATCCTCGACTGGGCCCACCGCCACCGGGTCAGGGTGCTGATCGACGCCCACCAGGACGTCTTCGGACCGGCCTTCGGGCACCGGGGCATCCCCGCGTGGGCGACGCGCACCGACGGCCTGCCGTTCACGCCCCACCCGGACGACTGGTTCGCCGAGTACTTCGAACCGGCCGTGCAGCGCGCCTTCACCCACCTCTACGAGGACGCCGACCTGCGGCGGGCGCAGCAGCGCATGTGGCGCACCCTGGCCGAGCGCCTCCGCGGCCACCCGGCCGTGCTCGGCTACGACCTGCTCAACGAGCCCATGGGCGAGCTCCGCCCCGGCGAGAACCTGGCCGTGGCCGCCCGGCGGATCGAGCGCGAGCAGCTCACCCCGATGTACGACCGGCTGGCCCGCGCGGTGCGCGCCGTGGACCGCACCACCCGGCTGTTCGTGGAGCCGACGCCGATCGTCGGCGAGGGCGTCCCGACCGGTCTCGGGCGGATCGACGACCCCCGGGTCGTCTACGCCCCGCACTTCTACAACACGGCCATGGAGGCCGGAGCGGACTACGACCCGTCGGCGGGGTGGATCGAGGCGTACGAGGCGGCCGCCACCGTCTACCCGCGCGCCCACGGCGTCCCCGTGGTGGTGGGGGAGTGGGGGCCGCTCAACAACGCCCTGCCGAACATGGGCCGCTTCTACCGGGACGCCCTCGCCTTCCTCGCCCGCTACGGATCCGGCTGGGCCGGCTATGTCTGGTGCTACGGAGGCGGCTACTGCGCCCTCGACGGGCAGGGCCGCTTCCGGCTCAACAAGGAGCAGACCGCGGCCCCCTACGCGGAGGCCCTGGCCGGCCGGGACCCGCGCGCGGCCTACGACCGCGAGCGGGGGACCTACCGGCTGGCCTACCGGGCGCGGCCCGGCGTCACGGAGCTGTCCCTGCCGCCGCACCCGGGCGGGTGGCGCATCGCCGTGTCCGGCCCCGCGTGGAGCCCCGACCGTGCGGTACCGCCGGGGCGCTCCGCCGTCGTCCGCGTCCTGGCGCGGCCCGGCGCCGCGGTGGAGGTCACCGCCCGGGCCGGGGAGCGGGACTGAGCAACCCGGGGCAGGGCGTGCGCCGGGGGCCCGGGGCGCCGCGGGGCCCCGGGCGCCCCGGGCCCCGCCGGTGGGCGGTTCAGCCCCGGTCGGGGCGCAGCACGGCCGAGAGGTGCGCCGCGGCCGTCGACAGGTGGCGCCGGGCCTCGGACAGCTGCTCGCGCGTCACTCCGTGGTCGCGCGCCGCATCGCGTACGTCGTCCCGGAACCGGTCCAGCAGCCGCTCCAGCTCGCGGGCCGGGTCGGCGGAGCCGTCACCGGCCGCGTCCTCGGTCCCGCCGGGGCCGGTGCCCGCCGCCCCGGTGCCCGCCGCCCCCGGGCGTGCGCCCTCGGGCCCCGCGGGGCCCCGTGCCAGTCCGCCGAGCTGGCCGACCAGGTCGGCCAGGCCCTGGCGCATGCCGGTCGGCCACTCGCCCCGGGTGAGGCGCTCCTGCACCTGCTCCTGTACCTGACGGGCGATCCGCTCCATCTCGGCACGGGCGGTCTCCTGCGCCTCCCGTGCCTGCCGGCGTGCGGCCCTGGCGTCCTCCCTGGCCCGCCGCGACTCGTCCTTCGCCCGCCGGGTCTGCTCCTGCCACTCCTGCTTGGCGCGGCGCAGCTCCTCCTTGGCGGCACGCCACGCCTCTCCGTCGGGGCCGAGGCCGCCCAGGTCCCCGAGGCCGCGACCGGCCCCCCGGGAGCCGTCGCCGCGGGTCTCGTCCGCCGCGGCGCGCATCTCGCTGCGGAGCTTGCCCGCCGCGCCGCGTACGTCGTCGCGGATCTCGGCGGCCAGCTCGGAGACGGAGTCGCGGATCTCCACCTCCAGGTCCGCCAGCTCCCCGCTGCGCTCGGCCAGTTCGGCGCGGCCGGCCGCGGTGATCGAGTAGACCTTGCGGCCGCCCTCGGTGGCATGGGTGACCAGCCCCTCGGCCTCCAGCTTGGCCAGCCGGGGGTAGACGGTGCCCGCGCTCGGCGCGTACAGCCCCTGGAACCTCTCCTCCAGCAGGCGGATCACCTCGTAGCCGTGGCGGGGGGCCTCGTCGAGCAGTTTGAGCAGGTACAGGCGAAGCCTGCCGTGGGCGAAGACGGGGGGCATCTCAGAGAACCTTTCCTGCCGGGGCGTCCGCTGCCGGGGGTGTCCCGTCCTCGTCCGCCGGCGGCCTGCGCAGCAGGGCGATGGAGCCGGAGACGGTGGTGGCCCTGAGCCTCCCGGCCCCCGATCCGAGGGTGCCGGTGATCTGCTTGGAGCCCCACTGCCCGCCGACCCTCAGGTCCTCGAAGGCGCTCGACAGGGTCCCGCCCGCGGTGTTGGCCTCGACCCGGGCGTCGGCCGGGTGCGGGAGCCGGATGGCGACCTCGCCGGAGACGGTGGCCAGGCGGATGTCGGCCGGGCCGCCCGCCTCGCCCACGTCGACGACCATGTCGCCGCTCACGGACTCCGCGCGGACCGCGGAGCCGGCGGCCTCGATCACGGTGAGGTCGCCGGAGACGGACTGGTAGCGCAGGTCGCCGGTCAGCGCCTGGGCCTCCAGGCCGCCGGAGACGGTCTCCGCCTGGACGGTGCCGGAGAGGCCGACGAAGGTGGCGTCCCCGGTCACCCCGCGCAGTGCCGTGGTGCCGCGGATCCCGGAGACCACCGCGTTCGCACCGACGACGCCGACCTCGACGCGCGCCCCGGCGGGCACCACCAGGGAGACCACGGCACTGCGCCGCGGGCCCTTGGGGTCGAGCCACTTCAGCAGGGTCTTCCACGGCACGTCGTCGTAGCCGACGGTCAGCGTGCCGCCCTCGCGGGTGACGCGGAGGGGCGGGCCCTCGATCGCGGAGACCTCCAGGCGGGCGGAACCCTCGTCGGTGCCCACGACGTTGACCGTTCCGTCCACGATGCGCACCCGCAGGGTGGTCACCGGTTCGTCGAAGGCGAGTGTGCGGGGCTCGCCGACTTCCCATGCCGTCTCTGCCATCGTGCTGACCTCCCGGTCCGACGGGGACGCAACATATCGCGTCTTCTGCAAGACACGATATATCGCGGATGGTGGGTGTCAAGCGCCCTCGGTGCGCCGTGCGGCGGGCGCCTGACGCGGAGCGGGCGCCGTGCCCGGCGGACACGCAGGGAGCCCGGCACACCCACGGTGTGCCGGGCTCCCTGCGGTGCGGTGCCGCGCCTAGTCCTCGTCCTCGTCCTCGTCGTCGAGGCGGGCGAGCCATGTCGCGAGGCGCTCGACCGGGACCTCGAAGTCCGGGTTCAGGTCGACGAAGGTGCGCAGCTGCTCGGCGAGCCACCCGAAGGTGACCTCCTCCTCGCCGCGCCGCTTCTCCAGTTCCTCGATGCCGCGGTCGGTGAAGTACATGGGGACAGCGTACCCACCGCTCCACACGCCCCCCGGCGGCGGCCCGGACGGCCGAGGCCCGGCGCCCCCGCTCGGGGGCACCGGGCCTCGGATCCGGCGCGACCGTGTCCGATCAGGCGTCGAACACCTCGTTGACCAGCTGCTCCTGCTCCTGCTCGTGGCGCTTCTTCGAGCCCACGGCCGGCGAGGAGCCGTGCGGGCGCGAGATGCGGCGCAGACGCTCGGCGCCCGGGATGTCCGCACCGACGGCCAGGTCCAGGTGGTCGATCAGGTTGAGCGCGATGAACGGCCAGGCACCCTGGTTCGCCGGCTCCTCCTGGGCCCACAGGTACTTCTCGGCGTTCGGGAACTTCGCGATCTCGGCCTGGAGCTCGGCACCCGGCAGCGGGTACAGGCGCTCCAGGCGGATGATCGCGGTGTCCGTGGCGCCGCGCTTCCTCCGCTCCGCGTCGAGGTCGTAGTAGAACTTGCCGGAGGTGAAGACGACCTTGCGGACCGCGCTCGCCTCGACGCTGTCGTCGCCGATGACCGGGCGGAAGCCGCCCGTGGTGAACTCCTCCGCCTTCGAGGCCGCGGCCTTCAGGCGCAGCATCGACTTCGGGGTGAAGACGATCAGCGGCTTGTGGTGCGGGTTGTGCACCTGCCAGCGCAGCAGGTGGAAGTAGTTCGACGGCAGCGACGGCATGGCGACCGTCATGTTGTTCTGCGCGCACAGCTGGAGGAAGCGCTCGGGGCGGGCCGAGCTGTGGTCCGGCCCCTGGCCCTCGTAGCCGTGCGGGAGCAGCAGGGTGACACCGGAGTGCTGGCCCCACTTCTGCTCGGCCGAGGAGATGAACTCGTCGACGACCGTCTGCGCGCCGTTGACGAAGTCGCCGAACTGCGCCTCCCACATGACCAGCGCGTTCGGGCGGGCCAGCGAGTAGCCGTACTCGAAGCCCATGGCCGCGTACTCGCTCAGCAGCGAGTCGTAGACGTTGTAGCGGGCCTGGTCCTCGGTCAGGTAGAGCAGCGGGGTGTAGTCCTCGCCCGTCTCCTGGTCGACCAGGACCGCGTGGCGCTGCCCGAAGGTGCCGCGGCGGGTGTCCTGGCCCGACAGGCGGACCGGGGTGCCCTCCATCAGCAGCGAGCCGATGGCCAGCGTCTCGCCCATGCCCCAGTCGATGGTGCCGTCCTCCACGGAGGCGGCGCGGCGCTGGAGCTGCGGGAGCAGGCGCGGGTGGACGGTGATCCCGTCGGGGATGTTGACCTGGGAGGCGGCGATCCTCTTGACGACCTCCTGGGAGACACCCGTGGTCACCGAGACCGGGAACTCGGGCTCCGCGTCCGGGACGTGCGTCGGTGCCGGGTGGCTGGTGGCCTCGCGGACCTCCGCGAACACCTTCTCCAGCTGGCCCTGGAAGTCCTGGAGCGCCTGCTCCGCCTCTTCCAGGGTGATGTCGCCCCGGCCGATCAGCGACTCGGTGTACAGCTTGCGCACCGAGCGCTTCTTGTCGATCAGGTTGTACATCTGCGGGTTGGTGAACTGCGGGTTGTCGCCCTCGTTGTGACCGCGGCGGCGGTAGCAGATGAGGTCGATCACGACGTCCTTGTTGAACGCCTGGCGGAACTCGAAGGCCAGCCGCGCCACGCGGACCACGGCCTCGGGGTCGTCGCCGTTCACGTGGAAGATCGGCGCCTCGATCATGCGGGCCACGTCGGTGGCGTACATCGACGAGCGCGAGGACTCCGGGGCGGCGGTGAAGCCGACCTGGTTGTTGATGATGACGTGGACCGTGCCGCCGGTGCGGTACCCGCGCAGCTGCGACATGTTGAGCGTCTCGGCCACCACGCCCTGGCCGGCGAAGGCCGCGTCGCCGTGCAGCGCGATCGGCAGCACGGTGAAGTCGGTGCCGCCCTTGTTGATGATGTCCTGCTTGGCGCGGGAGACGCCCTCCAGGACCGGGTCGACGGCCTCCAGGTGGGAGGGGTTGGCGACCAGCGAGACCTTGATCTGCTCGCCGTCCAGGCCCGTGAAGGTGCCCTCGGCGCCCAGGTGGTACTTCACGTCGCCGGAGCCGTGCATCGACTTCGGGTCGAGGTTGCCCTCGAACTCGCGGAAGATCTGCGCGTAGGACTTGCCCACGATGTTGGCGAGCACGTTCAGACGGCCGCGGTGGGCCATGCCGATGACGACCTCGTCCAGGCGCGACTCGGCCGCGGAGTCGATGACCGCGTCGAGCAGCGGGATGACCGACTCGCCGCCCTCCAGGGAGAAGCGCTTCTGGCCGACGTACTTGGTCTGCAGGAAGGTCTCGAAGGCCTCGGCGGCGTTCAGCCGGCGCAGGATGCGCAACTGCTCCTCGCGCTCCGGCTTGGTGTGCGGGCGCTCCACCCGGTCCTGCAGCCACTTGCGCTGCTTCGGGTCCTGGATGTGCATGAACTCGATGCCGGTGGTGCGGCAGTACGACTCCCGCAGCACGCCGAGGATGTCGCGCAGCTTCATCATCGACTTGCCGGCGAAGCCGCCGACGGCGAACTCGCGCTCCAGGTCCCACAGCGTGAGCCCGTGCTCGGTGATGTCCAGGTCGGGGTGCTTGCGCTGGCGGTACTCCAGCGGGTCGGTGTCGGCCATGACGTGGCCGCGCACCCGGTAGGAGTGGATCAGCTCGAAGACACGGGCGGCCTTGGTGACGTCGTCGTCGTGCGAGGCGTCGATGTCCTTGAGCCAGCGGACCGGCTCGTAGGGGATCCGCAGCGACTCGAAGACGTCGTCGTAGAAGCCGTCCTCGCCCAGCAGGAGGTTGGCCACGATCCGCAGGAACTCGCCCGACGCGGCGCCCTGGATGACGCGGTGGTCGTAGGTCGAGGTGAGGGTCATCACCTTCGAGATGCCCAGCTTGTTCAGGGTGTCCTGGGAGGTGCCCTGGAACTCGGCGGGGTAGTCCATCGAGCCGACGCCCATGATGACCGACTGACCGGGCATCAGGCGGGGCACCGAGTGGACGGTGCCCAGGCCGCCGGGGTTGGTCAGCGAGACGGTGACGCCGGTGAAGTCGTCCATCGTCAGCTTGTTGTTGCGGGCGCGGCGGACGATGTCCTCGTAGGCCTGCCAGAACTCGAAGAAGTTCAGCGTCTCGGCCTTCTTGATGCCCGCGACGACGAGCTGGCGGTCGCCGTTGGGCTTCACCAGGTCGATGGCGAGGCCGAAGTTGACGTGGTCGGGCTTGACCAGCGTCGGCTTGCCGTCCTTCTCCGCGTAGCTCCAGTTCATCGACGGCATGGCCTTGATGGCCTGCACCATGGCGTAGCCGATGAGGTGGGTGAAGGAGATCTTCCCGCCCCGGGCCCGCTTGAGGTGGTTGTTGATGACGATGCGGTTGTCGAAGAGGAGCTTCACCGGCACCGCGCGCACGGAGGTGGCCGTGGGCAGCTCCAGCGAGGCGTTCATGTTCCTCGCCACGGCGGCCGACGGCCCGCGCAGCGTCACGAACTCGGTGCCCTCGGGCGCCTCCGCGGCCGGCTTCTTCGCCGGTGCGGCCTTCGGCGCGGGAGCGGGGGCCTTCGCGGGAGCGGCCGGGGCGGCCGCGGGGCGGGCGGGCGCGGGGGCGGCGGCCTGTGCGGGAGCCGCCGCCGGCTGCGCGGCGGGCGCAGCGGGGGCCGGGGTGGGGGCCGTGGCGGTGCCGGCCGCCTTGTCCTTGTCCGCCGCGCCGGCTCCCGGCTTGTAGTCGGCGAAGAAGTCCCACCAGGCACGATCGACCGAATTGGGGTCCTGGAGGTACTGCTGGTAGATCTCGTCGACGAGCCACTCGTTGGCACCGAAGGCGGCGGCAGGGCTCTGACCCTGGGCGCCTTGGTCGGCCTGGAGGCTCGAGTTACTGGGGGACTGAGACGACACGGCGAGAACCGCCCTCTTCCGCTTCACAAGGTGATGGACAGCGGAAATAAAGGCTACGCCTCCCTGGCCGGGAGGTGCAGACCGGGCGGCGCATCGTCGCGCAAGTCACACCGAAAGTCGGGTTTCGGGGTTGTGAATGGCGGGAAACACATCCGGTTCTGCACAGGCGAGGGTACGCGGCCTCACGACCGCGGCCCTCGTGGCCTGTAGCCTTCTTCCCGCCTCGCCCCCTGGTACGCGGGGCAAGGCCTTCCGGTTCGAACCCTACGTCAACCCCGGGGTGCGGGAATGCCCGGAAGGGTGACGCGTATGCGGCAGCCTCGTGCAGATTCGGCCACGCCGATCCGGCCGCCGTGCAGATCCACCGCCCAGCGGGCGATCGCCAGCCCCAGCCCCGTGCCGCCGTCGCTGCCCGGACCGTGCGGGGAGGCGGTCTGTCCCCGGTTGAAGCGCTCGAAGACCTTGTGCCGCTCCTGCTCCGGGATGCCCGGCCCCTCGTCCAGCACCTCCAGCTCCAGCGACTCGTGCCCGAAGCCGCGCCGGGCCCGCACCGTCACCCGGCCGTGCGGGGGCGAGTGCCGCACGGCGTTGTCGATGAGGTTGGCCACGACCTGGTGCAGCCGCTCCGCGTCCGCGTGCGCGGTCAGCTCCGGCGGGGACACGTCCAGGTGCAGATGCACGTCGGTGCGGGTGTGGCGGCCCGAACCGGAGGCCGGCCCCCGCTGCGAGGAGGCGAGGTTGGCCTCCCTCAGCACCCCGGACAGGTACGGCCACACCTCGAAGCGGCGGGGCCGCAGCGGCAGCACCCCGTTGTCCAGACGGGACAGGTCCAGCAGCGTCTCCACCAGCCGGCCCAGCCGCTCGGTCTGGGTCAGCGCCGTGCGCATGGTCTCCGGGTCGGCCGCGGAGACCCCGTCGACCACGTTCTCCAGCACCGCGCGCAGGGCGGCGATCGGGGTGCGCAGCTCGTGCGAGACGTTCGCCACCAGCTCCTTGCGGTGGCGGTCCACGGCCTCCAGGTCGTCGGCCATGCGGTTGATCGTGACGGCGAGGTCGCCCAGCTCGTCGCGCCGGTCCGCGCCCCGCACCCGGCGTGTGTAGTCGCCGTGCGAGATGCCCCGGGCCACCCGGTTCATCTCGTCCAGCGGCGCGGTCAGCCCGTGCGCCACGAACTGGGTGATCAGCAGCGTGGCGATCATCGTGAAGATCGTGATGAACCGCACCTCGGTCTTGCTGTGGAAGGCCATCAGCATCAGACCGGTGGTGATCAGGACCGAGACGACGACGAGGGTGCTCAGCTTCGTCTTGATCGAGATCGTGAGGGTGCCGAACCCCAGCCGGCCGCGCGGGCGCGGGCTCATGAAACCGGCGTCTCCAGGGCGTAGCCGACCCCGTGCACCGTACGGATGCGCTCCGCGCCGATCTTCCGCCGCAGCGCCTTGATGTGGCTGTCCACGGTGCGGGTGCCGGAGGCGTCGGCCCAGTCCCACACCTCCGCGAGCAGCTGCTCCCGTGAGAGCACCGCCCGGGGCGTGCCGGCCAGGCACACCAGCAGGTCGAACTCGGTGGGGGTCAGATGGACGTCCTCGGCCCGTACGCGCACCCGGCGCTGCGCGTGGTCGATCTCCAGCTCCCCGAGCCGCAGGATCCCGCTGCGCGGCGTCACCGCGGCCAGGGCCGCCCGCTCCACCCTCCGCAGCAGGACGTGCACCCGGGCGGCGAGCTCGCGCATGGAGAACGGCTTGGTCATGTAGTCGTCGGCGCCGACCCCGAGGCCCACCAGCATGTCGGTCTCGTCGTCACGCGCGGTGAGCATGAGCACCGGCACCGGCCGCTGCGCCTGCACCCGGCGGCAGACCTCCAGGCCGTCGAAGCCGGGCAGCATCACGTCCAGCACCATCAGGTCCGGCTGCCAGGACTCCGCCGCCTCCACGGCGGCGGGGCCGTCGAGCGCCGTCTGGACCAGGAAGCCCTCGGCCCGGAGTCTGGCGGCGATGGCGTCCACGATCGTCGCGTCGTCCTCGACGACGAGCACCCGCCGCTGGGCGCCCGGCGTCGCCGCCACGCCGCTGTGGCTCGTGTGTGTCTGCTCCATCGCCCCGCCTCTTGGCCCGTTTCCTGCGTCCTGGACATGGTGTTGGTGACGGGCTCCGGGGCCCGTGTGCACAGCAGCGTACGGGCATCCGCGCGTCGACGGCTACGCAGGGCTAACAGCGAGGTGGACCACGTCCGGAACGCCCCGGGCAACCGTGATCTCTTCCGTCCGTACCGCGGTGAATCCGGCATTCCGCAGTGCTTCCTCGAACGGGGCGGACGGCTTCGCCGACCACACCGCGAGCACGCCGCCGGGCCTCAGCACCCGGCGGCAGCTGGCCAGACCGGAGGGCGAGTACAGCGCCGAGTTGTCCTCGGTGACCGTCCAGTCCGGACCGTTGTCGATGTCCAGGCACAGGGCGTCGAAGCGGTCGGCGGTGGTGCGCAGGTACGCGACCAGGTCCGTGCGCAGGATCACGCTGCGCGGATCCCCGAGGGCCTCGCCGGAGACGGCGGCCAGCGGCCCCGAGCGGTGCCAGTCGACGATCGCCTGCTCCCGCTCGACCACCACGATCCGCCGCCAGTCGGAACCCGCGGCGGCGTGGGCGAAGGAGAACCCCACGCCGAGTCCGCCGATCAGCACGCTGGGGGCGACGTTGCCCGTCTGCAGGGCGCCGTGGGCGGCGTCGACGAGCAGCCGCTCGGAGCGGCCGTCGGAGGTGTCCATCAGGAAGCACCCGTTGGCGATGATCTCGTGGACGGCCTCGGCCCCCTCCCCGCGCCGACGCAGCACCACCTCGCCGTGGGGGCCCTCGCGCCGCTCCAGGACGACGGGTGCGCCGGGGGCGGCGGGGAGCGGCATGGCGGGGACCTCCGGTGGCTGGTGCGGCGGTGGCGCGTCGGGCTGCGGGGAGCCTTCCCCCATCCTGGCCGGTCATCCGCGGGGCGGCCAAACCGCGGGGCGGCGGCTCACGGCGCCGGGCCGGTGCCCGCGGGCGGGCTGCCACCGGCGGCTCCCGCGGGGCCCGGTCCAGTCCGTGGCGGCATGGCGGAGGCTGCTCAGTCCGTGCCGGCATGGGGAGGCTGATCAGTCCGTGGCGGCATGACGGAGGCTGACCAGCGGAGCCTCCGCCCGCCAGCCCAGCGCCTCGTAGAGCGCCCGCCCGTCCGGCGTGCCCCCCAGCACCCCGGTGGTGGCGCCTTGGGCGAGGGCGTCCTCGCACAGTGCGTGCACCACCAGCCGGCCGAGCCCGCGGCGACGGTGCGCCGCGGACGTCTCGATCCGGTCGACGACGGCCGTGCCGCCCGTCGGGGCGACCTGGCCGCGGGCGGCGAAGGAGCCGTCGCGGGCGGTCACCAGCACACGGGTCACGCCGCCGCGCCGCCAGCTGCGCAGCGCGTAGCCCTCGGGGACGCCGGGGCGGGGGCCGTGTCGCAGGGGGGAGCTCATGAGCCAGCCCGGGCCGTCCTCGCGCCACTCGGGCCCCGCCCACCGGCGCACCGGCGCCGGGTCGGCGAAGACCTTGAGCCAGACGGTCGGGGCGGCCGTCGCGGCGGCCACCTCGCGCACGGTGGCCTCGTCGGTGGCGGTGAGCACGTGCCGGGTCGCCTGGAGGGCCTGCCCGACGTCCACGGTGAAGCCCCAGGGGCGGGCCGCGGGCTCGGCCGCGCCGCGCGAGACGGCCCAGCCGCGGACCCATGCCTCGACGAGGGAGGAGGTGCTGCCGAGGGACACAGGTGCTCCCGATCCACGAGAAGTAAGTGACTCATGCGGTGCGTGACTATTACCGACGTGGATCATTAGACCGTGTCCGGCCGCTCCTGACGACACCGTGCCCGGGTGATCCCGGTCACCCGTCGCCCCGGCGTACGCCCCAGCCCGCACCGCGGGTGCCGACCCCGGGGTGCGGGCCGCTCCTCACGGTCCGGCCGGAGGCTCCAGGGGGTGGCCCGTGGTCGCGTCGACATGGTCGGGGATCGCCTCGTGCCGGTCCCCGACCGAGACGGTGCCGGTCGGCTCGAACATCAGGATCGACGTCGGGACCGGGGCGTAGGGCCGGTGCTCCGTGCCGCGCGGCACGGTGAAGACCTCGCCGCGGTCGAGCCGGACCGTGCGCTCGCCCGCCGGCTCGCGCAGGCCGATGTGCAGCGTGCCGTCCAGGACCAGGAAGAACTCGTCCGTGTCCTCGTGGGTGTGCCACAGGTGCTCGCCGTGCACCTTGGCGATCCGTACGTCGTAGTCGTTGACGCGGGTGACCACGCGCGGGCTCCACAGGGCCTGGAAGGAGGCCAGGGCGGCTTCGAGGGAGAGGGGTGTGTCCATGGCCCCATCGTTCCCGGCCCGCCGGGGGAGAACGAGTGCTAGGAATGGCATATGTCGCCCGGATCCTCTCACTCACCCGCCACCGCCCCTCCGCCGGTCGCCGGCCGGACCCGGGGATCCCCGGGGGTCCCCGCCACGGCCCGTGGCGAGGGCGCGGGTGCGCCGCCCTCCGGTCTGCACCGGGTCGTGGTCCTCGTGGACGAGAACTCCAACCCCTTCGAGCTGGGCTGCACCACCGAGGTCTTCGGGCTGCGCCGCCCGGAACTCGGACGCGAGCTGTACGACTTCCGCCTCTGCGCCGCCGAGCCCCGGACGCTCATGCGGGACGGATTCTTCACCCTTACGGGGGTCGCCGGTCTGGAGGCCGCGGAGACGGCGGACACCCTCGTCGTCCCCAACCGGCCCGACGTCGCCGTGCCCCGCCGCCCCGACGTGCTGGACGCCGTCCGGCGGGCGCACCGCCGCGGAGCACGCCTGGTCGGCCTGTGCAGCGGGGCGTTCACCCTGGCCGAGGCGGGGGTGCTGGACGGACGCCGGGCCACCGCCCACTGGCAGTGGGCGGAGGACTTCCGCGCCCGCTTCCCCGCCGTGCGGCTCGAAGCCGACGTGCTCTTCGTCGACGACGGCGACATCCTGACGGCGGCGGGCAGCGCCGCCGCGCTGGACCTGGGGCTCTACATCGTGCGCCGCGACCACGGCAGCGAGGTCGCGGGCGCGGTCAGCCGCCGGCTCGTCTTCGCCGCCCACCGCGACGGCGGGCAGCGCCAGTTCGTCGAGCGGCCCGTCCCCGACGCCCCCGACGAGTCCCTCGCCCCCGTGCTGGCGTGGGTGCAGGCCCGGCTGGACGCGCCGATGACCGTCTCCGACCTCGCCGCCCGGGCGAAGGTCAGCCCCGCCACCCTGCACCGCCGGTTCCGCGCCCAGCTCGGGACCACGCCGCTGGCCTGGCTGACCGCGGAGCGGCTGGCCCTCGCCTGCCGGCTGATCGAACGCGGGGAGACCGGTGTCGAGGTGGTGGCCCGGCGCAGCGGCTTCGGCAGCGCGGCCCGCCTGCGGGTGCTGATGCGCCGGGAGACGGGCCTCTCCCCGAGCGACTACCGCCGCCGCTTCGGCCCGCAGCCCGCCTCCGAGGGGCGGTAGGGCACGCACGGACGCGGGCCCGCCGGTTCGCCGGAGGGCCCGCCCGCCGGCCTCTCAGTCCCGCGGCCACATGACGTGCCCGTCACGGCGCGCCAGGCGGTAGAGGACTCTCGAGTACACCAGGGTCGCCGCCGCGACCGTGCTGGTGACGACCGCCAGTGCGAGGACGCCCAGCAGTGCGGGCCACTGGCGAAGGGAGTCACGGCACCGCTCGTACTCCGTGTACGCGGGGTCGATCAGGGGGCCGCGGCACATGTCCCCACCGGACGGCGAGGCGTAGTCGGTGACCATCAGGTAGGCGAACCACACCCAGGCCGCCACGGCCACGGCCGACCACAGCAGCGCCCGCCTGCCGACGCGGCGCGCCTCCCGGGGGTCCTGGACGGTGTGCGCCGGTGCGCTCGCCGCGCTGCCCGGCGCCTGCCCGTCCGATATCTCGTCGCTCAAGTCTCCCCCTCGTGTGTGGCGATGATGGAACGTCAGTTCATCACAGGGCCCCGGCGCGCTGCAGCGGCGCCCCGGCTCCGCGGCACCTGCGCGGGCTCGATCCGGCTCGGGGAGGTGTGGCGGGCGCCCGGTCGCGTCGCTTGGTGCATCGTGACGGGGCGCTGAGCTGCGGAGTGAAGGAAGAGCTGGTCCGGCCGGCCCGGATCTGTGCAGGCCGACTCTGCGTTGCGGACCGAGGCTCGGCTATGTCCTGCACCGAGGCGATGCCGTCGGGCAGGCGGAGGAGGAGAACGTCCCAGCTCATGTGAACCTTCCAGGTGGGGAAACGGTAGGTGGACTGCCGCGGGGTTCGGCCCGGGTGGGGTCGGCCTCCCGCGGGCGAGATCACGCTCTGCCCCGGCGCACTGTCGCGGTCGCCTTCTAGGGTCGTCCGTATGATGATCGACACTGGGGCCGCCGGGTTGCTCTTCGAGTCCCTCCGGGCGGACGCCCTCACCAGCCCGGACCACCTGCGCGAGCTCTACTCGCAGCCGAACCCGACCTCGCTCCGCAAGGAGAACGACCGGCTGACCGAGGAGGCCCGGGCGCTGATCGGCTGTTCCTCGCTGGTGTTCATCGGCAGTGCGGACGCCGAGGGCCGGGCGGACGTGACGCCGCGTGGCGGTCCGGCCGGGTTCGTCTCGGTGCTGGACGAGAGAACCTTGGCGATCCCCGACGCGACCGGCAACAAGCGGCTCGACACCATGCACAACGTGCTGCAGACCGGACGCGTCGGTCTGCTCTTCCTCGTCCCCGGCCGCCCCGACACGCTGCGCGTCAATGGCCGTGCCTGTGTCTCGGCGCGTCCGGAGTTGCTCGCCCGACTCACTCCGGTCGGAAAGCAGCCGGTCACGGCGATCGTGGTGCAGGTCGAGCAGGTCTATCCGCACTGCCCGAAGTCGCTGATGCGCGGCAACGCCTGGAAACCGGATCGGTGGTTGCCTGCTGACGCCCAGCCGACCAGTGCAGAGGTGACGCTGGCCCAGCTGAACCTGCCGGGCCTGACCGTCGACCAGATCGAGGAGGCCGAACGGGAGTCACTGCGCCTGCGCTACGAGTGACCTCGGGCCACGCGCGGGTCCTTCCCGGGTGGCGCCGGCCCTTGTGCGACCTGATCCCGCGCGCGACCCGTCACCGGCCGACCGGGCACTCGATGCAAGGTCACGCAGGCCGATGGGCAGTCGCATGCAGCCTTGGTGCGGACGGTGCAGGGTCCCCCGCATCGGACACGGGCCCTCCGATCGCTGAGAGCGAACAGAGCAGGGGAACATCCCGAGGCTCACATGCATTGAGTCGGTACAGCTCAACTTGCCTGCCTAAGGGGAGATCATGGCTGCCGATTCCACGGCCCGTACACCGCTCACGCTGCCCGTCCTGCCCCTCGACGACGAGGTCGTCCTGCCGGGGATGGTCGTCCCACTCGACCTGTCCGACACCGATGTGCGGGCCGCGGTCGAGGCGGCGCAGGCCGCGGTGCGCTCCTCCGGCAACAAGCCGAAGGTGCTGCTCGTTCCCCGGGTCGACGGCACCTACGCCGCGACCGGCGTCCTGGGGACCGTCGAGCAGGTCGGACGGCTGTCCGACGGCGACCCGGGCGCCCTGATCCGCGGGGTCGGCCGGGTCCGCATCGGAGCGGGGACCACCGGGCCGGGCGCCGCCCTGTGGGTCGAGGGCACGGCCGTCGAGGAGGCCGGACCGGGGGCGGCCTCCGGTGACGGGCCGCTTCCCGGGCAGGTCGCCGAGCTGGCCAAGGAGTACAAGGCACTCGCCACCGACTGGCTGAAGCGCCGCGGGGCGTGGCAGGTCGTCGACCGGGTGCAGCAGATCGAGGACGTCTCGCAGCTCGCGGACAACGCCGGCTACTCGCCGTTCCTGACCACCGCACAGAAGATCGCGCTGCTGGAGACCGCCGACCCCGTCGCACGCCTCCGCCTCGCCACCGAGCAGCTGCGCGAGCACCTGGCCGAGCAGGAGGTCGCCGAGGCGATCGCCAAGGACGTCCAGGAGGGCGTGGACAAGCAGCAGCGCGAGTTCCTGCTCCGCCGCCAGCTGGACGCGGTGCGCAAGGAGCTGCGCGAACTCAACGGCGAGTCCGAGGGGGAGGAGTCGGACGACTACCGCGCCCGCGTCGAGGCCGCCGAACTGCCGGAGAAGGTCCGCGAGGCGGCGCTGAAGGAGGTCGAGAAGCTGGAGCGGGCCAGCGACCAGTCCCCCGAGGGCTCCTGGATCCGCACCTGGCTGGACACCGTCCTCGAACTGCCCTGGAACGCGCGGACCGAGGACGCCTACGACATCCCGGGCGCCCAGCGGGTGCTGGACGCCGAGCACGCGGGCCTGACGGACGTCAAGGAGCGGATCACCGAGTACCTCGCGGTGCGCAAGCGCCGCGTCGACCGCGGCCTGGGGGTCGTCGGCGGCCGCCGCGGCGGTGCCGTGCTCGCGCTGGTGGGCCCGCCGGGCGTCGGAAAGACCTCGCTCGGCGAATCGGTCGCCCACGCCATGGGGCGCTCGTTCGTCCGGGTCGCGCTCGGCGGAGTGCGCGACGAGGCCGAGATCCGGGGCCACCGCCGCACCTATGTCGGCGCCCAGCCCGGGCGCATCGTCCGCGCCGTCAAGGAGGCCGGTTCGATGAACCCGGTCGTGCTGCTCGACGAGATCGACAAGCTGGGCTCCGACTTCCGGGGCGACCCCGCGGCGGCCCTCCTCGAAGTGCTGGACCCGGCCCAGAACCACACCTTCCGCGACCACTACCTGGAAGTGGAACTCGACCTCAGCGACGTGGTCTTCCTGGCGACCGCGAACGTCCTGGAGGCCATCCCGGAGGCGCTGCTGGACAGGATGGAACTGGTGCGCCTCGACGGCTACACCGAGGACGAGAAGGTCGTCATCGCCCGGGACCACCTGGTCCCCAGGCAGCTGGAGCGGGCCGGACTGGAGCCCGGCGAGGTCACCGTGGACGAGAGCGCACTGCGCCGCCTGGCGGGGGAGTACACCCGGGAGGCGGGCGTGCGGAACCTGGAGCGCTCCGTGGCGCGGCTGCTGCGCAGGATCGCCGCGCAGAGCGAACTCGGCGACCGGAAGCTGCCGTTCACCGTCACCGACGGCGAACTGCGGGCCCTGATCGGCCGGCCCCACCACGTCCCGGAGTCCGCGCAGGACCCCGCCGAGCGGCGCACCGCCGTGCCCGGCGTGGCGACGGGGCTGGCCGTCACCGGAGCCGGAGGCGACGTGCTCTTCGTCGAGGCGTCGCTCGCCGACCCGGAGACGGGCGCGGCCGGGCTGACGCTGACCGGCCAGCTGGGCGACGTGATGAAGGAGTCCGCGCAGATCGCACTGAGCTTCCTGCGTTCGCACGGGGCCGAGCTGGAGCTGCCCGTCGCCGACCTCAAGGACCGGGGCGTGCACATCCACTTCCCCGCGGGGGCGGTGCCCAAGGACGGCCCGAGCGCCGGCGTCACCATGACCACGGCCCTGGCCTCGCTGCTCTCCGGCCGCCTGGTGCGCACCGACGTGGCGATGACGGGAGAGGTCTCGCTGACCGGCAGGGTGCTGCCCGTCGGAGGCGTCAAGCAGAAGCTGCTGGCCGCCCACCGGGCGGGCATCACCACGGTGGTGATCCCCAAGCGGAACGAGCCGGACCTGGACGACGTCCCGGAGGAGATCCTCCGCACGCTGGACGTCCACCCGGTCAGCGACGTCCGCCAGGTGCTCGCCCTCGCCCTCGCCCCGGCCGAGGCACCGGTCACCGCGGCGGCCTGACGCGGGGCGGTGCGGCGGCCCGCCCGGGCCCGGCGGCGAGGGCGCCGGCGGGGCCCGGGCACCGCCGGCAGGGGCAGAATGACGGGATGACCTCCCTGAAGGCCGACTGCTCGCAGTGCTTCGGGCTGTGCTGCGCGGCCCTGCCGTTCTCCGCCTCCGCCGACTTCGCCGCCGACAAGGCCGCGGGCACCCCGTGCGGCAACCTGCGGGCCGACTTCTCCTGCGGCATCCACGCCCGGCTGCGCGAGAGCGGCTATCGCGGCTGCACCGTCTACGACTGCTTCGGCGCGGGCCAGCACGTCTCGCAGGTCCTCTACGGCGGGACCGACTGGCGCGAGGCCCCGGCGACGGCCTCCGAGATGTTCGCCGTCTTCCCCGTGGTGCGGCAGCTGCACGAACTCCTGCGCCACCTTCAGGAGGCCGAGGGCATGCCCGCGGCCGCCGCCCTACGGCCGGTGCTGGCGGAGCACCGCTCCGGCATCGAGGCGCTGACCCGCCTGGCGCCCCCGGCGCTGGTGCAGGTGGACGTGGACGCCCGGCGCCGGGAGGTGGGCCCGCTCCTCGGGCGGGCGAGCGAGCTGGCACGCGCGGCGGTCCGCGGCCGCCGGAGGGACCGCCGGGGCGCCGACCTCATGGGGGCCCGGCTGCGGGGGGCGTCCCTGCGTGGCGTCAGTCTGCGCGGGGCCTGCCTCATCGCCGCCGACCTCGCGGGAGCCGACCTCCGGCAGGCCGACCTGCTCGGCGCCGACCTGAGGGACGCCGGGCTGGCCGGTGCCGACCTGACGGGGGCGCTGTTCCTGACCCAGCCCCAGCTGAACGCGGCCCGGGGAGACGCCGCCACCCGGCTGCCGGACGGCCTCCTCCGCCCTCCGCACTGGTCCTGACGGGCCGCACCGAGGAGGATGCGCCCCGGCGGCGCCCCGCGCCCGCGGGCGTCCGCGCACACCGGACCGCCGGGGGCGGGCCGGGCGTCCGCCCCGCTCCCGGCCCGGACCTGCGAAATACTGGCCGAGCTGCGGACATGCCGGCCGCTGCTGGAGACTTTCGGGACCGGGAAGCGTGCCATGGGTGCTGAGATGTGCGAGGGCGGTGCGGCGGACACCGCCGGACCGGACGGGAGAAGTGGTGTGGATCGTGAGTTCCTCGCTCTCGAAAGGGAGCTGACGGTCTTCCTCCGGCGCGCGCGGGCGTCGTCCGGCGAGATGGCCCGGCAGGTGCACCCCGAACTGGAGCCCGCCGCCTACGGTCTGCTGGTCCGCCTGGAGGAGGCCGGCGAGCAGCGCGCCACCGAACTCGCCGGGTACTTCGGCGTCGGCAAGGCGACGATGAGCCGGCAGCTGCGGGCCCTGGAGGACCTGGGACTGGTGGCCCGGACCCCGGACCCCGCCGACGGCCGCGCCTCGCTGGTGCGGCTCACCCGTGAGGGCATGGTCCGCTTCCGGCACGTGCGCGACGCCCGGCGTGCGCGGTACCGCAGCAAGCTCGCGGGCTGGGACCGCGGCGAGGTGGCCGAACTGGCGCGGCTGCTGCACCAGCTGAACGCCGGGGCCGAGGACTGAGCACGCCTGCGCGGCGGCTCAGAACTCCGCCAGCACCGCCGTGGCGTCGTCGTGGAGCTTCCACCGCGGCGCCCCGGAGTCCGCGGCGGCCGCCGCGGACTCCCGTGCCCGCACCCGGTCGATCAGCCCTTGCGCGCCCTCCGTGCGGAGCAGCTTCATGCACGCCGTCCAGTCGCCCTCGGCGAACGTCTGCACCCAGCGGGCGGCCCCGTCGGTGAGCGCGGCCAGCGCCCGGACCCGCTCGCGGGGCACGCTGCCCGCCACGGCCCGCTCCGCCACCGCCGGGTCGGCCGCGGCCGTGAAGAAGCCCCCCTCGGCGTTGCGCAGCGCGTCCGCCGAGGCCTGGCTGCGCAGCGCCTCGCGGGGCAGCCGGTCGAGCCGGTCGTCCAGGACCGGCTCGACCGAGCCCTCCGGCGACTGCAGCAGCAGCACCGAGTCGGAGAGCACCAGGTACTCCAGCTCGCCGTCCGGGGCGCCCCAGCGCGCCAGGGCGACCGTCGCCTGAGGCGTGCGGACGTGAGAAAGGTCACAGGTTTGGCGGTGGGCGTCCGCGGTGCGCCGGATGGAGCGGGCGAGGATCGCCCGCAGGGTCAGCTCGGGCCGTGAACCGCACAGCTCGACCAGCGCACCGCCGAGCCGGGCCGTGAACCAGGGCACACCGTGCACACAACCGCCGCCGTCCCGCGGGGGCGTCACCCCGTCGAGGACGAGAAGTGATCCACCCTGGCCCTGAACGGGAAGCGCCGCCGACACCCAGTCCTCGTTGGGGTGTCCGGAGGTGCCGGGGGCGGTGGCGGCGTCGATGCGCATGGGCCCAGTCTGCACGACTCCTTCACCCGCCCCCCGAACGGGCCGCGGACGCCTCCGTACCGCCTGGTCAGGCCGGGCGCCCCGGGCTGACCGGCCCGGGCCGGAGGTGCGGGCGGGCATCCTGCCAAAGCCGGGGCCCCAGGTCCAGCCCGGCACGCCGTACGCCCCGCCCCGGCATGCCCGGGCAAGTTGTTCCCCAACTCCGCCATGTTGTTCACTCGTTCGGGTGGCGGAGCGGCCGAAGCGCGCCTCCCTCCGGAAGGCGCTGCGAAGGTCGGTAGCCGTACCAGGGGTGGGGCTCTCGCGCGTGAACCGGTCGTCATCTCTGCTTCATGGGTGGACGAGTCGAGCAGGATTGCGAGCACCGGTGCAGAAGAAGCGGCCTCGGGGCAAGGGCGGCAGCGCCACGTCGGACGGTGCGGAGTCCCCGGCCGATGCCACCGGTCTTCCCTCCCGGGAGGACCCGACCCCCGGCGGACGCCCCGTCCGCGTGCGTCGCAGGCTCGTCGTCGCGGTCGCCGTCGTGGCCGCGGTCGTGGCCGGTGCCGGGGCCCCCGGCATCCTCGCCGCCTCCGCCGACCTGACCGAGTCCCAGCGCCTGGTCGACCTCGCCTCGCTCGACCGGCAGGCCGTCACCCTCGCCCACTCGCTCTCCGACGAGCGCGACGAGGTCGTGGCCTACCTCGCCTCCCGGGTGGCGGCCTCCCCGGAGGACGGCAGCGCCGGGCCGGACGAGGAGGACGGCGAGGACGGCGACGACGCGGCGCCCCGCAGCCTCTCCGGCCCGCTCGCCGCACGCGTCGACCGGCAGATCGACGAGATCCGCGCGGAGCTCGGCGACGACCACCCCGACCTGCGGCGCGACCTCGCCTCGGTGCCCTCCCTGCGCCGTACCGCGCTCGGCGGCAAGAGCACCCCCCTGGACGCCCACCGCGCCTACACCTCCGTCGTCGACGGGCTCCAGGCGCTCGCCGACGACCTGGCCGAGCGGACACCGCCCCGCGCCGCGGACGCGACCCGCGCCCCGGCGGCCCTCGGACGCGCCGTCGAGCAGGCCTCCGCCGCGCGCGGGCTGCTGGTGGCCGCGCTGGCCGTGCCCCGGCCCCCGGCGCAGACCGTCTTCGACCCCGTCACCGGCCTCCCCGTCGAGAGCGAGGGCGAGGAGACCGGGGAGGCGGCCCGCACCCGCGACGCGCTCAGCGCCACCGCGCAGCAGGCCCGGGTGCGCGAACTCGCCGCGCTCGCCGACTTCGACCAGGCGGCAGGGCCGCAGGTCCGCGACAAGGTGGCCGCCACCGTGTCCGGCGCCGAGGTCAAGAGCGCCGAGGGGTACCTCGCCCGCCTGACCGACCAGCCCGCGCTCTCCGCCAAGGAGCGCACGACCGACGCGACCGCGCTGCAGGCCGCCCTCACGGCCCGTATCGAGCAGATGCGGGGCGCCGAGACGACGCTGGCCAGCGACCGCATCGCGGCCTTCGAGCAGCTGCGCGACGACGACGTCACGGCGCTGGAACTGCGGGTCGCCCTGGCCGCCGGGCTGCTCCTGGCGGCGGTGGGCGTGCTCGCCGCGGTCTCGCGCTCGCTCACCCGGCCGCTCGCGGTGCTCCGGCTCGGCGCGGCCCGGCTGGCCGCCGAACCCGACCACGGGGAGCCCGTCCGCTTCACCGGGCGCAACGACGAGTTCGCGCAGGTCGTTCGCTCGCTCAACACGCTGCACGGGCGGCTGGGGGACCTCGGGACCCGGGTGGGCCGCCTGGACAGCGACCACAGCGACCTGGTGGGCTCCCGGGAGGCGCTCAGCGGGGAGCTCGCGGCCGCCCGCGCAGAGCTCGGCGAGCGGACCGAGGAGCTGACCGCCGAGGTGGAGCGGCTGCGCCACACCGTCCACCACACCTTCGTCAACCTGTCCCTGCGCAGCCTCGGCCTGGTGGAGCGGCAACTCGCCGTCATCGAGAAGCTGGAGGACAAGGAGCAGGACCCGGAGCGCCTCGCCACCCTCTTCACGATCGACCACATGGCCACGGTGATGCGCCGCCACAGCGAGAACCTGCTGGTCCTCGCCGGCGCCGAGCACGGGCAGGGCCATGTGGGGCCGGTTCCGCTGGTGGACGTGCTGCGCGCAGCCGTCAGCGAGATCGAGCGCTACGACCGGGTCGTCATCCGGTCCCTGCCGCCGCACGCGCAGGTCGCGGGCTTCGCCGCGGACGACCTCAGCCACCTGGTCGCCGAGCTGCTGGAGAACGCCACCGCCTTCTCCCCGCCGGACGCGCAGGTCGAGATGGAGGGCTGGCTGCTGGAGAGCGGCGAGGTGATGCTCTCCGTCCAGGACGCGGGCATCGGCATGACCGCGGAGCGGATCGCGGAGGTCAACGCCCTGCTGGCGGATCCCGCGCAGCAGCCTCCGGCCGGCCGGGACGCCGAGGGGCTCGGCCTGCGCGTCGCGGGGCTGCTCGCGGCCCGCCACGGTGTGCGGGTGCAGCTGAGGGAGCACAAGCAGGGCGGCATCACCGCCGTGGTCGTCGTGCCCGAGGGGCTGCTGCCGCAGGCACCGCCCGCGCAGCCGGCGCCCGGAGCGGGGGAGGGGCAGGCCCTGAGCCTGCCGGGATCGGTGGCGGAGGCCAACTCCAACGTGCTGCCGGCCGCCCACCGCCGCCTGCCCGCGCCGCCCGCCGAGGCCACAACCGGCGCCGAGGAGGAGGACGGCGGCCCCACCGGGAGCGAGCGCCCCGAGGACGCCCTCAGGGACCCGGCCGCGCCGCTCGCCGCCGCGGCGCAGACGCTTCCGGAGACCGAGGCCCCGGCCCCGGCCGGGCGGGCGCACGAGCAGGGCGCCGACCCCCTCGGCGAGGAACTGCCGCAGGCCGACCCCTTCGTGGCGGCGGCCGAGCGCGCGATCGGCGACGCCGGGGCCGAGGGGGAGCGCGAGACCCACGAGCGGACCCCCGACGGGGCCGGCCCGGTGACCGGGGCCGCGGTCGACCAGGAGACCTTCGCCATGCGACTGCCCCCGCAGCCGCCTGAGCCCGGTCCCTCGGCGGACGGCGACCTCCCGGCCCCCGGCGCCGCCCGGCACCCGGAAGACGCCCCGCACCCGGCCGCCCCGGAGCTGACCCCGGACCCCGCAGACCCCGCCCCCGAGCCCCCGGGCACGGCGCCCGGACCGGCCCCGGCGTCGGGCGCCGAGTCCGGCACAGAGACCGGCACCGCGTCCGAGGACCCGCACCAGGAGGCCCCCGGCGGCTGGGACCGCGTGACGGACAAGGGACTGCCCAAGCGGACCCCGAGGATCGTCGGCCAGCCCTCCGGACCGGCCGAGCGCACGGGCGCGGTGGACGCCGAGGCGCTGCGCCGCCGCCTGGGCGGATTCCAGCGGGGCGCACGGGACGGCCGGCGCGATGCCGAGGCCGAGATCACCGGTGCGCCCGAGGGCGCACCGGCCGGTGCCGCCGAGGCATCGCCCGCACCGCGCGGCCGGGACGCGGGGGAGACGGGTACCGAAGCGGGGGACACAGTCGAGGAGGCACGCAGGTGACTGCGACCGGCACTTTCGGGCTGAGCAGCGAAGCCCGCAATCTGCAGTGGTTGTTGGGCAATCTGGTGGAGGAGGTGCCAGGAGTCCGCTCGGTCGCCGTCGTGTCGTCCGACGGTCTGCTGCTGCTCTCCTCCGACACCGCCCCTAAGGACGCTGCGGCGGACGGCCCCGCCCCCCGCCCGCAGAGCCCCCGCGGTTCCAGCGCCGACCTCGCCACCATCGTCTCCGGCATCGGCAGCCTCACCGTCGGCGCCGCCGGGCTGATGGACGGCGGCGGCGTCAAGCAGACCATGATCACCATGGAGGACTGCAGCGTCCTGGTGATGTCCGTCAGCGACGGCTCCCTGCTCGGCGTCCACGCCGCGCCGGACAGCGACATGAGCGTCGTCGCCTACCACATGGGGCTGTTCGTCGGCCGCGCCGGCCATGTGCTCACCCCCGAGGTCCGCAGCGAGCTGCGCAAGTCGCTGGAGAGCCCGCGGTGAGCGCCGCCGCCTCGTCCCCGAAGCTGCCCGTGCGCGGCCAGGGCCGCCGCCCCGCACGTGTGCGCCCCTACTCGCTGACCGGCGGGCGCACCCGCTTCGGCCACGTCCTGCTGGTGGAGACCTTCGTCGCCGCACTCGACGCGCCCGCGGAGCGGCGGGAGCCGAGGGGCGGCCCCACCCTCGCCGCCCGGGTGATGCCCGAACTCCGTGCCATCGTCGAGCTGTGCCGCCGGATGCGCACCGTCGCCGAGATCTCGGCGCTGCTGAAGATCCCGCTGGGTGTCGTCCGGGTGCTGCTGAGCGACCTCGCCGACCAGGGAAAGATCCGTGTGTACGGCACCGGTCACGGCACCGGCCAGCCCGACCGCGCACTGCTCGAAAGGGTGCTGAGTGGACTCCGCCGCCTCTGACACGCTCCCCGCCCGCCCGCAGGGCGACTCCGGCCCCGCCGCCACCCCACCCGCGCCCGGCGCGGCCCGGGAGCACCCCGGCGGAGCGGCCGCGCCCGTGCCGGAGCCCGACGAGGAACTCCAGGCCTGGCAGCTCGACACCACCCGCGCCCCCACGGCGGTGAAGGTCGTGGTGGCGGGCGGCTTCGGCGTCGGCAAGACCACCTTCGTCGGCGCCGTCTCGGAGATCACCCCGCTCCGGACCGAGGCCCTGATGACCCGGGCCAGCGAGGAGACCGACGACCTGTCGGCCACCCCGGACAAGGTCACCACCACCGTGGCCATGGACTTCGGCCGGATCACCCTCGACGACGACCTGGTGCTCTACGTCTTCGGCACCCCCGGGCAGCAGCGCTTCTGGTTCATGTGGGACGACCTGGTGCGCGGGGCCATCGGGGCGGTCGTTCTCGCGGACACCCGGCGGCTGCCCGACTGCTTCCCCGCGCTCGACTACTTCGAGAGCTGCGGACTGCCGTACGTGGTGGCCGTCAACCACTTCGAGGGGACACCCGCCTACGAGGCCGAGGACGTACGGGAGGCCCTGACGGTCCCGTCCCGCGTCCCCGTGGTGATCATGGACGCACGCGACAGGGCGGCGGTCGTCGAGGCGCTCCTGGCGCTCGTCGGCCACGCCCTCGAAGCCACCCCCGAATAGCCTCCCGAACCCCAACGGAGCACCGCCATGCGGAAGATACTCGTCGTCGGAGCCGGGCAGTCCGGTCTCCAGCTCGCGCTCGGCCTCCAGTCCCAGGGCTACGAGGTCACCCTGATGTCCAACCGCACGGCCGACGAGATCCGGTCCGGCCGTGTGATGTCGACCCAGTGCATGTTCCACACGGCGCTCCAGCACGAGCGCGACCTGGGGATCAACTTCTGGGAGTCCCAGGCGCCCCGCATCGAGGGCCTCGGCGTGTCCGTCGCGGGGCCCGACGGCGGACGCGCCGTCGACTGGGTCGGCCGCCTCGGCGGCTACGCCCAGTCCGTCGACCAGCGCGTCAAGATGGCCGGCTGGATGGAGACCTTCGCCCGGCGCGGCGGGCAGCTCGTCATCCACGGCGCCGCCGTCTCCGACCTCGACTACTTCTCCCGCGCCTACGACCTGGTCCTCGTCTCGGCGGGCAAGGGCGAGCTGGTCTCCCTCTTCGAGAGGGACGCCGACCGCTCCCCCTACTCCGCACCGCAGCGCGCCCTGGCCGTCGCCTATGTGCACGGCCTCGGGCCCCGCCCGGAGCACCCGGACTACGACGCGGTGCGCTGCAACCTGGTGCCGGGTGTCGGGGAGCTGTTCGTGATGCCCACCTTCACCACCTCCGGGCGCGCCGACATCCTCTTCTGGGAAGGTGTCCCCGGCGGCCCGCTGGACGTCTTCCGGGGCGTCCGGGACCCGGCCGAGCACCTGTCGCTGACCCTGGAGCTGATGGAGAAGTACACGCCCTGGGAGTACGCGCGCGCCACCCGGGTCGAACTCACCGACGCGGGCGGCACCCTCGCCGGCCGCTACGCCCCCACCGTGCGCAGGCCCGTGGGAAGGCTGCCCGGCGGCGGACTGGTGCTCGGTGTGGCCGATGTCGTGGTGGCGAACGACCCGATCACCGGGCAGGGCTCCAACTCGGCCGCCAAGTGCGCCGCCTCCTACCTGGACTCCATCACCGCGCACGGCGACCGGCCCTTCGACGAGGAGTGGATGCGCGGCGCCTTCGACCGCTACTGGGACACGGCACGGCACGTGACCAAGTGGACCAACGCGATGCTCGGTGCGCCGCCGGAGCACGTGCTCGGCCTGATCGGCGCCGCCGGTGCCCACCAGCCTGTCGCCGACCGCTTCGCGAACGGCTTCAACGACCCGGCGGACTTCGAGGACTTCTTCTACGACCCGGAGCGGACCGCCGCCTACCTGGCCTCGGTCGCCGGGGCCTGACGGGGCCCGAGCCGTGCCCGCCCGCGGCCGCGGTCCCGGGCGGGAAGGGGAGGGGCCGCGGAGCGGTGCGGGCTCGGGTGGGCCGTGGGCGGCACCGCCCGGGAGGTGCCGTGGGGGGCGGCCGTCCGGGGCTGCGCGGCAGCCCCTACCCCGGGTCCTTCGGCTTCGACCAGGGCCAGCGGATCTCGCGCCGCTCCACACCCCCGGGGGCGTACTCGTACCTCCAGCCCTGCTGCAGGTGGAGCCGCTTGCTGTACCCCGCGGGGACACGGCGGTAGACGTGCACCGTTTCGGGGGCGCCGTCGTCGTTCGGGACGGGGATCCGGTACCACTTCGGCGGGTGTCCGGTGGGCCCGACCAGGACGGGCAGGACGCGCCCGTCGAGCGGGCCGCCGCTGAAGGGGGTGTTCTCGCTTCTCACCCGGACAGTGTCACAGCAGGTGGGCCGCGCCGCCCACCACGGGGCCCAGCCGCCCGGCCAGGCTCCCGATGCGGCCGCCCCGCTGCTCCTGCTGCAGCAGGCGGGCCACGGCCCGCGCGGTCTCCTCGTCGCCGGCCGCGGTGACGCCCAGCAGGCCGACGAGGTGCTCCACGAGCCAGTCGCGCAGTTCGTCCGCCCCGGGGCGCTTGCCCTCGTCGATCCAGATCAGCGACGCGGCCTCCACGGCGGCGATCCAGGTGCGGACCATCATGCCCAGGCGCGGCCCCGGGCGGGTCACGCCGAGGTGGCGCAGGATCTGCTCCGCCGCCGCCCGGCGGACCCCGTCCACGATCGCGGTGGTCCGCGAGGTCTCCGCGACGCTGCCCCCGCGCATCAGGGCGGTGAACCCGGTGTCGTGCTGGTCGACGAAGCGCAGGTAGCGGTCGAGGACGCGGGCCACCCGGTCGGTGGGGGGCCCGTCGGCGGGCTCGGCGAAGCACCCTTCCAGCTCCTCGGCCGCCGAGCGCAGGGCCGCCTCGTAGAGCTGCTGCTTGCCGCCGGCGAAGTAGCGGTAGACGAGCGGCCGGGAGACGCCCGCCGCCTCGGCCACGTCGTCGAGGGAGACCTCCTCGGGCGGCCGGTGGGCGAACAGGCCGAGAGCCGCCGCGAGGAGCTGGGCACGGCGCTCCTCGACACTGAGCCTGCGGTAGGCGGGGGTGGCCGATGCGGGACTGGTCATGCCCGCAGGGTAGCCGCCGTGCCCGCGCCCACCGCTCGTCAGGCGAGGAGGCCCGAGCTCTTCCAGAGCCTGCGCCCCGGACCGCGCAGCAGCCCGATGTCGTCGAGGAAGTCGGTCAGCCTGCGGGCCCCGGACTGCATCACCTCGCGCCGGTGGCCGCTCGCCCTCACCTGGGCGACGGCCTGGCGCCGGTCGAGGCCCACGTTGTCGTAGACCCGGGGGTTCACGAAGCACACGGAGAACACCCTGGCCGCCTCCCCGCAGCTCAGCCGGGTGAACTCGCGCTCCCAGCGGGGTGCGGTCGCCATCTGGCGGCGCAGCTCCTCGCGGGCGTAGCGCACATGGCGGGCCTCCTCCACCACGTGGATGCGGGTCACCCCGCGCACCAGTGTCTGCACCCGCTCGTCGGGGAAGGTCAGCCGCTGCATCCAGTCCAGGATCTCCTCGCCGAGCAGCGTGGCGGCGAAGGAACCCGGCGTGGTGGACACCGTCTTCAGCACCCGGGCGAGGTTGTGGTAGACGCGGGGGACGGGGTACTCGGGGGTCCCTCCCTTGCGGATCAGCCGGGCGAACATCATCGAGTGGCGGCACTCGTCGGCGATCTCCGTCAGGGCGTAGCGGACGTGGTTGCTGGTCAGCGACTTGTCGTAGATATGACGGACCAGCAGCTGCATCAGGATGACCTCGAACCAGATGCCCAGGGAGGCCAGCGAGGCGGCCTCGTGGCGCGCGAGGTCCCGGCGCTGCTCCTCGGACATCCGCCGCCACATCGGGGTGTCGTACAGCGAGACGAGCTCGGGGGGCCAGAACCACTTGCCCTCCTCCGCCGGGGCCTCCCAGTCGAGTTCGCGGTCCGGGTCGAAGGAGTGCCTGGCGGAGGACTCGAGCAGGCGGGCGGCGACCTGCTCCCGGTCCCGGAGGAGGCCGAGGGCGTCGCGGAGCGGCTCTGCGCCGCGGGTGCTGAGGGGGGTCATGGCGGGCACCTCGTCACTGGGCTTACCGGGTCCGAGAGTTATGAGACTCCCTGTCAGCAGGCCCGTCAATCCCTTCCGCACGACTTGTTGACTGACCGTCTACCGCCATGTGACGCTGCCCACAGGTAATTGCACAGCGGTGAGCACGTAAGGGAATGCGCCAACGGATCGTGAGGCGAAGGAGCCGCCCGGTGTCGACACAGGACCGCTACACCACCCCGCCCGACTCCCTGCTCTGGCAGGTGCCCGCCGACGGGGCAGCCCGGTTCAGCTGGGAGTACGACGACGGCCGCGACCGCCTCCTCGCCCTGTACCAGAAGGGCAAGGACAAGCAGTGGGACGGCGCCAAGCGCATCGACTGGGAGCTGGAGGTCGACCCCACGGACCCGCTGGGCACCCCCGACGAGGTGCTGCCCCTGCACAACACCCGCCACTGGGCACGCCTGACCGAACGGGACCGGGGCGAGCTGCGCAAGCACTACACCTCCTGGCAGTTCAGCCAGTTCCTCCACGGCGAGCAGGGCGCGATGGTGTGCGCCGCGCGGATCGTCGAGTCGGTCCCGGACCTCGACGCCAAGTTCTACTCGGCCACCCAGACCATGGACGAGGCCCGCCACGCCGAGATCTACGGGCGCTTCCTGCACGAGAAGATCGGCATGCTGTACCCGATCAACGACAACCTGCGGGCCCTGCTCGGAGACACCCTCCGGGACTCCCGCTGGGACATGCCCTACCTCGGCATGCAGGTCCTCATCGAAGGGCTGGCCCTCGCCGCCTTCGGGATGATCCGCGACACCACGACCAAGCCGCTCCCGCGGCAGATCCTGACCTACGTCATGCAGGACGAGGCCCGCCACGTGGCCTTCGGCCGCATGGCGCTGCGCGACTACTACCGCGGGCTCACCGACGCCGAACGCCGCGAGCGCGAGGAGTTCGTCATCGAGGGCTGCTATCTGATGCGCGACCGGCTCCGCGGACTGGAGGTCCTGGAGAACTTCGGCGTCCCGCGGAAGGAGGCGGAGGAGTACACCGAGCAGTCGGAGTTCCTGCACCTCTTCCGCAAGCTGCTCTTCAGCCGGATCGTGCCCTGTGTGAAGGACATCGGGCTGTGGGGCGAGCGCCTGCAGAAGGCGTATCTGGACATGGGCGTCTTCGACCTCGGGGACGCCAACCTGGACCTGCTGATGACCCAGGACGAGGAGATGGCCGACCGGCTCGACCGCGAGCGCTTCGCCGCCGAGGAGCACGAGCGCGTCGCCGAGGTGGCCACCGCGATCGCGGAGGGCGGCGCGGAGGGGGCGGCGTAGCGCACTCCGGGTCCCGGTCGGCGCGGTCCCCGGGACCGGGGCGCGCGCGGACCGTCGCGGCGATCGCACCGCCGCCCCGCGGGGCCTGCGGGGCGGGAGCGCCCGCAGGGCGCGGCCCCCGTGCGGGCGCGGTCAGCCGGAGGCCGCCGCCCCGGCCCGTTCGCCCTCCGGTGCGCAGCCGTCCCCGGACCGCTCCGTGCCGGCCGCGGGCGGCGGGAACGAGGTGCGCAGGGTGAACGCCCGCTCCGTCGGGCCGTGCTCCCTCAGGTGCCGCAGCCGCTCCTCGGCCTCCGCCACGGAGGGCCGGTGCCCGGCGGGCACCCACCACAGTGCGGTCATGGCCTCCTTGACGCGCTCGAAGAACTCGAAGCGCCGGGCGAGCAGCTCCCGGTGCATGCCCTGGTACATGAACGCGGTCAGGGCGTTCGGGTCCCGCCACACCGACAGGTTCACGATGATCGAGGGGTCGTCGAACACGCGCACCTCGGTGGCGTCGCCCGTGTCGCCCTTCAGGCGCCACACGAAGCCGTCGGAGGCGTCGGCGACGGCGTTCACCGGCTCCAGGTTGTCGACGAAGTCCTTCAGTTCCGGGGAGTCCAGCGGGTGCTTGAGCCGGGCTATGTTCACCTGGGCGAGTTCGTAGGAGGTCATGGGCGCAGGGTAGTCAGCACCCGCTGCAGCGCAACGGATCTCCCGACCAGTGAGACGTCCGACCCCCTGGGCGCGACGAGTTGGAGCCCGACCGGGCAGCCGTCCGGGGTGAAGCCCGCCGGAATGCTGGCCGCGGGATGGCCGCTGAGGTTGAAGGCCCAGGTGAGAGCCGTGGAGTAGCGGTCAGGTCCGGGGCCGTCGTGGCCGTGCGGCCGGTTGGGCGTGGTGGGGGTCACCAGGACCTCGGCCGAGGCGAACAGGGCGTCCAGTACGCGGTCGTTGCCCTCCCGCACGGCGCGCGCCTCCTCCGGGCGGCCCCCGCGCACCGCCCGCCAGGCGTCCGCCGGGTCCGCCAGCACCGGGCCCGGGCCGGTGGTGGCCAGGAGGCCCGCCGACTCCAGGCGCCCCACGGCGGCCTCGGCGACCGCGAGGACCCCGGGGTCGACCCCGTCGGCGAACCCCAGGTCCGCCGACCACACCGCCCGCAGCGGCGCCCCGGGTGCCGGGTCCGTCCCGGGCTCCGGGCCGGGAGCGCCGAGCAGGCAGTGCAGTGCGGTCAGGGCATCGGCCGCCGTCCGGGCCAGCAGCCCGGGGGCCGCAAGCCCGGAGGGATCGGGGGAGGGGAGCAGCCCGTTGCTCGTCTTCAACCCGAACACCCCGCACCAGGCCGCCGGGATCCGCACGGACCCCGCGCCGTCGCCACCGGTCGCGAGAGCGGCCATGCCGGTGGCCACCGCGACGGCCGCCCCGGCGGAGGAGCCCCCCGGGGTGCGGTCGCTCCGCCAGGGGTTCCTGGTCGGTCCATGGGCTCCGAGTCCCCAGGTGCGCCAGGGGGTGCCGGGCCCGGGGACGGCGGTGGCGCCCACGGGCACCGCCCCCGCGGCCACCAGCCTTCGGGCGGTGTGCGCGCGGAGCCCCGAGCGGCCCTTGACCGCGAGCGGCACCCCGGCCAGTTCGGCGGACGGATCCGGCCGGGCGGCGGAGGCCGCCTTTCTCCACACCTCGACGAAGGCGCTCAGCCCGGCGTCCCGCCGGTCGATCTCCTCCAGTGCCCTGCGGATCTCCTCCATGTCCCCTCCCGTGCCCCAGTCTGCCCGGGGCCGGGCACCCGGGCACGGCGCTCCCGCGGGCTCAGCCGGAGAGCACGGCCTCCATCACGGCGCGGGCGATCGGTGCGGCGCTGCCGCCTCCGCTGATCTCCGCGCGGTCCCCGGTGGCGTCCTCGACGACCACCGCCACCGCCACCTGCGGCTGCGGCGCGTCCTCGGCCCGCGCCCAGGAGATGAACCAGGCGTAGGGCGTGCCCGCGTTGCCGACCCCGTGCTGGGCCGTGCCCGTCTTGCCGCCGACGACCGCCCCCGGGATCGCGGCGCGCCCGCCCGTCCCGTCCTCGACCGCCCGCACCATCAGCTCCCGCAGGCGGGCGGCGGTCGCGGCACTCACCGCCTGCCGGCCGGCCCCCGGCCCGTAGTGGGCGACCGGGTCGCCGTCGGCGCGGGTCGCCGTCTCGACCAGGTACGGCCTGCGCAGGGTGCCGCCGGACGCGACCGCGGACGCGACCATCGCCATCTGCAGGGGCGTCGCCGTGGTGTTGAACTGCCCGATGGAGGAGAGGGCCACCTGGTCGGGGGACATGTCCGTGTCGAAGTTGGAGCGGGCGACCGCCGCGGGGATGCGCAGCCCGGTGTCGTTGAAGCCGAAGGCCACCGCCGTCCCGACCATGTCCGCGAGGCCGACGCGGGCTCCGAGACGGGCCATGACGGTGTTGCACGACCAGCGGACGGCATAGGAGAGGGAGGCGTCCTCGCAGCCCTCGGCCGCGTCCGGGAGCACGGTGGCCGTCCCGGGCAGCAGGTAGGGGTGAGGGGTGCGGGTCGGGGCGTCGACGTCCTCCACCACCCCGGACTCCAGCGCCGCCGCGGCCGTCACGATCTTGAAGGCGGAGCCGGGGGGATAGGTCTGCCGGATGGCCCGGTTGAGCAGGGGGCGGTCGGCCGCGCCGTTGAGCCGGGTCCAGGCGCCGGCGGCTGCCTCGCCCGCACCCGAGAAGGCGGACGGGTCGTAGCTGGGGCTGCTGACCAGTGCGAGGATCCGCCCGGTCGCGGGCTCGATCGCGGCGACCGCCCCGCGGCGGCCGTCCAGCCCCTCGAAGGCAGCCCGCTGGGCGGCGTCCCGGATGGTGGTGACGACCCGCCCGCCCGGCCGCCGTCGGCTGCCGAGGCCGTCGAGCAGGGGGAGCGGCGACAGCAGCGGGTCGCTGCCCGCCAGGATGCCGTCCTGGAGGTTCTCGACGAGTGAGGTGCCGTAGCGCTGGGACGCGTACCCGGTGACGGGCGCGTAGAGGGCGCCGTCGGTGTAGGTCCGCTCGTAGCGCAGCCTCCGCCCGGTGTCCCGGGAGCCCGTCACGGGCCGCCCGTCCACCACGATGTCCCCGCGCGGCAGGCTCCACCGGGCGATGTCGTCCCTGAGGTCGGCCGGGTTGTCCCGCAGGGACGGGCCCGGCACGAGCTGGACGCGGGCCGTGTTCACCAGCAGGACGGCCAGCAGCAGGGCGAACACCGCGGCCACCTGCCGGGTGCAGCGGTTCACCGCAGCACCGCCGGACGGGCCGGGGGCCGGTCGGCGGGGGCGGCGGCCGCCGGGCGCGGTGCCCGGGCCGCGTGGCTCAGCCGTACGAGCAGCGCCACGATCACCCAGCTGGTCACCGCGGAGGAGCCGCCCTGTGCGAGGAAGGGCATCGCCATGCCGGTGAGCGGGACGAGCCCGGTGACACCTCCGGCGATGACGAAGACCTGGAGGGCGAGGAGCGAGGACAGCCCGACCGCGAGCAGGGTGCCGAAGGCGTCGGCCGTGCCCAGCGCCGCGCGGAAGCCCCGGCCCACCAGCAGTGCGTAGAGCAGGAGCAGGGCGGTCAGCCCGGCCAGGCCGAGTTCCTCGCCGACGGTGGCCAGGATGAAGTCCGACTTGGCGGCGAAGCCGATCAGGGCCGAGTGCCCGAGCCCGAGCCCGGTGCCGGACATCCCGCCGTGGGCGAAGGCGAACAGCGACTGGGCGAGCTGGCCGGGGCCCTGCCCTGCGGTGATCGAGGCGAACGGGTCGAGCCAGTCCGCCACCCGGCTGTGGACGTGCGGCTCCAGCGACCCGACCGCCCAGGCGCCCGCGGAGGCCAGCAGCAGACCGGCGCCGATCCAGCCGATCCGGCCGGTCGCGACGTAGAGCAGGACGACGAAGAGGCCGAAGAACAGCAGGGAGGTGCCGAGGTCGCGTTCCACGACCAGCACGAGCATGCTCAGCAGCCACACGGCGGCCGCGGGAGCCAGCGTCCGGCCGAAGGGCCCCCGGGTGCCCTTCGGCCGGCGGCCCGTGTGCGGGGGCTTCGGCCGGTGGGCGGCCAGCCGGGCGGCGAAGTACACGGTGAGCAGCACCTTGGCGAACTCGCCCGGCTGGAGGGACAGACCGCCCACCCGGATCCAGATGCTGGCCCCGTTGACGGAGGGGAAGAGGATCGGGGCGCCGAGCAGCAGCAGGGCGGCGACCCCGGCGGTGCGGGCGTGCCGGCGCAGGCGCCGGTGGTCGTGCACGGCGATGACGGCGGCGCCGAAGAGGACCGCGCCGAGGGCCGACCAGACCAGCTGGGTGGGGGCGGCGGGCTCGCCCGGGGTCTCCTGGTCGAGCCGGTGGATGAGCACCAGGCCGATGCCGTTGAGCAGGACGGCGATCGGCAGCAGGAGCGGGTCGGCGTAGGGGGCGCGCAGGCGGACGACGAGGTGACCGAGGAGCGCGAGGGCGCCCAGGCCCGCCGCGTAGCCCGCCGTGTCCGGCGGTACGGCCCCGTGCCGCGCGAGTCCCACGGCGGCGTACCCGTAGACGCAGACGAGGACGGCGCAGACGAGGAGGGACAGCTCGACCCCTCGCCGCTTGGCACGGGGCGGCGCGTGCCGGGGAGCCTCCGCCGTCAGTGCGGTCATGCCACGCAACGTAGCAAGCGCACGGAGTTCTTGTCCGCTTATGTCACGGTGCGTTCTTCTGGTGGCGGGGTTGTGTGTGACTTCCTGTCAGGGTGTCCTCCCGGCGGGGACGGGGCCTCGGGGTGCCGGTGGCGTCCCGGGGGAAGGGGTGGCGCGCCCGGCCGGGCCGGGCCGCCTCGCCCGTGAAGTGACGTTTCCTCAGTTCTGGTAGGGGTTGTGCTGCCCGTGGGCCTGCCCGTACTGCGGTCCGGTCGCGGGGCCCGCCCCGTACCCGGCCGCGTGGCCCGGCGCCGCCTGCCCGCCTCCGGCCTGCTGCCGGAGCTGCTCCGCCTGTGCGGCGGTGGTCTGCTGCTCGGCCCCGCAGAAGGTGCACTGCGTCGTGTACTTCGTCGAGAACGGGAACAGCGGGACGAAGAACAGGGTGAACTTGGTGACCCGCTTGCGCAGGGTGTGCGCCGCGGGGTTGCCGCAGCGGCCGCAGACGAGGGTCAGGACGGCCAGCTGGTACAGATAGCCCTTGGTACCGAAGATGATCATGTGGTGCCTCGTCCTTCGTCGTGGTGCGCGCCCACCGGGCGCCGCCGTCCGGGCGGCATGCTCACGGCCCGCCGGTGACCGTCTGCCGGCACAGTGCCAGCAGCCTCTCGTCCGCAAAGATGTCATGAACCCCCGTGCCGCCGTCCAGCGCGTTGTGCCGTCGCGGCGACAGGAGTTCGCGGTCGACCAGCCGGTCGGCGCCCTCGGCGCCCCGCGTGGACAGCTCCGCCAGCACGGCCGCCACCCGCGGCCGTGCGTACGGCAGCTCCTCCCACGCCCGGCGCAGCACCGGCCAGGCCCGACCGGGGTCACCCGTCACCCGCCAGAGCGCGGCGGCCGACTCCACCCGGGTCCACGGCTCCGCGGAGCGCATCAGCGAGCCGAGCAGCGGTGCGGCCGCGGCACCGGCGTCGCCGAGCCGTCCCGCCACCGACGCCGCGGTGCGCCGCGCCCCCTCGTCCCGGCCGCTCAGCACCTCGCACAGCACCGGCAGCGCCGTGTCCGCGTCGCGGTCGATGGCCCACAGCGCGCCGGCCGCCCGGGCGTTCAGCGCCGCCGGGAGGCCGCCGTCCGCCGTCCGTGAGGGCATGAGCAGCGTCCGGAGCACGGGCGCCGCCTCCCCTGCGGCCGGTCCGAAGGAGGCCAGCGTGCGCAGCGCACCGGCCACCACCTGCTCCCTGCCGTACGCGGGGGCCCCGCGCAGCACACGCAGCACCGCGGGGACGGCCGCGGGCAGTATGTCGGCGGCCCGCACCGCGGCCAGGCCCCGCAGCAGCGGCTCCGCCCGTTCCGGCAGCCTTCCGTCGAGGCCCAGGCGCGCCAGGCGGTCGCAGAGCGCGGGAGCGAGCGGCGCCGCCGCCGTGCCCAGCCGGTCGAGGGAGCGGGCGAGGTCGGCGGGGGTGTCGCCCTGCCGGAGGATCTCGGCCAGGATCGGCACCACCCGGGGATCGCCCGCCCGGGCGAGCGCGAGGACCGGGGCGCCCAGTGCGTCCCGTCCGTCGGGGCCGGAGCGCACCCAGCAGCGCGGATCGGTGTTCAGCTGCTCCAGCAGGGCGTCGGCCGCCGGAGCGGCCAGCTGGAACAGGCCGCCCAGGACGGCCGCGGCGGCGTCCTGCAGGTGCGGGTCCCGGTCGGCGAGCTGCTCGCCGATCAGGGCCACCAGCTCCCCGTAGGCGCCGCGCCAGGTCCGCAGCAGCTCCTCGCTCATGCGCACGGCGTCGATGCGCTGACTGAGGTCGGGGCTGCACAACTGGTCGGCGAGGAGGGCGATGCGGTCGTCCACCCGGTCGCCCAGGCCCGCGTGCAGGGTCCTCAGCAGCCCGGCCGTCCACGGGGCGACCCGTCCGGCGACCGCCGCGGCCCGTATCTCGCGGGCCGCCCCGGTCAGCGGCGGGGGCGGCTCCGACGAGGCGGCCACCACCACGGGCGCCGCCCGCATCTCGCGCAGCACGCCGGTCGCCCAGGGGACCACGTCGGCGGGGAGCGAGGCGGGGGAGCAGCGCGCCAGCTGGGCCAGCGCGCCCAGGCGCAGCCCCGCGCAGTAGCCCGATTCCTTCACCCCGATGAGCCAGTCGACGACCTCGGGGGTGAGGTCGCGGTGCCGGAGCGCTATCCGCCCGCCCGCCTCTATGCAGGCGAGCCGGACCTCGTCGTCCGTCTCGACCGGCAGGCGTCCGCGCAGCAGGCGCAGCACCCTGACCGGGTCGGGGTGCAGCGTGGCCAGCGCGAGCGGCACCACCAGCCGCACCTCGCGGTCGTGGTCGCCCGCCAGCTGCAGGAAGACCTCGGAGCCGGCGGCGACCGCGGAGGCCGCCATGGCGTAGTTGGCGGCGTCCTCGAACTCCTCGTCCTCCGGGTCCAGCTCGTCGTCCCCGTCCAGGTCGATGCCGCCGATGCTGGTCAGCAGCTCGACCACGGGGCCGCGGTCCTCCACCAGGGGGTCGGCGACCAACTCCATCAGGTAGGGGATGCAGGCGAGTGTGGAGTCGAAGACCTCACCCTGGCTGTGCACCGTGGCGTACAGCGAGTCCAGGGCGCCCTCCCTCTCCGCGGCGTCGGCGGAGGCCAGTCCCCGCAGTAATCCCGGCACGCCGTCGGCCGGGCCGTAGGCATGCTCCAGCGCTGCCCAGTCGACCTCGTCGATCCCTGCGAACACCAATTGCCCCCATCCCAAGAACTCTCGTCCCGTCCTTGTGTCTGGGGAGAGTGTGCCCCACGTCCCGGGGAAGGCGACCGGTATCGCGCCGCCCGGCTGCCGCCCCCGGCGGGCCCTCCGGGCGCCCGTGCCGCTCCCGGGGCCGCTGCGGCGGTGCCCGCGGGGGGAGTTCGGGCCCGCAGTGCGGGCGGGGCCGAGGACGGGTCGTGCCGTAACGGACCTTCCGGGCGCCGCCGCTGTCACCGCGTGCCGGGGGCACAACGGCCGGATCAGGGTGGTCCCCCGCCGGGCGTCCGGACGGCCCGTGCGGACCGCCCGGACGGCCCTTGCGGACCCGGGCTACAGGGCGCCGCCCCAGCCGCCCTGCATCATCGTCTGGAACGCCCAGCCGTCGCCCCGCCGGATGAGGATGTCGGCGTACCGCAGCCGCTGCACCGTCTCGCCCGCCGTCATGGTCGAGTCGGTGAACACCACGGCCATCGCCGGCGACAGGAAGACGGGCGTGCGCTCCGACTCGAAGGAGATGCCGGCCTCCCCCGCCTCGGCGAGTACCTGCCGCATGGTCTCCGTGTACCGCCCGCGGTCCCACTGCGCGCACGCCCCGTGGCCCGATGCGTCGTCGCTCACCAGGTTGAGCGGGAAGACGGCCAGATCGGCCATGCGCTCGACGTCGCGTGCCGCACTGGCCTCGTCGTAGTCGGCGAACCAGGCGTCCAGGCCCGCACGGTCCTCGGGGGTGGGGGTGTAGCCGGTGTCGGGAAGCAGGGTCATCACAACTCCTCGGGAGGTTCGGCGGGCCCACCCGGCGGAGGGCCGGGGGCGGCGGTGACCGTACGCCCTCCGACCCCACTAGTCAAACTTTATTAGTACCCCCGCCCCCGGGGTCGCGCTCGCCCGGCACCCCCGGGTCGAACTCCTCGGGCAGCCTCAGCCGCCGCACCGTCGCGACCGGATGCCGTGCCGTCCCCGCCTCCACCTCCGCCGTCAGGCCGGGGGAGAGCGGGCGGTAGCCGATCTCGCCGCGGCCGGGCGCCACCGCCGTGCCGGTCCCCGGCGCCGTCCAACGGGGCAGCAGGGCCGCCGCCTGGGCGCGCAGGGCGGGCGTCAGCGGACGCGAGACCAGGGGTGCCGCCTCGCCGGGCACGGCGAGCACCAGTGCCGAGGGGTGCTCCGGCCTGCCGGTGAATCCCAGGACGGCCGCGTCGCTGCCGATGGTGCGCCGCAGCTTGCGCCATGCCCGTGCCCCGCTCCGGTACGGCTGGTCCCACCGCTTGACCACCAGGCCCTCGACGCCGAGCGCGGGCAGGGTCTCCAGCCAGGTCTGCGCCTCGCCCGGGTCGCGTGTCATCGGCACCGGCTGGATCGGCGGCCCCAGCGGCCCCACCAGCGCGACCAGGCGCGCCCGGCGCCGCCCGTACGGCAGTGGCCGCAGGTCCTCGCCGCCCTCGGCCAGCAGGTCGAAGGCCGCGTACGAGGCGGGCAGCGCGCGGGCCAGGGCGGGCGCGCGCCCCGGGGGCGCCGCGGCCCGGCGCTGGACCGCGGCGAAGTCCGTCCGCCCGTCCCGCCACACGACCACCTCTCCGTCGAGCACGGTCCCCTGCGGCAGTGCCGCGGCGGCTCGCTCCAGGTCGGGGAAGGCGGCCGTGACGATCCGCCCGGACCGCGCCTGGAGCACCGCCCTCCCGTCGGCGGCGAAGAGCACCATCCGATGCCCGTCGAACTTGGGTTCGTAGGCCAGGCCCGCCTCCCTCGGCAGGGTGGCCACCGGCTCCGCGGTGGCCACCCGCAGCGGCGGCCGGAGGGTGCTCACGGCAGCCGCCCCCCGGCCCCGGGGTCCGTGAGCGGTGCGAGGAGGTCTCCGTGGTGCTCGAGCCGGGCGGGCATGTCCCCGAGACGGAAGACCAGCGGCCCGCGCCGCTCCACCTCCTCCCAGGTCACCGGCGCCGACACCGTGGGCTCCCGGCGGGCTCGCAGGGTGTAGGGCGTCGCGGTGGTCTTGGCGGCGGCGTTCTGGCTGTGGTCCACGAACACCTTCCCGGGGCGCAGGGCCCGGGTCATCCGGTGCAGCACCAGCCCCGGCAGCGCCGCCTCCCCCGCGACCGCGAGCGAGCGCGCGTACGCCGACACCTCCCGCGAGGGCGTCGGCGCCAGGGGGACCAGCAGGTGCAGCCCCTTGGCGCCCGAGGTCTTGGCGTAGGCGTCCAGGCCGTCCCCGGCGAGTCTCTCCCGCAGCCACAGCGCGACCTCGCAGCACTCCGCCAGCCCGGCGGGCGCCCCCGGGTCGAGATCCAGCACCAGGCGGTCGGCGAGGCCCGGGGCGTCCGCCCGCCACTGGGGGGTGTGGAACTCGGTGACCAGGTTGGCGGCCCAGACCAGGGTCGGCAGATCGTCCACCACGATCTGCCGGGCGCCGGGGTCGTCCGACCGGGGGACGGGTGCCGTGCGCACCCACTCGGGCGTCCCGGGGGGCGGGTTCTTGGTGAAGAAGACCTGGCCGTCGGGGCCGTCGGGGTAGCGCAGGAACGAGGCCGGCCGATGGCGCAGATGGGGCAGGATCGCGGGTGCCGCCACGGCGTAGTAGTGCAGGATCTCGCCCTTGGTCGTCCCGGTCGCCGGGTGGATGACCTTGTCCAGGTTGCTCAGCGCCAGCCGCCGGCCCGCCACCTCTGTGATCGGCGTCATACGATGAGAATCCCATGATTCCGGTAGGGAAGGGACATAGCGTGCGATCCATATGGAACGGGGCGATCTCCTTCGGTCTGGTGAGCATTCCGATCAAGCTCGTGAACGCGACCGAGAGCCATGCGGTGTCCTTCCGGCAGATCCACGAGGCGGACGGCGGCCGGATCCGCTACCGCAAGGTCTGCGAGCTGGAGGAGAAGGAGGTGTCCAACACCGAGATCGGCCGGGCCTACGAGGACGCCGACGGCTCGATGATCCCCATCACGGACGAGGACCTTGCGGCGCTGCCGCTGCCGACCGCCAGGACGATCGAGATCGTGGCCTTCGTGCCCGCCGCCGACATCGACCCGCTCCAGATGGACGCCGCGTACTACCTCTCGGCGAACGGGGCCCCGGCCGCCAAGCCGTACACCCTGCTCCGCGAGGCGCTCAAGCGCAGCAACAAGGTGGCCATAGCCAAGTTCGCCCTCCGGGGCCGCGAACGCCTGGGCATGCTGCGCGTCGTCGACGACGTGATCGCCATGCACGGCCTGCTGTGGCCGGACGAGATCCGCGCACCGGAAGGGGTGGCGCCGCAGGTGGAGGTGACCGTGCGCGACGCCGAGCTGGATCTGGCCGACGCTCTCATGGACACGCTCGGCGAGGTGGACCTGGAGTCCCTCCACGACGACTACCGCGAGGCCGTCGAGGCGATGATCGCCGCCAAGGCCGAGGGCGGGGCCGTCCCGGTGCCGGAGTCGGGCGAGGGCGACGGGGGGCGGGTCATCGACCTGATGGCCGCGCTGGAGGGCAGCGTGCGCGCGGCGAAGGAGGCGCGAGGGGAGGAGGGGGGCGTCGCCGGGGTCACCCCGATCGCGGGCCGCTCGGCTCCCAAGGCGGCGAGCGGCAAGAAGTCCACGGCGCGCACGGCGAAGAAGGGGGAGGGTGGCAGGGCGGCTCCGGCCAAGTCCACGGCGCGGGCGTCGAAGGCGGCCGGGAAGGCGGCGTCGAAGCAGGCGCGGTCCGGGGCCTCCGGAAAGTCCGGGGCCTCCGCGAAGTCGGGGGCCTCCGGGAGGTCGGGGGCGTCCGAGGCGTCCGCGTCGGGGGGTGGCGGGTCCGGTGCGAAGCCGGGGGCCGCGTCCGGGGGCCGGTCCGCCGCGAAGAAGACGGCGTCCCGCCGCCGGAGTTCCGCCTGACGCGGGGCCGGTTCGCCGGAGGGCACCCGTGGACGCTCCAACGGTGCCCCGCCGTGTGTGGCGGGCCGCCTCCCCGGCGCGCCGCCGTGCGTGAGGGCCGCCTCCCCGGTGCGCCGGGCGACCTCGGAACCTAGACTGATCGACGCCCGGAATGACCGATATGCGGAGAGGGGGTGTCGTCATGTCGAAGCGAGGCAACAAGCGCCGTGCGCGCAAGAAGAAGAGTGCGAACCACGGCAAGCGCCCCAACGCCTGAGCACCTGGGGGATCGGGGGGTCGGGGGCTGGGGGGGCGGGGTACGGTCCGACGTCGCCGGCCCGGGGCCCGTGCGCGTCGAACCGGCGGGGCGCGGTGGCGGCGGGCGGCCCCCTTGCGGGGTCGCCGCCGCGGTGCGGAGGGGCGGCCCTACGGCCGCTCGGCGGTGAGGTAGCGCTGGACGGTGGGGCCCAGCCAGGCGATCACCTCGTCGCGGGACAGTTCGACCGCCGGCGGCAGGCGCAGCACATAGCGCGCGAGTGCCATCCCGAGGATCTGGGACGCGGCGAGCGCGGCCCGGCGCGGGGCCTCGGCGGGCTCGGGGCAGACGCCGAGTGCGACGGGGCCGAGCTGCTCCGCGAAGATCGCCTGCATCCGCTCCGCTCCGGCTGCGTTGGTGACCCCCACGCGCAGCAGTCCGGTGAGCACGTCGTCCCGCTCCCACCGGTCGAGGAAGTGCGTGACGAGCGCCGCGCCGACGTGCCGGGAAGGCAGGGCGCCGAGCTCCGGGAGTTCGAGCTCGATGGCCGAGGCCGCGGCGAACAGCCCCTCCTTGTTCCCGAAGTAGCGCATGACCATCGAGGGGTCGATCCCCGCGTCGCGGGCGATGGCCCTGATGGTCGCCCGCTCGTAGCCGTCGGAGGCGAAGCGCTCGCGGGCGGCTTCGAGGATCGCGGCGCGTGTGGCGTCGGAGCGGCGTGCGGTCGTCATGCCAACAACAGTAGGCCAACGGGTGTTGACGTGTCACTCCGGGGTGCTCTAGGTTGACCAACAAGCGTTGACCAACAAGCGTTGGCCTACATCTGTTGGTCAACGGTCGTAGGCACACCTGGAGGCAGTGATGAGCACGAGGGGTACACGCGACGTCCCGGGCGCCGCCGCGGTCCCGGAGCCGGTCCCGGACTCGGAGCCGGTCCCGGAGTCGGGCGAGGGCGCGGGCCCCGGCGCGGGTCCGGTCCCGGACTCGGGCGAGGGCGCGGGCCCCGGCGCGGGTCCGGTCCCCGCCGCGGCCCCGGTGAGGGCCGCCGACGGCACCGACGCGGACGTCCTCGTCGTGGGCGCGGGGCCGACCGGGCTGCTGCTCGCCGGGGACCTGGCCGCCGCCGGGCTGCGGGTCACGCTCGTCGAGCGCAGGGAGCAGGGCATCAGCAACCTGACGCGTGCCTTCGGGGTGCACGCCCGCACCCTGGAGCAGCTCGACGCCCGCGGCCTCGCCGACGAACTGGTCGCCACGGGCACGCCCGTCACGGAGCTGAGCCTCTTCCGGCGGCTCACGCTCGACCTCGGTCGGCTGTCCTCCCGCTTCGACTTCCTGCTGATCACCCCGCAGTTCGAGGTCGAACGGCTCCTGGAGCGCAGGGCGCTCGCCGCTGGGGTCCGCTTCCGGTACGGGGTGGAGCTGCGCGGTCTGAGCCAGGACGCCGACTCCGTCACCGCCGAATTCGCCGGTGGGGCGCCCGCACTGCGGGCCCGCTACCTCGTCGGCACCGACGGCCTGCGCAGCGCGGTGCGCGGTGCGCTGGGCCTGCCCTTCCCCGGGGTGTCCGTGGTGCGCTCCATCGTCCTCGCCGACGTCCGGCTGGCGCAGGAGCCCGAGGGGCTGCTCACCGTGGCCGCCTCGGGGGACGCCTTCGCGTTCATCACCCCCTTCGGCGGCGGCTGGTACCGGGTGATGGGCTGGGACCGCGGGCACCAGGCCCCCGACGGCGCGCCGGTGGAGCTCGACGAGGTCAGGGCGATCGCCCGCAAGGCTCTCGGCAGCGACTTCGGGATGCACGGACCCCGCTGGATGTCCCGCTTCCACAGCGACGAGCGCCAGGTGCCCTCCTATCGCGTCGGCCGTGTCTTCCTCGCGGGAGACGCCGCGCATGTGCACTCTCCCGCGGGCGGGCAGGGCATGAACACCGGGCTCCAGGATGCGGCCAACCTCTCCTGGAAGCTCGCGGCGGTCCTGCGGGGAGAGGCGTCCGACCCCGAGGGGCTGCTCGACAGCTACCACGGAGAACGGCACCCCGTCGGGGCCCGTGTGCTGCGCAGCAGTGGCGCCATCGTCCGTCTCGCCATGGCCCGCACCCCGCTCCAGCGCGCGGCCCGCGGGCTCGCGGCGGGGCTGCTGAACGCCGTCCGTCCGGCCTCCGCGCGGGTCATGGGCATGATCACGGGCATCGGCATCTCCTACGGTCCCGGTGCCCGGCGTGTTCCGGACCTGGCCCTGCGCGAGGGCAGGCTCTACGAACTGCTGCGGGACCGCGCGTTCGTGCTCGTCGCCCCGTCCGGCGAGGTCCCCGGCCTGCCCCGCACCTCCCCGGTGGCGGGTGGGCGCCTGATACGGGCCACCTGGGCCGATCCGGCCCGCCGTGACACGCTCCTGGTCCGGCCCGACGGCTATGCGGTCCCGTCGGGGGGCGGGAAGGGGTGAAAGCGGCAGGGGTGGGGCCGGCGCCGGGGTACCGCTCCGGCCTCCGGGGTCGCGGTCGGCACCGGCGTCGGCGTCGGTGGGCACCGGCGGCGTGGGAGGGCGCGGCCGCCCGACCCGGGGCGCCGGGTCGGCGTGCGGCGCTCCGCCAGGGGCGCCCCGGCTGATCCCCGCCTCGGTGCCGGAGGGCTCGTGCGGAGGCCCGACGCCTCCCCGCCCCTGCCGGTGGAGGGGCGGCCGTCGGGCGCCCGCCGCTCGTGCGGGGAAGCTGCTGGGGCGGAAGCGCAGTCGCCCGCCCATGACGGCCCGGGGTGGACGTCTCGGCGGAGGGGCCGCCGCGCGGTTGCCCGGCCCTCGCTGCCACCTCCCGCCTTCCCGGCAGGGCGCCGAGGGCGTCGCTCCGCCCGAGGTGACCCGGACGGTCCGGGAGCCGCCTCCGCTTGGCGCGGGGGAGCGGCCCGAGTCCCCGTCCCGTCCCGGCCGCGCCCTTCCGCAGGGCGTCGGCCGCGCGCTGCTTCCGGTACCGCCCTCAGACGGTCGGCCCGGCGCGAAGCCGCCGCACATCCCGTACGAGCGAGCACAGGGCGCTGAAGAGGATCACAGCTCCCACCGCGATCCAGAGGGCCGATGCTCCGGAGCGGTACCCGCGAACGGCACCGCCGAGCAGCAAGACGCCGGCAAGGGCACCGAAGACCGAAATCGCAGCGCTGATGCGGTTTGTTGCATGGACATCATCAACGGCAACCTCAGTCAGCGGAACCGATCCGAACGCAACAGTCCAGGTGCTCCGTTCGGCCGCCGGCCGGGGTCTGTCGGCGCTGCGCAGCGGCTCCGGGGTCAGCCCGTGCGCCTGCATGCCGCCGTGATCGGCGCCGGGCCGTGCATCCTCGGCCGCGTGTCGGGTACTCGGTGGGCGAGGTGGTCGCCGCGACAGCGGAATATACCCCCTGGGGTACTGGTGTTAGGGTGGGTGTAATACCCCCTGGGGTAATCAATCGGGAAAGGGGTTCCCCGTGTTCTTCGTCGACACCATCGAGCTGGAAGGCCTCGGAAACCGCAGCTATCTGGCCGGTGGGAGCCGGACGGCGGTGGCGGTGGACCCTTCGCGGGACATCGACCGGGTGCTGGCCGCCGCCGTGCGCCGCGGTGTACGGATCTCCCACGTGGTCGAGACGCATGTGCACAACGACTACCTCACCGGCGGCCTCGAACTCGCTCGGATCGCCGGTGCGGCGTACCTCGTACCGTCCGGGGCGAGGGTGTCCTTCGCCAGGACTCCCGTGTCCGACGGCGACTCCTTCACCGTCGACTCCGGTCTCGTCCTGACCGCGATGGCCACACCCGGACACACGCCCCACCACACCTCCTATGTGCTCAGCGACGGCGATACCCCCGTGGCGGCGTTCACCGGAGGATCCCTTCTCGTCGGCTCGGTCGGCCGACCGGACCTGGTCGAGCCCAGGCTCACCGAGCAGCTCGCACGCGCCCAGCACGCATCCGCCCACCGCCTCGCTGCCGCGTTGCCCGACGACACCGCGGTCCTGCCCACCCACGGCTTCGGCAGCTTCTGTTCCTCTGCGCAGGCCGACGGAGGCGACACCACGACGATCGGCAAGGAGAAGGCCGCGAACACGGCGCTCACCACCGAGGTCGACACCTTCGTCGCCGACCTGCTCGGCGGCCTCGACGATGTGCCCGCCTACTACGCCCACATGGGTCCGGCGAATGCCAGGGGCCCGGCGCCGGTGGATCTGACCCCGCCCGCCCTCGCCGACGCGGAGGAGATCGCCTCCCGCCTCGCGGCCGGGGAATGGGTGGTGGATCTGCGGAGCCGCCTCGCCTTCGCCGAAGGCCATGTGGCCGGTTCCTTCAACTTCGAGGCCGACGGAAGTCTCGCCACCTACCTCGCCTGGATGATCCCCTGGGGCAAGCCGGTCACCCTGCTTGCCGCGGATGCCGACCAGCTGGCCGCCGCGCAGCGGGAACTCGTCCGGGTCGGCATCGACCGCCCCGCCGCAGCAGCCACGGGGGGCCCCGGGGGCTGGCTCCGGGCCGGGGAGGAGCCGGCGAGCTTTCCGCGTGCCACCTTCGCCGGGCTCGCCGAGCAGGGGGTCGACCAGGTCGTGGTGCTCGATGTGCGCCGGGACTCCGAGCGGGCGGACGGGTGGATCGAAGGCGCCGTGCACATTCCCGTGCACGAGCTGACCCGCCGCGTTCACGAGGTCCCCGAGGGCACGGTGTGGGTGCACTGCGCCGGAGGCATGCGCGCCGCGATCGCCGCCTCGCTGCTGGATGCCGCCGGGCGCGAGGTGGTCGCTGTCGACGACGACTTCGAGGCCGCCAGTGCTGCGGGCCTACCGCTCGTTCCGGCGTGACTCTGACGCCCGTCGACCCGGGCGCGGCAGCCATCAACGCCGTCGATCCGGGCCCGGAGACCGTGCGACCCGCGGTCGCCTTCCGGATCGGCGCGAGTCCGCCCGGCGCGGCCCGCGCCGACCGGTCGGACCTCTGTCCGGCCCTCACCCGACCCGACACGGAAGGAAGCCCAGCATGTTCCTGTCCCGCCGAAACACGCCGCGCCTCAGCGTAGGCGAGGCCTACAGCCGCACTCGCGGGGACCGGCCAGGTGCCGTCCTTCTCGACGTACGCGAAGCGCCGGAGTGGAGCGCGGGGCACGCTCCCGGGGCGGTGCATGCCGCGCTCACGGACCTTGTGGCGGGTGCGTCCCTGCCGCGTGCCGCGCAGGAGCTGCCCCTCGTGGTGATCTGCCGCAGCGGGCGGCGCTCCCAGCGTGCGGCGCAGCTCCTCGTGGAGCGCGGCGCGGAGGCCGTGGACGTCGAGGGAGGCATGAACGCGTGGGCCTCCGCCGGATACCCGGTCGTCGATGAACGCGGGAACAGCGGCCGAATCGCGTGACCGCTCTCGTCCTCGCCCTCATTGCCGGCGCCGTCGTCGGACTGGCCCTCGGGGCGCTCGGTGGCGGTGGCAGTGTCCTCGCCGTTCCGGCCCTGATCTACCTGCTCGGTTTCACTCCCGTCGCGGCCACGACGGCAAGCCTCGTCATCGTCACGGCGACCTCCGCCACGGCTCTGTACGCGCACGCCCGCGACGGCGCCGTGGCCTGGAGGACGGGTGCGCTGTTCGCCGCGGCGGGCATCGGTCCGGCCTTCCTCGCCGGTGCCGTCGCGGGGCGGCTGGCCCCGGCGCTGCTCACCGGTGCCTTCGCCGTCATTGCGGGCTTGGCCGCTGTGCGAATGCTGCGCCCTGCCGCCGGCCCCTCGGGGCCGGTCCGACCTGTCAAGGCTGCCGGAGCGGGTGCAGGGCTGGGAGCCGTGACGGGATTCCTCGGGGTGGGAGGCGGCTTCCTGGCGGTCCCCGCCCTGGTGGGCGTGCTCGGATTGCGTATGCGCCAGGCAGTGGGCACCAGTCTGCTGGTGATCACCGTGAACTCGCTCGCCGCACTGGCGGCACGCGCGGGAACGGGCGGTGCGCTGGACTGGGCGGTGATCGGGCCCTTTGCCGGGGCGGCGGTCCTGGGGGCCTGGGACGGGAAGCGTCTTGCCTCCAAGGTCTCCGGCGCGGCCCTGCAGCGGATCTTCGCCTGTGTCCTGCTGATGGTGGCGGCCTTCATGCTCATCGACGTGATCGTCTGAACCTGAACGCCGCCACCAGGTCAGGCCAGCGACAGGAACAGCTTCTCCAGGCGGCTGCGCATCGCGTCCCGGTCCTCGCCTGACTGCTTGCCGTCCTCGATGCCGGTCAGGCACTGCTGGAGTCCGGTGGCGATGATCGCGAAGCCGGCCCGGTCGAGTGCGCGGGATGCGGCCGCCAGCTGGGTGACGACCTCCTCGCAGTCCCTGCCCTCTTCGATCATCCGGATGACTCCGGCGATCTGGCCCTGAGCCCGGCGCAGCCGGTTGAGGACGGCCTTCAGTTCGGCACCGGCCAGATCAAGTTCCACGACAACTCCTCACGAAATACCCCGAGGGGTACTCTGGTGCCCTCGTTGGGGGGCTCCGCCGACACACAAGGATGACATCTGCCATGACGACGCCTGAGGCCCTCGCCATTCACGAGGCCCGGACCCGCCTGCACGAGCTGACCATCATCGATGTCCGCACCCCGGGAGAGTTCGCCGGCGGACACGTGCCCGGTGCCCTCAACATTCCCCTCGACCGGATCGCACAGGCCCTGCCGGACATCCGGCATGCGGCCGACCGTGGAGACGTCCTCGTCGTCTGCGCTTCGGGGGCGCGCTCCGGCAACGCCTGCCGGATCCTCGCGGAGAATGGCGTCACGACGGCCACACTCTCCGGCGGCACCGGGGCGTGGGCCGCGGACGGGCACGAACTGCACCGCCCGCAGGGCGCACCGCGGGCCGCCTGGGGTATGGAGCGCCAGGTGCGCCTGACCGCAGGTGCCGTCGTGCTCCTCGGCGTACTCCTCGGGGTTCTCGTCCACCCGGCCTTCCAGCTCGTCTCGGCCGGGATCGCGGCGGGCCTCGTCTTCTCGGCTCTGACCAACACATGCGGCATGGCTGCCCTGCTCGCCAAACTCCCCCACAACCGACCCCGTGGCGTGGATCTTGAGGAGTCCCTCGCCGCCTTGCGCAGCCGCTGACCCGAGCGCTGTGCGAGCAGTTGCTGGCATGCCGCAGCGCCCTACCGAGACGTCCTCATGAGGGCTCGGAACCTCCGGCGGCCCTCTCGCGACGTGCACGACGCTGGCTCGGCGAAGGCGGACCGGCCCGGTCTCCTGTGTGCGCGTGGGAGGCAGCAGGTGTCGCCACGAGCGACTGCGCGACACAGAGGTCCCGCGTGCCGTCCTCCCCTGGGGAAGGAGGGCACCCCACTCGCGGAGAGACCGCTGCGCGATGTCTGTCGCCTCTGCTGCCGCCGTCGGGACTGGTTCTGCAGTTCCGCCACAGGCTGACGGGCCGACCGGGGCTCGCATGGCCGCGATTCGATGGCGGAGCCGGTCAAGCCCCGGCGGAGGAGCACGATGCCCTTTGAGGTTCGGCCTCTGGTGGTCCCTGCCCTGCTGGTCCGTCGACGGCCTTCGCCTGCCAGCCGTCGTCCCCGAACCTCCCGCTGGCAGGACGCTCACCGCACTCTCCGGCCTCGTGACGACCGGGTCGGGAGAATGCCCACCCCACGGGCCCTGCGTGGGGCTCCGAAACGCACCCGTGTCCGGAGGTGGCCCGGGGCAAGTGCCTTCTCCAGTTCGGCCACCACTACCTCCAGCGTCGCCAGGACGGTGCCTGGTGCGACCCCCTGCCGTAGTCGGACATCCAGGTGGAGACACAACTTCCCGGACGGTCCCGCAAGCCGAGCACGGCAGGAATCGACGCCGCTGATGCCAGCCGCCTGCCACGCCACGGCATCCTCCAGTGCCTTGGTTCGTACCGCACCGTCGGCCACCTGCAGCGCCAGCAGGGAACGCCTGCCGTCTCCCAACTGCCGGGCGGACCACAGACCGCACACGAGCACTACGGCGAGTACGGCCGCCATGAACTGAGGGCTCCAGGGCGGACTCAGGTCGATCGCTACGGATCTCACCTCCTCCAGGAACACCGTGCGCTGCGCGAAGCCGGGCCCCCACGGGGGAAGCCCCAGGCCCCAAACCGACGACATGACCGCGGCAGCCACGATCACGAGCACCAGTCCCGTGAGACCGAGCAGGGTACGGTTCACAGCCGTTCGGCAGTGGAACATCAGGGGGGTGCCCTCCTTACGGGTCGTGGCTCTCGGAGCAGATGCGGAGAGGATCGAAGACCTGCCGCTCAGCGGTGCTCCCCGCCGCTGGTTCCGGAACCCAGGCAGGTGAGAGGCGGGCATTGAGTGACAAGCGCGGTGTTCGATGCAATCGGCACCCTGCCAGAGCCGTGACGGCCTCCCGTCGCGCCAAGTCCAGTGCAGCTGCACGGCTACCGAAGGCAAGCTCCGCCCGCACCGCCATCCGCCGCCTTCGCAGACGCACCCGCACGGTGCTCACCCCGGTCACGCGTTCTGCGGCGTCCTGTACGAGTGCCTCCAGTGCGCGCCGGTCGACGGCTGCTCGCAGGCGAGCCGTCGACGCGAGGGTGTGGAGACGGCGAAGGCCCGGAGTCAGGGCCAAGGCGATCATCGCGAGCCCCAGCGCGGCGACCGCTCCGGCCATGGCCGTCACCGCTGGGCCCCCGAGCCGTGAGAGTGCCCATCCGCTTTCCGCGCTCCCGGCGGATCCTCCGATCGGCGTCCCGAAGACGTCCAGCACCAGGAGCGCTGCTGCGAGAGCGACCGGCATGGTCAGCAGCGCCGAAGGCAGCTGACGTTGCGACCACCAGCGCAGCGGTGTTCGGCTACCGAAAGCCGCTTCCGGTGCTGGTTGGCCTGTGCCGACCTGTTCCAGAAGGAGGCCTGAAGGAGAACGCGGTGAGAGGACGCTGACGGTGATGCGCGGGCGGGCTACCTCGCACCCGGTCAGCTCCCGAGTACGCGCAAGCACATGCTCCTGAACTCGATGCACAGCATCCGACAGCGGAACCGGGTAGCGCAATGAGACGCGGATGGAGAGTCCCGAGCGACCGAGGCGCACGGTGGTGGATCGCTTTGTGCTACCGGAGCCGGTGAGGGACAGCCCCTCTTCTGCCGCCCGTTCGGCGATCCGACGGATGGCCGTGTCAGAGATCATGATTGCGCCGCGCTCTACGGGGTCGGTCACCGAGGACCTCTCTCGTACACGTCCCTCAGATCGCTGATCCGTCCGCCACCGTCGACCCAGTGACCGATGGCCCAACCGGTCGCGCCCAGGGCCGCCACCAAGAGGAGAGCGACGAAGCCACCGAAGAAGCCGGCGAACCCCAGAGCCATACCTGCGGCCGTACCGAGACCTGGCGTCTTCACAAGCCTGCTCCTGTCGGGTTGGTGCCGCTCCGTCGGGAACTCGGTCACTCCACACGGGAGTCAGCGACGGAGTGATCCCCGTCGTCCTCTGGCAGGTGGACGTCGTTGACGGAGATGTTCACCTCCACCACCTCCAGCCCGGTGATACGTTCCACTGCGGAGATCACGTTCTCGCGCACGTCGTGAGCGACATCGGTGATGGTGACCCCGTACTCCACGACGAGGTCCAGGTCGATCGCGGTCTGGCGCTCTCCGACTTCGACCTTCACGCCCCGTCCCACGTTCGGCCTGCCGCCCGGAACACGATCGCGTACCGCGCCGATCGTGCGCGACAAGCCGCCTCCCATGTCATGTACTCCGGGGATTTCACGCGCGGCGATCCCGGCCACCTTCACTACCACCACGTCCGCGATCGAAGTCTTCCCACGGTTCGCGGCCGGCTGATCCACGCCGGTGACGCCGGCTGATAGAGCGGTGGCCGTGTGTGCTGCTGCCTTTGCGCTCTGCCGGGCGGAAAGGTCCTTCTCGAACGTGGTGGTCTGCATCGTCATGGCACAGCCCTTTCTGCGGAGGGGTATTGGCTCTCACTTCGTCAGACACACCGGCCGGACATGTGTGACGCGCGAGTCCGCGAGCGTTCCCGGCTGACGGGCCGCCGGTCGCCGCGGCATGCCAAGGACCGAGCGGCACGGCGCCGTGACGAGTCCACGGGGCCGTTCGGCCGGCGTGCAGGTACGACATCCCGCGCTTCGCCAGAGGCCCGCCCGAATCCCGGGCGGCAACTCCCTTCCCACAGGGAGGCGTGGTCCGGCCCCCGGCAGGGCAGGGCGGGTGGGGCAGTCCCGAGAGCGGTGCAGGCGCCTCCCGGGCCGTGGCCGTCGGGTGCCCTCCGCCTCCGGCCGTGTACGTGCGCGGCCCCGATCCGGCGCCCTCCCGGTGCCCGGCTCGGTGACCCCGGGGCGCCGCGGTCACGGGCGGACTCGGCGGGCATCCGACCGATGCCCTCGCCAGGAAATCGTGCATAACACGGCACCGGGGAGCCGTGTCCTACGTTCAGAGACCGGACGAGAGGAGCGGCCAGTGACGGGGGCCCGCACAGACACCGCATCACCCGATGCCTGCGGCGACACCGACGAGGACCTGCTGGTCGTCCGAGCGGCGGAGGGCGACGAGGATGCCTTCGCCGTGCTCGTCCAGCGGCACGCGCCAGCGCTGATCCGTGTGGCCACGCGCCTGCTGGATACCAGGTCCGAGGCTGAGGACGCCGTGCAGGATGCCTTCATCAGCGCGTGGCGGCGACTTCCCGAGTTCCACAGGAATTCCACGTTCACCACGTGGATATATCGCATCGTCACCAATCGCTGCCTCAATGTCCTGCGCAGCCGTCGCCTGATGGCACCTCTGGAGTCGGCGGGTGACGTACCGGCAGCGGAACACGTCTCGTCCCCGGCGCGGATCACCGAGGCCCGAGATGCGGTGCGGGAGCTGCGGGACGCGCTCGAACTGCTCTCGGCGGAGCAGCGTGCATGCTGGGTGCTGCGAGAGTTGGACGGACGACCTTATGAGTTCATCGCGGAAGCGGTCGGCATCAGTCAGGAGGCTGTCCGAGCTCGCGTATTCCGTGCACGCCGCAGCCTGACACAAGCGATGGGGGCCTGGCGATGACCACGCGCACTACTTCACCTGACCACGGCCGTGACGAGGAGGACGAGCAGCTGGCATGCGGGCGTCTCGTCTTCGACGTGTGGGACGCCTGGGAGTACGGCCGGAGCGATGCGCATCTGCGGGACTGCCCCCACTGCCGTGAGTCCGTGCGCGGCCTCGAGCAGCTGCAGTCGGCAGTTCGCGGCCTCCGCGACAGCGCCGTGGACCCCCCGGCTGACGACATGGCACCGCTCACTCAGCGGATCATGGACGTGGTGCGCCTCGAACTGCGGCCGGGTCGGCCCCTGCCGCTCGGTGAAGCCGGGGAGGACTTGTGGATCACGGAGGCGGTGGCAGCGCGGACACTGCGCGCGGCGGCCGAAGGCGTCTCCGGCGTGCGGGCAGGCTCGTGCCGCTTCGCGCCCAGCCTCTCCTTCGACACCGGACCGGTCGAGGTGTGCCTGGACATCCATGCCCCGGTGGATGCGCACCTTCCGGATATTGCCGATGATGTGCGCCGTGAGGTGCGGGCCGCGGCGGACGATCAGCTTGGTCTGGTCATAGCGGCGGTAGACGTACGGATCACTGACCTGGTGGTCGATTCGGACGAGAGCCGGGAGGGGCGAAGCCGATGACCCGGGACCCTGCCCGCAGCCTGGTGGCGCGGGAGATCGCCCGATCCGTCGTGGAGGTGCCAGGTGTGGCGTTCCTCAATCCGGGCCTCACCGCTCTGCTCCGGCCCTTTGAACCCCGGACGGCGGACCCTGCGTTGCCGTCCGGGGTGAGGGTGAACGGGCATCATGGTGCCGAGCCCATGAGGATTGACGTCCGTATCGTCGTTCTCCGGCACAGCCGTCCCGCCGATGTCGCTCGCGCGACCCGGCGAGCCGTAGGGGAGTGCATTGCCTTGCTGCACCCCGAGGGCACAGGCAGGCCGGTGCAGGTCAGAGTGACGGTCACCGGCAGGCTCTGAGTCACCGCGGGGAGGCTGCGGATCCGCGGCGTCAGAGAAGTGGAGGTGGAGAGGTGATCAAGAGGTAAAGGCAGGCCGCCCAGACGGCCGCTGCGACCGCCGCGGCACGCAGCCGTCGTCGTCGTGCAGGCGACACAGGATCGGGCCTGCATCCTGGCCGGATTGCCTTCGGCATGGCGATGTGACCGTGCGGCACGGCTGTCGCGGCGGCGGGAACTGCGCGTGATGAAGGGTTCCGTACCCGAGGCGGGACGCTGTGCACCCCCGGGTGATGTTCCTTCCTTCCAGCGCCAGAAGCTCGATGCTTCATGGCATGACGAGGAGCCTGAGGGGTCTGGGTCTGTGTGATGGCCTCCGCCTCTGGCGCCTCGTGCTCTGGGATCAGCCCTTGGGCAAGGCCGTTCAGGAATGCGGAGTACGCAGCCCGTCGCAGCCCCGTGGGGGAGGTGCGTCCGGCCTCCCATGAGCGCACCGTGGCCACGGTCACCCCGAACGCGTCTGCCACGTGGCCTTCTGTCAGGTGCCAGGCTCGACGGAGGCGCGCCCTGTCCCGCGGACTGGGCAAGGGAGCCCGAACATCCCGACGGCGCAGATGGGAGGGCATGGGGTGCGGCTGAAGCAGCGGCTTGATCGTCATGACCGTATGACAACCCGACCTTGACTGATGTGATCGTGTACCGGGGAAATCCCCCGTATGCCGCACGAACTCCGGGGGCCGGTGGGCCGCCGGAGGGAAGAGCAGGGGGTGGGATCCACCACCGCCGGGGCGCAGGGCTTCCGCCGGCGGCGGTTGACCTGAGGACGGCCGGGAGCGGCAGCCGTGCGTCGTGGGCCGACGCCGTCACCCGGTCGAAGCCCGGGGCAACGGTGTGGCGGCATGGGGGCCTGTGGGCGCGGGCATCCCGGAGAGCCGAATGCGCACCATGGAGTGAAACAGGGCCTGCCCACTGGGTCGAGCCGGCACGGGGCGTGGGATCGGCCCGCCCGGGCGTCGCGCTGCTCCACCGCCCGGGCGTTCGGCTCGTGTGTGTTCTCAGTCTCGCGAGTTGCCGAACAGGAGCCGATAGGCGACCAGAAGCACCAGAGATCCGCCGACGGCCGCTCCCCAGGTTGCGAGGTCGAAGAGCTCGTTCTGGATGGGCCGGTCCAAGAGCTTCGCCGAAAGCCATCCGCCGGTGAACGCCCCGGCGACGCCGATCACAGTGGTGCCGATCAGGCCTCCCGGGTCGCGTCCGGGTAGCAGGAACTTCGCTATCGCTCCTGCGAGGAGCCCGAGGACGATCCAACCGATGATGCTCATGCGATGTGCTGCTCTCTCTGTGCGGCGACTGCGGCTGCCGTGCGGCCCGATTCCTGGCGAAGCGAGTGCCAGGCAGCATGCCCCCATGCGGTGGCACTGTCGTCGGAGGGTGGTGACGTCGGCAAGAATCTACAACCTTGTAGAAGGGCGTGGCGATGCGTGTCGATCAACAGTCCGAGCCTTCCCGCGTGTGGGGTGTTCACTCCAGGGCGCCGCGCCTGTGCCGGGGGTGGGACCCTGGAAGACCGGTCCCGGCGCTGCGCTGTCATCCGTGCCAGGAGCGACCAGGGGCAACATGGCGGCCGAGTACACGCCCGACCTGCAGGCCGCAGCCGGGAACGGTGCGAAACCAGGCAGGACCGCTCGGTGAGCGGGCAGTGTTCGACAAGGCCGACATGGCCTTGTTCACCGGTGCGGTCGGCCCGTTCCCCCAGGCCTACGGTGCGATCATGAACGCCCAACAGGCATACGCCACAGCCCTGATGTCCGATGAGTTCCACAACCCCGGTGGTCACGGCGACACGGCGGAGGCCGTGTGGAAGGGGTCCACTCGGGAGGCGAGATCGCCGGTCTCACGTCCGAGGCGAGGCTCAGGCCGTGCCCGATGCCAAGGCCCATGAGGCCAAGGGTCCGAACCGGCCACACCCCCACGGCCCACTGCGCGAGAAGGAGCGAGGCCCCGGCGAACACTCGTTGCGCCGACCGGTCACCCCCGGGGCCGCCCGAGGCGGTCGCGAACAGCGTGGGCCAGACGGTCCGCGGCCTGGTCGTCGTACAGCAGGTAGAGGAACGGTTCGATCAGTTCCACCTCGACGATGCGCGGCTGGCCGCTCCTGTCGCGGATCATGTCGACGCGTGCGTGGAGGAGGTCCCTGGCGCCGGGAACGCTCTCCAGGGCGTGCCCGGCCGTCGAGAAGTGATCGGGGCCGGGACGGCAGGGGCGAGCGGACCATTCGCTCCCCGGCTCCGGTGCGAGGATCCCGTCACGGAGCGACTCGGGGGCGAGGTAGCCCTGCTTGCGGACGGCGTGACTGAAGGCGCCCCCGATGTACACCAGGGAGATCTCACCTCCGTGATCCACTTCGCGGAGGTAGGGCTGGACCATCATGGGTGGGCCGGAAGCGGCGTACACGCACGCCGCGTCGCGGTCGGTGGTCCGCAGGACGTGCTGACCGCCGACCCCGACGACCGGCTTGACCACGACCTCCGTCCAGTCGGCCGGCAGATCGGCGACGGTCGGGCGGCCCCCGGGCGTCGTCCACACCGTGGGAATCACCGCGCAGCCCCGTCCGGCCAGGTGACGCAGGTAGTTCTTGCGGCTGTTCCACGCGATCACGGGCACCGGGTTCCACAATGCGGTCCGCTCCCCGATGCGCCGGAGGGCGGCCAGGAACTGGGCGTGCCGACTCGTGTAGTCCCACGTGCTGCGCACCACGGCCGCTCGGTACGCACCCCAGTCGACGTCCCGGGCGTCCCAGGGAACGGCCTCCGCGCGCACCCCCAGATCCTCCATGGCCTCAACGGCGGGCTTGAGTTCGGGATCGAAGCCGTCGAAGGTCAGGTACGCCACATCCGCCGGGCCGCGCGCCTTACGCATTGCGACCCTCTCGAGCGGAGAGGGGCGCGAGGGTGACCACGACGACGTCGCGATGGGCGCGTCCGGGCCGACGGGGAGTCAGCGGGCTGACGTAGTGCTCCACCAAGGGGTCCACCAGCAGGAGTGCGTCGCCGGCGGCAAGAGAGCCCTCGTAGAGCAGCTCCGAGGCGGCGCCCAGCCGCCGGACGGAGGTGACGGCACCACTGTCGTTGTGCCGCGCGATGCAGGCGATGAGCACCTGGGCGAAGCCGTCCTGGTGGAACCCCTCCGGGGTGGGCAGCCCCGCGAACGCGTCCGTGGCGACGACACGGATCTGATGGCAGCCGAGAAGTAACTCCCCCCGCGGAGCGATCCCCTGCCCCTGCGCGCGCAGGGCCAAGGCCCGCGCGAACTCGCGGGCGGGTTCCGCCAACGGGGCGAAGGTACGGTCGATGCCCCCGGCACGGCTATTGAGGCGCTTGCTCTGGAAGAACGGGCCCCCGAGCCTCCAGTGCGGTTCGCCGGAGGCGAGCAGTGTCTCGCCGAAGGCCCGGTACCGGTAGACGTGATCCCCGTCGAGGTACCCGTCCGCCGGAAGGTCCTCGTAGCTCGCGACGAGACGGTCGTCGACGAGGTCCGCGCATGCGAGTGTGTGGACGGGCAAGGACTCTCCTTGTGTCGAACCGGTGGGCCTGAACCGGGGTGCACGCCCCACCAACCCCGGCCCGGCGTATGCGGTCCAGTCAGGTGATGCCTGTCTCCGCTTCGGCCGTCGACGGCGCCCCGGGCGCACCGCACGGGCAGGTCCGAGGGGCCGGGACGGCCGCCCCTTCCTCAGAGGGCCGTCGTGACCAACGAAGCCGACCGCATACGGTCACGAGCCCACGGTGCTTCGGTCTGTCCGGAGTGCATTCGGGTACGCCGGCACACGTACCCTGGCCCGCCCGCCCGCCCGCCCGCCCGCCCGCCCGCCCGCCCGCCCGCGGTCGGGACGGCGCCGGTGCGAGCCGCCCGGAAGCGGGGGAGCAGCAGAGCCCACGAGGCAGACCCGCGCAGCTGGGCATGTTCCGAACAAACGGATCGATGCCACCGGGCGGCTCATGACCGGGTGGGACGCGCGGGACGCCGACCAGTCGGCAGCCGGCCGAGACGGAGGAGGAGGCCGGCAAGCGCTGGCCGTTCTGCCGACCGGTGGCCCTCTGTTGGAACATCCGGCAGCCATCGGCTCGCACGGTCCCGGGCTTCTGCGGAGGAGGCTGTGCCGATCCCGGCGGTGCCGACGGACGTCGTCCGAACGCCCAGTTCGCCGTCTCGTACCCTCTGCTTCGGGCGCTGAGTCAGCGATCCGGCCAGGGGCGTGCAGGTCTACTCGCCACTTACTTGGCGAGCACTGGTACACAGAACGAAGTCCCGGACTCGGTGTAGAGAGTCCGGGACTTCGTGTTGGCACCCTTGCTCGTCAGCGGCTTGATCACGCTGTCCGAGCTGGAGTGCCCCCGGCAGGATTCGAACCTGCGCACACGGCTCCGGAGGCCGTTGCTCTATCCCCTGAGCTACGGGGGCGTGCGCCTCGCTGCTGCGCGGCGACGGGTAGAACACTACCAGCTCCCGGAGGCTGTCCGTGACCGGATATGTGGAGGGCGCTACGGTCGCGTTGGCGCAGGCCCGGAGGGTCGGGGGAGGGGCGGCGACCGTGGGCCCGGGCGGTGCCGGGACCGGTGCACCCGTGCGCCCCCGGAGCGCCGTCGCGACCCCCGCAAGGGGCGGAAGTCGGGAAAACCCGGACGCGGCCGCGTCCGCGGACCTACTCTCGAGTTGTGTCCGGCGCGCCCCGCCGAGTGCTGGTTGTCGATGACAACCGGGTGATTCGGCAGCTGATCAGGGTCAACCTCGAACTGGAGGGCTTCGAGGTCGTGACCGCGGCCGACGGTGCCGAGTGCCTGGAGGTCGTCCACCGGGTCCGGCCGGACGCCGTCACGCTCGATGTCGTCATGCCCCGCCTCGACGGTCTGCGGACCGCCGCCCGGCTGCGGGCGGATCCGCGGACCGCGCGGCTGCCCCTGGCCATCATCAGTGCCTGCACCCCCTACGAGGTGGAGAGTGGCCTGGCCGCCGGTGTGGACGCCTTCCTCGCCAAGCCGTTCGAGCCCGCCGAGCTGGTGCGCGTGGTCCGCAGGCTGGTGAGGGAGCCCGAGGGCTCCGAGGACGAGGCGGACGGGGGAAGCGGCGACCGCCCCGGCGGCCTCGACCGCGAGGAGCCGCCGCTCCCCGTCCCTCCGCATCCGACCGTGCAGGGCGGTCCGGGCACGGTTCCCGACCGGACGGGCGCCGCCGGGCGCTCGCTCGGCTGAGACGCCGGCCGGAGGGCGCGCAGCCCCGGGCACAGCGCTCCGAGGGCGTACGCCATGCTCCGTGCGAAGGCCCGGGGGCGCACGGACGGGGCACGCGCGGCACCGTGCCCCGGCTCTTCGGGCCCGGCGCCACGCCTCGGAGCCGCGGGGCGCACGCGCCAAGGCGCGCGTCCCGGCGCCAGCCCCCGCGCCCGTGAGCCCCCCACCGCGCCCGCGAGCCCCCAGCACACCCGCCGCCCCCCACTGCACCCGCGAGCGTCCCCCGCACCGCCGAGCCCCCCGCACCCGCCAGCGCCCCGCCACAGCTCCGCCGGGGCCCTGCCCCCGCCCGCCTGCCCGTATGGCGAAACCGGTTCGCGAAGGGCCCCCCTGTCTCCCATACGCTTGTCCCCGTGACCCCCGCAGAGCTCTCCCGTACCGTCCGGCACGCCGTGTGCCGCGCGGTCGAGGACGGTGCGCTGCGGGTGGCCGTGCCGGAGACCGTGCGGGTCGAGCGCCCCCGCCCCGGCGGCAGCGGCCACTGGGCCAGCAACATCGCCCTGCGCCTCGCCCGCGAGGCGGGCCGCAGCGCCGCCGAGGTCGCCGGGATCCTCGGCCGCCACCTGGAGCAGGCCCCCGGCATCGCCCGGGTCGAGGTCACCGGCCCCGGCTTCCTCAACCTCACCCTCGCGGACGGATCCCAGCAGACGCTGGTCCGCAGCGTGCTCGCCCAGGGCCCCGCCTACGGCCTGCCACCGGCCGCCGAGCCCTGTGCGCACGACGCCGAGCCCTGTGCGCACGACGCCGAGCCCTGTGCGCACGACGCCGAGTCCCGTGCGCACGACGCCGAGCCCTGTGCGCACGGCGGCGAGCTGCGCGAGCGGGTGTGGGGCGAGACCCTGGCGCGGATGGGCGCCCGCCCCGCTGCCGGTGAGCGCCTCGGCGTCGTGCCCGCCCCGGACCAGGAGCTGGCCGTCCGCCTCGGCACCGACGCGGCCCGCTGGGCGCTGCTGGCCGCCGCCGCGCACGACCGGCCGCGCACCGAGGGCCTGCTGGTGCAGCAGGAGCGCAACCCCCTCTTCCGTGTGCGGTACGCGCACGCCCGGGCCCACGCCCTCGCCCGCGGTGCGAGGGCGCTCGGCTTCGCGGCCGAGCCCGTCGCCCCCGTCGACGCCCCCGCGCTCACCGCGGCGGTGGCCGACCACCCGGCCGCGGTCGCGGACGCCGCGCGGCTGCGCGCGCCCGACCGGCTCGCCCGGCATCTGGAGGCGGTCGCCGACGCCCTGCTGTCCTTCCAGCACACCGTGCTCCCCGTGGGCGACGAGAAACCCTCGGCCGCCCACCGCTCCCGGCTGGCCCTCGCCGAGGCCGCCGGGGCGGTGCTGGCCGGCGGCCTGTCCCTGTTCGGCATCAGCGCACCCCTACACCTGTGAGATGTGAGAGACAGATGAGCCGATCCGCACACCCCGCCGGGCCCCGCCATGCCGACGTGCTGCCCGAGGGGCACTACACCGCCCCCCCGGCCGATCTGAACGTGCTGGACGCGAAGGTCTGGTCGCGCACCGTGGCGCGCAACGCCGACGGGGTGGCCACCGTCGGCGGGATCGAGGTCACCGCCCTGGCCGAGGAGTTCGGCACCCCGGCGTACTTCCTGGACGAGGCGGACTTCCGCGCCCGCTGCCGGGCCTGGCACGACGCCTTCGGCGGCGGTGCGGACGTGTTCTACGCGGGCAAGGCCTTCCTCAGCCGCGCGGTGGTGCGCTGGCTGACGGAGGAGGGCCTCAACCTGGACGTGTGCTCCGGCGGCGAGCTCGCCACGGCGCTGGACGCGGGCATGCCCGCCGAGCGGATCGCCTTCCACGGCAACAACAAGTCGGAGGGGGAGATCCGCCGCGCGGTCGGGGCCGGCGTCGGCCGGATCGTGCTGGACTCCTTCCAGGAGATCGTGCGGGTGGCGCACGTCGCGCAGAGCCTGGGCCGACGCCAGCGGGTGCAGATCCGGGTGACGGTGGGGGTCGAGGCGCACACCCACGAGTTCATCGCCACCGCGCACGAGGACCAGAAGTTCGGGCTCGCCCTGGCCGGGGGCCAGGCGGCCGAGGCGGTGCGCCGGGCCCTGCGGCTCGACGGCCTCGAACTGGTCGGCATCCACTCGCACATCGGCTCGCAGATCTTCGACATGGCGGGCTTCGAGGTCTCGGCCCGCCGCGTGGTGCAGCTGCTGGCCCAGGTGCGCGACGAGCACGGCGTCGAGCTGCCCGAGATCGACCTCGGCGGTGGCCTCGGCATCGCGTACACCTCCGAGGACGACCCGCGCGAGCCGCACGAGATCGCCAAGGCGCTGAGCGAGATCGTGTCCCGCGAGTGCGAGGCGGCCGGGCTGCGCACCCCGCGGATCTCCGTGGAGCCGGGCCGGGCCATCGTGGGGCCGACGGCCTTCACGCTCTACGAGGTGGGCACGGTCAAGCCGCTGGAGGGGCTGCGCACCTACGTCAGCGTGGACGGCGGCATGTCGGACAACATCCGCACCGCGCTCTACGACGCGGAGTACAGCGTGGCGCTGGTCTCGCGCACCAGTGACGCCGAGCCGATGCTGAGCCGGGTGGTCGGCAAGCACTGCGAGAGCGGGGACATCGTCGTGCGGGACGCCTTCCTGCCGGCCGACCTGGCCCCGGGCGACCTGATCGCGGTGCCCGCGACGGGCGCCTACTGCCGGTCGATGGCCAGCAACTACAACCACGCGCTGCGCCCGCCCGTGGTCGCGGTGGCCGACGGTGCGGCGCGGGTCATCGTGCGGCGCGAGACGGAGGAGGATCTTCTGCGTCTCGATGTCGGATAGCTGAGATACTTGTCTCGTATGTCGGACGGGGGATAGAAACTCCGGTCCGGTGGGTGAGACTGGTCCAACCGTAGAAGTAAAGGAAACGAGGTCGGATGATGCGTACGCGTCCGCTGAAGGTGGCGCTGCTGGGCTGTGGTGTGGTCGGCTCAGAGGTGGCGCGCATCATGACGACGCACGCCGACGACCTCGCCGCGCGGATCGGCGCCCCGGTGGAACTCGCCGGGGTCGCCGTCCGCCGCCCCCAGAAGGTCCGCGAGGGCATCCCCGCGGAGCTGGTCACCACCGACGCGACGGCCCTGGTCAAACGCGGGGACATCGACGTCGTCGTCGAGGTCATCGGCGGCATCGAGCCCGCCCGCACCCTGATCACCACCGCCTTCGAGCACGGCGCCTCGGTCGTCTCGGCCAACAAGGCCCTCCTCGCGGAGGACGGCGCCACCCTCTACGCGGCCGCCGAGCGCCACGGGCGTGACCTGTACTTCGAGGCGGCCGTCGCCGGGGCCATTCCGCTGATCCGCCCCCTGCGCGAGTCCCTCGCGGGTGACAAGGTCAACCGGGTGCTCGGCATCGTCAACGGCACGACCAACTTCATCCTCGACAAGATGGAGCGCACCGGCGCCGGCTACACCGAGGCGCTCGACGAGGCCACCGCCCTCGGCTACGCGGAGGCCGACCCGACCGCCGACGTCGAGGGCTTCGACGCCGCCGCCAAGGCCGCGATCCTCGCCGGGATCGCCTTCCACACCCGCGTACGGCTGGACGACGTCCACCGCGAGGGCCTGACCGAGGTCACCGCCGCGGACATGGCCTCCGCCCAGCGCATGGGCTGCACGGTGAAGCTGCTCGCCATCTGCGAGCGCGCTGCGGACGGCCGGTCGGTCACCGCCCGTGTGCACCCCGCGATGATCCCGCTCAGCCATCCGCTGGCCTCCGTCCGCGAGGCGTACAACGCGGTCTTCGTCGAGGCGGAGGCCGCGGGCCGGCTGATGTTCTACGGGCCCGGCGCGGGCGGTGCGCCGACCGCGTCCGCGGTGCTCGGCGACCTGGTCGCCGTGTGCCGCAACAAGCTCGCCGAGGCAACGGGGCCCGGCGAGTCCGCCTACACCCAGCTGCCGGTGTCGCCGATGGGCGAGGTGGTCACGCGGTACCACATCAGCCTCGACGTGGCCGACAAGCCGGGCGTGCTCGCCCAGGTCGCCACGGTCTTCGCCGAGCACGGCGTGTCGATCGACACGGTCCGGCAGCAGGGCAAGGACGGCGAGGCCTCCCTCGTCGTCGTCACCCACCGCGCGCCCGACGCCGCCCTCTCGGGGACGGTCGAGGCGCTGCGCAAGCTCGACACCGTGCGCGGTGTCGCCAGCATCATGCGTGTTGAAGGGGAGTAAGGGACCCATGACCACCAACGGAACCCACCAGTGGCGCGGCATCATCGAGGAGTACCGGGACCGCCTTCCGGTCACGGACACGACGCCGGTCGTCACGCTCCGTGAGGGTGGTACGCCGCTCGTCCCGGCCCAGGTCCTCTCCGAGCGCACGGGCTGCGAGGTGCACCTGAAGGTCGAGGGGGCCAACCCCACCGGGTCCTTCAAGGACCGCGGCATGACCATGGCCATCACCAAGGCCAAGGAGGAGGGCGCCCAGGCCGTCATCTGCGCCTCCACCGGCAACACCTCCGCCTCCGCCGCCGCGTACGCGGTGCGCGCCGGGATGGTCTGCGCGGTGCTGGTGCCCCGCGGCAAGATCGCGATGGGCAAGATGGGCCAGGCGCTCGTCTACGGCTCCCGCATCCTCCAGGTCGACGGCAACTTCGACGACTGCCTGGACCTCGCCCGCGGCCTCTCCGAGAACTACCCGGTCGCCCTGGTCAACTCGGTGAACCCGTACCGCATCGAGGGCCAGAAGACCGCCTCCTTCGAGATCGTCGACGCCCTGGGCGACGCCCCCGACATCCACGTCCTGCCCGTCGGCAACGCCGGCAACATCACGGCGTACTGGAAGGGCTACCGGGAGTACGCGCGGCCCGCGGCGGACGGCGCGCTTCCCGCCGTCTCCACCCGGACGCCGCGGATGTGGGGCTTCCAGGCGTCCGGCTCCGCGCCGCTGGTCCGCGGCGAGGTCGTCAAGGACCCCTCGACGATCGCCACGGCCATCCGGATCGGCAACCCGGCCTCGTGGGCGCAGGCGCTCGCCGCGCGCGAGGAGTCGGGCGGCCTCATCGACGAGGTGACGGACCGTGAGATCCTGCGCGCCTACCGTCTCCTGGCCTCCCAGGAGGGCGTGTTCGTCGAGCCCGCCTCGGCGGCGTCCGTGGCGGGCCTGCTGAAGGCGGCCGAGCAGGGCAAGGTCGACCCCGGCCAGCGGATCGTCTGCACGGTCACCGGCAACGGCCTCAAGGACCCGGACTGGGCGGTCGCCGGTGCGCCGCAGCCCGTCACCGTCCCGGTGGACGCGGTCGCCGCCGCGGAGCGCCTGGGTCTCGCCTGACGGCGGGCCGCGGTGCGCCGTGCCCCGCCCGGGGCGGCGCATCGCGGCCTCTCCGGCGCCGGTGCGGCGGAGAACGGCTCAAAAGCCGCTTGCGGAAACCCGGTTGCCCCCTGGAGCGTTGCGGTCGGGGAAGCGCAAGCACCGCGGCGTCCCCGGTCGGGGCACACAGGGCGGACGACACGCATCGTGCGCCTCCCGTGCGCCCTGTGTCGCAGGTGAACCTTCCTTCGATAGGCTGTACCCGACCCCGCCCCACCGCAGGTGCCGTGGTGATGTCGCCGTCCAGGCCCGGGTGTTCGTCCCCTCGAAAATCTCGTACATCTCGCAGTTCAGAACCAAGGAGTGTCGTCGAGCGATGGCCGGTCCCGCGTTCCGCGCCGCCGCCGTCCGGGTGCGCGTCCCCGCCACCAGCGCCAATCTCGGTCCGGGCTTCGACGCCCTCGGACTGTCGCTCGGCCTGTACGACGACGTGGTCGTCCGGGTCGCGGATTCCGGCCTGCACATCGACATCGCGGGCGAGGGTGCCGACACCCTGCCGCGCGACGAGAACCATCTGCTGGTGCGCTCCCTGCGCACCGCGTTCGACCTGCTCGGGGGGCAGCCCCGCGGCCTGGAGGTCGTCTGCGCCAACCGCATCCCGCACGGACGCGGCCTCGGCTCCTCGTCGGCGGCCATCTGCGCCGGCATCGTCGCCGCCCGGGCCGTCACCATAGGGGGCGACGCCCGCCTGGACGACACCGCGCTGCTGGAACTCGCCACCGAGATCGAGGGCCACCCCGACAACGTCGCCGCCTGCCTGCTCGGGGGCTTCACCCTCGCCTGGAGCGAGGCCGCGGGCACCCGGGCCATCAGGATGGACCCCTCGGATTCCGTCGTTCCGGTGGTTTTCGTCCCGGCGAAGCCGGTGCTCACCGAGACGGCCCGCGGGCTGCTGCCCAAGACCGTGCCGCATGTGGACGCCGCCGCCAACGCGGGCCGCGCCGCCCTGCTCGTCGAGGCGATGACCAGGCGCCCCGAGCTGCTGCTGGCGGCCACCGAGGACCGGCTGCACCAGGAGTACCGCGCCCCGGCCATGCCCGAGAGCATGGCCCTGGTGCACCGCCTGCGTGCCGACGGCATCCCCGCGGTGATCTCGGGTGCGGGGCCGACGGTCCTGGCGCTGCCCGACAGCGGGGCGGCGGACAAGGTCGCCGGGCTGGCGGGCGAGGAGTGGGCGGCCAACCGGCTCCCCTTCGACGCCGCGGGGGCGAGCGTTCTGCCGCTGGCCACGCAGTGACACACGATTGCCGGTGCGAGAGAGGGGGAATGTTTGTTGGAGCCGGTAGTGTTAACCTCAAGTCTGCAACCGTCGTCGAAGCGGCGCGGTGCTGCGAGTCCCGTTACGGGACCACCCTTCTTCCGGGAGCCTCCCACACTGCCTGAGCAGCCTGCCTGAGCAGTTTCGAGCACGCTCCGGAACCGGCACGACACCCCTCGCTCCCCCGGGAAGCGGGTCGGGCAGGGGGACCTCGAGCCGGACCCTGCACGTCTTTGCATGTATATCTTCCGCCGTTGGTCCGCACCGGCGGGATCACCGCTCCGACGCGGTCGGCACCCCAGACCGCAGCCGGACAGCACAACCGGTCGCCGAGCCAGAAGGCCGACGTCCGCTCCAGGGAAGGACCCTTCGTGAGCGACACCACCGATCTGATGGGCGTCACTGCCGACAACACTGTCGACACCGCCGCGCCCGCCGAAGGTGCTGCCTCCGGCACCACCACACGGCGCCGCCGTTCCGGCACCGGCCTCGAGGGCATGGTCCTGGCCGAGCTGCAGCAGGTGGCGTCCGGCCTCGGCATCAGGGGCACCGCGCGGATGCGCAAGAGCCAGCTGATCGAGGTCATCAAGGAGGCGCAGGCCGCCTCCGGGGCCTCCCCGTCGAAGCCCGCCGAGGCGGGCGCCGGCGAGGCCCCCGCCAAGCCGAAGCGCCGCGCCGCCGCCAAGGCCCGCACGGCCGAGGACGAGGACGCCTCCGGCGCCGACAAGCCCGCCAAGGCCGCCGCCAAGGCCGCCGCCAAGGCCGACAAGGGCGAGGCCGCGGAGAAGGCCGTCGCCCAGCAGCAGATCGAGATCCCGGGCCAGCCGGCCAGCGACGACCAGCCGGCCGGTGAGCGCCGCCGTCGCCGCGCCACCGCGCAGGCGGGCAGCCCCGAGACCACCGGCGACGTCCGCACCGAGGTGCGCACCGAGGCCCGCACCGAGACGCAGACCGACACCAGGCCCGAGGCCGGCGGCGGCCAGGACGGCGAGGCCCGCCAGGGCCGCCAGGACCGCGGCGGGCGCCGCGACCGCCAGCGCGGCCGGGGCAAGGGCGACGACCAGCAGGGCGGCGGCCAGCGCCAGCAGCGCCAGGGCGGCCAGCAGGGCGGCGGGGCGCAGGACGACTTCGACGACGACGGCAGCGGACGCCGGGGCCGCCGCGGCCGCTACCGCGACCGCCGGGGCCGCCGGGGCCGCGAGGACTTCGCCGGCGGCGAGCCGCAGGTGTCCGAGGACGACGTGCTGATCCCCGTCGCGGGCATCCTCGACATCCTCGACAACTACGCGTTCATCCGGACCTCCGGCTACCTGCCCGGCCCGAACGACGTGTACGTCTCCCTCGCCCAGGTCCGCAAGAACGGCCTGCGCAAGGGCGACCACGTCACCGGTGCGGTGCGCCAGCCCAAGGAGGGCGAGCGCCGGGAGAAGTTCAACGCCCTGGTGCGCCTGGACTCCGTCAACGGCATGGCCCCCGAGTCCGGCCGCGGCCGCCCCGAGTTCAACAAGCTGACCCCGCTCTACCCGCAGGACCGGCTCCGCCTGGAGACCGACCCGGGCGTGGTGACCACGCGGATCATCGACCTGGTGTCGCCGATCGGCAAGGGGCAGCGCGGTCTGATCGTGGCCCCGCCGAAGACCGGCAAGACCATGATCATGCAGGCGATCGCCAACGCGATCACCCACAACAACCCCGAGTGTCACCTGATGGTCGTCCTCGTCGACGAGCGTCCGGAAGAGGTCACCGACATGCAGCGGTCGGTCAAGGGCGAGGTCATCTCCTCGACCTTCGACCGCCCCGCCGAGGACCACACGACCGTCGCCGAGCTGGCCATCGAGCGCGCCAAGCGCCTCGTCGAGCTGGGCCACGACGTGGTCGTCCTGCTGGACTCGATCACCCGCCTCGGCCGCGCCTACAACCTCGCGGCCCCGGCCTCCGGGCGCATCCTCTCCGGTGGTGTCGACTCGACCGCGCTCTACCCGCCGAAGCGCTTCTTCGGCGCTGCGCGCAACATCGAGGACGGCGGCTCGCTCACCATCCTGGCCACCGCGCTGGTCGACACCGGCTCGCGCATGGACGAGGTGATCTTCGAGGAGTTCAAGGGCACCGGCAACATGGAGCTCAAGCTCGACCGGAAGCTCGCCGACAAGCGCATCTTCCCCGCGGTGGACGTCGACGCGTCCGGCACCCGCAAGGAGGAGATCCTGCTCGGCAGCGACGAGCTCGCGATCACCTGGAAGCTGCGCCGCGTGCTGCACGCGCTCGACCAGCAGCAGGCGATCGAGCTGCTGCTCGACAAGCTGAAGCAGACCAAGTCCAACGGCGAGTTCCTGCTCCAGATCCAGAAGACCACTCCGTCCGCCGGCAACGGCAACGACTGAGGGTCCCCCGCCCCCGCCGGGGCCCGACCGAGGGCCCCCGGCTGATCCGGCCCCGCTGTGCCCACCGCGCCTCCGCGCGGTGGGCACAGCGCGTTCTCAGGGCGCTCTCAGACACCCGTGCCACGCTGAGGGGGATGCCGCACGCCCCGCGGGGTACCCGGCACACCGCCGGGGGCTCAGGGCGACGCGCTCCCGCCCGGCACCCGCCGAGTGCGGCACAGCCCGACGGCCCGGCCGCACCGCGCGGCGGGCCCAGGAGAGCCGAGGAGAGCATGTCCGAGCAGAGCAGCCAGGGCCGCGGCGACGGCGGCCCGGAGGGCGCCATAGGCGGCAGCGGCAAGCGCCGGGGACACCACGGGACGGCCCGCCGCATCGGCCTGGTCGCGGCCTGGACCACGGCCGCCGCCCTCCTGGTCGCGGGCTCCGGCCTGGCCTACGCCTACTTCACCCTCCAGGGCAGCATCGACGGCGTCGACATCGACCAGGCCCTCGGCACCGAGCGGCCCAAGAACCTCGACGACGGCTCGATGGACATCCTGGTGCTCGGCTCGGACTCGCGCGCCGGCGACAACGGCGCCTACGGCCGCGACGAGGGCGCCGCCCGGTCCGACACCGCCATGGTCGTCCACGTCCATACCGGCCGTACCGCCGCCTCGGTGGTCTCCATCCCGCGCGACACCCTGGTCGAGCGGCCCGGCTGCACCCGCGCCGACGGCACCGAGGCCCCCGGCGCCGCGCGCGCCATGTTCAACACCGCCTACGAGGCGGGCGGCCCGGCCTGTGCGGTCAAGACCGTCGAGACGATGTCCGGCATCCGCATGGACCACTATCTGGAGGTCGACTTCACCGGCTTCACGGAACTGGTCGACGCGCTCGGCGGGGTGGAGATCACCACCACCGAGCCCCTCCGCGACGCCGACAGCCGCCTCGACCTGGAGCCGGGGACCCACACCCTGGACGGCGAGCAGTCCCTCGCCCTGGTGCGCACCCGCAAGGGAATCGGCGACGGCAGCGATCTCGGCCGCATCGAGCTCCAGCAGGCCTTCGTCCGGGCCTTCGTCGACCAGGTGCGGGACGTCGGCGTGCTCGGCAACCCCAAGCGGCTGCTGGACCTGGCCGGCACCGCGGCCAGGGCGGTCACACCGGACTCCGGCCTCGACTCGGTGAACGAGCTGGTGGGCTTCGCCCGCGGGCTCGGCGACCTGGGCGCCGAGGACGTGTCCCTGGTGACCCTGCCGGTCCGCTACGACCCGGTCGACCCCAACCGCGTCGTCCCCGTCGAGCCCGGGGCCACCGAGGTCTGGCGGGCGCTGAAGCAGGACCGCCCGATCCCCGGATCCGCCCTCCAGGACTCCGCGGCCGACCGCGGCCAGGCCGCGGCGGTGGTGGCCGCCGGAGGCTGAGCCCCTGCCGGGGGGGAGGGGGGAATACCGGGGCGGCCACCCCGGTTTTGGGAGATACGGCCGGTCCTGGCAGACTGGTACGTCGGCTCCGGTTCACGCACCCGCATCCCGCCCGTGCGACCCGGCGCCCTCCGGAAACGAGGAGACACCTTGAAGCGCGACATCCACCCCGAGTACGTCGAGACCCAGGTCAGCTGCACCTGCGGCGCGTCGTTCACCACCCGCAGCACCATCGGCGGCGGCAGCATCCGTGCCGAGGTCTGCTCCGAGTGCCACCCGTTCTACACGGGCAAGCAGAAGATCCTCGACACCGGTGGCCGTGTGGCCCGCTTCGAGGCCCGCTTCGGCAAGGCTGCCGGCTCCGCCAAGAAGTAGCGAGCCACTGCGCCGGTCCTCGGCTGCCCCGGTCCACGGGCGGCCGGGACCGGCGTTTTGTCCGTTCCGAGCAGCCACCCCACGTGTAGAGACCAGGAGCCCGACCATGTTCGAAGCGGTCGAGGAACTGATCGGCGAGCACGCCGATCTGGAGACCAAGCTCGCCGATCCCTCGGTCCACTCCGACCAGGCGAACGCCCGTCGGCTGAGCAAGCGCTACGCCGAGCTCACGCCGATCGTCGGCACCTACCGCTCCTGGAAGCAGACCGGTGAGGACATCGACACCGCCCGCGAACTCGCCGCCGACGACCCCGACTTCGCCGCCGAGGTGAAGGAGCTGGAGGCCCGGCGCGAGGAGCTCACCGAGAAGCTGAGGCTGCTGCTCGTGCCCCGGGACCCCAGCGACGACAAGGACGTCATCCTGGAGGTCAAGGCCGGGGCCGGCGGGGACGAGTCGGCCCTGTTCGCCGGCGACCTGCTGCGGATGTACCTCCGCTACGCCGAGCGCGTCGGCTGGAAGACCGAGATCATCGACGCCACCGAGTCCGAGCTGGGCGGCTACAAGGACGTCCAGGTCGCCGTGAAGGCCCGCGGCGAGACCGAGCCGGGCCAGGGCGTCTGGGCGCGGATGAAGTACGAGGGCGGCGTGCACCGCGTGCAGCGGGTGCCGGCCACCGAGTCCCAGGGCCGCATCCACACCTCCGCCGCCGGTGTGCTGGTCACCCCCGAGGCCGAGGAGGTCGACGTCGAGATCCACGCCAACGACCTGCGGATCGACGTCTACCGCTCCTCCGGACCGGGCGGCCAGTCCGTCAACACCACCGACTCCGCCGTGCGCATCACCCACCTGCCCACCGGCATCGTCGCCTCCTGCCAGAACGAGAAGAGCCAGCTCCAGAACAAGGAGCAGGCCCTGCGTATCCTTCGCTCCAGGCTGCTCGCCGCGGCGCAGGAGGAGGCCGAGAGCAAGGCCGCCGACGCCCGGCGCAGCCAGGTGCGCACCGTGGACCGCTCGGAGAAGATCCGGACGTACAACTTCCCCGAGAACCGGATCTCCGACCACCGGGTGGGCTTCAAGGCCTACAACCTGGACCAGGTCCTCGACGGCGAGCTCGACGCGGTGATCCAGGCGTGCGTGGACGCCGACTCGGCCGCCAAGCTCGCCGCCGCGCAGTAGTCCGCCCGCCGCCCCACCGCCCGACACCCACCCGCATCCGCACCGGAGGACCAGCGTGCAGTCACCTTCTGGGGGGCGCCCCCCAGGTCCCCGCAGTCTGCTGCTCGCCGAGGTGGCCCAGGCCACCCAGCGCCTGGCCGACGCCGGTGTGCCCTCGCCCCGTTTCGACGCGGAGGAACTCGCCGCCTTCGTCCACCAGGTGAAGCGGGGGGAGCTGCACCTGGTCGAGGACGCCGACTTCGACGCCCGCTACTGGGAGGCCGTCGCCCGGCGCGAGGCCCGCGAGCCCCTCCAGCACATCACCGGGCGCGCCTTCTTCCGGTACCTGGAGCTGCAGGTGGGGCCGGGTGTGTTCGTCCCCAGACCGGAGACCGAGTCCGTGGTGGGCTGGGCCATAGAGGCCGTGCGCGCCATGGACGTCGTCGAACCGCTCATCGTCGACCTGTGCACCGGCTCCGGCGCCATCGCGCTCGCCATGGCCCAGGAGGTGCCGCGCTCGCGGGTGCACGCCGTGGAGCTGTCCGACGACGCCCTGCGCTGGGCCCGGCGCAACGCGGAGGGCTCCCGGGTCACCGTCCACCAGGGCGACGCGCTCACCGCGCTCCCGGAGCTGGACGGCCAGGTCGACCTGGTGATCTCCAACCCGCCCTACATCCCGCTCACCGAGTGGGAGTACGTGGCGCCCGAGGCCCGCGACCACGACCCCCAGATGGCGCTGTTCTCCGGAGAGGACGGCCTGGACACCATCCGAGGCATCGAGCGCACCGCACACCGCCTGCTGCGTCCGGGCGGACTCGTCGTCGTCGAGCACGCCGACACACAGGGCGGCCAGGTCCCGTGGATCTTCAACGAGGAGTCCGGCTGGGCCGACGCGGCCGACCACCCCGATCTGAACAAGCGGCCGCGGTTCGCGACCGCGCGCAAGGCGATGCCATGACCCGGCACGCGTACGAGGAGGCTCGTTAGATGGCTCGGCGATACGACTGCAACGACCTGACGGACCGCGCCAACGGCCTGCGGGAGGCCGCCTCGGCCGTCCGCCGCGGCGAACTCGTCGTGCTGCCCACCGACACCGTCTACGGCATCGGCGCGGACGCCTTCACCTCCGAGGCCGTCGCCGACCTGCTGGCGGCGAAGGGGCGCGGCCGCACCATGCCCACCCCGGTGCTCATCGGCTCGCCGAACACCCTGCACGGCCTCGTCACGGACTTCTCCGAGGCGGCCTGGGAACTCGTCGACGCCTTCTGGCCCGGTGCCCTGACCCTGGTCACCAGGCACCAGCCGTCCCTCCAGTGGGACCTGGGCGACACCCGCGGCACGGTCGCGATCCGGATGCCCCTGCACCCGGTGGCCATCGAACTGCTCACCGAGGTCGGCCCGATGGCCGTCTCCAGCGCCAACCTCACGGGACACCCCGCCCCCGAGGACTGCGACTCCGCGCAGGGGATGCTCGGCGACGCCGTCTCCGTGTACCTGGACGGCGGCCCCACCCCGGGCATCGTCCCGTCCTCCATCGTCGACGTCACGAGCCCCGTGCCCGTCCTGCTGCGCGAGGGCGCGCTCTCCGCCGAGGAGCTCCGCAAGGTCGTACCCGACCTCGAGGTGGCCCCGTGACACAGGAGAACGACCGGGGGCGGCCGCGGTGACCGCCGCCGAGGGGCGTGGCATAGCGGACACCGCGGGCCCCGTACCGGCCTTCCGCATCCTCCACGTCAGCACCGGCAACGTCTGCCGCTCGCCCATCACCGAGCGGCTGACCCGCCATGCCCTCTGCGACCGGCTGGGCGACCCGCTCTCCGGCGGCCTGGTCGTGGAGAGCGCCGGTACCTGGGGCCACGAGGGCGCGCCCATGGAGGCGAACGCGGAGACGGTCCTCGCGGACTTCGGTGCGGACGCCAGCGGCTTCGTGGGCCGGGAGCTGCTCGACGAGCACGTCATCCGCGCCGACCTGGTGCTCACCGCGACCCGGGACCACCGCGCCCAGGTCATCTCCATGGGCCACTCGGCCGGGCTGCGGACCTTCACGCTCAAGGAGTTCACCCGCCTGGTCCGGGCCATAGACCCGGCCACCCTCCCGGACCCGCGGCAGGAGGGCGTCGTGGAGCGGGCCCGGGCCCTGGTGCACGCCGCGGCCGCCCTGCGTGGCTGGCTGCTCGCGCCGAGCCCCGACGCGGACGAGGTCTTCGACCCGTACGGGGCGCCGATCACCTTCTTCCGCTCCATCGGGGAGGAGATCCACCAGGCGCTGGACCCGGTGGTCACGGCCCTCACCGGGGTCCCCACCCGGCGCTGACCGGCCCCGTGGGGCGGCGGTACCGCCCCGCGGGACGGCACGGCGGGCCGACGGGGACGGAAGGCGGCGGTACAGGGCGCGCACGCGGCGTGGCACGGTCCTACATTGGAGGTGCCGCCGCTCCCCTCCGAGGCACGGAGCCGTCATGTCCGCATCCTCCGAAGTGCGTCCCGTCCCCCTCGCACCCGTCCCCCTCGCACCCGCCGTCCTCCACGACGACCCGGCCTTCGCGGCGCTGCGCCGCCAGGACCCGCAGGCCGCCGACATCCTCCTCGCGGAATCCCAGCGGCAGGCGGGCGGGCTCCAGCTCATCGCCGCCGAGAACTTCACCTCGCCCGCGGTGCTCGCCGCCCTCGGCTCCCCGCTCGCCAACAAGTACGCCGAGGGCTACCCGGGCGCCCGCCACCACGGCGGCTGCGAGCTGGTCGACGCCGCCGAGCGCCTCGCGACGGAGCGCGCCACCGCCCTCTTCGGCTGCGAGCACGCGAACGTCCAGCCCCACTCCGGATCCTCGGCGGTCCTCGCGGCCTACGCGGCGCTGCTGCGGCCCGGCGACACCGTCCTGGCACTGGGCCTGCACTTCGGAGGCCATCTGACCCACGGCTCGCCCGCCAACTTCTCCGGACGCTGGTTCGACTTCGTCGGCTACGGGATCGACCCGGAGACGGGCCTCATCGACTACGGGCAGCTGCGCCGGCTGGCCCGGCAGCACCGCCCGAAGGCGATCGTCTGCGGCTCGATCTCCTACCCCCGCCACCCGGACTACGCGGCCTTCCGGGAGGTCGCCGACGAGGTGGGCGCCTATCTGATCGCGGACGCCGCGCACCCCATCGGGCTGGTCGCCGGCGGTGCCGCACCGAACCCGGTGCCGTACGCCGACGTGGTCTGCGCGACCACCCACAAGGTGCTGCGCGGGCCGCGCGGCGGGATGCTGCTGTGCGGGGCGGAGCTGGCCGACCGGATCGACCGGGCGGTGTTCCCCTTCACCCAGGGCGGTGCCCAGATGCACACCATCGCCGCCAAGGCCGTGGCCTTCGGCGAGGCGGCGACGCCCGCGTTCACCGCCTACGCGCACCAGGTCGTCGCCAACGCCCGGGAGCTGGCGGAGGGACTGGAGGCGGAGGGGCTGGCCGTGCTCACGGGCGGCACCGACACCCATATCGTCGGCGCCGACCCGGCGGCCCTGGGCGTCGACGGCCGGACGGCCCGCAGCCGCCTGGCCGCCGCGGGCATCGTGCTCGACACCTGCGCGCTGCCCTACGGGGACGGCCGCGGCATCCGGCTCGGCACCGCGGCGGTCACCACCCAGGGCATGGGCCGCCCCGAGATGGCCCGGATCGCCTCCCTCTTCGCGGCGGCGCTCCGCGAGGAGGACCGGGTGCGCGAGCAGGTGGCGGAGATGGCGGCGGCCTTCCCGCCCTACCCGCCGGCGGCCATCGAGCGTCACGGGGAGTGACGGTACGGACGCGCGCGGGACGGCCGTGCAACCGTCGGCCGTCGTGGCCCGTCGTATGTCCTAAGGTGTGGATCGGCGCGTCGTCCAACACATGGGGATTCAGTGCGCGAGTACCTGCTGACGCTCTGTGTCACGGTAGCGGTGACTTACCTGCTGACCGGACCGGTGCGGAAGTTCGCCATCGCAGCCGGCGCGATGCCGGCGATCCGGGCGCGGGACGTGCACCGGGAACCGACACCGCGACTCGGCGGCATCGCCATGTTCGGCGGCCTGTGCGCGGGTCTGCTCGTGGCGGACCACCTGGTCAACATGGACGACGTCTTCGCCTTGTCGAGCGAGCCCCGGGCGCTGCTCTCCGGTGCGGCCCTGATCTGGCTGATCGGCGTGCTGGACGACAAGTTCGAGATCGACGCCCTGATCAAGCTCGGCGGGCAGATGATCGCCGCGGGCGTGATGGTCGCGCAGGGGCTGACGATCCTGTGGATTCCGGTGCCCGGCGTGGGCACGGTCTCGCTCACCGCCTGGCAGGGGAACCTGCTGACCGTCGCCCTGGTCGTCATCACCATCAACGCGGTCAACTTCGTGGACGGCCTGGACGGGCTCGCCGCGGGCATGGTCTGCATCACCTCGGCGGCGTTCTTCCTCTACGCCTACCGCATGTGGGTCGGGTACGGGATCGAGGCCGCCGCTCCCGCCTCCCTCTTCGCGGCCGTGCTGGTCGGCATGTGCCTGGGCTTCCTGCCGCACAACATGCACCCCGCCAGGATCTTCATGGGGGACTCCGGGTCCATGCTGATCGGCCTGGTGCTGGCCGCCGGGGCCATCTCCATCACCGGGCGCGTGGACCCCGACCGGATCGCCTACAGCGTGGGCTCGGAACGGGACGCGGTGCACGCCATGGTGCCGGTCTACATGCCGATCATCTTCCCGCTGACCATCATCGCGATCCCGATCGCCGACCTGGTGCTGGCGATCGTCCGGCGCACATGGAAGGGCCAGTCGCCGTTCGCGGCGGACCGGGGGCACCTGCACCACCGCCTGCTCCAGATCGGCCACTCGCACAGCCGGGCCGTGCTGATCATGTACTTCTGGTCCGGCCTGATCGCCTTCGGCGCGGTGCTCTACTCGGTGCACGCCGACTCGATGTGGATCGTCCCGGTGATCGTGGTCCTGAGCGCGGTGGGCCTGGTGCTCCTGCTGCTGCCGCGGTTCCGCCCGAGGGCCCCGCGCTGGGCGGAGTCCTTCGTCCCGCCCCGCTACCGGCGCCGCGTGCGCGGGCGGCACCCGGTACCGCCGCCCGCCGCCGACGGCACCTCCGCCCCGGTCGAGGAGCCGGTTGCCGTCGGTGTGGGCGTCAGCGGTATGAACGGGGCGACGGCGGTGGGCGCGCGGCGGCTGTACGAGGAGGACCGGGCGGGAACCGGCGGCTGACCGAAAACCGGCGTAACCGGTCTCACTCTTTTTGCAGTTCGGCCAATTCCGCACGGCGGGTCGGCCGTGCGGCGGGAGCTTCCCCGGGGGCGTGAACCGGACGGTGCCGTTCCCGGATGATCTTCAGCCGTTCTTCCCCACTCCCTGCCGCGGTCACTGAGCGTCACGGCGCGGGCGGTCTAGATTGCTCGGTGTCCATAGCGGGGGCCCTGACCAGGTTCCCGCTCAGCCGACTCTGCTCGTTTCAGGGGGAAACACATGCGCAAGGCAGTGGCAACGGCGTTCGCCGTGGTGGCCCTTCTCGGCTCGGCCGGGACGTACGCCCCGGCCGCGATGGCGGCCGGGGCGTCCCAGGAGGCCGCGGTGGCCGCTCAGGCGGACTGCGTGAAGGTGAAGCGCTGGTACAGCAAGCGCTTCAACAGGATGGTCGACGTGGAGAACACCTGCGCACGCAAGGTGTGCTTCACCGTGACGGTCGCGGCCCGCAAGGACCCGCTGTTCGCCATCGGCGCGAAGAAGAAGGAGTCCTTCCGCTACGGCGGCACGCTGTGGACGAAGGGCACGGGAATCAAGAACGTCGCCTGCTGAACGGGTAGGCGCCCCGGTGGACGGGCCCCGACGCATGCCGCGTCGGGGCCCGTCCCACGTGGGCCCGGCGGTCGGGCGGGGCGAGGGCCGCACGGCTCCCCGGGCACGTTGCGCGGCCGTCGTGCGGCGGCGGGGGAGCGAGGCGGAGCGGGAGACCGCCACGGGGGTGCGTGACGGGGTGCGCTGCATGGACGTTGAGCGTGCAGGAGCAGTACGCCAGGTGACGTTCGCGGTGTGGGGGTGCTTCGCGCGGGAGGAGGCATCGGCGCATTACCAGGCAAAAACCCATCCCGGCGCGCACACACGCGCAGTGTCACTCTCATGTGTGAGAGTTGGCACACGTACGGGTAAAGACCTCATCAAATAGTTTGTGATACCGTTCACGAGACCCGGAGACAGCGCCGAAGGACCGTAGTGCGACAGTCCGTTGGCCGCCGAGACCCCTTTCGGAACCGGTTTAGGCTCGTCCTCGACGACCCTGATTCACTGCCCCCCAGCAAAGCGGAGCCACCGCCATGCCGTCCAATGACGCACGCAATCTCCTGCACGCCGCCGTGCCCACCGCTGCCGCCGGCGCCGTCGCCGCCGTCGTGAGCGCGGTGGTCGCGGGCGGCAAGGGGGCCGTGGGCGCCTTGGTCGCCACAGGCGTGGTGATCGTCTTCATGGGGATCGGCCTGTACGTGCTCCAGCGGGTGGCCAAGTCGCTGCCGCAGATCTTCCAGGCCATGGGGCTGATGCTCTACACGGCCCAGTTGCTGCTGCTCTTCGTCTTCGTCGCGGTGTTCAAGGACACCACGCTGTTCAACCCCAAGGCGTTCGCGATCACGCTGGTCGTGCTCACGCTCGTCTGGATCGCCGCCCAGACCCGAGCGCACATGAAGGCCAAGATCCTCTACGTCGAACCCGAGTCCTCCGCAGGTGACAAGCCCGGAGACAAGGGGCACTCGTCGTGAGGGGTAGGGCCGGTATAAGTGCCCGTTCGGGATCCTGCTATCGTCCGGTGCCAACTGCGGCATCGCGGGCGCGGGCATCTGAGCTGACGCCTGCCTATTCGCGAGGCTTGATGCCCTACTGCCGCCCCACCATTCGTAGTACCAGTCCAGTGCCGACCCGCGGCTCCGCGCCGCGCCGACACAACGAGGTTGCCGTACCTATGCGCCACGCTGAAGGAGCCCGCGGTGAGTGCTGACCCGACGCAGGTGCTCGCCTTCGAGACCGACTGCCACATCTTCGACGGTTGTGGCTTTCCGGCTCCGGGCTTGCACTCGTTCCTGTTCGAGCCGCTCTGGGGCGACGGGGACAGCAATCTGTACTTCAACAAGACGATGCTGCTGGCCCTGCTCGGGTCGATCATCATCGTCGGCTTCTTCTGGGCTGCGTTCCGCAACCCGAAGGTGGTGCCGGGCAAGCTGCAGATGGTCGCCGAGACCGGCTACGACTTCATCCGTCGCGGGGTGGTCTACGAGACGATCGGCAAGCGCGACGGTGAGAAGTACGTGCCCTTCGTCGTGGCGCTGTTCTTCTTCGTCTGGATGATGAACCTCTGGTCGATCATTCCGGTGGCACAGTTCCCGGTCACGTCGATCATCGCCTATCCCGCCGTGCTGGCACTGCTCGTCTACGTCACCTGGGTCTCCCTGACGTTCAAGCGGCACGGCTTCGCAGGTGCGTTCAAGAACTTCACCGGCTTCGACAAGTCGCTCGGTCCGGTGGCCTACCTGGCCGCGTTCATCGAGCTCTTCTCGAACCTGCTGGTCCGTCCCTTCACGCACGCCGTGCGACTCTTCGCGAACATGTTCGCGGGCCACACCCTGCTGCTGCTCTTCACGATCGCCAGCTGGTACCTGCTGAACGGCATCGGCATCGCCTACGCCGGCGTCTCGTTCGTCATGGTCATCGTGATGACGGCCTTCGAGCTCTTCATCCAGGCGGTCCAGGCGTACGTCTTCGTCCTCCTGACCTGCACCTACATCCAGGGCGCGCTCGCCGAGCACCACTGAGCCCCCTCGCTGAAACCACAGTCGTCCGGTGGCCAACCCCCACCGGTCCGTAAAGAGAAGGAAGCACTGGCATGTCCCAGACCCTCGCTGCTGTCACCGGTTCCCTCAGCTCCGTCGGCTACGGTCTCGCGGCCATCGGCCCCGGTGTCGGCGTCGGCATCATCTTCGGCAACGGCACGCAGGCCCTGGCCCGTCAGCCCGAGGCTGCCGGTCTGATCCGCGCCAACCAGATCCTCGGCTTCGCCTTCTGTGAGGCGCTCGCCCTCATCGGTCTGGTCATGCCGTTCGTCTACGCCTGACGAACTGCGACCAACCGTCCCGACGAAAGGCACTGATGTGGACCCCTTGGTTCAGCTCGCGGCCGAGAATCCGCTGATTCCGCCGATTCCCGAGCTCGTCATCGGCCTGATCGCCTTCCTCATCGTCTTCGGTTTCCTGGCCAAGAAGCTCCTCCCGAACATCAACAAGGTTCTGGACGAGCGCCGCGAGGCCATCGAGGGCGGTATCGAGAAGGCCGATGCGGCCAAGACCGAAGCCGAAAGCGTCCTGGAGCAGTACAAGGCCCAGCTCGCCGAGGCCCGGCACGAGGCCGCCCGGCTGCGCCAGGAGGCGACCGAGCAGGGCACCGCGATCATCGCCGAGATGAAGGCGGAAGGCCAGCGGCAGCGTGAGGAGATCATCGCGGCCGGCCACGCCCAGATCGAGGCCGACCGCAAGGCCGCGGCCTCGGCGCTGCGCCAGGACGTGGGCAAGCTCGCCACCGACCTGGCCGGCAAGCTGGTGGGTGAGTCCCTGGAGGACCACGCCCGCCAGAGCCGCACCATCGACCGGTTCCTCGACGAGCTCGACGCGAAGGCCGAGGCCGCACGATGAACGGAGCCAGCCGCGAGGCGCTGGCCGCCGCACACGAGTCCCTCGACGCGCTGACCGACTCCACGTCGGCCGACGCGGCGAAGCTCGCCGGCGAGCTGGCAGCCGTCACCGCGCTGCTCGACCGTGAGGTGTCGCTGCGTCGGGTCCTCACCGACCCGGCGCAGGCCGGCGAGGCCAAGGCCGAGCTGGCCGGGCGCGTGCTCGACGGGCAGGTCGGCGGTCAGACCGTCGACCTGATCAAGGGCATGGTCCGCGCCCGCTGGTCGCAGTCGCGCGACCTGGTCGATGCGCTGGAGGAGCTGGCGGCCTCCGCCGAGCTCACCGCAGCGCAGAAGACCGGGCGTCTCGACAACGTGGAGGACGAGCTCTTCCGCTTCGGGCGCATCCTCTCCACCAGCACCGAGCTGCGTTCGGCGCTGACCGACCGCGCCGCCACGGCCGCCGCCAAGGGCGACCTGGTCGGCGAGCTGCTCGGCAGCAAGGTGGAGAAGGTCACCGAGCGGCTGGTCGTCCGTCTCGTCACGCACCCGCGGGGACGTAGCCTGGAGGCGGGACTCGACTCGCTGTCCAAGCTGGCCGCGGAGCGCCGGGACCGCATGGTCGCCGTCGTCACCTCCGCGGTGCCGCTGACCGAAGCGCAGAAGCAGCGCCTCGGTGCGGGCCTCGCCCGGCTCTACGGCCGGGAGATGCACCTCAACCTGGAGGTGGACCCCGAGGTCCTCGGCGGTATCTCGGTGCGGGTCGGCGACGAGGTCATCAACGGCACGGTCGCGGACCGGATCGACGAGGCCAAGCGCCGCATCGCCGGCTGACCCCGGTCGGCAGCACAACAGCACAAGCATCACCAGCGGCCCGGTTGGGTCGTGCAGAGATTTGCAGAAGATTCCTGGGGGTCGCCCCCAGACCCCCAAAGAAACTTCGGGCCCAACAAGGAGAGCAGGGAACCCAGATGGCGGAGCTCACGATCCGGCCGGAGGAGATCCGGGACGCGCTGGAGAACTTTGTCCAGTCGTACCAGCCGGACGCGGCCTCGCGCGAGGAGGTCGGCACGGTCAGCCTGGCCGGTGACGGTATCGCGAAGGTGGAGGGTCTTCCCTCCGCCATGGCGAACGAGCTGCTGAAGTTCGAGGACGGCACCCTCGGCCTCGCCCTCAACCTCGAGGAGCGCGAGATCGGTGCCATCGTCCTCGGTGAGTTCAGCGGCATCGAGGAGGGTCAGTCGGTCACCCGTACCGGCGAGGTCCTGTCCGTGGCCGTCGGCGAGGGCTACCTCGGCCGCGTCGTCGACCCGCTCGGCAACGCGATCGACGGCCTCGGCGAGATCGAGACCTCGGGCCGCCGCGCCCTTGAGCTGCAGGCCCCCACGGTCATGCAGCGCAAGTCGGTGCACGAGCCCATGGAGACGGGCTACAAGGCCGTCGACGCGATGACCCCGATCGGCCGCGGCCAGCGCCAGCTGATCATCGGCGACCGCCAGACGGGCAAGACCGCCCTGGCCGTCGACACGATCATCAACCAGCGCGACAACTGGCGTACCGGCGACCCGTCGAAGCAGGTCCGCTGCATCTACGTCGCCGTCGGCCAGAAGGGCTCCACCATCGCGTCCGTGCGCGGCGCGCTGGAGGAGGCCGGTGCGCTGGAGTACACGACCATCGTCGCCGCCCCGGCGTCCGACCCGGCCGGCTTCAAGTACCTCGCCCCCTACACCGGCTCGGCCATCGGCCAGCAGTGGATGTACGAGGGCAAGCACGTCCTGATCATCTTCGACGACCTGTCGAAGCAGGCCGACGCCTACCGTGCCGTGTCCCTGCTGCTGCGCCGCCCGCCGGGTCGTGAGGCCTACCCGGGTGACGTCTTCTACCTGCACTCGCGTCTGCTGGAGCGCTGCGCCAAGCTCTCCGACGACATGGGCGCCGGTTCGATGACGGGTCTGCCCATCGTCGAGACCAAGGCGAACGACGTGTCGGCGTTCATCCCGACCAACGTCATCTCCATCACCGACGGCCAGTGCTTCCTGGAGTCCGACCTGTTCAACGCCGGTCAGCGCCCGGCCCTGAACGTCGGTATCTCGGTCTCCCGCGTCGGTGGTTCGGCCCAGCACAAGGCCATCCGCCAGGTCTCCGGCCGTCTGCGCGTGGACCTCGCCCAGTACCGCGAGCTGGAGGCCTTCGCCGCCTTCGGTTCCGACCTGGACGCGGCCTCCAAGGCCTCGCTGGAGCGCGGCAAGCGCATGGTCGAGCTGCTGAAGCAGGCGCAGTACCAGCCGATGCCGACCGAGGAGCAGGTCGTCTCCGTCTGGGCCGGTACCACCGGCAAGATGGACGACGTCCCGGTCCAGGACATCCGCCGCTTCGAGAAGGAGCTGCTGGAGTACCTGCGGCGCGAGGAGAGCGGTCTGCTGTCCTCCATCCGCGAGGGCGGCAAGATGTCGGACGACACGCTGACGAAGGTCGCGGACTCGATCGCCGACTTCAAGAAGCAGTTCGAGACCGCGGACGGCAAGCTGCTCGGCGAGGACGCCCCGGCGGCCGTCGACGTCTCCAAGTGACGACGGAAGGGACCTGACTCATGGGAGCGCAGCTCCGGGTCTACAAGCGTCGCATCCGGTCCGTCACCGCGACGAAGAAGATCACCAAGGCGATGGAGATGATCGCCGCCTCGCGCATCGTCAAGGCGCAGCGCAAGGTGGCGGCCTCCGCGCCGTACGCGGCCGAGCTGACCCGCGCGGTCACGGCGGTGGCGACCGGGTCGAACACCAAGCACCCGCTGACGACCGAGGCCGAGGCCCCGGCCCGCGCCGCGGTCCTGCTCGTCACGAGCGACCGCGGTCTGGCCGGCGGCTACTCCGCCAACGCCATCAAGGCCGCGGAGCGGCTCACCGAGCGGCTGCGCGGTGAGGGCAAGGAGGTCGACACCTTCATCGTCGGCCGCAAGGGTGTCGCCTACTTCGGTTTCCGCGAGCGCAAGGTCGCGGACTCGTGGACCGGCTTCACCGACAGCCCCGAGTACGCGGACGCCAAGAAGGTGGCCGCCCCCCTCATCGAGGCCGTCCGCAAGGACACGGCCGAGGGTGGCGTCGACGAGCTGCACATCGTCTTCACGGAGTTCGTGTCGATGATGACGCAGACGCCCGTCGACAACCGGATGCTGCCGCTCAGCCTCGAGAAGGCGAAGGAGGAGACCGGCGGGAAGAGCGAGATCCTTCCGCTGTTCGACTTCGAGCCGTCGGCGGAGGACGTCCTGGACGCCCTTCTGCCGCGCTACGTCGAGAGCCGTATCTACAACGCCCTTCTGCAGGCCGCAGCCTCCGAGCACGCGGCCCGCCGTCGGGCGATGAAGTCGGCCACCGACAACGCGGGTGACCTGATCACCAACCTCACCCGACTTGCCAACGCGGCCCGCCAGGCCGACATCACCCAGGAAATCAGCGAGATCGTCGGTGGCTCCGCAGCCCTGGCCGACGCGACCGCGGGGAGTGACAAGTAACATGACTGCCTCTGTTGAGACGGCCACCCCGGGCAGCACGGCCACGGGCCGTGTCGCCCGGGTCATCGGCCCGGTCGTCGACGTGGAGTTCCCCGTCGACGCGATGCCCGACATCTACAACGCCCTTCACGTCGAGGTCGACGACCCCGCCGAGGACGGCGCCCGGAAGACGCTGACCCTGGAGGTCGCGCAGCACCTCGGTGACGGCATCGTCCGCACCATCTCGATGCAGCCCACCGACGGCCTGGTCCGCCAGGCCCCGGTGACCGACACGGGCGCGGGCATCACCGTCCCGGTCGGCGACTTCACCAAGGGCAAGGTGTTCAACACCCTCGGCGAGGTGCTGAACCACCCCGAGGAGAACGCCAACGTCGGCGAGCGCTGGGCGATCCACCGCCAGGCCCCGGCCTTCGACCAGCTCGAGTCCAAGACCGAGATGTTCGAGACCGGCCTGAAGGTCGTCGACCTCCTCACCCCGTACGTCAAGGGTGGAAAGATCGGTCTGTTCGGTGGTGCCGGTGTCGGCAAGACCGTGCTGATCCAGGAAATGATCATGCGTGTCGCCAACCTCCACGAGGGCGTCTCCGTCTTCGCGGGCGTGGGTGAGCGCACCCGTGAGGGCAACGACCTCATCGCGGAGATGGAGGAGTCCGGCGTCCTCGACAAGACGGCGCTGGTCTTCGGTCAGATGGACGAGCCCCCGGGCACCCGTCTGCGCGTCGCCCTGGCCGGTCTGACCATGGCGGAGTACTTCCGCGATGTGCAGAAGCAGGACGTGCTCTTCTTCATCGACAACATCTTCCGGTTCACCCAGGCCGGTTCCGAGGTGTCCACCCTGCTCGGCCGCATGCCGTCCGCGGTGGGTTACCAGCCGAACCTGGCGGACGAGATGGGTCTGCTGCAGGAGCGCATCACCTCGACCCGCGGTCACTCGATCACCTCGATGCAGGCGATCTACGTCCCCGCGGACGACCTGACCGACCCGGCGCCGGCCACCACCTTCGCCCACCTCGACGCGACGACGGTGCTCTCCCGTCCGATCTCCGAGAAGGGCATCTACCCGGCGGTGGACCCGCTGGACTCGACGTCCCGCATCCTGGACCCGCGCTACATCGCGCAGGACCACTACGAGGCCGCGATGCGCGTCAAGGGGATCCTGCAGAAGTACAAGGACCTCCAGGACATCATCGCGATCCTCGGTATCGACGAGCTGGGCGAGGAGGACAAGCTGGTCGTCCACCGTGCCCGTCGTGTCGAGCGCTTCCTGTCGCAGAACACCCACGCCGCCAAGCAGTTCACCGGTGTGGACGGTTCGGACGTGCCGCTCGACGAGTCGATCGCCGCGTTCAACTCGATCTGCGACGGTGAGTACGACCACTTCCCCGAGCAGGCCTTCTTCATGTGCGGTGGCCTCGAGGACCTCAAGAAGAACGCCAAGGAGCTCGGCGTCTCCTGAGTCGTGGCCCGGGAAGGGGGCGGGATCCGTCCCGCCCCCTTCCCCACGCCGTCTTCCGGCGGCATCGGAGGGTGACCTCCGACATCCCGGCCCTGGGCCGGGGCGGGCCGGGGCGCTTCGGCGCCCCGCGCCCTACTAGACTTATGACCCAACACCCGGCACTACCGCCGGGTGGTGACCCGAGGAGCCAACCTTGGCTGCTGAGCTGCACGTCGAGCTGGTCGCCGCGGACCGCAGTGTCTGGTCCGGAGAGGCCACGCTGGTGGTCGCGCGCACCACCTCCGGCGACATCGGCGTCATGCCCGGTCACCAGCCGCTGCTGGGTGTGCTGGAGTCGGGCCCGGTGACCATCCGTACGAGTGAGGGCCAGACCGTGGTCGCGGCCGTGCACGGCGGTTTCATCTCCTTCGCCGACGACAAGCTGTCGCTGCTGGCGGAGATCGCCGAGCTGGCGGACGAGATCGACGTCCAGCGCGCCGAGCGTGCGCTGGAGCGGGCGAAGTCCGCGGCGGACGCGTCCGCCGAGCGTCGCGCAGACGTCCGGCTTCGTGCGGTGGCGGTCGGCTAGGTCCCTTCGCAAGGAGGCGGCCGGCGGACACCGCCGATCAGTTTTTCCCTCAGCCGCGGCCCGGTCCGGAGTCACTCCGGAGCGTGTCGCGGCTGAGGCGATGCAGGTGCAGGTATTCGTGAACGGGACGAGGCGAGGAGGTCGGTGGAGATGTTCCTCGCTCTTCTTGTGAGCGGCCTGGTCGTCCTGCTGGTGGTGGTCGCGCTGTTGGTCTTCGGTCTGCGCCGTCGGGTGATCCAGCGCTCCGGCGGGACCTTCGACTGCAGCCTGCGCTGGAACGTCCCCGAGGACGGCGACGGCAGCAGCAAGGGCTGGGTCTACGGTGTGGCCCGCTACAACGGCGACCGGGTGGAGTGGTTCCGCGTCTTCTCCTACGCCCCCCGCCCCCGGCGGATGCTGGAGCGTGCGGCGATCGAGGTCCTGGCGCGCCGGGCGCCGGACAGCCAGGAGGAGCTGGCGCTGCTGTCCGACGCGGTGGTGCTGGTCTGCCTGCACCGCGGGACGCGTCTGGAGCTGGCGATGAGCGAGGACGCCCTGACCGGGTTCCTGGCCTGGCTGGAGGCGGCGCCGCCCGGCCAGCGGGTGAACGTCGCCTGACGGGTTTCCCCGAGGGGCCCCTTCCCGGTACCGCACCGGGAAGGGGCCCCTCGCCGTTGGTGCCGGGCCCCGTCCACCCGCGCGTCACCAGCAAGACGTGAGGCTCGCCGCCGGCCCGTCTGTCCGCCCGGTCCGTCCGTCCGCCCGGGGCGTGGCGGGCGGCGGGGCTGCGGGGGGCAGGGTGACGGAGGGGCGGTTCGGCTCCGCGGCGGGGGAGTGGGGGCGGCCCCTGCGCCGCCGCCTCGGGGCGGCGCCGACCGGGTGGCGGGCCGCTCGGGGGAGCTGCCGCCCGGCCCCCGGGGCCGGACACGGGGCGGGGCCCGGGAGAGTCACCCACTCTCCCGGGCCCCGCGTGTGTGTACGGACCGGTTATCCGAGCCCGCTGTTGATGGCGCTCACCAGCTCACCGTTGGAGGTGTCGCCGCTGAACTCCCAGAAGAAGGCTCCACCGAGCCCCTGGTTGTTCGCCCAGCCCATCTTGGAGGTGACGGTGGCCGGGGTGTCGTAGCTCCACCAGTTGGTGCCGCAGTGGGCGTAGGCGGTGCCGGCGATGGTGCCGGTGGCCGGGCAGCTGTTCTTGAGGACCTTGTAGTCCTCGATGCCCTGCTCGTAGGTGCCCGTGGCGGGCCCGGTCGCGGTGCCGCCCGGGGCGGCCTGGGTCACGCCGGTCCAGCCGCGGCCGTAGAAGCCGATGCCGAGCAGCAGCTTCTTCGCCGGGACGCCCTTCGCCTTGAACTTGGCGATCGCCTCGGCCGAGTTGAAGCCGGACTGCGGGATGCCCGCGTACGAGGTCAGCGGCGAGTGCGGGGCCGTCGGGCCGTTCTTCGCCCAGGCGCCGAAGAAGTCGTACGTCATGACGTTGTACCAGTCGATGTACTGGGCGGCCGGGCCGTAGTCCGCGGCGTCGATCTTGCCGCCGGAGGAGGCGTCCGCCGTGACGGCGGCCGTGACCAGGTTGTTCGGGCCGAACTTGGCGCGCATGGCCTGCATCATGTTGGTGAAGGCGGCCGGGCCGCTGGTGTCGCAGGACAGGCCGCAGGCGTTCGGGTACTCCCAGTCCAGGTCGATGCCGTCGAAGACGTCGGCCCAGCGCGGGTCCTCCACCAGGTCGTAGCAGGACTGCGCGAAGGCGGCCGGGTTCTGCACGGCCTGGCCGAAGCCGCCGGACCAGGTCCAGCCGCCGAACGACCACAGCACCTTGATGTGCGGGTACTGGGCCTTCAGCTTGCGCAGCTGGTTGAAGTTGCCGCGCAGCGGCTGGTCCCAGGTGTCCGCCACGCCGTCGACCGACTGGGCGGCCGTGTAGGCCTTGTCGTAGTCGGCGTAGGCGTCGCCGATCGTGCACTTGCCGCCCTGGACGTTGCCGAAGGCGTAGTTGATGTGCGTGATCTTCTGGGCGGAGCCGGAGGTGACCAGGTTCTTCACGTGGTAGTTGCGCCCGTAGACGCCCCAGTTGGTGAAGTAGCCGAGCTTGATCTTGTCGCCGACGGGCGGCTCGCCGTCCCGGCCGGTGGTGCGCACGGCGACCGAGCCGCTGGCCGGTCCGGTCTGGTCCGCGGTGTCGCGGGCCTGGACGGCGTAGGAGTAGTCGGTGCCGGCGGTCAGCCCGGTGTTGGTGTAGCTGGTGCCGGTGACCGTGGCGACCTTGGCGCCGTCGCGCAGGACGTCGTAGTTCTTGACGCCGTTGTCGTCGGTGGCCGCGCCCCAGCTGAGCTTCACCGAGGTGTTGGTGATGTCCGAGGCGGTGGGGGTGCCCGGAGCGGAGGGCGGGTTGTCACCCGGGACGGAGCCGCCGTCGCAGGAGGCGCCGTTGAGCTTGCAGTTGGACGGGTCGCCGCTGCCGCTGCCGTTGAAGCCGAAGGAGACGGACGCCCCGGGGGCGAGGGTGCCGTTCCAGCCGACGTTCTTGGCCGTCCAGTGGTTGCCGGAGTTGGTGACGGTGGCGTCCCATGCCGAGGTGACCTTGGTGCCGGAGGGGAAGTCCCACTCGACGGTCCACGTGTTGATGGTCGTGGTGCCGGTGTTCTTCACCGTCCAGCTGCCGCCGAAGCCGGAGCCCCAGTCGGAGGTCTTGGTGTACGTGGCGGTGGCCGAGGTGGCCGCCTCCGCGGGGGAGGCCAGGCCGATCATGGCGGCCAGGGGAAGGGCCAGTGCGCTGACTGCGGCGGTGGCCCGGGAGGTGAATCGTCTTTTCCTGCGGGGGGCTTGAGTCGCCTGAGTGCTCAAGGAATCTCCTCGAGTCGTGTGCGGACAGATCGGGGTTGGTCCGTGCACACCGCTGCGTGGCTCACCGCAGCGTGCTCGGCGAGAGTAGGGTGGTCTGGACCAATCGTCAATAGGTCCAGACCAAAGTCGCCGCCCTCCGTCAGACGCCCAACTCCTGTGCGAGAACCGCCGCTTGGACGCGGCTGCGCAGCTCCAGCTTCGCCAGCACCCGGCTGACGTGGGTCTTCACCGTCCCCTCGGCCAGCGACAGCCGTCCGGCGATCTCCGCGTTGGACAGCCCCCGGCCGAGCCAGGACAGCACCTCGCGCTCCCGGGGCGTCAGGGCGTCGAGGACCGCGGGGCCCGGGGAGCCGGGCGCCGGGGTGCGGGGCGCGGCGAACTCCGCGATCAGCCGCCGGGTCACCGCGGGGGCGATCAGGCCCTCCCCGCGCGCCACCGTCCGCACCGCCTCGACGAGTTCGTGCGCCTCGGCGTTCTTCAGCAGGAACCCGGCGGCACCCGCGCGCAGCGCGCCGAACACATAGGCGTCCAGATCGAAGGTGGTCAGCACCAGCACGTCGGACAGCTGCTCCGCCACGACCTCCCGCGTCGCCGACACCCCGTCCAGCCGGGGCATCTGCACGTCCATGAGCACCACGTCCGGCCGCAGCTCCCGTGCGAGGCGCACCGCCTCCTCGCCGTCCGCGGCCTCCCCGACGACCTCCAGATCGGCCGCGCTGCCGAGGATGAGCACCAGCCCGGCCCGCACCGCGCTCTGGTCCTCGGCGACCAGCACCCGCACACGCCGCCCGGGCGCCCCGCCCGTCCCTGCCCGATCCGTCATGCTGCCGAGGGCTCCCTGTCGTCGCCGCGCACGGGCAGGACCGCCCGTACCTGCCAGATTCTCCCCGGTCCGCCGTCCGCGCCCGCCCCGGGTGCCTCCTCGGGCCCCGCCCGGAAGTCTCCGTCGAGCAGCGCCACCCGCTCCTCCATGCCCACCAGCCCCGCGCGCGAGCCCGGGGCCCGCGGCTCCGGGCGGGGGCCGAAGGGGCTGGTCACCGTCACCGTCAGGGCCCGTTCCCCGCTCGCGACCGAGACCTGGACCGGTCCGGGGGCCGCGTGCTTGAGGGCGTTGGTCAGGGACTCCTGCACGATGCGGTAGGCCGCCAGTTCCACGGGCGCGGGCAGCCTCCGCCCCGGGTCGTCGGCCTGCCGGAGCTCGAAGGACAGGCCGTTCGGCGTCCCGTTCACCCGGGCCTGCGCCACCAGGGAGCGGAGTCCCGCGAGTGTCGGAGTCGCCGCGGGCTCGGCCCCGCCCGCCCCGCTGTCGCGGAGCAGTCCGATCAGCCGCCGCATCTCCGCCAGCCCCTCGACGCTGTTCTCCCGGATGACGCCGAGGGCCCTGCGGGTGGTCGCGCCGTCGTCGAGGGAGAGCGCCGCCGTGGAGTGGATCGCGATGGCCGACAGGTGGTTGGCCACCACGTCGTGCAGCTCCCGGGCCATCCGGGCCCGCTCCGCGGTGACCGCCTGCACCCGGTCCATCTCGGCGAGCAGCGCGGTCTGCTCGGCCCGCAGCCGGGCGGCGTCGGCCGCCTCGCGGTGGTTGCGCACCACCGCGCCGCTGGTGGCGGGCGCGAACACCACCAGCGCCGTGACCATGCCCAGAAGCAGCGCGGCGGGCTCCTGCAGCCACGCCAGGAAGCCCACGAACGCGCCGATCGTGATCATCCCCGAGATCACCGGGATGCGGCGGGCGGCGGCGGGTGTGCCGTAGACGACGGCCGCGTACACGAGGTCGGCGAACATCACCACGGTGGCGATGCTGCCCGGGGTCAGCTGGTCGGCCGCCAGGGCGATGGTCCCGGCCAGCAGCGCGGTGTGCGGCAGCGCCCGGCGCACCAGTTCCAGGCCGGCCGTCACCACCAGGGGGACCAGCATGTAGGCGGGCCCGAGGAGCGCAGGTCCGGCGGGCCGTGCGTGGAGGCCGAGGAACCACAGCACCAGGCCCACGGACAGCCAGATGGCCGCGATCGTCACGTCGTCGCGGTGGGGGCGGGGGAGACTCACGGGCCCATCCAACACGGCGCCGCCCTCGCCCGCGTCCGCGTGCGGGGGGACATCGGGGTGGGTCGAAGGATGCAGGGCCGTCTCGTCCCTTCCGACGAGGACGCGGGCGGCCTCCGCGTGTGAGGCTGGGGCACGGAAAGGAGCGCCGTCGTGATCGTCACGTTGATCGTCGCCTGCGAGGTCGGCTTCTGGGTGCTGCTGGCGGCGGGGCTGGCCGCCCGCTACTTACTGCGGATGCCGCGCACCGGAGCCGCGCTGCTGCTGTGCGAGCCCCTGCTGGAGGTCGTCCTGCTCGTGGCCACCGCCGTCGACCTCAAGGGCGGTGCGGAGCCCGGCTGGGAGCACGGGCTGGCCGCCCTCTACATCGGCTACACCGTGGGCCACGGCCACCGCACGGTGAAGTGGCTCGACGGGCATGCCGCGCACCGCTTCGGCGGGGCCCCGCCGCCCGAGCCCCCGCCCCGCCACGGGATGGCCCGCGCCCGGCACGAGGGACGCGTCTGGCTCGGTACCGCGCTGGGCGCCGCCGTGGCCAGCGGCCTGCTGCTCGCCGCCGTCCGGTACGTGGACGACCCCTCCCGGACCGGGCCGCTGCTGGGCTGGATGGGGACCGCCTGGAAGGTGGCCGGCATACACGGGGTGATCGCCCTGTCCTACGCGGTCTTCCCGCGCAGGGCACCCGCGGCGGCCGAGCGCGAGGACCCGGTGGGCGCCGAGCGGAACTGAGGCCCGCGGCGGTCCGGCCGCGGGCGGTGCCGGGCCGGGGTCAGCGCTCCCCGCCGGGGACCCACAGCACGTCGCCGACCTCCTTGTTCGCGGTCCTGGCCAGGATGAACAGAAGGTCGGACAGCCGGTTCAGATAGGTGGCCGTCAGCGGGTTCATCGTCTCCCCGTGCCCCTCCAGCGCTGCCCAGGTCGAGCGCTCCGCCCGCCGCACCACCGTGCACGCCTGGTGCAGCAGGGCAGCGCCCGGCGACCCGCCGGGCAGGATGAAGCTGCGCAGCTTCTCCAGGCCCTCCAGGAACCGGTCGCAGTCCGCCTCCAGCTTGTCCACGTACGCCTGCTCGACCCTCAGCGGCGGGTACTCCGGGTCCGGGACCACCGGGGTGCACAGGTCGGCGCCCACGTCGAAGAGGTCGTTCTGCACCCGGACGAGGACCTTGACGACCTCCTCGTCCAGCTTCCCGAGCGCGATGGCGGTGCCGATGGCCGCGTTGGCCTCGTTGGCGTCCGCGTAGGCGGCGATCCGCGGATCGGTCTTCGCGGTGCGGCTCATGTCGCCGAGGGCGGTGGTGCCCTGGTCGCCGGTGCGGGTGTAGATGCGCGTCAGATTGACCATGCGGCCAGCCTAAGGGCTGCCGCACGGGCCCCGGCGGGGCGCCCGGCGGCGGCCGCGGCACCGCGCCGCACCGCCGGCGGTCCCCTCGGGTCCGCCGGGTACGAGGGGCGGTCCTGCGCCCGGCGGGGGCGGCCCGCCGGCGGCCGGGGCCCCGTCCACCGGGAGGGCGGCGCTCCCCCGGAGCGCCCCGCGCTCCCGCACCGGGCTGGGGGCGCGCGGGCCCGGCGGGGCACCGGTCGCACCGGACCCGGCGGGGGGCGCGCGGGCCCGCCCGCGCCGCGCCCGCGGGGCCCGTCCCAGGGGCCGGACGGGGCCGTCTGGGCCCTTGTCGGCCACCGCCGCCCGGCCGTGGGTGTGATGTCCGCCATGTGGGACGTGACGCGCGTCTCTTGGTGGTCACAGCGGCCCTCACGGACGCTAACCTCCGGCAGAGAGTCCACATGTAAACAGCTGTTAAGGGGTGCCGCAGTGGCCAGGAAGCTCGCCGTCATCGGGGCCGGACTCATGGGGTCCGGAATCGCACAGGTCTCGGCCCAGGCCGGCTGGGACGTGGTGCTGCGCGATGTCACCGACGAGGCACTGACCCGCGGCCGCGACGGCATCCGGTCCTCCTACGACCGGTTCGTCGCCAAGGGCAAGCTCGAAGCTGCCGACGCCGAGGCCGCGTTGGCGCGCATCACGACCACCACCGACCTCGACGCGGTCGCCGACGCCGACATCGTGGTGGAGGCCGTGTTCGAGAAGCTGGAGGTCAAGCACGAGATCTTCCGCAGCCTGGACAAGGTCGTGCGCCCGGACGCCGTCCTGGCCTCCAACACCTCCGCCATCCCGATCACCAAGATCGCCGCGGTGACCGAGCGCCCGGAGCGCGTGGTCGGCACCCACTTCTTCTCGCCCGTGCCGATGATGCAGCTCTGCGAACTGGTCCGCGGCTACAAGACCAGCGACGAAACGCTCGCCACGGCACGGGAGTTCGCCGAGTCCGTCGGCAAGACCTGCATCGTCGTCAACCGCGACGTCGCCGGGTTCGTCACCACCCGCCTGATCTCGGCACTGGTCGTGGAGGCCGCGAAGCTGTACGAATCGGGCGTCGCGACGGCCGAGGACATCGACATCGCCTGCAAGCTGGGCTTCGGCCACGCGATGGGCCCGCTGGCCACGGCCGACCTGACCGGCGTCGACATCCTGCTGCACGCCACGGGCAACATCTACACCGAGTCGCAGGACGAGAAGTTCGCGCCGCCGGAGCTGATGCGCCGGATGGTGGACGCCGGTGACATCGGCCGCAAGAGCGGGCAGGGCTTCTACAAGCACTGACCGTACCGACCGATGCGGCATCCCTCGCGCGGGTGAATTGGGTATCGGTTCGCTTACAAGCAGCAACCCCGCCGCATGGACGGCAGTCAGTTGTTGCAAGACGGAGAAGTGACGGACACGGGGCATTCACGAGTTCTCGGGGAGCGCATATGCACATCAGGGGCGACCACGCCGAGCTGGTCGTCGGGGGCCGCCTCGACGTCCGCAGCGCGGCGGACGCCCGTACGGTCCTGCACTCGGCCGTCGACGACGGCGTCGGCGACCTGGTGCTCGACCTGACGCAGCTCGACTCCTGGGACGCCACCGGACTCGGGGTCATCATGGGCGCCCATCGGCGGGCCGGCCGGTGCGGCCGCCGCCTGGTGCTGCGCGGAGTCCCCCCGCAGATGCAGCGGCTCCTCGTCGCGACCCGGCTGCACCGCATCCTCGCCATCGAGGGCGGCCTGGCCGCCGAATCGCTTCCCCGGGTCTGAGGACCCGCCCTCGGGGCGGGACGGGTCCGAACCGGCCCGTCCCGCCCCGCTCCGTTTCCCCGGCGCCGCCGCGCAGCAAGCGGAGCGGTACGAGGTGTGCCGGCCGGTGCGAAGGGTACGAGGGCCGCAAACCTTCCGAGAAGGTCACGTCCCGCACCCTGCGGGGACCCGACGGTTCCGCATGTCCCGCCGAACGTCTAGGGTTCGAACGCCCGCCCTTGCGAACACCCTTCAGGCGGGCACCGGACCGAAGCGACGGCGGGCGTGCAGAGAGGCCGGGAGGGCACACCGCACGCGGCTCGGGCCCCAGGACGGCGATCCTGGCGGAGCGAGGCCAGGCAACCGCATCTGGGGGCTTTCAGCATGGACAACGACAGCTTCGGTGACGCCGAGGGCCCCAAGCGGCCACCGCGCGACGTCCTGGGGCCCGCCGCGTCTTCGCCGGGGCCGGTCCGCACCGCCACGGTGACCACGGGCGACCTGCTGCTCACCGTCAACCCGCTCGACGGCAGCGAGGTGGAGCCCTGCCCGCCCGGCGCGCAGCCCCCGCGGCCGACCCGGCGTACCGCCGCCGGGCGCGAGGAGCGCGCGCGGGCCGCGCGGCCGCCGGTCCCGCCCGGGCCCGGGGCCCCGCAGCCGCCCCTGCTGGACCGCGACGAGACCCGCGACCGCCTGGTCCGGCTGCTCTCCCAGGGGCGCTCGGTCCGCCTCACCGGAGCCCCGGGCTCGGGCCGCACCGCGCTGCTGGACGCCGTCGCCGCCCGCTGCGGGACGCTCGCCCCCGACGGGGTGGTCCGCCTCAACGGCCTCCACCGCACCGCGGGAGACCTCCTCCACGACCTGTACGCCACCGTCTACGACTCCCCGGGCCGGCGGCCCGACCGCAACGCCCTCGCCGGGTTCGTCCGGGACATCGGGGCCGTCGTCCTCCTCGACGACCTCGACATCGGCGGTGCCGCGCTGGACGAACTGCTCGACGCCGCGCCCGAGTGCGCCTTCCTGCTCGCCGCCACACCGCAGACGCCCGAGCCCACGGCCGACGCGCCGCTGGAGGAGGTCGCCCTCACCGGGCTCGACCGGGCCACCTCGCTGGACCTGCTCCGCGAGGTCGTCGGACGCGAACTCACCGAGGAGGAGGCCAACTGGGCCGGCGATCTGTGGTTCGAGTCGGAGGGGCTGCCGCTGCGCTTCCTCCAGGCCGGTGCCCTGCTGCGCCAGTGCGACGAACTGCGCGGAGACCCCGAGGCGCAGGAGGAGTTCGCCGCGTTCGACGCCCCGCAGGGCCGGGAGGTGCCCCTGCCGTCGCTGGGCGAGGCCGCGGCACCCGCCCCGCTGCTCGCCTCCCGGCTGAGCGAGTCCGCGCGGCAGACGCTGCGGCTCGCCGTCGCCCTGGGGGGAGAGGTGCCCCACCAGGCCCACCTGCCGGCCCTGGTCGGCGACACCCATGCGGACGCGGCGCTCGGCGAGCTGATGCGCTGCGGGCTGCTCTCCCCGGCCGGACCGCGCTACCGGCTGGCCGCGGGCGTGCTCGCCCAGCTCCGCGAGCGCGACTACGACGAGGACGCGGCCGACTGCGCGCACACCGCCGCCCGGCACTACTCCTGGTGGGCCGGACACCCGTCCGTGACCTCCGAGCGGGCCGTCGCCGAGGTGGACGCCCTCACCGCGGCACTGGGCGCGCTGGTGCCCGGGCAGGACCCGGGCCATGCCGGAACCGCCGTGCTGCTCGCCCGCAGTGCGGCACCGGCCTTCGCCGCCGGCCTGCACTGGAGCGCCTGGGAGCGGACGCTGCGCATCGGCTCCGAGGCGGCCAGGATCAGCGGGGAGGTCGCCGAGGAGGCCTACTTCCACCACGAGTTGGGCGTTCTCGCGCTCTGCACCGGCAATCTCTCGCGGGCCCGGGCGGAGTTGGAGGCGTCCATCGGCATGCGCGGTGCGCTGGCCGACAAGAGCGGCACGGTGGCCGGGCGCCGCGCCCTGGCCCTCGTCGAGGACCGCTCCGTGGGCCTGGCCCCGGTCACCGAACCCCTCGCCCTGCGCGCCGGGCCGCTGTCCCCGCCGCGCGGGACCCCCGCGGCGCTGCCCGCGGGACCGGGGGCGGCGCCGGGCACCGGGCCCACGGCGATCCTCCCCACGAGCCCGGCCGCGCCGTCCGCGGCGATATCCGGGGGCGCCCCGCGGCAGGCGCCGGAACCGCCCGACGGAGGCCGCAAGCCGGCCGGGCGCCTGGCGCTGCTCGGCGGCGCCCGCCGCAACCTCGTCGCCGCGGGCGCGGGCGTGCTGCTCGCGGGCGTCCTCGGCACCGTGGTGACCCTCGGCGCCGCCTCGGACGGCACGGAGGTCCCCACCGACAGCGTCCGGCACGGGCAGTCCACCGACCAGGACCCGGGCGGCACCGGAGACGGCTGGGAACCGCAGGACGCGGTGTCCGAGACCTCCGACGCCCCGAAGGACGAGGACGCCTCGCCGTCCGCCTCGCCCTCGCCGTCCGCGACACCCGCTCCGGTCGTTTCCGTACCCGCGGCACCCCGGCCCGTGACCACGGGCCCGTCCACCGCGAGCACCCGTCCCGGGGGCCCCTCGACGAGGACGTCGAGCCCGTCGAGCCCGAAGCCTCCGACCAGCGAGAGCCCGGGCTCCCCCTCGGCACCGACCTCCTCCACCCCCGGCACGACGCCGCCGACGCCCACCGGCACGACGTCCGCGCCGACCACCGAACCCACGGACGGCGGGGGCGACGGCGGGGGCGACGCCTCCGCCGGGGGCCCCGCCCCCTCGGGCAGCTCCTCCGCCTCCGTCCTCTGAGACCCGGTCGGCCCCGGGCCTCCCCGGAGCCGGCACGGCGCGATGCCGGCACGACGCCGCCGACGCCCGCCGGCACGACGCGACGCCGGACCGCTCCCGCGGCAGCTGCGGTGGGAGCGGTCCGGTGCCGCGCCCCGGGTCAGAACAGGCGGAGCTTGTCGTCCTCGATGCCGCGCAGCGCGTCGTAGTCCAGGACCACGCAGCCGATGCCGCGGTCGGTGGCGAGGACCCGGGCCTGGGGCTTGATCTCCTGTGCCGCGAAGACGCCCTTGACCGGCGCCAGGTGCGGGTCGCGGTTGAGCAGTTCCAGGTAGCGGGTCAGCTGCTCCACGCCGTCGATCTCGCCCCGGCGCTTGATCTCCACCGCCACGGTGGCGCCGTCCGCGTCCCGGCACAGGATGTCCACGGGGCCGATGGCGGTGGGGTACTCGCGGCGGATCAGGGTGTATCCCCCGCCGAGTGTCTCGATCCGGTCGGCGAGCAGCTCCTGGAGGTGCGCTTCCACGCCGTCCTTGATGAGACCCGGGTCGACGCCCAGCTCGTGCGAGGAGTCGTGGAGGACCTCCTCCATCGTGATGATCAGTTTCTCGCCCGCTTTGTTCACCACGGTCCACACGTCGTCCTCGCCCACCTTCACCGTGCAGGGCGGCGACATCCAGTTCAACGGTTTGTACGCCCTGTCGTCGGCGTGGATGGACACACTGCCGTCGGCCTTGACCAGGATCAATCGGGGTGCGGACGGCAGATGGGCGGTGAGCCGGCCCGCGTAGTCCACGGAGCAGCGGGCAATGACGAGACGCATGGTCGGCCACGCTACTGGACGGGGCCCACCGAGCGCGATTCGCCCCGGAAGCCCCCTTCTTGTTTGGCCGGTTGTGCTCCCAATCTCCTGGTGCGGGCACGGCGCCACACTTACCGTGGAAGCAGGAGGTCGCCGGTCGTTCACGCTGCGTTGCCCCTGTGGCGCCTGTGGCGGTGTACCGCCCGGTTCCTCCTTCCCTGCCCGTAAGGCCCCGTCCGTACGGGGCCGCGAGAGGAGAACCCATGTCGCTCGACGTCTCACCGGCTCTGTTGGAACAGGCCGAGCGAGGCGAGGTCGACGAAGCCGCTTTCGTCGACTGCGTCCGGACCTCCCTGCCCTATGCGTGGGAGATGATCAGTTCTCTGGTGGCACAGCTGAAGGTGGACGGCGGGGACTTCGCCGACAACCAGACGCCTCCGCCGGACGAGCAGGCACGTGGTCAGCTGCTGCGCGCCCTCGCGAGTGACGCCATTCGCGGGGCGCTCCAGCGGCACTTCGGTGTGCGTCTGGCCTTCCAGAACTGCCACCGCGTCGCGGTGTTCCCGACGGACCCGTCGGTGGACGACCGGCTCGCCCGCTTCACCTCCGTCCGGGGCCAGCTGCTCAACCAGTCGCCCGAGCTGCGCGACTGCTGAGCCGCCCCGCCCGCTGCCGCGCCGCGTCCTGAGCGAGACCCGCACCGCCCCCGGCGCGTGGGGCGAGGGCACGCCTCGGCGCCGCATGGACGACCCCGGCCGGGACGACGGGACCCGGTCGGGGCGCACCCGGCCGGGCCCGGTCGGGGCCCCGCGCGTCAGCCCAGCAGCGGCAGCACCTCGGTGCCCAGCCGCCGTACGTTCTCCTCGGTGGCCGCGAGGTCGCCCGAGCCCTCGGCGAGAAGGGCGAAGCGCGTGATGCCGGTGCGTTCCGCCGTCGCCGCGAGCCGGTCCGCCGCCAGCTCCGGTGTGCCCACCGGGTGCAGGTCGCAGAGGAGTTCGGTGTACGCGACCGGGTCGCGCATCACCCGGTGCCGGCCGTCGACGGTGACATGGGCGTCCAGACCCTGCTTCAGCCAGCCGGGCATCGACTTCACCAGGGACTCGCGCGCCGCGTCCGTGCGGTCGGCGAGCTGCACCACGCCCGCCGAGACATGGCCCGCCGCCTCGACCTCCTCCCGCGGGCGACCGGACTGAAGGGCGTGCCGCCGCCACAGGGCCACCATCCCGGCCTTGTCCTCGTCGCCGCAGTGCATGCCGAGCAGCATCGGCAGCCCGCGCTCCGCGGCCAGCCGGACACTGCCGGGGGAGGTGCAGGCCACCACGGTCTCCGGCCCGCCGGGCGGCCCGCCGAGCAACTCGTCGGCCCGCGGCACCACCTCGACCTCGCGGAAGGCGAAGCGCTCTCCCGCCGCGCCGACCCGGGGCTCCCGCAGCCAGCGCAGCAGCAGATCCAGGGACTCCGGGAACTCCCGTTCGTACGCGGCGAGTCCGCCCCCGAACACCTCCAGGTCGACCCAGGGCCCGCCCCGGCCGACGCCCAGGGTGAAGCGGCCTCCCGAGGTCAGGTGGAGCAGCGCGGCCTGCTCGCCGAGCGCCACCGGATGGGTGCTCGGCAGCACGCTGACGGCCGTGCCCACCCGGATCCTGCGGGTCCTGCCCAGCAGCAGCGCCGCCAGGGTCACGGCCGACGGGCACACCCCGTACGGCACGAAATGGTGCTCCGCCAGCCAGACCGAGTCCAGCCCGGACTCCTCCGCGGCCTCGGCCGACCTCACCGCGCGGTACAGCGCCTCCTCCTGTCCCTGTCCCGGGAACTGGGCCGCCAGTACGAACATCCCGACGCGCATCGCCTTCTGCCTCCTTGCGGCCGACGCGGCTCTCCCCCTACCGGCAACAACGCCTGACACGTGCCAAAGGCACGGCCCGACGCGAAGTTGTTGCGATTGTCCGGTAACCGACCGTGGGAGGGTGGCCGGTGCGATCCCGGCAGCCCGGTGGAAGGCCCTAACCTGGAGTGCACCTGCACCGCCGAACACCCGAGGTGAGACGTGTCCCCGCGCCGCAACCGCCCCCGAGGCGGCGACAAGGCAGCCGCGCACGCAGAGGAGCGCGCGGACCGGTACGGCGGCTTCGGGCGCAGCGAGAGCTGGCGGGGCGAGGACTGGTCGGTGCGCCATGTCGCGGGAGCGGGGGCGACGGGGAAGACCTACCGCTGCCCGGGATGCGACCAGGAGATCCCCTCCGGCGTCCCGCACGTGGTCGCCTGGCCCGAGCACGGCGGCGTGGACGACCGCCGCCACTGGCACAGGGCCTGCTGGAACGCGAGGGACCGCCGCACCACCGCGGTGCAGCGGTCCCGCAACGCGCCGCGCTACTGAGCCCCGGCCTCAGACGTCCCGGGCGCCGACCGCGGCGAAGCCCGAGCCCAGGGCCACGGCCGCGATGCCGAGCATGGTCGCCACGGCCCCCCAGCCGGCGGGCCCCGAGCCGGCGGCCTCGCCGTAGACGCCGATCAGCTGCGCGGGGACCGAGTACTCCAGCAGCACCTCGCTGACGCCCTGGAGGGCGGAGGAGCCCAGCATGAAGAAGCCGGCCACCAGCGGCAGCAGCATCAGGCCGAGCATGATGGTGATCGCCCCGGCGGAGTGGCGGACCACGGCGCCGACGCCGAGCGAGGTCAGCCCGAGCAGGGCGATGAACAGCGAGACGCCCACGGTCCCCAGCAGCCATTCCTCGCCGGTCGGCTCACGGCCGTCCACCATGGCCACCTGGCACAGCGCGACCAGGCCCACCGTCACCAGCGCGGCGGTGAACGCCAGGACGAAGAAGACCAGCGCCTTGGCGGCCAGGACCCGGGCCCGGCTGGGGCAGGCGGTCAGGGTGGTGCGGATCATGCCGGTGCCGAACTCGGAGGTGACGGTCAGCGCCCCGAGGGTGATCACGCAGATCGAGCCGGTCAGCGCGCCGAAGACGCCCAGGCCCAGGACCGACTCGTCCGTCGGCGCCGGCTCGCCCACGGCGGTCACCAGGGCGGCGAGGCCGATGCCGATGACGGTCATCAGCAGGACCATCACTCCGAGCGTCCACATCGTCGAGCGGACGGAACGGATCTTGGTCCACTCCGAGGCGAGCGCGTCGCCCAGGTGCGCCCGGCGGATCGGGATGGGGGAGGTGTAGGACGCCACGGGGGCGGCCGGCTGCTGCTGGGGGGTGGTCATCGCGGGTCCTCGGGCTGGGTCGGGTCGGTGGCGGCGGGCGGCCGGCTCGCGGCGGCGTCCGCGGACGCCTCGGGGGCGGTGGCGGCGGAGACCGGCTGCCCCGGGGGCGACGCCGCCGGGGGCGGCGGGGCGTACCAGCCCTGCTGCGGCACCTCGGGCACGTCCGGGAGCGGCACCGGGCCGCCGGGCAGCTGGTCCGGCTGCAGCCCCGCCTTCTGGTCGTCCGTCGACCGGTAGTCGACCGCGCCCTGGGTCATCCGCATGTACGCCTCCTCCAGGGAGGCCTGGTGCGGCGAGAGCTCCCAGAGCCGGATGTCCGCCTCGTGCGCCAGGTCGCTGATCCGGGGGAGCGCCAGACCGGTCACCCGCAGTGCGCCGTCCTGCTCGGGCAGGACCTGCCCGCCCGCCCCGGTCAGGGCGGCGGACAGCTTCTCCCGCTGCCCGGGGTCCCCCTGCGGGGTGCGGACGCGGGCGAAGCCGGCGGAGTTGTGCGCGATGAAGTCCCTGACGCTCATGTCGGCCATCAGCTGCCCCCGCCCGATCACGATCAGGTGGTCGGCGGTGAGCGCCATCTCGCTCATCAGATGGGAGGAGACGAAGACGGTGCGGCCCTCCGAGGCCAGCTGCTTCATCAGGTTGCGCACCCAGAGGATGCCCTCCGGGTCCAGGCCGTTGACCGGCTCGTCGAAGAGGAGCACCTGGGGGTCGCCGAGGAGGGCGGCCGCGATGCCGAGCCGCTGGCCCATGCCCAGCGAGAAGCCGCCCGAGCGCCGCTTGGCCACGTCCTGCAGACCCACCACGCCGAGCACCTCGTCCACCCGGCGGGCGGGGATGCCGGAGAGCTGCGCCAGCGACAGCAGGTGGTTGCGCGCGCTGCGGCCCCCGTGGACGGCCTTGGCGTCCAGCAGCGCGCCGACCTGCCGGGGCGCGTTGGGCAGCCGCCGGTAGGGGCTGCCGCAGACCGTGACCTGCCCGGAGGTCGGCTGGTCGAGGCCGAGGATCATGCGCATGGTGGTGGACTTGCCGGCGCCGTTGGGCCCGAGGAACCCGGTGACGGCGCCGGGCCGCACCTGGAAGGAAAGGTCGTACACGGCCGTCTTGGCGCCGTAGCGCTTCGTCAGGCCGACTGCCTCGATCATTGTCCAGCCCCATCGACTGTCGGTCGTCGGGGCCCGTGGCCGTGCCGGCGTGCGCCCCCCGTATGCATCAGGAGGATAGCCGTGCGCCCGCGGTTCCGGCCAAGCCCCGAAGGGGCCCGGCCGGTCGTCCGCGGAGCGTCAGGCGTCTCTCCTCTTCAGGACCAGGTAGCCGCCGACCAGCGAGGCCGCCACCCAGAGCACCATGATCCCGAGGCCGCCCCAGGGCCCGTAGGGCGCCTCGTCGCTGTCCAGCGCGTTCGGCACGACCTGCATGATCTTCGCCCCGGCCTGGTCGGGGAAGTACCGGGCGACCTCCTTGGCCCCGGGGACGGCGCTGAGGATCTGGGAGACCAGGAAGAAGAACGGCATCAGGATGCCCAGCGACAGCATCGAGCTGCGCAGCATCGCGGCGACGCCCATGGAGAACAGGGCGATCAGCCCCATGTACAGCCCGCCGCCGAAGACCGCGCGCAGCACGTTCTCCTCGCCGAGGGTGGTCCGGTGCTCCCCCAGCAGCGCCTGGCTGACGAAGAAGGTCAGGAAGCTGGTGATCATGCCGACCGCCAGGGCCAGCGCCCCGGCCACGGTGATCTTGCTGAACAGGAAGGTGGCCCGCTGGGGCACCGCGGCCAGCGAGGTGCGGATCATGCCCGAGCTGTACTCGGTGCCGACCACCAGCACGCCGAAGACGACCATGGCCAGCTGGCCGAGCACCAGCCCCGAGAAGCTGACGAAGGTGGGGTCGAAGGTCACCCGCTCGGCCTCGGAGAGGTCGTCGAAGGTGGCGTTCATCAGTGCGGACAGGGCGGCGCTCATGGCCAGCGTGACGGCGAAGGCGCTGATCAGGGTCCAGGTGGTCGAGGAGACCGTACGGATCTTCGTCCACTCGGACCGGAGCACGGCGGGTACGGATGCCATGGGTCAGGCTCCCTCGTTGCGCGGGGCCCACTGCGGGGCGGCGGGACCGGTGGGCGGCGGCGCGGCTGCGGCGTCGGCCGAGTGCGCGTGGTACTCCACGGAGGCCGCGGTCATCTGCATGAACGCCTCCTCCAGCGAGGCGCGCTGCGCACTGAGTTCGTGGAGCACGAGGCGGTGCTCGGCGGCGAGTTCCCCGAGCGCCTCCGTCGTGGAGCCGTCGACCTCCAGCACGCCGTCCTCCGCCTCGGTCGCCGTGAGTCCGGCGCCGCTCAGCACGTCGAGGAGCTGCTCGCGCTGGGGAGAGCGCAGCCGGACGTAGCTGCGCGAGTTCCTGTGGATGAAGTCGGCCATGGAGGTGTCGGCCAGGAGCCGCCCCTGACCGATGACGATCAGATGATCCGCCGTCAGGGCCATCTCGCTCATCAGATGGGAGGAGACGAAGATCGTCCGCCCTTCCTGGGCGAGCGCCTTCATCAGCGTGCGGATCCAGTGGATGCCCTCCGGGTCGAGACCGTTGACCGGCTCGTCGAACATCAGGATCTCCGGATCGCCGAGCAGCGCCGAGGCGATGCCCAGCCGCTGGCCCATGCCGAGGGAGAAGCCCTTGGACTTCTTCTTCGCCACCGCGGAGAGGCCGACGATGTCCAGCACCTCGGCGACCCGGCGCTCAGGGATCCGGTTCGCCTGGGCGAGGCACAGGAGGTTGTTGTACGCGCTGCGCCCGCCGTGCATGGCCTTGGCGTCGAGCAGGGCGCCGATCGTCCTGAGGGGTTCGTCGAGTTGCCGGTAGTGGCGCCCGTCGATCCGCACCGTTCCGCTCGTGGGGTTGTCGAGGTCGAGCATCATGCGCATCGTCGTCGACTTGCCGGCACCGTTGGGGCCGAGGAAGCCCGTGACCATGCCCGGGCGGACGGTGAAGGAGAGACGGTCCACGGCGACCTTGCGGCCGAAGTGCTTGGTGAGTCCGTCGAGCTCGATCATGCGTTCAACCTACGGGGGCGGCGAGGCCCGCGCCACCGGGTTCGAGGGACATCAAAGACCTTTACGGAGATACCCGGCACAACGCACCGGTGCCCGGTGCCCCGACGGGGGCACCGGGCACCGCGCGCGTCCTTCGGACGCCGCGTCAGCGGGTCTGCTGCGCGGGGACCCCGCGGGCGATCGTCTCGTCGTCCGCCGGGGCGCCCGCCGCGGCGACCGCCGCACCGGTCAGCGTGGCCAGCATCTCGCGGACGTTGGTCAGCTGGGCGTTGATCGAGTCGCGGCGGTTGGTGAGCGCGGCGAGCTCGCGCTCGGACTCGCTGCGGATGCGGTCGGCCTTGGCGTTCGCGTCGGCCACGATGTCCTCGGCCTGGCGCTGGGCGGTCTCCACCGTCTGGCGCGCCCGGCGCTCGGCGTCCGTGCGCAGCTTCTCGGCCTCCAGACGCAGCTGCTCCGCGCGGTGCTCGATCTCCGCGAGGCGCTTCTCCGCCTTGGCCTGGCGGGAGGCCAGGTCGCGCTCCGACTGCTCGCGGCGCTTGGCCAGGTTGGTCTCGAAGTCGGCGGCGGCCTGGGCGGCCTTGGCCCGGGTCTCCTCGAAGAGGGCGTCCGCCTCCTCGCGCTTGGACTGGGCGTCCTTCTGGGCCTCGGTGCGCAGCGCCTGCGCCTCGCCCTGGGCCTTCTCGACGATCCGGACGCCCTCGTCCTCGGCCTTGGCCTTGCGGTCCGCAGCGAAGGACTCGGCGTCGTTGCGGACCTGCTGGGCGGCGGACTCGGCGAGCTCGCGGTGCTGCTCGGCCGCGCGGCGGGCCTCCTCGCGCAGGTCCTTGGCCTCCTCCTCGGCGAGGCGGAGGATCTTCTCGACGCGGGCACCGAGACCGGCGTACGACGGCTCGGCGTCGTTCACCTGGGCCTGGGCGTTCTGCGTCTCGAGGTGGAGCTCCTCGATGCGCTTCTCCAGAGAGGTGATCCGGGTCAGGGCGCCGTCGCGGTCCGCGACCAGCTTGGTGATCCGTTCTTCAACCTGACCGCGGTCGTAACCACGCCGCACGAGCTCGAAGCCGAAGGGGGAGGAAGTGTCGCTCATGGGGTTCCTGTCGAATGAGACCGGTGAGGTGTCAGGGGCTGTCCGACGGGCCGGGGTCGGAAGGCCGCCGTGTGCCGGTGCGGTGCATCGCAGGGCGCCGGAACGCTCCAACAGCCGAAGACCGTCCGAGCGTTTCGGCGACACGGCGAGGTACCGTGCCGGGCGCCGCGGATCCGACCAAGGCCCGCCGGACAGCCCCTAAGAGGGAATCCTAGGGGCCGAACCGGCGTGTCATCGAGTGGATGCCCGTTTGATCTGGAGAATGTCCAGCCTTTTGAGTGGCTAGCCCTCGGATGACTTGCCACCCGATCGGGTGACCCCCGCAGTGGCCCCCGCCTTGACCGCACCCGATCCGTTCTTGCCCTTGCCGTCGGGGGCCTCGAAGGATTCCAACGCCTCCAGCACGTCCTGGACACGGGAGATCTCCGCCTGGATGTCCTCGCGCCGGCGCACCAGGACCTCCAGCTCGCGCCTGCCCTCCTCGACCAGGCGCTCGGCCTCCTCCTCCGCCTCGGCCTTCACCCGCTCGGCCGCGCCGACCAGCTCCGCCTTCTTGGCTCCGGCCTCCTTGAGCAGGCCCTCCGCCTTCTTGACGGCCGCGATCCGCACCTTGCTCGCCTCGGTGTTGGCGTCCGAGAGCAGTTCCTTCGCCTTCGCCGCGGCCTCGGCGTGCTGCTCCTCGGCCGCCTTGACCAGCTGGTCGACCCGCTCCCCGGCCGACTTCATCTGCTCCGCCGTCTCCCGCCGCGCCCGCTCGTGGAGCTCCTCCACCTCCGCGTCCACCCGGGCCCGCAGCTCCTCGCCCCGCTCCCTTATGGCGGCCGCGTCCCGCCGGGCACCGACCAGCAGCTCGTCCGCGTCCGTGCGGGCCTTCTCGACCAGCGAGTTGCCCTCGACCGTCGCCTCCGACACCAGGCGCTCGGCCTCCTTGCGGGCCGCGCCCACCATGGTGTCGGCACGCTCCTCGGCCTCGGTGGCCGCCCGCAGCGCCTCCTGCTGGGCCTTGGCCACCAGCTGGTCGGCCTGCTCGGCCGCGTCCGCCCGGCGCCTGGCGCCCGCCTCGCGGGCCTCGTCCAGCACCCGGTCCGCCTCGGCGCGGGCCTCGGCGCGCAGTTCCTCGGCCGCGGCCTCCGCCTCGGCACGCACCTTCCGGGCCTCGGCCGCGATCCGCTCGGCGGCCCGCTGGGCGGAGCCCACCGTCTCCGCCGCCTCGGCACGCAGCCGCTCCGCCTCCGTGCCCGCCTCGGTGAGAAGGTGGTCGGCCTGCTCGGCGGCGTCCGCACGCCGCTTGTCGGCCGCCTGCCGGGCCTCGTCGAGCAGCTCCTCGCGCTCGGTGAGCGCCCCCTCGCGCAGCCGCTCGGCCTCGGCCTCGCCCTCGGACCTGATCTGCTCCGCCTCGGTCAGCAGGCGCGTGGCCTCCGCGTCGGCCTCGGCCCGCAGCTCCGCGGCCTCGGCGCCCAGCCGCTCGCCCTCGGACCTCGCCTCGCCGACCAGCCGGTCCGCCTGGGCGGCCGCCTCCGAGCGGATCCGGTTGGCGTCCTCACGGGCCTCGGCACGGGTGCGCGAGGCGTCCTGCTCGGCGGAGGCCAGCGAGTCCGCGGCCTCCGTGCGCACCCGCTGCGCGTACTCCCCGGCCTCGGTGCGCAGCCGCTCGGCCTCCGCCAGCGCCTCGGCCGTGGTCCGCTCCGCGAGGGCCTTCGCCGCCTCCGTCTCCTCCTGCGCCCGCTCGCGCAGCCGCGCCGCGTCCTCCGAGGCCCGCTCCCGCTCCGCATAGGCGTCGGAGCGGACCCGGTCCGCCTCCTCCTGCGCCTCGGTGCGGGTGCGCTCCGCCGCGTGCTCGGCGGCGCTGCGCAGACCGGTGATCTCCTCCTCGGCCTGCTCCTGGAGCCCGCTGACCGCGTCGCGCACCTGCTGGGCGGTCTGCTCCGCGGCGGAGACCATCTCGGTGGCCCGCGCATCCGCCTCCTCGACCAGGCGCTGCGCCTCGGCCTGCGCCTCCTCGACCCGCTTGCGGGCCGAGCCCAGCAGCTCCTCGCTCTGCTCGCGGGCGCGGTCGCGCTCCTCGTCGGCCTCCGCCCGCGCGGAGCGCAGGGTCTCCTCCGCGGCCCGGCGGCGCCGCTCCGCCTCCTCCTGGGCCGCGGCGAGCGTCTCGGCCGCCTCGGTGCCGACCCGCTCGGCGGCCGCGGCCGCCTCGGCGCGCACCCGGTCGGCGGTGTCCTGCGCCTCGGTCTTCAGCCGCTCCGCCTCGGTGGCGGCCTCGGTGCGCAGCCGCACCGCGAGGGCCTCCGCCTCCGCCCGCGAGGCCGAGGCGTCGCCCGCCGCCTCGGTGCGCAGCCGCTCGGCGTCCTGCTCCGCCTGCTCCGTCAGGGCCCGCAGCCGCTCCGCCGCCTCGGCGCGCAGCCGCTCGGTCTCCTCGGCCGCCTCCCGCCGGATCCGCTCGCCCTCGGCGCGCGCCTCGGCGAGGCGGGCATCGGCGTCCGACAGCCGGGCCGCGGCCTCCGCGTGCAGCCGCTCCAGCTCCTCGGCCGCCTCGGCCCGCCGGGCCTCCGCCTGCCGCTCGGCCTGACGGCGCACCTCCGCCGCGTCCGCCTCGGCCCCGGAGCGCACCGTCTCGGCCTGCTCCTCGGCCTCGGCCCGCAGCTTCTCGGCCTCGGCGCGGGTGCGCTCCAGCGTCTCCTCGGCCTGCCTGCGCAGCGCCCTGGCCCGGTCGATGGCCTCGGTGCGGACCTTCTCGCTGTCGCCCGCGGCCTTGGCCCGCAGCTCGTCCGCGTCCGTGCGGGCCTTGGTCAGCAGCTCCTCGGCGGTGCTGGCCGCCTCCTCGATCTGCTGGACGGCCTCGCGACGGGCCTCGCCCCGGATGCGCTCGCCCTCGGCGACCGCCTCCGCGCGCAGCTGCTCGGCCTCGCCCCGCAGCCGGCGCGCGTCCTCCTGGAGCTCGACGGTCCTGGCGCGGTACTCCTTGGTGTCGTCCTGGGCCGCGCCCTTGAGCTGGTCGGCCTGCTCGGCAGCCTCGCCGCGCAGCCGGTCCGCCTCCGCCTCGGCCTCGCGGCGGATGCGCTCCGCCTCCTCGGCGGCCGCCCTGGTGGTGGCCCTGGCGTCGTCCGAGGCCTTGGTCAGCACCTCCTCGGCGGTGCGCGCCGCCTTGGCGAGCTGGGCGGCGGAGTCCTCGGCCGCGGCGGTGCGGGCCTTCTCGGCCGCCTCCTCGACGAGCTTCGCCGCCTCCGCGCGGGCGTCGTCGAGCGCCTGCTCGGCCTCCGCCTTGCGTGCCTCGGAGTCCTTGGTCGCCTCCCCGACGAGCCGGGCGATCTCCGCCTTCGCCGTGCGGTTCCGCTGCTCGTTGACCGACTCCGCGGTGGCGAGCTGCCTGGTGGCGGAGTCCTTCGCCTCCGCCACCAGCTTCTCGGCCTCGGCGCGGGCCTCGCGCAGCCGCTCCTCCGCCTGCTGCATCCGCGTCTCGGCGGTCCGGCTGAGCTCGGCCGCCTGCCGGCGGGCCTGGTCGGACTCGGCGGTCGTCGCCGAGCGCAGCTGCTCGGCGTGGGCCGTCGCCTCCTGCGCCTGGCTGGAGGCGGCGCCGAGCAGCCGCTCGGCGTCCTTGCGGGCCCGCATCAGCAGCGACTCGGCCTCGGCCCGCGCGCTCTCCGCCTCGCTGCCGAGGCGGCGGCGGGCCTCCTCGGCCAGCCGGGCGGCCTCGGCGCGGGCGGTGGCGAGGGCCTGCTCGGCCTCGGCCCGGGACTGCTCCACCAGGCGCTGGGCCTGGGACTCCGCCCGGGCGCGCAGCTGCTCGGCCCAGGCGACGTTCTCGTTGACGTGCGACTCGACGGTCTGGCGGCGCTCGGCGAGCTCCTGGTCGAGCCGCTGCCGGCGCTGCACCGCCTCGGCGTGCAGCTCGGCCTGGAGCCGGGCCTGGTGCTCGGCGTGCTCCTGCAGGATGCGCTGCGTCTGGGCGCGGGCCTCGCGCAGCTCCCGTTCGGCGTCGGCGCGCATCTGCTCGGCCTGGACCTGGGCGTTGCGGAGCAACTGCTCGGCCTGGTAGCCGAGATCGCCGTTGTCGTAGGCGGGACGGGAGGCGAGGTTGCGCCGCGCCTCGTGCAGTTTGGCGCGCAGCACCTCGACCTGGTAGCCGAGGTCCTCGGCATGCTGGACGGCCTTCTCCCGCTCGGTCTTCAGCCGGTCCATCTCGGCTTCGAACCGCGAGAGGTGGTCTTCGTCAGCTCGGTGGCTCTCCTGGCGTTCGTAGCCCCGCACTACGCGGTCCCATCCGTCCCCTGGTCGCAACTGTCTCCGAACGAGCACCGTCCGACGGCGAACGGCCCCCCGGGGAAATGGTGACAGATCGACGACGGGGACGCGGCACGGCCCCGAACCCGGCCCCGGCCCGGAACGGCCCACTCTACCGGGCCGGGAATGGGTGGGTCAGTGCTCCGTTGCAGAGGTGACGAGTTCGGTCAGCACGCCGTGGCAGTCCTTGGGATGCAGGAAGGTGATGCGCGATCCCATGGAACCGGTGCGCGGCTCGTCGTACAGCACGCGTACGCCCTTGCCGCGGATGGCCTCGGCGTCGCCGTCCACGTCCGCCGTGCCGAAGGCGATGTGGTGCACGCCCTCACCGTGCCTGGCCAGCCACTTGCCCACGGCGGAGTCCTCGCGGGTGGGCTCCAGCAGCTGGATGTAGGAGGCTCCGCCGTCCGAGGTCCCGTTGATCCTGAGCATGGCCTCCCGGACGCCCTGCTCCTCGTTGACCTCGCTGTGGAACACCTCGAAGCCGTATGTCGCCCGGTAGAACTCGACGGTCTTGTCGAGGTCGAAGCAGGCGATCCCGATGTGGTCGATTCGCGTCAGCATTCCCTCAGTGCAGCGTTCGCGGGCCCGTTACGCAACGTGCGCGCCGTCACACCGGCTCGCCGGTGACCTGGACCGGTACCGCTCAGTACATTGAAGTAAACCCTCGTTCACTCCTCAGCTCCGGCTGGAAGGGGATCGCGCACATGTCTGGAACGACCGGTACCACTTCCGTGATCGTCGCGGGTGCCCGTACGCCCATGGGCCGCCTGCTCGGCTCGCTCTCGTCCTTCTCCGGAGCCGACCTCGGCGGCTTCGCCATCAAGGCCGCCCTCGACCGTGCGGGCATCGGCGGCGACCAGGTGCAGTACGTGATCATGGGGCAGGTGCTCCAGGCGGGGGCGGGCCAGATCCCGGCGCGCCAGGCCGCCGTCAAGGCGGGCATCCCGATGAACGTCCCCGCGCTCACCGTCAACAAGGTCTGCCTCTCCGGCCTGGACGCGATCGCTCTGGCCGACCAGCTGATCCGCGCCGGCGAGTTCGACGTGGTCGTCGCCGGCGGCCAGGAGTCCATGACCAACGCCCCGCACCTGCTGCCCCGCTCCCGCGGGGGCTACAAGTACGGAGCCGTCGAGATGCTCGACTCGATGGCCCACGACGGTCTGACGGACTCCTTCGACAAGGTCGCCATGGGCGAGTCGACCGAGAAGCACAACACCCGCCTCGGCATCCCCCGGGCGGTGCAGGACGAGATCGCCGCCGCCTCCCACCAGCGGGCCGCCGCCGCGCAGAAGAACGGCCTCTTCGAGGCCGAGATCACGCCGGTGGAGATCCCGCAGCGCAAGGGCGACCCGGTCCTGTTCGCCAAGGACGAGGGCATCCGCTCCGAGACGACCGTCGAGACGCTCGGCAAGCTGCGCCCGGCCTTCGCCAAGGACGGCACCATCACCGCCGGGACCTCCTCGCAGATCTCCGACGGCGCCGCCGCCGTGGTCGTGATGAGCAAGGCCCGGGCCGAGGAGCTGGGGCTCGACTGGATCGCCGAGATCGGCGCCCACGGCAATGTCGCGGGCCCGGACAACTCCCTGCAGTCCCAGCCGGCCAACGCCATCGCCCACGCGCTGGAGAAGGAGGGCCTCGCCGTCTCCGACCTCGACCTGATCGAGATCAACGAGGCCTTCGCCGCCGTCGCCCACCAGTCGGCCAAGGAGCTGGGCGTCTCCTTCGACAAGGTGAACGTCAACGGCGGTGCCATCGCCCTCGGCCACCCGATCGGCATGTCCGGCGCCCGGCTGGTGCTCCACCTGGCGCTGGAGCTCAAGCGCCGCGGCGGCGGCACCGGTGCGGCGGCCCTGTGCGGCGGCGGCGGCCAGGGCGACGCGCTGATCCTCCGCGTCCCCGGCGCCTGACGGCCCCGTCTCCCGGCCGCGCGCGTGGCGTGCGGCCGGGAGGAGCCGGGAAGAGATACCCCCGTCCCGGTCGCGGCCGCCCGCGTCCGGTCCCGTAAGGAGTGCAGGAGTCATGGTGGACGTCGCCCAGCTGGTCGCCCAGGCACGAGAGGGCCGGCCGCGCGCCGTGGCCCGGCTGATCTCCCTGGTGGAGGGGGCGTCCCCGCAGCTCCGCGAGGTGATGGCCGCGCTGGCCCCGCTGACCGGCGGCGCCTATGTGGTCGGCCTGACGGGCTCGCCGGGCGTGGGGAAGTCCACCTCGACCTCGGCCCTGGTCAGCGCCTACCGCAAGGCCGGGAAGCGGGTCGGCGTGCTGGCGGTCGACCCCTCCTCGCCCTTCTCCGGCGGCGCGCTGCTGGGCGACCGGGTGCGGATGTCCGACCACGCCTCCGACCCGGGCGTCTACATCCGCTCGATGGCCACCCGGGGCCATCTCGGCGGCCTGGCCTGGTCCGCCCCCCAGGCCATCCGCGTGCTGGACGCCGCGGGCTGCGACGTGGTGCTGGTCGAGACGGTCGGCGTGGGCCAGTCGGAGGTCGAGATCGCCTCGCAGGCCGACACCTCCGTGGTGCTGCTCGCACCGGGCATGGGCGACGGCATCCAGGCGGCGAAGGCGGGCATCCTGGAGATCGGCGACGTGTACGTCGTCAACAAGGCGGACCGGGACGGCGCCGACGCCACGGCCCGCGAGCTCAACCACATGCTGGGCCTCGGCGAGGCCCGGGGCCCGGGCGACTGGCGCCCGCCCATCGTGAAGACGGTGGCCGCCCGCGCCGAGGGCGTGGACGAGCTGGTCGAGGCGCTGGAGAAGCACCGGGCGTGGATGGAGGAGCACGGGGTGCTCGCCGAGCGCCGCCGGCGCCGGGCGGCGACCGAGGTCGAGACGATCGCGGTCACCGCCCTGCGCGAGCGCATCGGGGACCTCCACGGCGACCGCCGGCTGGGCGCGCTGGCGGAGCGCATCGTGGCGGGCGAGCTGGACCCCTACCGTGCCGCCGACGAACTGGTCGAGTCCCTCACGGCCTCCTGAGCCCCGGACCGGGGGAGGCGGCGGCCGGGGGGCACTGCCGGTCCCGGGGCCGGACCCCCGGGCGGAGCCACGGCGGCCGTCTCCGTCAGTCCCCGGTCCGCGAGGCCGTCTCGGCGGAGCGGGCGTCCACCGTCACCTCCAGCTCCCGCCCCCCGGCGTCCCACAGCTCGACCTCCCAGTGCGCCGGGCCGTCCTCGTCCCGCTCCTCGAACTCGACGGAGGCGACGGCCGCGCCCGGGTGGGCGGCGAGCGCCGCGCCCACCGCCTCGCGGACGTCCACCGCGGCGCCGCGCAGGGCCTCCCGCTCCGCGCGGTCGTCCGCGTCGCCCCCGTGCCGGTCGTCCGCCTCCCCCGAGCGGGTGTCCGCCGACGGCCGGGACGACTCCGGCCGTCCGTCGTCCGAGGTGACGGCCACTGCCGTGTAGGCGCCGCCGCCGAGGAGCAGGGCCGCCGCGGCGGTGGCGAGGACGATGGTGCGCTTCATGGTTCCTCCCGTGGGGATGGGCCGATCTGACGTCCCACCACCCTTCCCCCGCCCGGCTGAAGCGGCGCTGAAGCCACCTGAAGGGATCTTCAGCGCGGGTTTGCGACCCTTGCCCCATGAGGTTGCTGATCGTGGAGGACGAGAAGCGGCTGGCCCTGTCGCTCGCGGCGGGACTGACCGCCGAGGGGTTCGCCGTGGACGTGGTCCACGACGGGGCCGAGGGCATGCACCGCGCCGCCGAGGGCGTGTACGACCTGGTCGTGCTCGACATCATGCTCCCCGGCATGAACGGCTACCGCGTCTGCGCCGCCCTGCGGGCCGCCGGCCACGACGTGCCGATCCTGATGCTCACCGCCAAGGACGGCGAGTACGACGAGGCCGAGGGCCTGGACACCGGTGCCGACGACTACCTGACCAAGCCCTTCTCCTACGTGGTGCTCCTCGCGCGGGTCCGCGCGCTGCTGCGACGCCGCGCCCGGCCGGGGGCGTCCCCCGTGCTGGCGGTCGGCGACCTGCGGGTGGACACGGCCGCCCGGCGGGTGCACTGCGGCGAGACGGAGGCCGCCCTGACGGCCAAGGAGTTCGCCGTGCTGGAGCAGCTGGCCCGCCGGGCGGGCGAGGTCGTGGGCAAGCCCGAGATCCTGGAGCACGTCTGGGACTTCGCCTACGAGGGCGACCCCAACATCGTGGAGGTGTACGTCTCGGCCCTGCGCCGCAAGCTGGGGGCCCGGCGGATCCAGACCGTGCGGGGCGCGGGCTACCGGCTGGTGGCGGCGCCGTGAGGTCGGTCCGGGCGCGGGCCGCCCTGGGCGCCACCCTGGTCGTCGCCGTCGCCCTGGTCGCCGCGGGGGCGGCGGTCCTGCTGGTGCTGCGCCAGAACCTCATCGACCAGACCGACCTCCAGGCCGAGGTCGCGGCCCGCGAGGTCGCCTCGCAGATCGCGCTGGACGTGCCGCCGGACCGGCTGGAGCTGCCGGACGAGGAGGAGCGCCCGGTGCAGGTGGTGGCCGAAGACGGCCGGGTGGTGGCGGTGAGCGACCAGCTGGAGGCGGTCTCCGGCACCTCCAGCACCGAGGTGCGCGCCCGCCCGCTGCCCCCGGCCGGGGACGGGGACGACGAGGATGACGATCCCGCCCGGGGCGAGGTCTCCACCGACGAGCCGGGCTTCACCTCGGGCCGGGCGACCGTGGACGGGGACAGCGCCGACTACCGCTTCGCCGCCGTGCGCGTGACCGCGGGCGACCGCAGGACGTACACGGTGCACGCGGGGGCGCCGCTGACCACCGAGCAGGACGCGGTGGACACGGTGCGCGACGCGATGCTGGTGGGCCTGCCGGTGCTGCTGGTCGTGGTGGGCTCCGTGACCTGGCTGGTGACCCGGCGGGCGCTGCGCCCGGTGGAGGGGATCCGCCGGGAGATGGCGGCGATCACCGCCTCCGAGGACCTCTCCCGCCGGGTGCCCGAGCCCGCCTCCCGCGACGAGGTCGCCCGCCTCGCGCGCACCACCAACGAGACGCTGGCCGCGCTGGAGGCCTCGGTGGAGCGGCAGCGGCGCTTCGTGGCGGACGCCTCGCACGAGCTGCGCAGCCCCATCGCCTCGCTGCGGACGCAGTTGGAGGTGGGCGCCGCGCACCCCGGGCTCCTGGACGTGCCGGGGGCGGTGGAGGACACCGTCCGGCTGCAGCAGCTGGCCGCCGACCTGCTGCTGCTGGCGCGGCTGGACGCGGGGGAGCGGCCCGGACGGACCCGCTTCGACGTGGCGGAGATGGTCCGGGAGACGGCCGCGGCCCGCCCGGGGGGCCGGGTGCCCGTCGAGGTGGACGCCCCGGACGGCACGGAGGCCGAGGGCTCCCGCTCGCAACTGGCGCGGGTGGTGGGCAACCTGCTGGACAACGCCCAGCGCCACGCCGAGCACCTGGTCCGCCTCTCGGTGGGCCCGGTGCGCGGCGGGGGAGTCGCGGTCGTGGTGGAGGACGACGGCGACGGGGTGCCGCCGGGGGAGCGGGAGCGGATCTTCGAGCGGTTCGTGCGCCTGGACGACGCGCGCAGCCGGGACGAGGGCGGCGCCGGACTGGGGCTGGCGATCGCCCGGGACGTGGCCCGCCGCCACGGCGGGGCGCTGACCGTCGCGGACTCCCCGCTGGGCGGGGCGCGCTTCGAGCTGAGGCTGCCTGCGGGCCGCCGCGGCGCGGCGCCGCACGGCGGCTGAGGGCGGGTCCGGGGCCCCGCCGTGGAGGCGAGGGCGGGCGGCCCGCTGACGGGCGGGCCGCCGACGACCGTCAGAGCCTGCCGCGGCTGCCGCGCAGGTGCTCGGCGACGGGCGTGAGCGCGGCGCGCAGCTCGTCGAGGGAGCCGGGCCCCAGCAGGTCGATGAAGTGCTGCCGCACGGAGGCCACATGGTGCGGTGCGACCTTCTGCATGGTGGCGACGCCGTCGTCGGTGAGGACGGCGTACAGGCCCCGGCGGTCGGACTCGCAGTGCTCGCGGCGGACCAGGCCGGAGTTCTCCATGCGGGTGATCTGGTGCGAGAGCCGGCTCTTGGACTGGAGCGTCGCCGCGGCGAGGTCGCTCATGCGCATCCGGCGGCCCTCGGACTCCGAGAGGTTGACCAGGATCTCGTAGTCGTTGTTGGTCAGGCCGAACGGCTGGAGGTCCTTTTCGAGCTGGTGCATCAACAGCTTGTTGACTTCCAGGTGGGTGCGCCAGGCGCACTGCTCGTCGTCGGTCAGCCAGGGGGTGGCCGTCTCGGTCTCCATAGAGCGATACTATCCTAAGAAGTTGAAAAATGGACGAAGTCCCTGAGTGTGGCGCCCGGCACCCTCTCACCGGCCGCGTCGCCAGGGGTGCAGACGTTCGACGTCACACTCCGCAGACTACCGCTCACAGGCCGAAGCGGCGCTGGAGGTCCCCGAGCTGGCCGGGAAGGCGCGGTACGGACCCCTGCTGACCAGCCCCTCCCGGGACCCCGTGGCCACCCGGAACGCCCGGTTCTCCCCCTATGGCGCCCGTCGGCTGCTCCGCCATCAGCAGCTCCGTCGACTGGAGCAGGACGGTGCCGGCGCCCACGAACTCGAACTGGTGCTCCTCGCCGGAGGTCCCGCCGACACCGGTGAGCGACCGCAGGCCGCCCAGGACGCCGGACAGGTAGCCGTGGTCGTAGTGGTGGCACGGCGACGGGCAGTCCGCCCAGCCCACCAGCGCCTGCGGGTCCACCCGCAGCGGCGGCTCCATGAACACCACCGGGCCGTTGGAGGCCGCGACGAACTTGCCGGTCCCGATCAGGGTCAGGAACCCCGGCACGATCGACTGCTTCAGCGACAGGGAGGGCTGGTAGGCGAGCAGGTTGCCCGCCCGGATCGTCAGGTTGCCCTCGTCCAGGTCGAAGGAGTTCACATCGAAGGCCCGGTCCGCCAGCAGCATCTTCCCGCTGCCCTCGGCCACCACCCAGTCGCCCGCGTGCAGCGGGGAGTGGAAGGAGGTCCGCAGCAGCCGGTCCAGGCGGCCGTGGCCGATCCCGTTGAACTCGATGCTCCCGTAGTAGGCGATCATCTTGCCCTTCTGCAGGAACCAGGGGCTCCCCTTGAGCTCGACGCAGAAGGTGTAGGAGTCCACGTTGTCGTCGCTCGGCAGCGTGGTGGGGTCGTGGACGACGGGCGTGCTCACAGCTTCTCCTCCGATGCCTGGACGTACACGGCACCGCTCCCGCTGAGCTCCAGCTGGAACGCCTCGCCGGAACCGCGCCCCACCATGTCGCGCCAGCCGAGCGCGGTGGAGAGCTTGTTGCGCACGTCCCCGTGATGGGCCACATAGGCCTGCGGGTCGACGTGCACCGGCCTGCCCGGGGTGATCGGCAGCTCGATCACCCCGCCGTGGGCCATCACCGCGACCGCGCCGTGGCCCTTCAGGGTGGTGGTGAACAGCCCCTGCCCGGTGACCTGGCCCCGGACCATGCCCATGACCCCGCCCTGGGCGCCCAGGAACAGGGTCCCCTGGGTGAGGGTCCCGTCGAAGGCCAGCAGGCGGTCCGCCTCCACGCAGAGCGTGTCCCCGCTCAGCTGGATCACCTGGATGTGGTGGCCGCCGTGGCCGAACATCACCGTGCCGCTGCCCTCGACCGTCATCAGCGGCGCGGCCTCGCCCGCCACCCGCCGGCCGATCATCGACATCACGCCGCCCTGGCCGCCCTGGATGTTGGGCGTGAAGGAGACGTCCCCCCGGTAGGCGAGCATCGCGCCGCGCTGGGAGAACAGTTTCTGGCCGGGGCTGATCGCCGCCTCGACCATCTTGGAGTTGACCTCGCGGAACGGCATCAGAGGTCCCCTCCCGCGGTGGTGCGCTCGCTGGGCTGGACGTACACCAGGCCGTCGCCCTCGAAGCGGATCTGGAAGGCCTCGCCGCCGCCCTCGCCGAGGAACGTGCGGAAGGTCACGCCCGACTGGAGGTCCTGGCGCAGGTTCCCCTGGTGCGCGATGTAGGCGCCGGGGTCCACCGACAGCGGGTACTGGGGCGTGACCCGCAGCACCACCGCCGGCCCGTCGGACATGATCGCGGCCTGGCCGGTGCCCTCCACCGTGGTGGTGAACAGGCCGGTGCCCTGGGAGGCGCCGCGCAACCCGGTGAAGGTGGTGCCCGTGCGCAGACCGCCGTCGGTGCACAGCAGGTTGCCCGCCTCCACATGGAGGGTGTCACCGGCCAGCCGCACCAGGTTGATCTCGCTCGCGCGGTCGGCGAAGTAGCAGGTGCCCTGCCCCCTCACCTCCATCACCGTCATCTGCTCGCCGGTGAGCCGCCGGGTGACCATGCCGCGCAGGCCCTCGCCCCCGCCGGTCATCTTCTTGAAGTCCATCCGGCCCTCGTAGGCCACCATCGAGCCGTTCTTCGCCTTGACGCTGTCGCCGCTCATGTCGACGGCCAGCACCTTGCTGCCTTGCAGTCGGAACATTGCCACGGAAGGACGGTAGCGGCAGAGACGGGGCCGGAACAGGGTCCTCAGGGAGGATCCGGACCCTGACAAAGGCTTGGCAAAGTGGACTGCCACAATGGTCCGGGCGCTTGTGCATCGATTCACAAGATCGCGCGGCCCCGCCATGCCCACCCCCGACGTCGAAGGTGCCTCACGTGGACATCAAGACCGCCTCGTCCCTCCACCGCCTCCGCCTGGTCTCGGCCCCCGAGGCCGTCTCCTTCCTCCTGCTCCTGGTCTGCTCGGTCCTCAAGCGCACCACGGAGTTCAACGCGGTCCCGGTCATGGGTGCGATCCACGGCATCCTCTTCGTCCTGTACGTCCTGTTCTGGCTGGACGCCTGGAACCGCACCAAGTGGGACCTGAAGACGGCCGCGCTCTACTTCGCCGCCTCCGTCCTCCCGTTCGGCGGCTTCTACGCCGACCGCAGGCTCAAGCGCGAGGCGGACGCCGCGGTCATCGCCTCCCGCGCCCGCCGCGAGGGCACGGTGAACGCCGCGTGATCGTCGCCTTCTCCGTCACGCCCCTCGGGGTGGGCGAGGACGTCGGCGCCTACGTGGCCGACGCCGTGCGGGTCGTCCGCGCCTCCGGCCTGCCGCACCGCACGGACGCGATGTTCACCTCCGTGGAGGGCGAGTGGGACGAGGTGATGGACGTCGTCCGGCGCGCCGTCGCCGCCGTCGAGGCCCGCGCCCCGCGCGTCTCCCTGGTGCTGAAGGCCGACATCCGCCCGGGTGTCACCGACGGGCTCACCTCCAAGGTGGAGACCGTGGAGCGTCACCTTTCCGGGTGACGTCGCATCCCGGGCCCGCACGGCGGGCCCGGGTCCGGCGCACCCGTCAGGGCCGCCGCCCTCCGCGGCGGCAGCGGGGGCACCGGCAGGGTGGCCAGGTGGCCGTGAGGAGCGGGGGCAGGGTGTCGGCGCCGGTCACCGTGCGCGGGGGGCCGTAGGTCCGGCCGCCGTCGCGGGAGACGCGCAGGGTGAGGAGGGTCCTTCCTTCCGCCGCCCGGGAGTTCACCCGTGCTCCGCCGGGCAGGCGGTGTGGCGGTAGACGGCCGCGGCCGGGCCCGGAGGCCCGGGCGTCGCGGCCCGGTGCACTCGCTCCAGCGACCGGATCGGCCGCAGGCACGCGGAGCACCGCTCACCCTTCGGTGCGTAGGTCGTGTACTCCCACCGGCGTGCGTCGGTGGTGTCTCCGGTCGCCATGTCTCGCCGTCCTCTCTGTCGGTACGGCGATCCTTCCCCTGGCACGATCCGTGGCCCAGTGCGATCCCTAGTGGCAATGCCCGGCGATCGGGCCGAAGGGTCTCCGCCGCACGGCATGGCGGTGGCAGGCTGATCCCATGGAACTCGGGGAGCTGATCAGGGATCTCCGCAGGGCTCGCGGATGGAGCCAGGGGCGGTTGGCGTCAGCGGTCAACGCGGCGTACGGCACGACGCTGACACGGGAGTACGTGAGCAACTGGGAGCGTTCCAGGGTGAGGCCCGGGCCGTTCTACCTCGCCGCACTGTCCGCCACGCTCGACGTTCCCCTAGCCGTCCTGGAGGGTCAAGTGGACCGACGCGCGTTCCTCACCGATGTCGCCGGGGCGGCCATAGCCCCGGTCGTCGCCTCCGACCTCCTCAGCGCGGGTTTCGCCGCCCGGCTGTCCGGGGGGCCCACGGCCGACGCCTGGGAAGCCAAACTGGCCACCTACGGAACCGAGTACATGAGCCTCGGCGCCGCCGACATCCAGCGACGCGTCAGCGCGGAGCTGGTCGCCGTCCAACAGCAGCTCGACAACCCCCGGTTGTGGTCCGTCGCGGCGAGGCTGATGACTCTCTACGCGAAGACATTCCCGGGGTCCGACGGAGCCAGGGCCGTCCACTGGTACCGGATGGCGGCGCAGGCGGCCGACGAGTCCGGCGACGACGACACACGTGTCTGGGTCCGGGGGCGGGCCGCCATCGCACTCGGGTACGAGGGTGCAGCGCTCGGCGTGGCGGACGTGCTGGCCGATCAGGCCATGGCCATCAGCGACCGGCCGTCGCTCGGACTCCTCAACGCCGTCTTCGGGAAGGCCCACGCGGCGGCGGTCCGGGGCGACCGCGCCACGGCTCGGAGGCTGCTCACCGAGGGGTGGCACGTCTTCGACAGGGCCGGATCGCACGAGCAGACGTCGGACTACGCCGTCCCGTGGTGGCGGGTGAACGTCTTCGTCTCCCTGCTCGCCGCCAGACTGGGGGACGAGGCGACGGCCGTCGCGGCGCAGGACGCGGCCCGGGCCGAACTGCCGTCCTCGCTGCCCCGCTTCGCCACCCATCTGGAGATGCACCGGGGTCTCATGCTGACGCGCTCCGGTGACCCGTCCGGCGGGTCCGCCCATGCGCGCACGGCCCTGGACGCCCTGCCACCGGAGAAGCACTCCCTGACCCTCCGCCTGCTCATGGCGGAGGTCGAGCGCACCTGACCCCTGCCCCTCACGCCTCGGCGCCCGCCAGCGCCGTCCCCAGCGGCGTGCGGGCGTAGAGGACGCGGTGGCCGTAGCGGCGCGAGGTCAGCAGGCCCGCGGAGCGCAGCACGGACAGATGCGCGGAGACCGACGAGGGGGCCAGCGACAGGACGCGGGCCAGGTCCGTGGTGGTCGAGGGCTCGTCCAGCGCGCACAGCACCCCGGCCCGGGCCCGCCCCAGCAGTGCTGCCAGGGCCTCCGGGGCCGCCGCGGAGGGGCGCGTCCACAGGCCGCCGATGCCGCGCACCGGGTAGACGACCGCGGGCTGCCAGGGTGGCTCGTAGCCGCTGATGACGTCCGGCCAGCAGAAGACGCTCGGGACGAGCACCAGCCCCTGCCCGCCCAGGACCCGCGTGTGGTCGCCGCGCATCCCGCGGATGCGCAGGGTGGCGTCCTCGAAGGCCAGGCGGGGGCTCAACTCGCCCACCAGCCGGGCGAAGCCGACCTCCGCGAGCCGCCGAGAGTGGTGGGCCACGTCCGCCTCCAGCAGGGCCCGCAGCCGGGGCCACTCGGGCTCCACCAGCGCGTGCCAGGCGGCCTGAAGCAGGTCGGCCAGGTGCTGCACGGTGCGCGCCGGGTCGGCCAGCAGGGCCTGCCCCGTCCGCCCGCCGGTGCCCTCCGGCGTGCACGCCAGGGCTGCGGCCATGTCCGCACGGGCCACGTCCGCGGGGGTGGAGCGGACCCGGGCGACCTCCTCCTCGAAGCAGGTCCCGGGCCCCGAGGGCATGGGGCAGACGAAGTCGGGGTTGTGCCCGCCGGGCGGCATCAGCGCCCACAGCGGCCGCAGGTCGAGGGAGGCCGCCGCCTCACGCGTGCGCCGCAGCCAGGGCAGGTGGTAGCCGTGGCGCTCGGGCCGGGCGAGGGTCCGCACCGCCTCCTGCGTCTCCCACAGCGGGGAGATCGCGAAGCGGCAGTTCAGCAGGTCGCGCTCGGCGAGATGCAGACGGAACGGCACGCGGTCCCCCCGGGCCGGGATGATTCGGACGGAGCCGAAAGTCTAGGGGCGCCGCTCCGCGCCGGAGCAGGCTGCCGCCATGCCCCAGAACACCCGAGCCGCCTCCCGCGGCTACCGCGCCGTGCTGCGCGTGCCCGAGTTCCGCGCCGTCCTCGCCGCCCACCTGCTCTCCCTGCTCGGCATCGTCGTCGCGGAGGTCGCCCTCACCGTCCTGGTGTACCAGCTGACCCGCTCTCCCCTGCTCAGCGCGCTCACCTTCGCCCTGGGCTTCCTGCCGCACCTGCTCGGTGGCACCCTCGGCGCCTCCGTCGCCGACCGCTTCCCCGCCCGCCGGGTCCTGGTCGGGTGCGACCTGCTCTGCGCGGCCTGCGCGGCCGTGATGGTGCTCCCCGGGTCGCCCGTGGCCCTGCTGCTCGCACTGCGGTGCGTGATGGCGGCCGTGGCACCGGTCTTCCACGGCACCCGCACCGCGGCCCTCGCCGACATCCTGGGCGGGGGTAGTGCCTACGTCCTCGGCCGGTCGCTGCTGCGGATCGTCTCGCAGAGCACCCTGATCGCCGGCTTCGGCGTGGGCGGGGCGGTGCTCGCCGCCGTCTCCCCGCGCCGGGCGCTGTGCCTGACGGCCGGCGCCTTCCTGGTCTCGGCGCTGCTGCTGCGCCTGGGGACCCGCGCCCGCCCGGCCCGTGCCGCCGCCGCGGGGGCGGTGCTCGCCGGGTCGCTGGCGGGTGCGCGGCTGCTGCTGGGGGACCGCCGGGTCCGCGCGCTGATGCTGATGTTCTGGGTCCCCCCGCTGTTCGTGGTCGCCCCCGAGGCGCTGGCCGCCCCCTACGCGGACGCGCGGGGCTTCGGCCCGGAAGCGCTGGGGCTCCTGCTGGGGGGCATGGCGGCCGGGCATGTGGGCGCCGAGCTGTGGGCCGGGTCCCGGCTCGGCCCGCGGGCCCGGTCGCGGATCGTGCTCCCCTGCGCCGTGGCGGGCCTGGTGCCCCTCGTCGGCTACGCGGCCCGGCCCGGTCTCGCGGCGTGCCTGGTGCTCCTCGTGCTGGCCGGGGCGGGCGGCGCGTACCTCGTGGGCCTCGACGCCTGGTTCGTGGCGGCCGTCCCCGAGGAGCTGCGCGGCCGGGCGATGACGCTGGTGGCCTCCGGCACGATGACCGTCCAGGGCGTGGGCATGGCCCTCGCGGGCCTGGCCGCGGAGTTCGCGGACGCGCACCTCGTGGTGGCGGGGGCCGGGGTGCTCGGCATCGTGTGCACGGCACTCCTCGCCCGGGAGGTGCGCCGCAGCGGTGCCGGTGGCGGCCGGGGCGCCGCCGGAGCGGCAGCCTCACCGGCAGCTCCGACCGAAGGGCGAGACGGGGCTGACCACGATATGACCAATCGGTAAGGTCATGGCCGTGCCGAAGCCGCTCAGCCTCCCCTTCGATCCCATCGCACGCGCCGACGAACTGTGGCAGCAGCGCTGGGGACCCGTGCCGTCGATGGCGGCCATCACCTCGATCATGCGCGCGCACCAGATCCTGCTCGCCGAGGTGGACGCCGTCGTCAAGCCGTACGGGCTCACCTTCGCCCGCTACGAGGCGCTGGTCCTGCTGACCTTCTCCAAGGCGGGGGAGCTGCCGATGTCGAAGATCGGGGAGCGCCTGATGGTGCACCCGACCTCGGTGACCAACACCGTGGACCGCCTGGTGAAGGCCGGTCTGGTCGCCAAGCGCCCCAACCCCAACGACGGGCGCGGCACCCTGGCCACCATCACGGACAAGGGCCGGGAGGTGGTCGAGTCGGCCACCGAGGACCTGATGGCGATGGACTTCGGGCTCGGCGCGTACGACTCCGAGGAGTGTGCCGAGATCTTCGCGATGCTGAGGCCGCTGCGGGTCGCGGCGCACGACTTCGACGAGCGGTAGCCCGGCCTCCCGGAGGGCCGCCCCCGGTCTCCGCCCCCGCGTAGATCGCGCCGGGGGGCCGGTTAGGCTCGGGGCCATGAAAGAGACTGTGCTGACCCGCTACCGGGTGATGGCGTACATCACCGCCGTGTGGCTGCTCGTGTTCACCGGCGCCATCGTCCTGAAGTACGGGTTCACGATCGGCGACACCATGCTGATCTCGCAGATCCACGGTGTGCTCTTCATCGTCTATGTGATCTTCGCCTTCGACCTGGGCTCCAAGGCGAAGTGGCCCTTCGGCAGGCTGCTGTGGGTGCTGGCCGCGGGCTGCATCCCCTTCGCCTCGTTCTTCGTGGAGCCGAAGGTCAGCCGCGAGGCCCGCGCCCTGATCGCGGACGGCGGCGCCGGGCCGGTCAAGGCCGGGGCGTAAGCGGTCCCGCACCGCCGCGGAGGTTTCCGCGGCGGTGTCCCATCGACATTTACTAGGACGTCCTAGTAAATTTGAAGCATGGACGCTGACGCCATCGAGGAAGGCCGCCGTCGCTGGCAGGCCCGCTACGACACGGCCCGCAAGCGGGACGCCGACTTCACCACGCTCTCCGGGGACGAGGTGCAGCCGGTCTACGGCCCGCGCCCCGGGGACAGCTACGAGGGCTTCGAGCGCATCGGATGGCCGGGCGAGTACCCGTTCACCCGGGGCCTCCACGCCACCGGATACCGCGGCCGGACCTGGACGATCCGCCAGTTCGCCGGCTTCGGCAACGCCGAGCAGACCAACGAGCGCTACAAGATGATCCTCGCCGCCGGCGGCGGCGGGCTCTCGGTCGCCTTCGACATGCCGACCCTCATGGGCCGGGACTCGGACGACCCGCGCTCGCTGGGCGAGGTCGGCCACTGCGGCGTGGCCATCGACTCCGCCGCCGACATGGAGATCCTGTTCAGGGACATCCCGCTGGGCGACGTCACCACCTCCATGACCATCTCCGGGCCCGCCGTCCCCGCCTTCTGCATGTACCTGGTCGCCGCCGAGCGCCAGGGCGTCGACCCGGGCGTGCTCAACGGCACCCTGCAGACGGACATCTTCAAGGAGTACATCGCGCAGAAGGAGTGGCTCTTCCAGCCGGAGCCGCACCTGCGCCTGATCGGCGACCTGATGGAGCACTGCGCGGCGAACATCCCCGCGTACAAGCCCCTGTCGGTCTCCGGCTACCACATCCGCGAGGCCGGTGCCACGGCCGCCCAGGAGCTCGCCTACACGCTGGCCGACGGCTTCGGCTACGTGGAACTCGGCCTCTCCCGGGGCCTGGACGTCGACGTCTTCGCCCCCGGCCTCTCCTTCTTCTTCGACGCCCACCTCGACTTCTTCGAGGAGATCGCCAAGTTCCGCGCCGCCCGCCGCATCTGGGCCCGCTGGATGAAGGAGGTCTACGGGGCGAAGACGGACAAGGCCCAGTGGCTGCGGTTCCACACCCAGACCGCCGGGGTCTCGCTGACCGCGCAGCAGCCGTACAACAACGTGGTGCGCACCGCGGTGGAGGCGCTCTCCGCGGTCCTCGGCGGCACCAACTCCCTGCACACCAACGCCCTCGACGAGACCCTCGCGCTGCCGAGCGAGCAGGCCGCCGAGATCGCCCTGCGCACCCAGCAGGTGCTGATGGAGGAGACCGGCGTCGCCAACGTGGCGGACCCGCTGGGCGGCTCCTGGTACGTCGAGCAGCTCACCGACCGCATCGAGGCCGACGCCGAGAAGATCTTCGAGCAGATCAGGGAGCGCGGTCTGCGGGCGCACCCCGACGGCCGGCACCCGATCGGCCCGATCACCTCGGGCATCCTGCGCGGCATCGAGGACGGCTGGTTCACCGGCGAGATCGCCGAGTCCGCCTTCCGCTACCAGCAGGCGCTGGAGAAGAGCGAGAAGAAGGTCGTCGGCGTCAACACCGCGACCGGCTCGGTCAGCGGCGACCTGGAGATCCTCCGGGTCAGCCACGAGGTCGAGTGGGAGCAGGTGCGCATCCTCGGCGAGCGCAAGGGCCGCCGGGACGACGCCGCCGTCCGCACGGCCCTGGACGCCATGCTCGCGGCCGCCCGCGACGGCTCGAACATGATCGCCCCGATGCTGGACGCCGTCCGCGCCGAGGCGACCCTGGGCGAGATCTGCGGTGTGCTGCGCGAGGAGTGGGGCGTGTACGTGGAGCCCCCGGGCTTCTGAGCCGGTCCCGCGCCGGCGGGCCGGGGAAGCCGCCGTCCGGCGGCTTCCCCGGCCCGTGCGTGCACCCGGAGCGGGGCCTTCGACGGCCCGTACCGGTTGTCGGCCTCCCCGGCCGGTGCGTGCGCCCGGAGGCCCTGCGGGCTCCGCCCGCGCCGTCAGGAGGAGATCGCGCCCAGCCCGCAGAGCAGCAGCACCGTGAACCGGCGCGCCCAGTCCTCGTCCACCGGCTCCGCGCTCACCAGGGTGCGGTGCACCACCGCACCCGCCACCACGTCGAAGACCAGGTCCGTGTTGCGCGCGGCGGCTTCCGGGTCCTCCTCCAGCGGCAGTTCGCCCCGGGCCTGCGCCCGCCGCCGCCCGTCCACCACCAGGCGCTTCTGGCGCTCCACGATCGCCGCCCGGATCCGGGTGCGCAGGGCGTCGTCCCCCGTGGACTCCGCCACGACGCCCATCAGCGCCGTCTTGGTCTCCGGTTGGGCGAGCAGCTCCGCGAACTGGAGCACCACGCCCTCCACGTCCGCCGCCAGGCTGCCCCGGTCGGGCAGTTCCAGCGCGTCGAAGAGCACCGCGACGGCGTCCACGACCAGCTCGTTCTTGTTCGCCCACCGCCGGTAGAGGGTCGTCTTGGCGACCCCCGCCCGGTGGGCCACGTCCCCCATCGTGAGCTTGGACCAGCCCAGCTCCACCAGCGAGGCACGGGTGGCGGCGAGGATCGCCGCGTCGGCCTCGGCGCTGCGCGGCCGGCCCGTACGGCCGCCGGTGCGGGCCCTCAGCGCGCCCCGCGCGCGGCACGGCCCCGGGGGAGTGCTGCTGGACATGCCCGAGACCATACCGGCCAGTAGCCAAAGCGCTGTGAGCCAGTTCACCGGGGAAATCTCACACGGTGCGCGGGTGATCCAGATACGCTACGACCCGTAGCGAAAGCCCGGCCCCGGCCGGGCCCGAGCGACGGCCACACAAGGCGCCGAGGTGGGGACCAGGCGCCGACCCTGCCGGATCGTGCGTCCGGCTTTTCACTTGTGCGCGCGGAAGGGGGAGGATGTACGCATGCAGCCTAGGAACATGTCCATGAGCGGCGTCGTCGACCTCGCCGCGGTGAAGGCGGCCGGGGAGGCCAAGGCCAAGGCCGAGCAGGCCCGTGCCGAGGCGGCCCGGCAGGGCGGCACCGCCGCCGTCCCGCCCGCGAGCCTGGTGATCGACACCGACGAGGCGCGCTTCGAGCGCGACGTCCTCCAGCAGTCCGCCGAGGTCCCGGTCGTCATCGACTTCTGGGCCGAGTGGTGCGAGCCGTGCAAGCAGCTGAGCCCGCTGCTGGAGCGGCTGGCCACCGAGTACAACGGGCGGTTCGTCCTCGCCAAGATCGACGTGGACGCCAACCAGATGCTGATGCAGCAGTTCGGTGTACAGGGCATTCCGGCCGTTTTCGCGGTCGTCGCCGGGCAGGCGCTGCCGCTCTTCCAGGGCGCGGCCCCCGAGGCCCAGATCCGCCAGACGCTGGACCAGCTGGTGCAGGTCGCCGAGGAGCGCTTCGGCCTGACCGGTCTCACCGTCGACACGGAGGCGGGCGAGGCGCAGCCGGCCCCCGCTCCGGCCGGCCCCTACGACGCCCTGCTCGGTGCGGCCGTGGACGCCCTGGACGCGGGCGACTTCGCGGGCGCCGTCCAGGCGTACAAGAACGTCCTCGCCGACGACCCGGGCAACACCGAGGCCAAGCTGGGCCTGGCCCAGGCCGAACTGCTCGGCCGGGTGAAGGGCATGGACCCGCAGAAGGTCCGCAAGGACGCCGCGGACGCCCCCGCCGACGTGCCCGCGCAGATCGCCGCGGCCGATCTCGACCTGGTCGGCGGCCATGTCGAGGATGCCTTCGGGCGCCTGGTGGACACCGTGCGCCGTACGGCGGGCGAGGAGCGCGACACCGCCCGGAAGCGGCTGCTGGAGCTCTTCGAGGTCGTCGGCGCGGAGGACCCGAGAGTGACCGCCGCCCGCCAGGCCCTGGCACGGGTGCTCTTCTGAGGCCCCGGGCGCCGCATTGACAGGAAATCTGACAACGGCGCCCACTGTGCACCGTTCTGACGGTTTTGCGGCGGCGGTGACCGACTCGGTTCCGCCGCCGTTTTGGCGACAGAGTGACAATTGCCGACCCCGCTTTACCAAAACTTGGTGAAGCGCGGCGGGGTTACTGCGAGTACTTCACCCCCGTGGGGTCGGCCGCTTTTTCCCGGGTTCGCCCCACTCTGGACGCCCCTCTGGTGACACACTGTGTGCGCGGTCGGCGCCATGCGACGAGGCCGCGGTTATCGAGGCGTTACTAGCGAGTAACGAACCCCCTTGTGCAGCGACCGGGAATGGACCACGATCGGCGACGCTCGGTCCGATACCGCACCAGCCCGGCTACCCGCCGTGCCGCGGTCCGTTGGGTCCCCACCGGGCCGGTCGGCGGCAGTGGCGCCGGCCGCGGACAGGGGGGTACCCGCTGAACGGCGGGGCCTGTCCGACCGGTTGCGCGAGAGTGCGGCCAGTGGTTGTCGCTCGGGGGTGATCGCCGGTGTTTCGGACGCAGCCCGCGCCGAGAGCGGGCGCTCTCCTTCCCGAGGACGTAGCACTTCTCCCATCCCAGGACGGACCCGAGGGTCCGGACCGGAGATGTACGTCCGAGAAGGAGGAAAGTCATGGAGTCTGTGGCTCGCGGTGGAACCAGATGGAAGCGGTTCGCCCTTGTCATGGTGCCGAGTGTGGCCGCCACGGCCGCGATAGGCATCGGCCTGGCCCAGGGCGCGCTCGCCGCGTCCTTCAGCATTTCCGGCCAGGAGTTCAAGGTCAAGGCGGAGAGCCTGACCGGTACCAACTTCGTGCAGTACGGCAGCGTCGCCACCGGCAAGACGCTGGACGGCAAGGACTTCGCCGCTCCGGTGGCGGTGTCCGGCTTCAAGACCGCGACCATCGTGGACATGTGCCAGTCGGTCGTGACGCCGAACGTCCCGTTCCTCGGCAGCGTCAGCCTTGAGCTGCGCGCGGGACAGGACGCCAAGAAGCCGGTCGAGGCCACGAACATCTACCTGGATGTCTCGGAGCTCAAGGCCGACGCCGAGTTCGGCAACATCGACATCGGTGTGGCCGCCGGCCAGCTGAAGGACCCGGGCATCCAGCCCGGTACCCAGGCCAACCCGCACGGCTTCGCCCAGCGTGCCGAGACGGCCAAGCTGACGGGCGTCGAGCAGAAGGCGTGGGCGACCACCGCCGGCACCTTCAAGCTCAGCGGCCTGTCGCTGAAGCTGCACAAGGGCGTCAAGGAGTGCTTCACGGGCTGACGCCCCCTCGGCCGGGCGGGCGGGACCCGTGTGTGGTCCCGCCCGCCCGTCCCCCTCAACAGCAACACCAGCATCAGGGAGCGTCATCCATGAGCGCCGAGACTCAAGCAGCACAGGGGCAGGACGAGCACGTCCTCCGCGTCTTTCGGCGGGCCTTCCGGACCTGGCGGGGTCAGAGGCCGTTCTGGGCGGGCCTGTTCACCATGATCGGCGGCCTGCCGATCGCCTACCTGCCGTACGCGGACCTCCGTCTCGGCAACATCACCATCGCCATGGCCACCACGGCCGGCGCCGGCTCTCTGATCATCGGCGTCCTGCTGGTCACCCTGGGGCTGACCATGTGGTTCCAGTCGGCGGTGCGGGTGTTCGCCGGAATCGCCGCGATCGTGCTCGCCCTGATCTCCATCCCGGTGGCCAATATCGGCGGATTCCTGCTGGGCTTCCTCTGCGCGCTGCTGGGTGGAGCCCTCTCCGTCTCCTGGGCCCCCGGCACGGCGCAGGCAGCGGCCGGCCAGGACGCCGAAGCGGAGCCGGTGCCCCGTGCCGCGACCGCTCCGGACCCGGCCCTTCAGGAGCAGTACGGGAAGGCGGCACCCGCACCGGTGCCGACCGAGGCCGCCGTGCCCGCCCCGCGCGCCGACGAGCACCACCCGAACGTGACCGAGACGACTGCCCACGCCGACGGCGGGAGGAACAGTGCGGGGTGACGAGATAGAGGCGGGCGGCGAGCTCCGCGAGCGCAGAGGACCGCGCCACGCCGCTCCCCGGAAGTCGCTGCTGAGCAAGTTGCAGCGGCCCGCCGGCAAGGCCATGGCCCTGGCCGCGATGCCCACCGCCGTGTTCGTCGGCATGAGCCTCACCCCCCGGGCGGCCCTGGCGGACGACAAGGACATCCCCTTCGCGCCCGGCCCCTGCGTGACCCGCTCGGACGAACCGGTGGCGGAGGAGACCCCGACGCCCTCCACCGAGCCCGAGCCCGAGCCCGAGCCCGCGCCGACCGCGACCCGGGAGGCCGAGCCGGAGCCGGAGCCGTCGCCGAGCGGCAGCGCCGACCCGGGCGGGGACACCGCCCGGGAGCCGGTGCCGAGCCCCTCCGCCGAGGCCGACGAGGCTTCCGAGACGGGCGCCCGGGAGGCCGCGGAGGCCGCGGAGGCCGAGGAGGAGCCCGCCCCCGAGCCGAGCAGGACCAGGAACCCGCTGGATCCGCTGGGCATCGGCGACGCGCTCAGGGACCTGTTCGACGGCCCGGGCGAGGAGTCCGGGGCGGTGGCGCCGGAGGACGTCACCGAGCCCGCCGCCGACGCCTCCCCTGCGCAGGGGCCGACCGGCGAATCGACCGGCGAACCGGCCTCGGAGCCCGTCGTGGAGCAGCCCGCGGAGGAGACCTCCCGGGAACCCTCTCCGAAGCAGGGCGACGGCACCGGCCCCGACGCCGCCGAGGAGGCGATCAGGGAGGCGGCCGACGCGGTCGGCGCCGAGGTGGAGGAGCTGGACGAGGACGCCAAGGGGCTGGAGCCCAGGGCGGACGAGGACATCCCCGACGGTGCCAAGCCCCGCTTCCCCTGCCCGACCGCGGACCCCGAGGCGCTGGCCGCCGCCCAGCTGGAGCCCGGCATCCCGCTGCTCCCGGACGACCCCTGGATCCTGGAGAGCTCCATGCTCACGCTCTCGGGCCTCGACTACCACGGCATCGTCGAGGTCACGACGAGCAGCGGCAAGGTCAAGAAGGCGCTGAAGTTCACTGCCAGCAGCGTGGACATCAGGGACCTCCACCAGCTCACCGTCGGCCCCGCCGGCAGCACGGCCCACGTCAAGGCCCGTTCCGGTTCCACCTCGACGATCCGGAACGGCACGGTGACGATGTACACGGAGGAGCTGAAGGGCAACCTCTTCGGCATCATCCCCATCACGTTCAGCCCGGAGACCCCGCCGCCGCTGAACGTCCCCTTCGCGATGTTCACCAGCGTCAAGGTCAAGCAGGCGGGCCAGTTCGGCGGCACCCTGAAGATCCCGGGTCTGCAGAACTACTTCACCGGCGGCGCCTGAGCCGTCCGGACCGCCGTGGGCAGCAGGGAGGCCGCGGGCCGCACCCGTTCAGGGGGGTGCGTCCCGCGGCCTCCGCGTGCGCGGCGGGTCAGGGCTTCTGGCCGCCCAGGTGGTGGACGCGCACCATGTTGGTGCTGCCGGGCACGCCGGGCGGGGAGCCCGCCGTGATGATCATGGTGTCGCCCTCGTTGTGGCGCTGCAGCTTCAGCAGCTCCGCGTCCACGAGGTCGACCATCGCGTCGGTGTTGCCGACGTGGGGGACCACGAAGGACTCGACGCCCCAGCTCAGCGTGAGCTGGTTGCGGGTGGAGACCTCGGTGGTGAAGGCCAGGATCGGCTGCTGCACCCGGTAGCGGGACAGGCGGCGGGCCGTGTCCCCGGACTTGGTGAAGGCGACCAGGGCCTTGCCGTCCAGGAAGTCCGCGATCTCGCAGGCGGCGCGGGCCACCGAACCGCCCTGGGTGCGGGGCTTCTTGCCGGGCACCAGCGGCTGGAGGCCGGTGGACAGCAGCTCCTCCTCGGCCGCCGAGACGATCTTCGACATGGTCTTGACGGTCTCGATCGGGTAGGCGCCGACCGAGGACTCCGCGGAGAGCATGACGGCGTCGGCGCCGTCCAGGATGGCGTTGGCGACGTCGGAGGCCTCGGCGCGGGTGGGGCGCGAGTTGGTGATCATCGACTCCATCATCTGGGTCGCCACGATCACCGGCTTGGCGTTGCGGCGGCACATCTCGATGAGCCGCTTCTGGACCATCGGCACCCGCTCCAGCGGGTACTCGACGGCGAGGTCGCCGCGGGCCACCATCACACCGTCGAAGGCCATCACGACGGCGTGCATGTTCTCCACGGCCTGCGGCTTCTCGACCTTGGCGATGACGGGGACCCGGATGCCCACCTCGTCCATGACCTTGTGGACGTCCTTGACGTCGTCGGCGTCGCGGACGAAGGACAGGGCGACCATGTCGCAGCCCATCCGCAGCGCGAAGCGCAGGTCCTCGACGTCCTTCTCGGACAGTGCCGGGACGTTGACCGCCGCGCCGGGCAGGTTGATGCCCTTGTGGTCGGAGATGACGCCGCCCTCGACGACGATGGTCTTGACCCGGGGGCCGTCGACCTCGACCACCCGCAGCTCGACGTTGCCGTCGTTGATCAGGACCTGGTCGCCCTTGGAGACGTCGCCGGGCAGGCCCTTGTACGTGGTGCCGCAGACGGACTTGTCGCCGGGCACGTCCTCGGTGGTGATGGTGAACTCGTCACCGCGGACCAGCTCCACCGGACCCTCGGCGAAGGTCTCCAGGCGGATCTTGGGTCCCTGGAGGTCGGCGAGGACGCCCACGGCGTGACCGGTGTCCTCCGACGCCCGGCGCACGCGGTGGTACCGCTCCTCGTGCTCAGCGTGGGTCCCGTGGCTCATGTTGAAGCGGGCCACGTTCATGCCGGCCTCGATGAGCGCTTTCAGCTGCTCGTAGGAGTCGACGGCGGGGCCCAGTGTGCAAACGATTTTGGAACGGCGCATAAGGCGGATCCTATCGGTTTGTTTCCTTGCGGAATATTCCGTCTGGTGGAATGTACAAATGGGCGCTCGCCCGCTCAGGCGTTCACTTCTCCGCCCGCCAATGCGAAGGTCTGGCGTGCGATCTCCCGCTCCTCGTCCGTCGGTACCACGGCCACCGCCACCCGTGCGTACCCGGGCGAGATCAGCCGGGCCCCTTCGGAGCGCTCCGCGTTCAGTCCGGCGTCCACCGCCAGTCCCAGCTCCTCCAGTCCGGCCACGGCGGCCGCCCGTACCGGTGCCGCGTTCTCGCCGACGCCCGCCGTGAAGGCCACCGCGTCCACCCGGCCGAGCACGGCGTAGTACGCCCCGATGTACTTCTTCAGCCGGTGGACGTAGATGTCGAAGGCGAGGCGTGCCGCGGGATCGCCCTCGCCGATGCGGCGGTGGATCTCCCGCATGTCGTTGTCGCCGCAGAGGCCCACCAGCCCGCTCCTCTTGTTCAGCAGCGTGTCGATCTCGTCGGCCGACATCCCCGCCACCCGCTGGAGGTGGAAGATCACGGCCGGGTCGATGTCGCCGGAGCGGGTGCCCATCACCAGCCCCTCCAGCGGGGTCAGCCCCATGGAGGTCTCCACGCACCGCCCCCCGGAGACCGCGGAGGCCGAGGCGCCGTTGCCGAGGTGCAGCACGATCACGTTCACCTCGGAGGGGTCGCGGCCGAGGAGTTCCGCCGTGGCCCGGGAGACGTAGGCGTGCGAGGTGCCGTGGAAGCCGTAGCGCCGGATCCGGTGGGCGTCCGCGGTCTCCACGTCGATCGCGTAGCGGGACGCGGCCTCCGGCATGGTCGTGTGGAAGGCCGTGTCGAAGACCGCCACCTGCGGGAGGTCGGGCCGCAGGGCCTGCGCGGTGCGGATGCCGGTCAGGTTGGCCGGGTTGTGCAGCGGAGCGACGGGGACCAGGCGCTCTATCTCGGCCAGCACCTCCTCGGTGACCACCGTCGGCTCCGTGAAGCGCAGCCCCCCGTGGACCACCCGGTGGCCGATCGCGGCCAGTTCGGGGGAGTCCAGCCCCAGGCCGTCGCGGGCCAGCTCCTCGGCGACGGCCTTCAGCGCCGCCGCGTGGTCGGCGATCGGGGCGGTCCGCTCGCGGCGCTCGGCCCCGCCGCCCTCCAGCGGTGTGTGCGCCACCCGGGAGGAGCTCTCGCCGATCCGCTCGACCAGGCCGACCGCCAGACGTGAGGCGTCGCGCATGTCCAGCAGCTGGTACTTCACCGACGAGGAGCCGGAGTTGAGGACGAGGACGCGGGTGGGGGTGGTCATACGGCGGGCTCCTGGGGCGTCGGCGGCTGCGGGGCGGTCGCGGGTGCGGGCGGCCGCGACGGGCTCTGGGACTGGATGGCGGTGATGGCCACCGTGTTCACGATGTCCCCGACCAGGGCCCCGCGCGAGAGGTCGTTGACGGGCTTGCGCAGCCCCTGGAGCACGGGCCCCACGGCCACGGCGCCGGCGGAGCGCTGCACCGCCTTGTAGGTGTTGTTGCCCGTGTTGAGGTCGGGGAAGATCAGCACGGTGGCCCGGCCGGCGACCTCGGAGCCGGGCAGCTTGGTCGCGGCGACGGAGGGGTCGACGGCGGCGTCGTACTGCACCGGCCCCTCGATCAGCAGGTCCGGGCGGGCCTCGCGCACCAGCTTGGTGGCCTCGCGCACCTTGTCCACGTCCGCGCCGGAGCCCGAGGTCCCCGTCGAGTAGGACAGCATCGCGATCCGCGGTTCCACGCCGAAGCGGGCCGCGGTGGCCGCCGACTGGATCGCGATGTCCGCGAGCTGCCCGGCGTCGGGGTCGGGGTTGACGGCGCAGTCGCCGTAGACCAGCACCCGGTCGGCCAGGCACATGAAGAAGACCGAGGAGACGATCGACGCGTCGGGCTTGGTCTTGATGATCTCGAAGGACGGCCGGATGGTGGCCGCCGTGGAGTGCACCGAGCCGGACACCATGCCGTCGGCCAGCCCCTCCTCCACCATCAGCGTGCCGAAGTAGTTGACGTCCGAGACCACGTCGTAGGCCAGCTCCACCGTGGCGCCGCGGTGCGCCCTGAGCTGCGCGTACCGCTCGGCGAAGCCCTGGCGCAGCTCGGAGGCGGCCGGGTCGATCAGCTGGGCGGCCGAGAGGTCGATGCCCAGGTCGGCGGCCTTCTTGCGGATCCGCTCGGTGTCTCCGAGAAGGGTCAGGTCGCAGACGTCGCGCCGGATCAGCACGTCCGCCGCGCGCAGCACGCGCTCCTCGGTGCCCTCCGGGAGCACCACCCGGCGGCGGTCGGCGCGGGCCTGCTCCAGCAGCTCGTGCTCGAACATCATCGGCGTCACCCGCTCGCTGCGGGCCACCGCGAGCCGGTCCAGCAGGTCACCGGTGTCGGCGTACCGCTCGAAGAGGCCGAGGGCGGTCTCCGCCTTGCGGGGGGTCGCCGCGTTCAGCTTGCCCTCCAGGGAGAACAGTTCCGCCGCGGTGGGGAAGCTGTTGCCGGGCACGGAGACCACGGGGGTGCCGGGGGCGAGCCGGGCGGCCAGGGTGAGCACCTCGGGGCTGGGCCGCTCGTCCAGGGTCAGCAGCAGTCCGGCGATCGGGGGTGTGCCCGCGGCGTGCGCGGCGAGGGCCCCGATCACGAGGTCGGCGCGGTCCCCGGGGGTGACGACCATGCAGCCGGGGGTGAGCGCGGGCAGGAAGCTCGGCAGCATGGCGCCGCCGAAGACGAAGTCCAGGGCGTCCCGGGCGAGTCCCGAGTCGTCCCCCAGCAGAATCGTTCCCCCCAGTGCCTGGGTGATCTGGGAGACGGTCGGGGCGGACAGGGCCGGCTCGTCCGGCACCACGTAGCAGGGCACGGGAAGACGGGCGGCGAGGCGCCTCGCCACCTCCTCCCGGTCGCCGGGTGCGACCCGGTTGGCGATCATGGCGAGGATGTTGCAGCCCAGCCCCTCGAAGGCCCGGTAGGCGTTGCGGGTCTCGGCCCGGACGGACTCGGCGGACTGGTCCTTGCCCCCGACGACCGCGACGAGGGAGGCGCCGAACTCGTTCGCCAGACGGGCGTTGAAGGCGAGCTCGTCCGGGAGCTGGGTGCCCGCGTAGTCGGTGCCGAGGACCAGGACGACCTCGTACTCCCGCGCCACGGCCAGATAGCGCTCCACGAGCCGGGAGACCAGTTCGTCGGAGCCCTTCTCCGCCTGGAGGTCGGCGGCCTCGTGGTAGGCCAGCCCGTAGACGGTCCCCGGGTCCTGGGAGAGGCGGTAGCGCGCCCGGAGCAGCTCGAACATGCGGTCGGGCCCGTCGTGGACCAGCGGGCGGAAGACGCCGACCCGGTCCACCTGGCGGGTCAGCAGCTCCATCACCCCCAGCTCGACCACCTGCCGGCCGTCACCGCGGTCGATCCCGCTCACGTACACGCTGCGCGTCACGCGTGCCCTCCCGTCCTGCTTCCTCGTCGCCTCGCACCGTCCGCGGTCGCCCCCGGTCGCCGCGGGCCCGGACGGGCGCACGGAAGAACCGCCCGGGGCGGCACCGCCCTCTTGACAGTACCCTCGGTGATCGGTAGGGCGCCCGTCGGGGGAGTGGGGCGCGGAGCATCCGTCCCGTGCCGGTGGGCGGGGCCCGAGGCCGGGCGCCGAAGGGGCGGCGGGTGCGCCGCCCGTGGGACAATCGGGACCGAGCGTTGCGTTGTACGCGCAGTATCCGGCGACGAGCAGGAGACACGGCACGATGCGCATCGGAGTCCTCACCGCGGGCGGCGACTGCCCGGGGCTGAACGCAGTGATCCGTTCCGTCGTCCACCGCGCCCTCACCGGCCACGGCGACGAGGTCATCGGCTTCGAGGACGGCTTCCGGGGCCTGCTCGACGGCCACTTCCGCCCCCTCGACCTGAACGCGGTCGGGGGTGTCCTCGCCCGGGGCGGCACCATTTTGGGCTCCACCCGGCTGGAGCGCGGGCGGCTGCGCGAAGCCGCGGAGAACGCGGCGGAGCTGGTGGGCCGCTACGGCATCGACGCACTGATCCCCATCGGCGGCGAGGGGACCCTGACCGCCTCCCGGATGCTGGCCGACGCCGGTATGCCCGTGGTCGGCGTCCCCAAGACCATCGACAACGACATCTCCGCCACCGACCGCACCTTCGGCTTCGACACGGCCGTGACGGTCGCCACCGAGGCGATCGACCGGCTGAAGACCACCGCCGAGTCGCACCAGAGGGTGATGGTCGTCGAGGTGATGGGCCGCCACGCGGGCTGGATCGCCCTGGAGTCGGGCATGGCGGGCGGAGCCCACGGCATCTGCCTGCCGGAACGGCACTTCCAGGTCGACGACCTGGTGAAGATGGTCGAGGAGCGCTTCGCGCGCGGCAAGAAGTTCGCCGTGGTGTGCGTCGCCGAGGGAGCCCACCCGGCCGAGGGGTCGATGGAGTACGCCAAGGGGGAGATCGACCAGTTCGGCCACGAGCGCTTCCAGGGCATCGGCAACCGGCTGGCCTCGGAACTGGAGCAGCGGCTGGGCAAGGAGGCCAAGCCGGTCATCCTCGGCCATGTCCAGCGCGGCGGCACCCCGACCGCCTACGACCGGGTCCTGGCGACGCGGTTCGGGTGGCACGCGGTGGAGGCCGCTCACCGGGGGGAGTTCGGCATGATGACCGCCCTGCGCGGCACCCGGGTGGTGATGGTGCCGCTGGCCGACGCGGTGACGCGGCTGAAGACCGTGCCGGAGGACCGGATGGACGAGGCGGAGTCGGTGTTCTGACGGGGTGCGCCGGCGGGGGCGCCGCCGCGGGGGCCTTCACGGACGGCCGCCCCGCGGGGTCCCCCGCCCGGGGCCGGGGCTCTCAGCCGCCGTGGCTCCGGCCCTCCGCCACCGCCCAGAAGTGGTCGACGATCCGCTCCATGAACGCGCGCCCCGCCCCGCCCGTGTCCTCGGAGGCGTCTCCCCAGCTCAGTGTCGCCACCATGCGGGACTGGTAGTCGGCGTGCAGCCGCCGCAGGACGTCCTCCACCTGCTCCCGGCCCAGCGGCACCATCCTCGACACCGGACGCACATACGCCTGCCAGCGCGCCCCCACCGCGGAGCGCAGCAGCTCGGCGAGCTGCTCGTCGCGTCCGGTGGCCGCGAGCAGGGCCCGCGGGGTCAGCCGGAGGACGGAGGCCAGCGCCTCCGTCTGCCGCTCGCTGCCCCGCCAGCGCCCGGAGTCCTCCATGCGCAGATAGGACGAGGCGTCCATGCCGATGCTCCGCGCCAGTTCCTCCGGGGACCAGCCGCGGGAGATCCGGTGCTCGCGCAGGGTCGTCGCGGCGGCGAGCAGTTCGGCAGGGGAGCACCACAGCACCCCCGCCAGGGCGCTGAGCTCCCTCGCGTCCGGCGTGGCCGCCCCCCGCTCCCAGGCGGCGACCGTCTCGGGCGGGACATGGAGGCCGTACTGCGCGCGCAGCCCGTAGGAGACATGGACGTGGGCCATGCCGAGGGCCTCACGCAGCCGGCGGGCGGCGAGGGCGTTGAACGGTGGGGACGGGGTGGGGTGCACCGGCACACCGTACGGGCGGCCGGGCGCGGGCGACCACGGTGCGTTCGGCTCAAGTCACGGCTCGTGGGAAGCTCCGAACCGTCCCGGTGGAGGAACATGCGAGGTGATCTTCCGATCTCCGGACGCCGGTGTCCGGATGCCGCTCCTCGGGCACCGGGCGGGGCACGCCCGCCACCGCGCCTCAGCGGCGTGAGGAGAGCCAGCGGTACTGCAGCTCCGGCCTCCCCACCTGCCCGTACTGCGGAGCCCGCGCCGCGCGGCCCGATGCCACCAGGTGCTCCAGATAGCGCCGCGCCGTGATCCGGGACATGCCGAGGGCCCCGGCGGCCCCGGCAGCCGTCAGCCCCTCGGGGGTGTCCCGCAGGGCCCGGGCCACCGCCTCCAGGGTCGGGGCGCTGAGGCCCTTGGGGACCGTGGCGGCGGTGCCGGGCGACCGCAGCGCCGACAGCGCCCGGTCGACCTCCTCCTGGCCGCTGGCCTCACCCGCCGCCGCCCGGAACTCGGCATAGCGCCCGAGGCGGTCCCGCAGGGTGGCGAAGGTGAACGGCTTGAGCACGTACTGCACGACCCCGAGCGAGACGCCCTCGCGGACGACGGCCAGGTCGCGTGCCGAGGTCACCGCGATCACGTCGGCCCCGTGCCCGGCGGCGCGCAGCGAGCGCACCAGGTGCAGGCCGTGGCCGTCGGGCAGGTACAGGTCCAGCAGCAGCAGGTCCACCGGGGTGCGCTCCAGCACCCGGACGGCCTCCGCGCGCGAGCGCGCGACGCCCGCGACGCGGAAGCCCGGGACCCGGCCCACGTACTGGGCGTGGGCGTCCGCGGCGACGGCCTCGTCCTCGACGACCAGGACTCCGATGGTCACAGCAGCGCCCCTTTCACGGAGGACGGTCCGGCGGGCCCGTGCGGTGCGGGGCCGTGCGGTGCGGGCCGGTCGGGCCCGTGCGGTGCGGGCAGGGCGGGTCCGGGCAGCGGCAGCCGCACGGTGAGCACGGCGCCGCCCTCCGCGCCCCGGTCCACGTCGACGGTGCCCCGTCCCCGGTGCACGGCCTGCCGGACGAGCGCCAGCCCGATGCCCCGCCCGGGACCCCGCGTGGACCAGCCCCGCCGGAAGGCGGCCTCGACGTGCTCCGGGTCGATCCCGGGCCCGGTGTCGCGGACGCGCAGGAGCAGCTCCCCGTGCTCCGCCCGCAGCGTCACGGTCACCCGCGGCCGCGCGGCACGCCCCGTGGCGCGGCCCCCGTTCCCACCGCCGTCCCCGTTCCCGCCGTCGTCCCCGGGGGCGCCCGAGGCGGCGTCGACGGCGTTGTCGACCAGGTTCCCCAGGATCGTCACCAGGTCCCTCGGCGACATCCGGTCGGGCAGCTGCCGGTCGTCGATCCGGCTGTCCTCGGTGAGGCGCAGCTCCACACCGCGCTCGTTGGCCTGTGCCGCCTTGCCCAGCAGCAGCGCCGCGAGGACGGGCTCGGCCACCGCCTCCACCACGCGGTCGGTCAGCGCCTGCGCCAGCTCCAGCTCGGCGGTGGCGAAGCCCGCCGCCTCGTCGGCCCGGCCCAGCTCGATCAGGGAGACCACGGTGTGCAGCCGGTTCGCCGCCTCGTGCGCCTGCGACCGCAGCGCCTGGGTGAACCCGCGCTCCGAGTCCAGCTCGCCCGCCAGGCACTGGAGTTCCGTACGGTCGCGCAGGGTCACCACCGTGCCGCGCCGCTCACCGCCGACCACGGGCCGGGTGCTCACCACGACCACCCGCTCCTCCGTCAGATGCACCTCGTCGACCCGCGGTTCCGCGGACAGCAGCGCCCCGGCCAGGGGCGCGGGCAGCCCGAGCTCCGCCACCGGGCGGCCCACGGCGTCCTCCCCGAGGCCGAGCAGCTCCCGGGCGCCGTCGTTGGCGAGGGCGATCCGGCGTCCGCCGTCGAGCATCACCAGCCCCTCGCGCACGGCGTGCAGCGCGGCCTGGTGGTAGTCGTACATCCGGCCCAGCTCGGCGGCGTTCATCCCGTGGGTGTGGCGGCGCAGCCGGGCGTTGACCACGTACGTGCCCAGCCCGCCGAGCGCCAGGGCCGCCCCGGCGACCAGCAGCAGCCCCCCGACCTGCCGTCCCACCCGCTCGGTGATCTCCTCGACGGTGATGCCCGCGCTCACGATCGCGACGACCTCCCCGCTGTGCGGGTCGCGCACCGGCGCCACGGTTCGCACGGAGGGGCCCAGCGTGCCCGAGTACTGCTCGCTGAACACCTCGCCCGCCAGCGCGGGGCGTATGTGGCCCAGGTAGGTGCGCCCGATCCGGTCCGGCTCGGGGTGGGTCCAGCGCACCCCCCGCGGGTCCATGACCACCACGAAGTCCACTCCCGCGTCCCTGCGCAGCGCCTCGGCGTACGGCTGGAGCGGAGCGGAGGGGTCGGCGGACCGGACGGCCTGCGCCACCGAGGGGGACCGGGCCGCGGCCGCCGCGGTGGCGGCCGTCTGCCGCCGGGCGGACTCCTCGGCCTGTGAGCGGTCGGCGGTGTAGGTGAACAGCGCGCAGCCCGCGACGATCGCCGCCACCAGGACGGCCTGCATCGCGAACAGCTGTCCCGCGAGGCTGCGGGGGCGGGGGAGGCGCATCCGGTCAGTCTGCACGGCGGCACCGCGCGCCCGACAGGCTCACGGCACGTTGACGTCGACATCGACGTGCCGTGAGCCTGTCGGACGCGCCTTCGCCTTCGCCGGTGGTACGCGTCGGCCGGGGCGGCCCGTGCGGAACGGTCCCGGCCGCGGTTTCACGGGGCGGTGCGGGTCCCGGGGCGGCCGGTGTCGTCTCGCCACCCAGATACCACCCCGGTATCATCGCCGTATGGCGATGACACTCCGACTCCCCGAAGACCTCGACGCGAAGCTGACCGAGCGCGCTCGTCGAGAGGGCCGCAGCAAGCAGGAACTGGCCATCGAGGCCATCCGGGACGCCCAGAACCGGGCGGAACTGAAGGTCGACGACGTCCTGGCCGAACTCATGGACAGCGATGCGGAGATCCTGGACTACCTGAAGTGACCGAGGTGCGCCACGTCCAGATCGACGAGATCCTCACCATCGCCCGGACGGTCAACGGCACCGGGCACAGCGTGCGTGACATGGGACTCCTGGTGTCGGCGATCGAACGGCCCCGGACCCATGTCTTCGGGGTCGAGCTGTATCCCGCGCTGCACGAGAAGGCGGCGGCACTGCTGCACTCCGTCGTCCGCAACCACGCGCTGATCGACGGCAACAAGCGCACGGCCTGGCTTGGCATGCGCGTCTTCCTGCGGTTCAACGGCGCCGGCGCCGGCACCGCTCCGCCGCCCGTCTCCGTCGCGGGCCCCTTCGTCGAGCGCGTCGCGCAGGACGGCGTCGACCTACCGGTCATCGCCCGGCGCCTGTCGGACTGGTTCCCCGTCTCCTGAGGCCGGCCGTGTGAGGCCGGGAGCGCCACCGGGCCCGTGAACGAAACGACCACAACGGTGACCGGGGTCACAGGCCTGGTGGATAGTCGCGGGGATCCAACGGGACATGGACGCACGCGACACGACAAGGAGGCCCCCCGTGGCCGCAGCCGACACCGGACGGGACCGGACCCACTACCTCTATCTCGCGGTGATCGCCGCGGTGGTCCTGGGCATCGCCGTGGGGTTCGCCGCCCCCGCGGCGGCCGTCGGGCTGAAGCCCCTCGGCACCGGCTTCGTGGGCCTCATCAAGATGATGATCTCGCCGGTGATCTTCTGCACGATCGTGCTGGGGATCGGCTCGGTGCGCAAGGCCGCCAAGGTCGGCGCGGTCGGCGGGCTGGCCCTCGGCTACTTCCTGGTCATGTCCACTGTCGCCCTCGCCATCGGGCTGCTCGTCGGCAACCTGCTGGAGCCCGGCTCGGGCCTCCAGCTGACGGAGGCGGCCCGCGAGGCGGGGGCGGCCCAGGCCGAGGGCGGCGCCGAGAGCACGACCGACTTCCTCCTCGGGATCATCCCGACCACGCTGGTCTCCGCCTTCACCGAGGGAGAGGTCCTCGGGACGCTGCTGGTGGCCCTGCTGGCGGGCTTCGCGCTCCAGGCGATGGGCCCGGCGGGCGAACCGGTCCTGCGCGGCATCGGCCACATCCAGCGGCTGGTCTTCCGCATCCTGGCCATGATCATGTGGGTGGCCCCCGTGGGCGCCTTCGGAGCGATCGCCGCGGTGGTCGGCGAGACAGGACTCGACGCCCTGAAGTCCCTCGCCGTCATCATGATCGGCTTCTATCTCACCTGCGCCCTCTTCGTCTTCGTCGTGCTCGGGCTGCTGCTGCGGCTGTGCGCGGGCACCGGCATCCTCGCCCTCCTGAAGTACCTGGGCCGGGAGTTCCTGCTGATCCTCTCCACCTCCTCCTCCGAGTCGGCGCTGCCCCGGCTGATCGCCAAGATGGAGCACCTGGGCGTCAGCAGGCCCGTGGTGGGCATCACCGTGCCGACGGGCTACTCCTTCAACCTCGACGGGACCGCCATCTACCTCACGATGGCCTCCCTGTTCATCGCCAACGCCACCGGTACGCCCCTCGGCGCGGGCGAGCAGATCTCCCTGCTGGTCTTCATGGTGATCGCCTCCAAGGGGGCGGCCGGGGTGACCGGCGCGGGGCTCGCCACCCTGGCCGGCGGCCTCCAGTCGCACCGGCCCGAACTGGTCGACGGCGTGGGCCTGATCGTCGGGATCGACCGCTTCATGAGCGAGGCGCGGGCCCTGACGAACTTCGCCGGCAACGCGGTGGCGACCGTCCTCGTCGGCACCTGGACCAAGGAGATCGACAAGGAGCGGGCCGCGCTGGTCCTCGCGGGCAAGGTGCCCTTCGACGAGCGGACGCTCCTCGACGACCACCACGGGGCCCCGGCCCGGGCCGAGGGCGGCGACCCCGCCCCCGACCCGGCCGGACGGCCGGAGGAGGAATCCCCGACGGGCCGCCGCGACGACGAGCGCGCGCCCGCCGCCCTCTGACCCGCGGCGGCTCCCCCCGGAACGCCACCGGTCCGCCCGCCCCTCCCCCGCGCGGTCGGACCGGTGGCCGCGCGGGCCCCGGTCGCACCCGGCGTGCACCGGGGCCCCCGCATTCCCCGCCGCGGGCGGACGTCCGCCCGCGGCGGGGAGCGCGCGACCGGACTCCCCGCCGCGGCCCGTCCTCCTCCGGGGCCCGGGGGCGTCAGACCAGTCGGCGTATCTCCCCGCGCACCCGGTAGAAGCCGGAGTCCGCCGGATGCAGCGCATCCACCACGTACCGGGCCCCCGCCTCCCGGATGCCGCGCGGGAACTGGACGTTCCACGAGGGCTCGTAGCCCTCGGAGACCACATGGACGCGCAGGCGGCCGCCCGAGGGGATGCACTCCACGACCACGCCGCCCGCCGGGGCTTCGGAGACGGTGGCGACGGCGGCCGCCGAGGAGGGCGGGGTGTAGGTCGGCAGCGCGGCTGCCGACTTCACGTCCCGTGCGACCGGGACCGAGCCCCGCCGGGCGTCGGCGACGGCCGCCTCGCTCGCGTCCATGCACAGCAGCGACCCGTCCGTGGTGACCATGTACAGGCGCTCCTCCCGGTACTGCATCGACAGGGCGGAACCACCACCGGTGCGCAGCTTCCACAGCCGGGTGCCGTCGGCGTCGAAGCAGTAGACCGAGGAGGCGGAGTCCCCCGCGAACACGTGCCGGCCGTCGGCCGAGGTGGCGCAGGAGTACACCGCGGCGTCGCACCGGTAGGTCGCCTCCACCGCGCCGTCCGCCTTGGCGAGCCGCTGCACCACGTCGCGGGCGGTGCCCGCGTAGACCGCGTGCTCCTCCTGCCAGCCGAACAGCACGCCCCCGGCGGTCGGGGTGTGCCACAACTCGCCGTTGCCGTCGGGCGCGTAGGCCGTCACGCCCCGCTGGTGGCCGTGGTACACGGCGCGGCCGTCCGCGCGGACCATCCACGCCTGGCCGCCCGTGGAGCGGCGCGACCACTGGAACTCGTCCTCGTGGTCGATGACGGTCAGGCCGCCGTCGGCGTCGGAGACGTCGAGCACGCCCTCGTGGATGTCGAGCCAGAAGATGTCGACGTCCGGTGCGACGGCGTAGGCCGCGAACGGGACCTTGGAGGACAGGTCGTAGACCGTGCCGTCGTCGCAGCCCGCGTAGATCCAGAAGTCGTCGGCGACCAGGCACTTGACGCCCTCGGGCAGCGAGTAGCGGGCCAGCACCTCGCCGTCGTGCCCGAGCGTGTACACGTCCCCCGCCTGGTTGCCCACCCAGCAGCGGTCCTCGCCGATGTGGATGCCGAAGGCCGCGGAGCCGGTGCGGAAACGCCACAGGACCGGGGCGGCGGCACGGGCCGTGGACGGTGCGGAGGAGACCTGGCGCCGTGTCACCGGCCGCGCCGCGCGCCCGCCCTGCACCGCGGGGGCGTACCCCTTGCGGACCTTCTCCCCGATCTTCCGCTGCGCCGCGTCCCGGGCCTTCTGCCCGGTGGGGAACGAGGAGGTCTGGAGCTGCCCCGGGGTGCCGATGCGCCCGTAGCGCACCGAGACGTTCGTCCCCTCCACCGTCACCTCGTAGAACTTGTGCGCGCCGCCGCCCTCCTGAGACAGCTCCAGATACGTCGTCGTGCGAGACATGGCAGACCCCTCCCCAGGACCGAACCGGCAGTCCTGTGCTGCCCGTTCCCAACAGGTCCCCACGGTAGGGGCGACCACTGACACCGGTGCCGCACGGCCCCGCCCCGGGCCACCCTCGCGGCCGGCGCGGACCGGGCGATGCGCACACGAAAAAACCCCCACCGCATTGACGGTCGGGGGGTGGCAGTGCGTATATTGAATGTTTTGGCGTGTCCGTCGAAATTGCATGACGGATAAGCTGGAAATTCCAACTGGCTTCACCCTAACGCGGCAGGAGAAGAATTGTCAACCGAGGAATTGCGGGACGAACAGCAATTCGTCACCCGGCTCTACGAGCGCCTCGACACGCTCCGGGAGCAGGCCGAGGACGCCGTCGCGACCACGATGGGCCAGGTCACCACGGGCCTCCAGGCACGCGTCGAGCGGGACGTGGGTGTCGCCGAGCACACCGGCCGGCTCTCCGCACTGAACGCGGTCGACACCGGTCTGTGCTTCGGGCGGATCGACCACCTGGACGGCTCCCGGCACCACATCGGCCGCATCGGAATGCGTGCCGACGACCCGCAGCACACCCCGCTCCTCGTCGACTGGCGGGCCCCCGTCGCCCGCTCCTTCTACCTCGCCACCGGCCACGAGCCGATGGGCCTGCGCCGCCGCCGGCACATCACCTCCCGGGACCGCACCGTCACCGCCCTCCACGACGAACTCCTCGACCTCGCCGACACCACCCGCACCGGGCACGAGTCGCACGACGCCGACGAGGTGCTCCTCGCCGCGCTGGGCGCCGCGCGCACCGGCCGCATGGCCGACATCGTGCGCACCATCCAGGCCGAGCAGGACCGCATCATCCGCGCCCCCCGCCACGGGGTGCTCGTCGTCGAGGGCGGACCCGGCACCGGCAAGACCGCCGTCGCCCTGCACCGCGCCGCCTACCTGCTGTACGCCCACCGCGAGCAGCTCGCCCGGCGCGCGGTGCTGATCGTCGGCCCCAATCCCGCCTTCCTCGGGTACATCGGCGAGGTGCTCCCCTCCCTGGGTGAGACCGGGGTGCTGCTCGCCACCCCCGGCGAGCTCTTCCCCGGCGTGCACGCCACCGGGACCGACACCCCCGAGGCCGCCGAGGTCAAGGGCCGGGCGGCGATGGCGGAGGTCCTCGTGCGCGCGGTCGCCGACCGGCAGTCGCTGCCCGAGGCCCTGCCCGAGGGCGCCGGCGAGGAGGGCGGCACCCTGCCCGAGCCGGCCCTGGAGATCGACCACGAGGAGTACGGCACGCTCCTGCTGCACCGCGAGATGGCGCAGGAGGCCCGCGACCGGGCCCGCTCCACCGGGCTGCCGCACAACCTGGCCCGCCCGCACTTCGCCTTCCGCGTCGTCGACGCCCTCACCGCGCAGCTCGCCGACCGCCTCGGCGCCGACCCCTACGGCGGGGAGAACCTGCTGGGCCCGGACGACATCGCCCAGCTCGCCAAGGAGGTGGCCACCAGTGCGGCCGTCCACGCCGCCGTGGAGGAGCTGTGGCCCGAGCTGACCCCGCAGCGCCTGGTCGCCGACCTCCTCGCCGACCCCGCGCCCTATCTGGCCCCCGGGGACGCCGAGGCCGTGCGCCGCACGGACGGCCCCTGGACCCCGGCCGACGTCCCGCTGCTCGACGAGGCCGCCGAACTCCTCGGCGCCGACGACAGCGCCGCCCGCGCCGCCGCCGAGGCCGAGCGCCAGGACCGCATCGCCTACGCCCGGGGCGTGCTGGAGCTCTCGCACGGCTCCCAGACGTACGAGTTCGAGGACGAGGAGTCCGAGGTCCTGGCCGCCCACGACGTCATCGACGCCGAACGGATGGCCGACCGGCACGAGGAGGCCGACCACCGCTCCGCCGCCGCCCGCGCGGCCGCCGACCGGACCTGGGCCTTCGGGCACGTCATCGTCGACGAGGCACAGGAGCTGTCCGCGATGGCGTGGCGGCTGCTGATGCGCCGCTGCCCGACCCGCTCCATGACCCTGGTCGGCGACCCGGCGCAGACCGGGGACGCCGCCGGGTGCGGAACCTGGCAGGAGATCCTCGGCCCCTATGTCGGGGACCGCTGGCAGCACGCCCGGCTGGGCGTCAACTACCGCACACCCGCCGAGATCATGGAGTTCGCCGCGGAGCTGCGGCGCGACCGGGACCCGGGTTTCGAGCCCCCGCGCTCGGTGCGCTCCACCGGAGCGCCGCCGCGGGAGACCACCGCGGAGCCGGGCAGGCTGGCCGGGGCCGTGGCAGCCGCCGCGGCGGAGGGCCGCCGGGCCGCCCGGGACGGGCGCCCGGAGGGCGGGGAGGGACGCACGGCGGTGATCGCCCCCGCCCGCCTCCACCCGGAGCTGGCCGCCGCACTGCCGGGCGTCCGCGCGGGCGGGGAACCCGACCTGACCCGGCCCCTGGTGCTGCTCGATCCGAGGGCGGCCAAGGGCCTGGAGTTCGACAGCGTGGTCGTCGCGGAGCCCGACCTGATCCGCTCCGCCTCGGCGTACGGGGTGAACGACCTGTACGTCGCCTGCACCCGGGCCACCCGGTACCTCGCGGTGGTGTCCTCCGCCGCCGGGTGAACCCGGCGGGGGGTGGGAGCGCCACCGCTCTCCCACCCCCGCGAAGCGGCCCGTCACATCCGGGCGGGCGCCAGCCAGACCGTGGCCAGCGGCGGCAGCGCGAGGGCGATCGAGGCCCCCCGGCCGTGCGACTCCACCGGCTCCGCCTTCACCGGCTCCCCGCAGACCACCCCCGAACCGCCGAAGCGCTCCTCGTCGGTGTTGAGCACCTCCCGCCACAGCGGTACCGACTCGGGCACCCCGAGCCGGTACCCGTGGCGCACCACGGGGGAGAAGTTGGTCACGGCCAGCAGCGGTTCGCCCGAGGCGCCGAAGCGCAGGAAGGAGAAGACGTTGTCCTCGGCCGCCCCGCCGTCCACCCAGGAGAAGCCCTCCGGGGCGGTGTCGCGCTCCCACAGCGCCGGTGTCGAGCCGTACACCGCGTTCAGCTCGCGCACCAGGTCCCGTACGCCCCGGTGGTCGGGCTCCGCGGCGTAGGAGGGGTCCAGCAGCCACCAGTCGGGGCCGTGGCCCTCGGACCACTCCGCGCCCTGGGCGAACTCCTGCCCCATGAACAGCAGCTGCTTGCCCGGGTGGGCCCACATGAAGCCCAGGTAGGCGCGGTGGTTGGCCCGCTGCTGCCACCAGTCCCCGGGCATCTTGGCCACCAGCGCGCGCTTGCCGTGCACCACCTCGTCGTGCGAGATCGGCAGCACGTAGTTCTCGCTGTAGGCGTACACCATCGAGAAGGTCATCTCGTTGTGGTGGTACTTGCGGTGCACCGGCTCGTGCTCGACGTAGCCGAGGGAGTCGTGCATCCAGCCCATGTTCCACTTGAGGCCGAAGCCGAGGCCGCCGTGGTGGGTGGGGCGGGTCACGCCGTCCCAGGCCGTGGACTCCTCCGCGATGGTCACCACCCCCGGGCAGCGCCGGTAGACCGTGGCGTTCATCTCCTGGAGGAAGGAGACCGCGTCCAGGTTCTCCCGGCCGCCGAACTCGTTGGGGGACCACTGCCCGTCCTCGCGGGAGTAGTCCAGGTAGAGCATCGAGGCGACCGCGTCCACCCTCAGGCCGTCGATGTGGAACTCCTCGCACCAGTAGACGGCGTTGGCCACCAGGAAGTTGCGCACCTCCTTGCGGCCGTAGTCGAACTCCAGCGTGCCCCAGTCCGGGTGGGCCGCCCTGGCCGGGTCCCCGTGCTCGTACAGGGGCCGGCCGTCGAACTCGGCCAGGGCCCAGTCGTCGCGGGGGAAGTGCGCGGGCACCCAGTCCACCAGCACGCCGATCCCGGCGCGGTGCAGGCTGTCGACCAGGTGGCGGAAGTCGTCGGGGGTGCCCATCCGCGCGGTCGGTGCGTAGAAGCCGGTGACCTGGTAGCCCCAGGACCCGCCGAAGGGGTGTTCGGCGACGGGCATGAACTCCACATGGGTGAAGCCCAGGTCGCGCACATAGCGCGGCAGCTGCTCGGCGAGCTGACGGTAGCTCAGCCCGGGCCGCCAGGAGGGCAGGTGCACCTCGTAGACGGAGAACGGCGCCTCGTGGACGGGCCGCTCGCCCCGGCGCGCCATCCACTCCCCGTCCTGCCAGGTGTGGTGGGAGGCGGTCACGACGGAGGCGTTGGCGGGCGGGACCTCGGTCCGGCGGGCCATGGGGTCGGCCCGTACGGTGTGGCTGCCGTCGGGGCGGGCGATGTCGAACTTGTAGAGCGCCCCCTCCCCGACCCCGGGGACGAACAGCTCCCACACCCCGGTGGCCCCCAGCGAGCGCATCGGGAAACCGGTGCCGTCCCAGTAGTTGAAGTCTCCCGCCACCCGCACGCCCTGCGCGTCGGGCGCCCAGAGGGTGAACCGGGTGCCGGACACGCCCTGGTGGGTGATGGGGTGGGCGCCGAGCGCCGTCCACAGCTGCTCGTGCCGCCCCTCGCCGATGAGGTGCAGGTCGAGGTCGCCGAGTGCGGGCAGGAAGCGGTAGGGGTCCTCGGTCTCGAAGCCCTCCGGGTGGTCCGGGTAGGTGACGAGCAGGTGGTAGGCGGGGGCGGTGCGCAGCGGCAGTACCCCGGAGAAGAGGCCGTCGCCCTCGTCGTTGAGTTCCGTGCGCAGGCCCTTGGCCAGGACCGTGACGGCGGTGGCGTGCGGGCGCAGCACCCGGATCCGGATGCCGCCGCGCACCGTGTGGGCGCCGAGGACCGCGTGGGGGTCGTGGTGGCAGCCGCTCAGCAGCCGGCCCCGGTCCTCCTCGCCGAGGGGCCCGGCGGCCCGCAGGCCGCGCGGGCGGGGCGTGCCGCCGCCGGGCGTCCGTCCGGCACGGCCGCCGCCCGGGGCGGTTCCGGTGCGTCCGCCGCCCCCGGCGGAGGTCTGCCCCGCGGGGGCGGCGGTCTCCGCCGCGGCTCCGGCGGGCGCGCCCCCGAGGGCCGCGGGCTCGGCGGCGCGGGCCGGTGCCCGGCGGGAGGCGCCGCGCGCCGGGCCGGTGCCCGCCGCGACCGCCGCGGGCGCGGGGTGCGGTTCGGCGCCCTGCGTCTGCGGCGGGACGTCGGCCAGCGGGGCCGCGGCCGTCCCGTCCCCGGCCCCGGGGGCCCCTTCGGTGGCCTTCGGCCCCTGGGCGCCCGCGGCCGGGTCCGCAGTGGCGCGCTTTCTGCCGCGGCGGGCCGCGGGCGGCTTCCGGGCGCCGGCCGCCCCGCCGGAGGAGGCCCCGTGCGGCGCGCCGCCGGGGGTGCCCTCGTCGCCCGCCGCCGCCGGGGCGGTCCGCTCTCCGTCGGCGGCGGACTCCGGGGCGGACGGTGCCGTGCCCTCCGCCGGGTCGGGAGCCGTGTCCGGAGCCGTGTCCGGAGCCGGAGCCGGAGCCGCGGCGGCGGAGGCCGCCGGTGCGGCCGTCGGCCCGGCGCCGGAGGGGTCGGGGAGTCGGGGCGTACGGGGGGCGGAGGAGCGGCGGGGGGTCACGGGGTCGGCCTCCAGGGGGCGCGAGTTCGGGGTGACGGGTGACGGGGTGAGGGAGAGGGAGCGGAAGTCAGTCGCCGGCGGCGAGGCGTTCGACGGCGGCCATCGGCACGGGCAGCCAGTCCGGCCGGTGCCGGGCCTCGTACACTGCCTCGTAGACGGCCTTGTCGGTCTCGTAGGCGCGCAGCAGGGCGGGCTCCTCGCGGGGGTCGGCGCCGGCGGTGCGGGCGTAGCCCGCGCAGTAGGCGTCCCGGCACGCCTGGGCCCACGCGGGGTGCCACGGCCGGTGGGTGCGGGCCGCGTAGTCGAAGGAGCGGAGCATGCCCGCCACGTCCCGCACGGCGGGCTGGGGGCGGCAGCGCTCGGTGAGCGGCCGCGTCGGCTCCCCCTCGAAGTCGATCACCGACCAGGGGCCCCCGCCGGGGCCCCGCAGCAACTGGCCGAGGTGCAGGTCGCCGTGGACCCGCTGGGCGGCCCAGATGCGGCCCCGGCGGCCCAGCGCGGCGACCGCGTCGAAGGCGGCCCGCAGCCGCGGCGCGTAGGGGCGCAGCGCGGGTACGGTCCGTGCGGCGGCCTCCAGCCGCGCGGCCATCCCCGCGGCCAGTTCCTCGGCCTGCGCGCCGCCGAGCTTGACGACCGGGAGGGCGTCGGCGAGGGCCGTGTGCACCTCGGCGGTGACCCGGCCCAGTTCGGCCGCCTCGGCGCGGAAGGGGTCGCCCGCGGCGAGCGCCTCCAGTGCCAGCACCCAGCCGTCCCGGGAGCCGCGCAGGAACGGCTGGAGGACGCCCAGGGTGTAGGGCCCCGGCTCGGCGGACGCGTACCAGGCCACGGGGACGGGCACCCGGTCGCACCCGGCGCGGGCCAGGGCCAGCGGCAGCTCCAGGTCCGGGTTGTGCCCCGGGTGCAGGCGCCGGAAGACCTTGAGGATGTAGGCGTCGCCGTACACCAGGGAGGAGTTGGACTGCTCCGCGCCGAGCGGACGCGCGGCCAGCCCGCCCGGGGGGACGGGAGTGCCGGGCGCGCCCGCGTACCGCTCGAAGCGCAGCGGCCCCAGGGTTCCCGGGGTGCGCAGGCGTTCGAGCAGCAGGCCCGCGAGGCGGGGGTCGTGGGTCCCCTCGTAGAGGGTGAGGCCCCGCAGCGGGCCCTGCCGGGCGGGGCCGATCAGCGCGGGGGCCAGGGCCGGGGGGAGCGCCCGGCGGGTGCCGATGAGCAGTTGGTAGCAGTCGCCCTCGTCGGACCGGGGCCGGTCGGCCTGCCGTACCCGGACGAGGAGGTGCAGCAGCCCGGGGCCCGGGCCGCGCACCGGCAGGAGTTCGGTGGCGGACACCAGGGTGAATCCGGTGACGGCCGATCCCTTTCCGGCGAACCATCTCTGGCGGGGCAGCCATGGGTGCAGCAGTGGCGCGAGGGAGGGAAGCAGGGCGAGCGGTGTCCGGATGGATGCAGCCTCCGACATGGGCATCGCGTCCTTTCCCCGGGTACACCACGAATGCGCAAAGTGTCCCGGATTGCAGCGGTTGCTGTCCGGCGGCGCGCGGGGATGAGGAGGAGAGTGCCCGGAGCGGGGCGGGGGAAACCGCCCCGCTGGAGCAGGGGGCGCCGTTTCGGACGCCCCCGTCCCCGGGGTGTCAGGCCCGTGGGCCGCCCTCGGCCGCCGGGCTGCCGCCCGGCGTGCGCGGCGACGGGGAGCCACCGGCCTTCCCGGACGCCGCGCCGGGGGTGAGGGCGGCGGTCGCGACGTCCTTGCGGAGGCGGAACCAGTAGAAGCCGTGTCCGGCGAGGGTGAGCAGGTAGGGCCACTCGCCGATCGCGGGGAACCGCACCCCGCCGATGAGTTCCACCGGGTGGCGCCCGTTGAACGCGCGCAGGTCCAGCTCGGTGGGCTGCGCGAACCGGGAGAAGTTGTGCACGCACAGCACCACGTCGTCCCCGCCGCCGTCCTGGGAGGGCGCCTCCCGCAGGAAGGCGAGCACCGCCGGGTTCGACGAGGGCAGTTCCGTGTAGGAGCCCAGGCCGAAGGCGGGGTTCTGCTTGCGGATCTCGATCATCCGCCGCGTCCAGTGCAGCAGCGAGGACGGCGAGGACATCGAGGCCTCGACGTTGGTCACCTGGTAGCCGTAGACCGGGTCCATGATCGTGGGCAGGTACAGCCGGCCCGGGTCGCAGGAGGAGAACCCGGCGTTGCGGTCGGGCGTCCACTGCATCGGGGTGCGCACGGCGTCCCGGTCGCCGAGCCAGATGTTGTCGCCCATGCCGATCTCGTCCCCGTAGTAGAGGATCGGGGAGCCGGGCAGCGACAGCAGCAGCGCGGTGAACAGTTCGATCTGGTTGCGGTCGTTGTCCAGCAGCGGGGCCAGGCGGCGGCGGATGCCGATGTTGGCCCGCATCCGCGGGTCCTTGGCGTACTCCGCGTACATGTAGTCGCGTTCCTCGTCGGTGACCATCTCCAGCGTCAACTCGTCGTGGTTGCGCAGGAAGATGCCCCACTGGCAGTTCTTCGGGATCGACGGCGTCTTGGCCAGGATCTCGGAGACCGGGTAGCGCGACTCCCGGCGCACCGCCATGAAGATGCGCGGCATGACGGGGAAGTGGAAGGCCATGTGGCACTCGTCGCCCCCGGAGGGGTAGTCGCCGAAGTAGTCGACGACGTCCTCGGGCCACTGGTTGGCCTCGGCCAGCAGCACCGTGTCCGGGTAGTGGGCGTCGATCTCCTTGCGGACCCGCTTCAGGAAGGAGTGGGTGCGCGGCAGGTTCTCGCAGTTGGTGCCCTCCTCCTGGTAGAGGTACGGCACCGCGTCCAGCCGGAAGCCGTCGATCCCCAGGTCCAGCCAGAACCGCAGTGCGGAGATGATCTCCTCCTGCACCGTGGGGTTCTCGTAGTTCAGGTCCGGCTGGTGGGAGAAGAACCGGTGCCAGTAGTACTGCTTGCGCACCGGGTCGAAGGTCCAGTTGGAGGACTCCGTGTCGACGAAGATGATCCGGGCGTCCTCGAACTGCTTGTCGTCGTCGGCCCAGATGTAGTAGTCGCCGTAGGGGCCGTCCGGGTCGGACCGGGACTGCTGGAACCACGGGTGCTGGTCGCTCGTGTGGTTCATGACGAAGTCGATGATGACGCGCATGCCGCGCTGGTGCGCCGCGTCGACGAACTCCACGAAGTCGGCCAGGTCGCCGAACTCGGGCAGCACGGAGGTGTAGTCGGCGACGTCGTAGCCGCCGTCCCTCAGCGGGGACTTGAAGAACGGCGGAAGCCACAGGCAGTCCACCCCCAGCCACTGGAGGTAGTCCAGCTTGGCCGTGATGCCCTTGAGGTCGCCGATGCCGTCGCCGTTGCTGTCCTGGAAGGAGCGGACCAGGACCTCGTAGAAGACGGCCCGCTTGAACCAGTCGGGGTCGCGGTCGCGGGCGGGGGTGTCCTCGAACGTGTCGGGGACGGGCTCGTTGACGATCATGATGTGGGTGACCCTCCGGTCTGCGGGGACGGTCGCAGGGCGACGACGTGCGCGGGCGTGACACCCGGCTCTAGGCGCACATAGACGGCTCTGCCCCAGTGATAGGTCTCGCCGGTGAGCTCGTCGCGCACCGGTACGGTCTCGTGTTCTTCGAACCCGAGTCGCAGCATGTCCAACGAGACCGTCGCCTCCTGGGTGTGGTGGGGGTCGAGGTTCGCGACGACGAGCACGACGTCCGCTCCCGAGCGCTTCGAGTAGGCGATCACCGCGTCGTTGTCGACGTGGTGGAAGTGGAGGTCGCGCAGCTGCTGGAGCGCCGGGTGGCGGCGCCGCAGCCGGTTCAGCAGGGTGATCAGCGGGGTGATCGTACGGCCCTCGCGCTCGGCCGCCTCCCAGTCCCGCGGCCTCAGCTCGTACTTCTCCGAGCCGAGGTACTCCTCGCTCCCGGGGCGCAGCGGGGTGTTCTCGCACAGCTCGTAGCCCGCGTAGACGCCCCAGGAGGGGGAGAGCGTGGCGCCCAGCACCGCCCGTACCTCGAAGGCGGGGCGGCCGCCCTCCTGGAGGTAGCCGTGCAGGATGTCGGGCGTGTTCACGAAGAAGTTCGGCCGCATGTAGGAGGCCGCCTCGCCGGTCAGCTCCGCCATGTACTCCGTCAGCTCGTGCTTGGCGGTACGCCAGGTGAAGTACGTGTACGACTGCTGGAAGCCCACCGCCGCCAGGGCGTGCATCATCGCCGGGCGGGTGAACGCCTCCGCCAGGAACACGACGTCCGGGTCGGTGCGGCGGATCTCCCCCAGTACGCGCTCCCAGAAGACGACGGGCTTGGTGTGCGGGTTGTCCACACGGAAGATGCGCACACCGCGGTCCATCCAGAAGCGCAGCAGGCGTACGCTCTCCGCCACCAGCCCGGGCATGTCCGCGTCGAACGCGATCGGGTAGATGTCCTGGTACTTCTTCGGGGGGTTCTCGGCGTAGGCGATGGAGCCGTCGGGCCGGTGGTGGAACCACTCGGGGTGCTCCTTGACCCAGGGGTGGTCGGGCGAGCACTGGAGGGCGAAGTCGAGGGCCACCTCCAGCCGCAGGGAGCGCGCCGCCCGCACGAAGTGGTCGAAGTCGGCGAGCGTGCCCAGGTCCGGGTGGACCGCGTCGTGGCCGCCCTCGGCCGAGCCGATCGCCCAGGGCACCCCGACGTCGTGGGCGCCCGCGGCCAGCGCGTTGTCCGGGCCCTTGCGGTGCGTGGCGCCGATGGGGTGGACCGGCGGCAGGTACACCACGTCGAAGCCCATCGCCGCGACGGCGGGCAGCCGCTCGGCGGCGGTGCGGAAGGTGCCGGACACCGGGGGCTCGCCCTCCGCGAGGACCGCGCCCTCGGAGCGCGGGAACAGCTCGTACCAGGAGCCGAACAGGGCCCTCCGCCGCTCCACCCGCAGGGGCAGCCGGGCCGAGGAGCTGACCAGTTCGCGCAGCGGATGGCGCGCCAGCGCACCGCTCGCGTCGGGGCAGCGCACGGCCCCGAGCCGGGCGGCGGGCGGGCGGGAGCCGTCGCGCAGCGCGTCGGCCACGGCCAGCACGTACTCCCGGCCGTCCTTCTTCGGCACCCCGGCGGCGGCGCGCTCGTACAGCTCGGCGCCCTCCGCCAGCACGAGGTCCGTGTCGATGCCCGCCGGGACCTTGACCTCCGCGGTGTGCCGCCAGGTGGCCACCGGGTCGCTCCACGCCTCCACGGCGTAGGTCCAGTCGCCCTCGGTCCCGGGGGTGACCCAGGCGCCCCAGCGGTCGGTGCCCGGGGCCAGTTCCCGCATCGGGGTGAACGGGGCCCTGCGGCCCCGGGGGTCGCGCAGCACCACGTCGGCGGCGACGGCGTCGTGGCCCTCACGGAAGACGGTGGCGGTGATCTGGAAGGTCTCACCCGCCACCGCCTTGGCGGGACGTCTTCCGCAGTCGACGAGCGGGCGGACGTCCAGGACGGGAATGCGGCCAATCAGCGATTTCACAACATCACCTGGGGGCTGTGCGGGCAGGTCGGTTCGCGCACATGGAGAGGGATTGCGCAGTGTGTGTCTACTTTGTAACTGCTCGGCAGGTGGTCGGCCGGGTGCGTGCATGTCGGCTCCAGTCCGCGTTCACTCGGGTGGACGGAAAGGATGCGGTCTCGGGGGTGCGCGCAGGCGTACCGGATGAGGCTTCCCCGCGTCCCGCACGGGGCAATCCGGCTATGTGTTAACTACTAGGACGTAGCAGGATCGACAAGACGCACGAGAAAGGACCGGTCCGCCGTGTTGGCGGAACCGGTCCTTGTCCCGGAACTCGTATACGGGCCGCGCGCCGCGCGCTCAGGCCGGTTCCGCCGTCTGCGCGGGCCGCTCCGACCAGGTCCGCCACGGCTGGCGCGCCACCCACTCCTCCACCGGCGCCGGCGCCGTGTCCAGCGCCTTCGTCCACTCCCCGCCGTCGTCCGCCATCAGCAGCGGCTCCGTCCGCCCGGCCATGAAGTGGTAGACGCCCGCCACGCCGTGCGCCGAGGCCGGGCCCAGGATCCGTGCGAGCGTGCGCTCGAACACCTCCGGCCCGAGCGGCCGGTATTCGACGGTGCGCCCCAGCCCGCGCCCGAACGCCTCTGCGAGTTCGGCGCCCGTCAGGCTCCGCGCGCCCCCGATGTCGAACGAGCGCCCCCCGACCCCCTCGGCCGTCAGCGCGGCGGCCACGGCGCCCGCCAGGTCCGACAGCGACAGCCACGCCACCGGGGAGTCCTCGGGCAGCGGATAGGCCAGCACGCCGTCGTCGACCAGGGCCGGGCCGTTCCACGGGCTGAAGAGGTTGTCCAGGTACACCGGAGGCCGGAGCACCACCAGCTCCGCACCACCGTCCGCCAACCCCTCCCGCAGCACCGTCTCGGCCAGCCGCCGCGTCTCGAACGCGGCCAGCCGCGTGGTCCCGGACGGCATCCGGGTGTTGGCGTTGTAGACGATCCGCCGCAGCCTGCTCTCCCGCGCCGCCTTGGCCAGGTGCTGGGCGTAGCGCATCACCTTCTCCGCCTCGTAGACCAGCGGCATCGTCACCACCGCGTGGGTCGCGCCGTCGAAGAGCCGGTGCACGTCCTCCTGCCGGCCGAGGTCCCCGTCGATGACGAGCACCCCGGGCAGCGCCGGCCGGTCGGCCCCCGGACGCCGGCTCAGGGTGCGCACCGGATGCCCCCGGCCCGCGAGCAGCCGCGCCGTCGCACCGCCCTGATGGCCGGTCGCGCCCACCACCGCGACGCGCATGGGAATGTGATCGGACATGAGTGTGAAAGCCCTTCGGTAGGGTGTGCATGCTGCCGCGAACGGCTCCTCAAGGCTCGTGGCGGCGAGTTCGGCCGATCAATTAACAATCCGGGGCGGGGGTTGAAGGATCGTCCAATGGACCGACCGAAGCACCGACCTGAGGCCCGGTCGCCCGGACGGGGCGACGACGACGGCGCGGACGAGGACCTTCTCAGCGAACTGCTGAAGCCCCTCCGCCTCACCGGCGTGTTCGACAGCCGCTGGCATGTGCGAGCACCCTGGGCCATCGAAGGAGACGCCGAGCAGAGCTGCGCCGTCCTGCACTTCATCACCGAGGGCGGCTGCTGGATCACCGGCGAGGGCCGGACGCCGATCCATCTGCGCGAGGGCGATCTGGCGGTCTTCCCGACCGGTACGGCCCACCGGCTCGCCGACTCGCCCGACCGCCGGGGCGTCTCGCTCGCGGCCGTGCTGCCCGAGCGGCGGCCCGGCACCTCCGGCGAGTTACGCATCGAGGGGGAGGGGCCCGTCAGCCGGCTGCTGTGCGCGGGGCTGCACTACGACGCGAGCGTCGCGACGGGCCTGTACAAGGCGCTCCCCTGGGCGCTGGTGCTGGACGGCACCCAGGTCGAGAGGGAGCCGCTGCTCCGGGACACGCTGCGCCTGCTGGCGACCACCGACCGGCCCGTCGGCCCCGGGGACCGGCTGATCACCCTGCGCGCCTTCGAGATGGCCCTGGTCCTGGCGCTCCGGCCGCTGCTCGGCGAACTCGCCGGAACCCCCGACGCCCTGCCGGTCCTCGGGCACCCGGGCATCAGCCGGGCCATGGTCGTCATCGCCACCCGCTTCGCCGAGCCCTGGACCATCGAGTCGCTGGCCCGCGAGGTGGGCATGTCCCGCTCCGCGTTCACCGCCGCCTTCCGCGAGCTGGTCGGCGAGGCCCCGGCACGCCATCTGACGGGGCGGCGGATGCAGGAGGCTGCCCGGCTGCTGGAGGAGACCGTACTGCCGCAGTCGGCGGTCCCGGGGCGTGTCGGCTACCAGAGCGCCGTCGGCTTCCACCTGGCGTTTCGCAAGTGGTTCGGGATGACGCCGGGGGAGTACCGGGCCGGACGGGTGCCCGCCGCATGAGCGCCCGCGGCCCTGGCCGGTTCTTAAGGACCGCTGGACGGTCGTTCATTGCCCGGCCCCGCCGGCGCCGTGGAGGCTCGGCTGAAACCCGTCGTCCGCGGTTCTTTCGGTTCGAGGAGCAACGTTGACCAGGTCCGGCCAGGAGTACCTCGCCTCACTGCGGGACGGACGGGAGGTGTGGATCGACGGCGAGCGCGTCCGCGACGTCACCCGCCATCCGGCCTTCCGCAACACCGCGGCCTCCCTCGGCCGGCTCTACGACCTCGCGCACGACTCCGAGCACTCCGCGGAGCTCGCCGCCGGCGGCGTCCACCGCGCCTTCAGCGTCCCCCGCGGCCACACGGACCTCGTCGCCCGCCGCCGCGCCCACAAGATCTGGGCCGAGGCCGCCTACGGCTTCCTGGGCCGGACCCCGGACTGCATGGCCGCCGCCGCGACCGCCTTCACCGCCGCCCCGGGCGTGTTCACCACCGGGGGCTTCGACGGCGCGGACCACGCCCGGGCCCTCCACCGGCGGATGGCCGAGGGGGACCTGTACGCCGCCTTCACCCTGACCAACCCCCGCACCAGCCGCACCGCGGCGGGCGGCCCCCGCGACGGGGACGACCCCGCGGTGCGCGTCGTGGCCGAGAAGGACGGCGGGGTGGTCGTCCGCGGCGCCAAGATGATCGGCACGGCCGCCGCCTTCGCCGACGAGGTGGTGGTCGGCACGATCGAACCGCTGGCCCCGCAGGACACCGAGCAGGCCGTGTCCTTCAGCATCCCCGTGGCCACCCCCGGCCTCACCCTCCTCGCCCGCACCTCCTACGAGGGCCGGGCACGCAGCCTGTACGACAACCCCCTGTCCTCCCGCTTCGACGAGAACGACGTGCTGCTCGTCTGCGACGACGTCCTCGTCCCCTGGGAGCGCGTCCTCACCTACCGGGACGTGGACGCCGCCTTCCGGATGTGGTGGCACACGCCGGCCTATGTGAACCTCGTGCACCAGGCGGCCACCCGCTTCTGGACCAAGCTGGAGTTCCTGACCGGGCTGGCGATCCTGCTGGCCAAGGCCGGCGGCACCTACGAACTGCCGCCCGTCACCCAGGCGGTGGGCCGGATGATGGGCCGGGTCGCCCAGGCGAAGGCCTTCGTGCTCGCCGCGGAGGTCTCCTTCGAGCAGGTCGACTCCGGGCGCGGCGGGGTGATGCCGGGACGGGAGATCTCCTACGCCCAGCGCATCATGGCGGGCGAGCTGTACCCGGCGGCCCTGCGGGAGGTGCGGCAGCTCGCGGGCGGCGGGATCGTCCAGCTGCCCGCCTCGGGGGAGGACCTGCTCCACCCCGAACTCGGGCCCCTGGTGCGCCGGTTCCTCGGAGCGCCCGGGCACGGCGCCGAGGAGCGCGTCAAGCTGCTCAAGCTCGCCTGGGACGCCCTCGGCACGGAGTTCGCCGCGCGCCAGGAGCAGTACGAGACCCTCTCGCACGGGGCTCCGCACGTGTACCTGGCCCAGCAGGCGTGGGAGGGCGACACCGAGGCCTGCGAGACCCTGGTGCGGGAGTGCCTGGCGGGGTACGGGCTGCCGTCGGACGAGACAGCACCGCGGTGAGCCCCGACGCCGTACCCGACGCGGCCCGGCCCGCCCCGCCCGCCGCCTCCGGCCCCGCCGCCCCGCCCGCCGCCTCCGGCCCGGGGCGCCGCGCCCCCGCCGCCCCGCCGCCCGGCGCGGCCGCCGGGGCGGGGCCGGCGCACCGCGCGCGCGGGGCGCTGGCGGTGCTGGCCGCCACCCAGCTGCTGCTCATCATGGACACCGCCATCGTCAACGTCGCGCTGCCCTCCGTCGGCCGCGACCTCGGATCCGGCCCCGCCGGACTCTCCTGGGTGGCCAACGCCTACCTCATCGCCTTCGGGGGACTGCTGCTGCTCGGCGGCCGGGCCGCCGACCTGCTCGGCCACCGGGCCCTCCACCTGGCGGGCCTCGGCGTGCTGGCGGTCGCCTCCGCCGCCGGCGGCCTCGCCCGCACCCCGGCCGAACTCGTCGCCGCACGCGCCGCGCAGGGCACCGGCGCCGCGCTCGCCGGAGCCGCCGCCTTCGCCGCGGTGCTCGCCCTCTTCCCCGACGGGCCCGCCCGGCACCGGGCGCTCGGCGCGTTCGCCGCCATGGGCGGCCTCGGCGGAGTGGCCGGCACCGTGCTCGGAGGTGTCCTCACCGACCTGCTCGGCTGGCGGTCCACGCTGTGGCTCAACGTGCTCGCCGCGGCGGCCCTCGGCGCCGCCTCGCTGCGGGTGCTCGACCGGGGGAGGCGACGCCCGGTGACCGGCTTCGACCTCGGCGGGGCGCTCACCGCCACCGGCGGACTGGGACTGGTCGCCTTCGCCCTGGTCGGCGCCGGCAGTGCGGGCTGGACCTCGCCCCGCACCCTCGGCGCGGCCGCCGGGGGAGCGGCGCTGCTCGCGGTGTTCGCGGTCCTGGAGCGGCGCGCCCGCCATCCGCTGGTGCCCCCGGCGGTGCTGCGCCGGCCCGCCCTCGCCTCGGCCAACCTCCTCAGCGGTCTCGCCCAGACCACCCTGTTCCCGATGTTCTTCCTGGTCAGCCTCTACCTCCAGCGGGTGCTGGGGCTCTCCCCGCTGGCCGGGGGCCTCGGCCTGCTGCCGCTGTCCCTCGTGGTGGTCGCGGTCGCCCCCCGCACGGGCGCCCTCATCGCGCGCCACGGGCTGCGGCCCGTCATGACCGCGGGCTTCGCCCTGCTGGCCGCGGGGACGGGCTGGCTCGCCCTGGCCCTGGACGCCCACGGCACCTTCGCCACCACGGTGCTCGCCCCCAGCCTGGTCCTGGGCGCCGCTCTCCCGCTGGCCGTGGTCACCACCAACGCGGCCGCCACCGCCGCCGTGCCGCCCGAGGAGACCGGCCTGGCCTCCGGGCTGGTCAACACCAGCCAGCAGTTCGGCTCCGTCCTGGGGCTGGCCCTGCTCGTCGCGGTGGCCGGCGCCGCCGCCCCCGGCACCGGCGGCCCGGCGGCCGAGACCGCCGGCGTCCGCGGCGCCCTGCTCGCGGGCGCCGCGCTCGCCGCGGCCGCCGCCCTGCTGGCCGTCCGGACGCGGCCGCCCGCGCCCGCCACGGGGGCGCCGCACCGGGACGGGGCCCACCGCGCCGTGGAGTGACACCCGGCCGGGCGCGGCCGCAAGCCGCCCCGCGCCCGACGCACCGCGAATTGATCCGCTCCGTCCGAGGGGGACTTCGTTGGCCCTGCACGATCTTGTCGCGTCCGGTCCCGACACGCTGGCCGCGCCGCGGTACCGCGCCGAACCCCGCTACCGCATAGCGGAGATACGCGCGGCCGACCCGCTCGGCGCCGACCCGCTGCTCGCCGCGCTCCCCGCCATGAACGCGGTCGCGGACGTCCGCGCGCTCAGCGTGGCCCTGCGCGCGCTGCTGCCGAGCACCGAGGAGGCCGCCGCCTTCGGGGTCACCGACGCGCTCGCGGCCATGCGCGACCTCGGCGTCCTGCTCGGCTCGCTCAAGCGCCACGGCGTGCAGCCGCTCGACGCCGTGCCCGAGGCGCTCCCCGTCCTGCGGCGGCTCGCCCGGCGCACCGACATGGTGCCCCGCGACACGGTCCACCACTACACGGCGTGGAACCCCACGGGGAGGCGCCAGCGGATGTACACCGGCGACCCGATGGAGGGCCGCCTCCAGGACGCCGTCCGCATGGTCTTCCCCCGCCTGGTCGCCTGCCTCGACGCCTGCGCGGAACTGGCCCGGCTGGAGCCCTACGACAGCGGCTTCGCCACCGTGCTGGACCGCATCGGCGCCCTGGCGGGCGCCATGGTCGACTCCATCGACCTCACCGTGGCCCGGGTCTCGCCCGTCTTCTTCGCCCGCGAGCTGCGCGCCTACTTCGAGGAGATCGACGTCGGGGGCGAGGAGTACCTGGGACCCGCCGCCGCCCAGGTCCCGCTCTGGCTGGTCGATCTGACGCTCTGGCAGTGCGACCGGGGCGACGCGGACTACGACGCCTTCCTGGACGCCTCCGTCCGCTACAGCCTCCCCTCGTGGCGGGCCCACCGCGACGCCCACCGCGGCGGGATCTCGGCCGTGTCCAAGCTGTCCGCCGCCTTCAGCTGGGAGGGGCCCGCCGCCGTCCCCGCCGTGCTCGCCGCCTCCGCCGAGGCGCTGGCCCGGGTGCTGAAGGTGCTCAAGACCTTCCGCGCCCGGCACCTCACGCTCGCGCGCAAGGCGTACGCCGAGGAGGTGCGCCGCTACGAGGAGGGCAGCGGAGGGGCCCCCGTGGCCCTGCTGCGCACCGTGCTCGACCTCACCCGGGACAACGAGACCCTGGTGCGCCGCCCGCTCGGCGGGCCCACCCCCTGACCGCATGGCGACGCAGAGACCCGCAGACGTCGAGGAGACACACCTGCCATGACCCACATCCTGATCGCCGGCGGCGGAGTCGCCGGGCTCACCACGGCCCTCGCCCTGCACGCGGCCGGGTTCGAGCGGATCACCGTGACCGAGGCCGCCCGGGAGCTCCGCCCGGTCGGCGCGGGCCTGAACATCATGCCCAACGCCGTCCGCGAACTGGACGAGCTCGGAGTGCTCGACGCCCTGGAACCCCACGCCGTCCGCACCCGGGAGCTGCGCTACTACCACCGCAGCGGCTCGCTGATCTCCGTGGAGCAGCGCGGTGTCCGGGCGGGCTACCACTGGCCCCAGCTCTCCGTGCACCGCGGCGCCCTGCAGCGGGTGCTCGCCGCCGCCGTCCGCGAGCGCCTCGGCCCGTCCGCCCTGCTCACCGCCGTCCGCGTGACGGGCGCCGACCCCCTCGCCGCCGACGGCCTGCCCCGGGTCAGCCTGGACCACCGCGACGGCGGACGGCAGGGCTGCGCCTCCCTCGCACCCGATCTGCTGATCGGCGCGGACGGCATCCGCTCGGCGGTCCGCGCCGCCCTCCACCCGGGCGAGGGCGACCCGCCCTGGAACGGGCAGCTCATCCACCGCGGTGTCTCCCGGGTGCCCGCCGACCGGAGCGCGGCGTTCATGTTCATCGCGGGCGACGACCGTCGCAAGGCGGTCGTCTACCCGCTCACCCTGCCGGACGCCGAGGGCACGGTCCTGGTCAACTGGGCCTGCGTGGGCCCGGGTACGGCCGCGGACGGCACCGCGGCCCACCGCGGCGACTGGAACCGGCGCGTCCCTCCCGACGCGATAGCCCGGCACTTCGCCGACTGGGAGTTCGACGGTGTCCGCGTGGGCGAGATCCTGGCCGCGGCCGAGGCCGCCTACGTCTACCCGATGGTCGACCGCGACCCCCTGCCCCACTGGTCCCGGGGCCGCACCACCCTCGTCGGCGACGCCGCCCACGCCATGTACCCGGTCGGGTCCAACGGCGCCACCCAGTCGGTCGTCGACGGCCGCGCCCTCGCCCATGCGCTGGTCACCCACCGGGACCCGGTCGCCGCGCTGGCCGCCTACGAGGCCGACCGGCGCCCGGCGATGACCGAACTCCAGCTCGCCAACCGGCGGCTGGGCCCGGAGGTCGTCATCCGCCTCGCCCACGAGCGCGCCCCGGGCGGCTTCCCGGACATCGACGCCGTCGTCCCGCCCGCCGAGCGGGCCGGCATCGCCGCCCGCTACGCGGCGACGGGGGCCTTCGACCCCGCCAGCGTCAACGCCGGCTCCCCCTACGGCGCCCCCGCGCGGGGGCGCGCCCGCTGACCCCGCGCCCCCGCGGACGGGCCGCCCACCCCGCCGCGAGCCCCCGGCGAGCCCCCGGGGGCCGCCGCGCGCCGTGGCAGCGCCCACGGGGTGCCGCTACGGTCGTGGCCGACGAGAGAGGGGGCGTACGACACGACAGCGCCGTACGTCCGCCCGGATGCGTACCTCCCCTGCGAAGGTGGGACCCGTGAAGGCCATTCGTCGGTTCACCGTCCGCCCCGTCCTGCCCGAACCCCTGCGACCGCTCAGCGACCTGGCGCGCAATCTGCGCTGGTCCTGGCACACCGAGACCCAAGAGCTGTTCCGCTGCGTCGACCCCGGGGGGTGGCGTGCCGCCGCCGGGGACCCGGTGCGGCTGCTCGGCACCGTGTCCGCCGACCGGATGGCCGAACTGGCCCGCGACCGGCGCTTCCTGAGGCGCCTCGCCGCGGCCGCCGACGACCTGGACGACTACCTCCACGGCCGCCGCTGGTACCAGGGCGCGGCCGAGGGCCCGGGCTCCGCCCGCTTCCCGGCCGCCGTGGCCTACTTCTCGCCCGAGTTCGGCGTGACCGCGGCGCTGCCGCAGTACTCGGGCGGCCTCGGCATCCTCGCCGGGGACCACCTGAAGGCCGCCAGCGACCTGGGCGCCCCGCTGATCGGCGTCGGACTGCTCTACCGCCACGGCTACTTCCGCCAGTCGCTGTCCCGCGACGGGTGGCAGCAGGAGCACTACCCGGTGCTCGACCCCAACGAGCTGCCCGTGAGCCTGCTGCGCGAGCCGGACGGGACACCCGCCCGGGTCACCCTCGCCCTCCCGGCGGGCCGGCTGCTCCACGCGCACCTGTGGGTCGCCCGCGTCGGCCGGGTGCCGCTGCTGATGCTCGACTCCGACGTGGAGGGCAACGGACCCGGCGCCCGCGACGTCACCGACCGCCTCTACGGCGGCGGCAGCGAGCACCGCCTGCTGCAGGAGATGCTGCTCGGCATCGGCGGGGTGCGCGCCGTGCGGACCTACTGCCGGCTCACCGGGCACCCCGCCCCCGAGGTCTTCCACACCAACGAGGGCCACGCCGGCTTCCTCGGCCTGGAGCGCATCCGCGAGCTCGGGGAGGCGCCCGGACTCGGCTTCGACGCGGCCCTGGAGGCGGTGCGCGCCGGTACGGTCTTCACCACCCACACCCCGGTGCCCGCGGGGATCGACCGTTTCGACCGGGAGCTCGTCGCCCGCCACTTCGGCGACGGGGCCGAGCTGCCGGGCGTACCGCTCGACCGTGTGCTGCGCCTGGGGGCGGAGAGCTACCCCGGCGGCGATCCGGGTGTGTTCAACATGGCCGTGATGGGGCTGCGGCTCGCGCAGCGCGCCAACGGCGTCTCGGCGCTCCACGGGGCGGTCAGCCGCGAGATGTTCGCCGGGCTGTGGCCGGGCTTCGACGCCTCCGACGTGCCGATCACCTCGGTCACCAACGGCGTCCACGCCCCGACCTGGGTGGCGCCCGAGGTGTTCCGCCTGGGCGCCCGCCGGATCGGCGCGGGCCGCGCGGAGGACGCCCTGTCCGTCGGCGGCTCGCCCCGCTGGGACGCCGTCGCCGACATCCCCGACGCCGAGATCTGGGAGCTGCGCCGCTCGCTGCGCGAGCAGCTGGTCGCCGAGGTGCGCGAGCGGCTGCGCGCCTCCTGGCGGCAGCGCGGCGCGGGAGCGGCCGAACTGGGCTGGATCGACGGGGTGATGGACCCGGACGTGCTCACCATCGGCTTCGCCCGCCGCGTGCCCTCCTACAAGCGGCTCACGCTGATGCTGCGCGACCGGGAGCGGCTGACCGAGCTGCTGCTGCACCCCACCCGGCCCGTCCAGATCGTGGTGGCGGGCAAGGCGCATCCGGCCGACGACGGCGGCAAGCGCCTGGTGCGGGAGCTGGTCCGGTTCGCCGACGACCCCCGGGTGCGGCACCGGATCGTGTTCCTCCCGGACTACGGGATGGCGATGGCCAAGAAGCTCTACCCGGGCTGCGACGTGTGGCTCAACAACCCGCTCCGGCCGCTGGAGGCCTGCGGCACCAGCGGGATGAAGGCCGCGCTGAACGGCTCGCTCAACCTCTCGGTCCTGGACGGCTGGTGGGACGAGTGGTTCGAGCCGGACTTCGGCTGGGCCATCCCCACGGCGGACGGCGAGTGCACCGACGAGGACCGGCGCGACGACCTGGAGGCGGCCGCCCTGTACGCGCTGATCGAGGACCGGGTGGCCCCCCGCTTCTACGACCGGGGTGCGGGCGGCCTGCCGGACCGCTGGATCGAGATGGTCCGCCGGACCCTGGCCACCCTGGGCCCCAAGGTGCTGGCCGGGCGCATGGTCCGCGAGTACGTGGAGCGGCTGTACGTCCCGGCCGCCGAGGCGCACCGGGCGATGGAGCCCGGGGCGGCCGAGGAGCTGGCGGGCTGGAAGGCCCGGGTGCGGGCGGCCTGGCCCCAGGTGGCGGTGGGCCATGTGGAGGCCGTCGACCAGGAGGCGCCCGACGGGGCCGCGGGGACGGCCGGGCTGGGTTCCACGCTCACCCTGCGGGTGCAGGCGGCCCTCGGCGACCTCGCTCCGGAGGACGTGGAGGTCCAGGTGGTGGCCGGCCGGGTCGACCCCGACGACGCCATCCGGGACGCGAGGAGTTTCCCGTTGAAGCCCGCGGGCGGCCCCGACCTGGAGGGCCGCTGGGTCTACGAAGGGCCGCTCGCGCTCGACCGGACGGGCCCCTTCGGCTACACGGTGCGGGTGCTGCCCGCCCACCGGCTGCTCCCCGCGGGCGCGGACCTCGGCCTGGTGGCCCTCCCCGCGGAGGCCGTGGACGTCGCGGGAGGGGAGGCGGGGGTGCTGCTGCGCTGAGCGCGGGGCCCCCGGGCGGGCGCTGCGACGGGCGCTGCGACGGGCGCTGCCCGGACACCGCTGGGGTGTCCGGGCAGCGCCCTCGCTCGGGTCGGAGCGGTGCGGTGGATCAGAAGGTGAGCTTCCAGCTGTTGATGCGGCCGGTGTCCCAGCGGTAGACGTCGCGGACCTGGAGCTTCCAGGCGCCGTTGGCGGCCTCGCTGGAGGCGTTGACCGTGTACGTCTCCCGGACGTCGTCGGCCGAGTCCCCGTTGCTGTTCTTCAGGCGGTAGGAGGTGCCGTCGGGGGCGATCAGGTCGATGACCAGGTCACCGCGGTAGGTGTGGGTGATGTCCACGCTCACCTTGAGGTCCGACGGAGCGTTGCCGGTGCGGCCCGCCACGTCGATGGTGGAGGTCACGGCCGGGCCGTAGTCCGGGATGGAGACCGGGGTGGTGTTCTCGTAGACGTCGCCCGGCTCGCCCGGGTCGCCGGGGCGGCTGCCGACGTTGATGCCCGCCCAGGCGTCGGTCACGGACTTGACCTCGGCGCTGCTCGCGCCGTAGAGGTCGGTGGCCACGGCGAGGGTGCCGGCGCGGGCGCCCGCGTAGTCGGTGCGGGAGTTGAACTTCGTGGTCAGCGCCTTGTACCAGATCAGGGCGGCCTTCTCGCGGCCGATGCCGGTGACCGGCAGGCCGTCGGAGGTCGGCGAGTCGTAGTTCACGCCGTTGATGGTCTTGGCGCCGCTGCCCTCGGAGAGCAGGTAGAACCAGTGGTTCGCCGGGCCCGAGGAGTAGTGGACGTCGATGTTGCCGATGCCCGAGTACCAGTAGTCCTTGGACGAGCCGTCCTTGCTCGGCTTGTCCATGTAGCGCAGCGGGGTGCCGTTGCCGCGGATGTCGATCTTCTCGCCGACGAGGTAGTCGCCCTTGTCCTGGGTGTTGTCGGCGTAGAACTCCACGGCCGCGGCGAAGATGTCGCTGGTGGCCTCGTTGAGGCCGCCGGACTCGCCGCTGTAGATCAGTCCGGCGGTGTTGGAGGTGACGCCGTGCGTCATCTCGTGGGCGGCCACGTCGATCGAGGTGAGCGGCTTGGCGTTGCCCGAGCCGTCGCCGTACGTCATGCAGAAGCAGCTGTCCTGCCAGAAGGCGTTGACGTAGTTGTTGCCGTAGTGGACGCGCGAGTACGCGCCGACGCCGTCGCCCCGGATGCCCGAGCGGCCCAGCACGTTCTTGAAGTAGTCCCAGGTGACGCCCGCGCCGTAGTGCGCGTCCGCGCCCGCGGTCTCCGCGTTCGACGGGGTGCCGTCGCCCCAGACGTCGTCCGGGCCGGAGAACAGCGTTCCGGTGCCCGAGGTGCCGCGGTTGAGGTTGTAGGTCTTGTGGTTGCCGCGCCCGGTGTCCGTCAGGGTGTAGGACGGGGCGGTGCCCAGCGTCACGGTGCCGCTGTACTGGGTGTTGCCGGTGCCGTTGTGGACGGCCTGCCACTCGAAGAGCTTCTCGCCGGTGGCGGCGTCGGTGACCACGTGCAGCTCGTTCGGGGTCCCGTCGTGCTGGAGGCCGCCGACCACGGTCTCCCACGCCAGGGTCGGGGAGCCGGTCCCCATCCAGACCACCTTGCGCGGGGCGCGCTCGGCCTTGGTCGCCTTGGAGCCCTCGGCCTTGGCGGCGCCGAGCGCCTGCGTCTCGGCGGTCGCGGCCGGGACGTCCGCCCGGGTGTCCACGTTCGCCAGCCGCTCGGCCGACGCCAGCGCCACCGACTCGGTCGCGCCCGCGCCGGAGGCGGAGACGACCAGGTCGCCGCCGAGGACCGGGAGGCCGTCGTAGGTGCGCTCGTAGCGGGTGTGGGTGGTGCCGTCCCGGTCCTGGACGACGTCCCGGACGACCAGCTTCTCCTTGGCGCCGAGGCCGAGTTCCTCGGCGGTGGCGGCCCGGGTCGCCGTCGCCTCGCGGATCAGCTCGGCGCGCTGGGCGGGGGTGAGGTTCTTCGGCAGGGAGCCCGGGTCCGCCTGGGAGGACTGGGGGGCGGGTGCCGCGGGCTGCGCGGCGGCCGAGGTGCCGGTCTGGAACCCGACCGCGAGCAGGGCGGCCGAGGCGATCAGGGCTCCGGTCGCGGTGGCGCGACGGCGATGCGTGGATCTCACGCGAACTCCTTCTGCGAGGGGGGTACCGGGCGGCTGGGTGGGCCGGCCGGGCGTGCAGTGGGGCGTGCGGAGCTGTCGTGCGTGGAATGGGGGAAGACTGGCAGCCGTGAAGTGCTCCTGTCAGGAGCGCGACAACAACTTGGCCGGAACTCGTCCGCTGGCTGATGGTCCAGGTTCGTTAAGCGGACGTTTCGTCGCCGTGCGGACACCCGTGGTCGGGCGTTCGCCGGAGTGTTTCAGGGGCGGTGGACGCGGTGTGCGGTGGTGACGCGGGAGACGGGGGAGACCCCCTGGACCCCTGCGGCGCCCGAGCCGTCCCTGGCCGGATCCGAGCGGCCGTGGCGCACCGCTGAGCGGACGTCAGAAGGTCCGGGGACGGGCCCGTCCGGGCGGCCCCGGCGGGCCGGGAGCACCGCGGGCGGACCCGCCGGGGCGGTCCCGGTGCACCGCTCCCGCCCGCCGGCGAAGCCGAGGGCCCCGGGGCCCGCCCTCAGCCCGAGAGGCTCTCCCGCCACGCGCTGTGCAGGCCCGCGAAGCGCCCCCGGCCCGCGATCAGCTCCGCTGGAGGACCGTCCTCCACGATGCGTCCGGCCTCCATGACCAGCACCCGGTCCGCGACCTCCACCGTGGAGAGCCGGTGGGCGATCACCATCGCGGTGCGGCCCCGCAGCACCGTGTCCATCGCCTGCTGCACGGCCCGTTCGCCAGGGATGTCGAGCGAGCTGGTGGCCTCGTCGAGGATCAGCACGGCCGGGTCCGCGAGCAGCGCCCGGGCGAAGGCGACCAGCTGGCGCTGCCCCGCCGAGATCCGCCCGCCCCGCTTGCGCACGTCGGTGTCGTACCCCTCGGGCAGGGCGGCGATGAAGTCGTGCGCGCCGATGGCCTTCGCGGCCTGCTCGATCTCCGCGCGCCCCGCGTCGGGGCGCCCGAGGGCGATGTTGTCCGCCACCGTCCCCGAGAACAGGAAGGCCTCCTGGGTCACCATCACCACGCCGCGGCGCAGCTCCGGTACGGCCAGGTCCCGCAGGTCCGTGCCGTCCAGCAGCACCCGGCCCGCGCTCGGGTCGTAGAAGCGGGCCAGCAGCTTGGCCAGCGTCGACTTGCCCGCGCCCGTCGAGCCGACCACCGCCACCGTCTGCCCGGCCGGGATCCTCAGGTCGAAGCGGGGAAGCACCTCGCCGCCCGTGCGGTAGCCGAAGCCCACCTGCTCGAAGACCACCTCGCGCCCCGGCCCGCCGGGGCCCCGCGCGGGCAGCGGGCGCGGCCGCACCGGGTCGGGGACGGACGGCTGCTGGGCCAGCAGCCCCGCGATCTTCCCCAGGGAGGCGGCGGCCGACTCGTAGGAGTTCAGGAACATCCCCAGCCGGTCGATCGGGTCGTACAGCCTCCGCAGGTACAGCACCGCGGCCGCCAGCACACCGAGCGCGAGCGTCCCCGAGGCGACCCGCCAGGCACCCCACAGCACGATGGCCGCCACCGCCGTGTTGGCGACCAGGCGGGAGCCGACCACATAGCGGGCCATCTCCAGCAGGGTGTCCCCGTTGCTGCGCTCATGGCGCCGGTTCAGCACCCGGAAGGCCTCGTCGTTGGCGCGCTCCCGGCGGAAGGCCTGCACCGGACGGATGCCGTTCATCGTCTCGGCGAACTTCACGATCACCGCCGCGATCGCCGTGGACCGGGCGGCGAAGACGTGCCCCGCGCGGCGCCGGTACAGCCGCACCAGCAGGTAGAGCGGCACGAACGAGGCCACCGCGACCGATCCGAGCCCGAGGTCCAGCCAGAGCAGCACGGCCGAGATGTAGACGAACGACAGCACGACGGCCATCAGCTCCTGCAGGCCCTCGCTCAGCAGCTCCTGCAGCGACTCCACGTCCGTGGTGGAGCGCGAGATCAGCCGCCCCGAGGTGTAGCGCTCGTGGAAGTCCACGCTCAGCGCCTGCGCATGGCGGAAGATCCGGCCGCGCAGGTCGAGCAGGGCGTCCTGGTTGACCCGTGCGGAGGAGCGGATGAACGCGTACTGCAGGACCCCTCCCGCCAGCGCGCACACGGCGTACCCGGCGCCCACGGCGACCAGCGGCCCCAGGTCCCCGGCGCGGTAGGCGGGGACCCCGCGGTCGATGGCGTAGGCCACCAGGAGCGGACCTGCCTGCACGGCGGCCTGCTGGAGCAGCAGGAGCAGGGCGGTGAGCGCCACCCGGGCCCGGTGCGGTGCCAGCAGCGACCGCAGCAGGGCGCCCGTCGCCCCGGCCGGGGCGGGAAGGGCGTCCCGGTCGAAGGGGTCGCCGTCCACGGGGCCGGCCGGTGCGGGCGGCACCCGGCCGCCGGGGCCGCCCGCGGGGCCCTCGGCGGACGGCGCCGGGGCCGTCCCGGCCGCGGCGGGCTCCGGGTCCGGTCGGGACGGCTCGGCCGTCCGCCCGTCACCGGCCTGCTTCGTGGGGGGCTGCGTGGTCACCGCGCCGTCCTCTCCGCGTCCTCGGCCGCCGCCGGGGCGCCCGTGAGCTGTGTTCCCCGGTCGCCGTCCGCGCCGGACATCAGCCAGGCGTACTCGGCGTGGGTGCGCAGCAGTTCCTGGTGGGTGCCCACCGCGGCGATCCGGCCGCCGGACAGCAGTGCCACCCGGTCGGCCAGCATCACCGTCGACGGGCGGTGCGCCACGACCAGCGCCGTGGTGTCCGCCAGGACCCGCCGCAGCGCCGACTCCACCAGCGCCTCGGTGTGCACGTCGAGCGCCGACAGCGGGTCGTCCAGCACCAGGAAGCGCGGCCTGCCCACCACCGCCCGGGCCAGCGCGAGCCGCTGGCGCTGGCCCCCGGACAGGCTCAGGCCCTGCTCGCCCACCTGGGTGCCGGCCCCCTGCGGCAGCGTGTCCACGAACCCGGCCTGGGCGATGTCCAGCGCCCGGCGCAGGGCGTCCTGCCGCGCCGGGTCGGCCTGCGCGTCCGGCGCCCCCTGCCCCGGGCCCGTCTCCTGCGTGTCCGCGCCGCGGTGCGCCCCCGGGCCTCCCGGCGCCTCGGCGGCTCCCATCAGCACGTTCTCGCCGACGCTGGCGGAGAAGAGCGTGGGTTCCTCGAAGGCCATGGCCACCTCCGCCCGGAGCCGCTCCCGAGGCAGCGAGGCGATGTCCCGGCCGTCGAGCGTGATGCGCCCGGCGGTGGCCTCGTACAGCCGCGGCACCAGCGCGGTGAGCGTGGTCTTGCCGCTGCCGGTGCCGCCGACGAGCGCCATCGTCTCGCCCGGGCGCACATGGAGGTCCACGCCGTCGAGCACCGGGGCGGACCCCTCGGGCGCGTCGGGGTAGCGGAAGACCACGCCCGAGAAGCGCAGCCCGTCCCGGGGGCCGGGCGGCCGCTCCCCGCCGGCCCCGGGCGCGTCCTCCTCGGGGGCCTCGTCCAGCACCTCGAAGTAGCGGTCCGCCGCCGTCGCCGCCTCCTGGCTCATGGCCAGCAGGAAGCCGATCGAGTCCACCGGCCAGCGCAGCGCCAGGGCGGTGGACAGGAAGGCCACCAGCGTGCCCGCGGAGAGGTCGCCGTCGGCCACCTGCACCGCGCCGAGCACCAGGGCCGCGCCGATCGCGAGTTCGGGCACGAAGGTGATGAGCCCCCAGATCCCGCCCAGCAGCCGCGCCTTGCCCAGCTCCGTGCCGCGCAGCCGCACCGAGAGCCCGCGGAAGGCCTCGGCCTGGCTGCGGTGCCGCCCGAAGCCCTTGACGACCCGGATGCCCAGCACGCTCTCCTCGACGACCGTGGCCAGGTCGCCGACCTGGTCCTGGGACCTTCGGGCGACGACCGAGTAGCGGGTCTCGAACATCGAGCAGGCGATCACCAGCGGCACCACCGGGGCCAGCAGCACCAGCCCGAGGGTCCAGTCCTGGGCGAGGAGGATGACGAAGCCGACCAGGATGGTGGTGCCGTTGACGAGCAGGAAGGTCAGCGGGAACGCCAGGAACATCCGCAGCAGCATCAGGTCGGTGGTGCCGCGCGAGAGCAGCTGGCCCGAGGCCCACCGGTCGTGGAAGGCGACGGGCAGCCGCTGCAGATGGCGGAACAGGTCCGCCCGCATGTCCGCCTCCACGCCGGCCAGGGGCCGCGCCACCAGCCACCGCCGGAAGCCGAACAGCACCGCCTCGGCGATGCCGAGCAGCAGCAGGGCGAGCGCGCCGAGCCACACCCCGCCCGGGTCGCGGTCCGCCACGGGCCCGTCGACCATCCACTTGAGCACCAGGGGGATGACGAGGCTGAGGCAGGAGGCGACGACCGCCACGAAGGCGGCACCGAACAGCCGGACGCGCACCGGCCGTACGTAGGGCCACAGCCGCAGCAGTGAGCGCACGGCGGACCGGTCCTGGGAGGCTGGGGCAGTAGTGGGCATCAGGACCGAGAGTACGGTTCGCCACTGACAGGCTCATCCGAATTTCGCCGCCGGATTCGCCGCCGGATTCCGCCGCCGGGCGAGGGGCGACGGCGGCCTCGGCACACGGGCGCGCCGCGGCCCCGGTCGCCCTCAGCCGTCGGGCGTGTCGTGGGCGCCGGGCGTGTCGGGCGCGCCGGGTGGGTTCTGCGGGTCGGGCGCGTCGTGGGCGTCGGGCGCGCCGGGTGTGTTCTGTGTGTCGGGCGTGTCGGGCGTGCCCCGGGCGGCCGCGGTGCCGGGCGGCTCCCCGGCCGCGCCCCCGGCGGTCACCCGCAGCAGCAGCACCGACCGCGCCGGAACCGTCACCCGCGCGCCTGCCGGGTACGTGGTGCCCGGCGGCCCGGACTGGTCCTCCCGCGAGGTGTCCACCACCGACTCGTACGCCGCCGCCCAGGGCGGCCCGGGAAGCCGGAAGACCACCGGGGCGTCGCCCGCGTGCAGGATCGTCAGGAAGCTGTCGTCGGTGACCTGCCGCCCCCGCGCGTCCCGCCCGGGGATGTCGCGGCCGGAGAGGAACAGCGCCAGGGTCGCCGACGGCGCGTACCAGTCCGCCTCGGTCATCTCGGTGCCGTCGGGCGTGAACCAGGCCAGGTCGCGCAGCCCGTCCGGGGCCTGCGGACGGCCCGAGAAGAAGGCGCGGCGGCGCAGTACCGGATGCGCGTGCCGCAGGGCGATGAGCCGGCGGGTCAGGGCCAGCAGCTCCCTGCTGCCGGGCTGCTCGGGCAGCGACCAGTCCAGCCAGCTGATCCCGTTGTCCTGGCAGTAGGCGTTGTTGTTGCCCCGCTGGGTGCGGCCCATCTCGTCCCCGGCGACCAGCATGGGCACACCGGTCGACAGCAGCAGGGTCGTCAGCAGGTTCCGCAGCTGCCGTCGGCGCAGGGCGTCGACCGCCGGGTCCTCGCTCTCCCCCTCCGCCCCGCAGTTCCAGGAGCGGTTGTCATGGGTGCCGTCCCGGTTGCCCTCGCCGTTGGCCTCGTTGTGCTTGTGGTGGTACGAGACGAGGTCGCGCAGGGTGAACCCGTCGTGCGCGGTGACGAAGTTGACCGAGGCGTAGGGCCGCCGCCCGCCCCAGGCGTAGAGGTCGCTCGATCCCGAGATCCGGTAGCCCAGGTCGCGCACGTCGGGGAGCGCCCCGCGCCAGAAGTCCCGTACGGCGTCCCGGTAGCGGTCGTTCCACTCCGTCCACAGCGGGGGGAAGGCACCCACCTGGTACCCGCCGTCGCCCACGTCCCACGGTTCGGCGATCAGCTTCACCCGGCGCAGCACTGGGTCCTGGGCGATCACCGCGAGGAACGGCGAGAGCATGTCGACGTCGTGCATGGACCGGGCCAGCGCCGCCGCCAGGTCGAAGCGGAAGCCGTCGACGCCCATCTCGGTGACCCAGTAGCGCAGCGAGTCCGTGATCAGCCGCAGCACCTGCGGCCGCACCACGTGCAGGGTGTTCCCGCAGCCGGTGTAGTCCGCGTAGCGCCGGGCGTCGTGCGGCAGGCGGTAGTAGCCGCGGTTGTCGATCCCGCGCAGCGAGAGCATCGGCCCCAGCTCGCCCGCCTCGGCCGTGTGGTTGTAGACCACGTCGAGGATCACCTCGATGCCGGCCGCGTGGAGGGCGCGGACCATCCGCTTGAACTCGCCCACCTGCTGCCCCGCCGTGCCCGAGGCGGCGTACGCGGCGTGCGGGGCGAAGTAGCCGATGGAGTTGTAGCCCCAGTAGTTCACCAGCCCGCGGCGCAGCAGGTGGTCCTCGTGGGCGAACTGGTGGACGGGCAGCAGCTCCACGGCGGTCACGCCGAGCGAGGTCAGGTGCTCGATCGCGGCGGGGTGGGCCAGTCCCGCGTAGGTGCCGCGCAGCTCCTCCGGGACGCCCGGGTGGCGCCGGGTGAAGCCCCGCACGTGCATCTCGTAGATGACCGTGTCCGACCAGGGCGTCTTGGGCCGCCGGTCGTCCTGCCACTCGTCTCCGCCCCCCGTGTCGTCGGCCACCACCACGCCCTTGGGCACATGGGGGGCCGAGTCCCGGTCGTCGCGCACGGTGTCGGCGACGTGCTGGTCGGGCCAGTCGCGCACATGCCCGTACACCTCCGCCGGGAGGGTGAAGTCGCCGTCGACGGCCCGGGCGTAGGGGTCCAGCAGGAGCTTGGCCGGGTTCCAGCGGGCCCCGGTCCACGGGTCCCAGCGACCGTGGACCCGGTAGCCGTAGTGCCGGCCCGGGCCCACGCCCGGGACGAAGCCGTGCCAGATCTCGTGCGTCAGCTCGGTGAGCGGGACGCGGGTCTCGGCCGCCGACGGGCCGGGCCCGTCGAACAGGCACAGCTCCACCCCCTCGGCCCCGCCCGCCCACAGCGCGAAGTTGGTCCCCGCCACGCCGTCGGGCCCCACCCGGCAGCGGGCGCCGAGGGGGGTCGGGGTGCCCGGCCACGCGGGCGGCCCGCTGCGCACCGGCGGGCGATGACCGGTGGCCGGCCCCGGCGAGGGGCCCGCCGGTCCGGGGCCCCGCTCGTCCTGGACCGCCGTCTGCTGCTCGGCTGCGCTCGACACCTGTCCGCCTCCCGCGGCTCGTCGGGCCCTGACCCGAGAGGCGACGCGGCCCGGACGCCGGTCCGCGCCCGGACGCCGGTGCACGGCGTCCCGGCCGCGCGCCGCTCGTCGCTCCCGAGTCCATGTCTTCCCGCGCGGCCCGCCTCCCAACATCGCCCCCGCCGCCCCGGGGCCCGGCATCCCCCCATCGGACGCGGGGGACGTTGCCCGGGACGGGGGAGCGTCGTTGGCGGGGGCGTGAGAGACCTACTGAAGCGGGCGGCACGGCGCGCGGGGCTGGCAGTGGCAGGAGCGGGACTGGTCGCGGGACTCGCCGCGTGCACGGGGGGACCCGCGGAGGGCGGCGACAAGGGCCGGCCGGACGAGGCGATCCAGGTCATGCCCCGGGACGGCGCGACGGGGGTGTCCCCCGACGGGCCGCTGCGGGTGGAACTGGACGCCGGACGGCTGGAGCAGGTGAGGGTCACCCGGATCGAGTCCGAGGGCCGCGCCACCGTGCCGGGCCGGATCTCCGGGGACGGCCTGAGCTGGTCCCCGTCCGAGGGCGCGCGGCTCAGCGCGGAGGCCAAGTACAGCGTCGACGTGGTGGCCCGGGACGCGCAGGGGCGGCGCACCGCCCGGCACACCACCTTCACCACCGCGGTCCCCGGGAACCGCTTCATCGGCTACTTCGTGCCGGAGAACCGGGCCACGGTGGGCACGGGCATGATCGTGTCCTTCACCTTCAACCGCGAGATCGCCGACCGGGCGGCGGTCGAGCGGGCCATCCGGGTCACCTCCCGGCCGCATGTGGAGGTCGCCGGGCACTGGTTCGGCCGGGACCGGCTGGACTTCCGGCCCGAGCGCTACTGGAAGCCCGGGACCCGGGTCACCGTCGAGATGCGCCTGCAGGGCGTGGCCGCGGCGCCGGGCGTGCGCGGGGTCCAGGACCGGACCCTCACCTTCACCGTGGGGCGCTCCCAGGTGTCCACGGTCGACGCCCGGGAGCACACCATGCGCGTGGTCCGCGACGGCGAGGCCCTGGCGACGCTCCCGATCACGGCGGGCGCGGACGAGACGCCCACCTACAACGGCAGGATGGTCGTCTCCGAGATGCACGAGGTGACCCGGATGAACGGCGCGACCGTCGGCTTCACCACCGAGGACGGCCGCAGCGAGTACGACATCAAGGACGTGCCGCACGCCGTCCGGCTGACCACCTCGGGGACCTTCCTGCACGGCAACTACTGGGCCGAGACGGAGGCCTTCGGCGCCGAGAACGTCTCCCACGGCTGTGTGGGGCTGCGCGACGACAAGGGCGGCAGCAGCGAGTCGCCGGCGGGCTGGTTCTTCGACCGGACGCTGATCGGGGACGTCGTCGAGGTCGTGCACTCCGACGACCGCACGGTCTCCCCGGACAACGGCCTCAGCGGGTGGAACCTCGGCTGGCGGGAGTGGAAGGAGGGCTCCGCCCTCGGCTGACCGCCCCGGCTCCGGGGCCTGCCCGGCGGACCCCGGAGCCCGCCTGCCTCCCTCCGCGCCCCGCGCACCCGCCGCCCCTCGCGCCGCCGCCCCCGCACCCGGCCCGCACCCGGCCCGCACCCGGCCCCGCCAGGCGTTTCCCTGCCTGACCGGGAGGACAGGTTGGGACCGAACGGTGACATCCGGGAGGACGTCTCATGACCTTCCGTGTGATTTTCTGAGTTCCGTGCGCACGCGAGGGGCGCGGGGGCGCGGGCCGGGTGACGCCGGTCCGCTGCGAGGGGAGACGCGAGTGAACGGGCAGCCGGTATCGGGGGCATCGGCCAGAGCCGGGCGGGAAGGACGCGGGCGGGCGGCCGCCCGTCTGACGGCACTGGCGCTCGGCGCGGTGCTGGTGCTCACCGGATGCGGGGGCGGCAAGAGCGGCACGGCGGACGCGGGGGACGGCGGGCCCGGCGCGACGGCCGTGGCGGACGGGCCCTCCGAGGCCGTGGTGACGATCGCCCCCAAGGACGGCGCCGAGGCGGTGGCGACGACGGGGGCGCTGAAGGTGACGGCCCGGAAGGGCAAGCTGACCGCGGTCACCGTGCAGGACGACAAGGGCACCACGGTCGACGGCAGGATCGCCGAGGACGGCGCGTCCTGGACGCCGCTGCACCACCTGGCCGCCTCGACCAGGTACAAGGTGCACGCGGTCGCGAAGGACGGCCAGGGCCGGGAGTCGGCCAAGGACACCGTGTTCACGACCCTGGTCCCGCAGAACACCTTCATCGGCCACTACACGCCGGAGGACGGCTCGACCGTCGGCGTCGGCATGCCCGTCTCCCTCAACTTCACCCGCGGGATCACCGAACCGGAGGCGGTGGAGAAGGCCATCACCGTCACCGCCGATCCGGAGGTGCCGATCGAGGGCCACTGGTTCGGCAACGACCGCCTCGACTTCCGCCCCGAGAAGTACTGGGCGGCGGGCACCAAGGTCACCGTGCGGCTCAACCTCGACGGCGTCGAGGGGCGCCCCGGGGTCTACGGCAAGCAGGCCAAGTCCTTCAGCTTCACCATCGGCCGCTCCCAGGTGTCCACCGTCGACGCGAGCGCCCACACCATGACGGTCGTCCGGGACGGCAAGGAGTTCAAGACCCTCCCGATCACCGCCGGCGCCCCGTCGACCACCACCTACAACGGGCAGATGGTGATCAGCGAGAAGTACGAGGTGACCCGGATGAACGGTGCCACCGTGGGCTTCGGCGGCGAGTACGACATCAAGGACGTGCCGCACGCGATGCGCCTGTCCACCTCCGGCACCTTCGTCCACGGCAACTACTGGGCCTCGGCGGGCACCTTCGGCTCGGCCAACGTCTCCCACGGCTGCGTCGGCCTCCAGGACGTGCGCGGCGGCTACGACAAGGACATGCCGTCGGCGTGGTTCTTCGACAACTCGATCATCGGGGACGTCGTCGTCGTGAAGAACTCGAAGGACAAGCAGATCGCGCCCGACAACGGGCTGAACGGCTGGAACATGCCCTGGGCGGAGTGGATCGCCTGACCCCGGGCGGGGGACGGCGGGGCGGGGCCCGGTGCTGTGAGCAACGGCACCGGGCCCCGCCGCGTTAACGAGGGCTAACCTCGGGCCATGACTGTTTCCCTCGAAGTCTCCGAAGGCGTCGGCACCATCCGCCTGGACCGCCCCCCGATGAACGCCCTCGACGTGGCCGTGCAGGACCGGCTGCGCGAGCTCGCCGAGGAGGCGACCCGCCGCGAGGACGTGCGGGCCGTCATCCTCTACGGCGGGGAGAAGGTGTTCGCGGCCGGGGCGGACATCAAGGAGATGCAGGCGATGGACCACACCGCCATGGTGCTGCGCTCCCGCGCCCTCCAGGAGTCCTTCACCGCCGTCGCGCGCATCCCCAAGCCCGTCGTCGCGGCGGTCACCGGCTACGCCCTCGGCGGCGGGTGCGAGCTCGCGCTCTGCGCCGACTACCGCATCGCGGCGGACAACGCGAAGCTGGGGCAGCCGGAGATCCTCCTCGGCCTGATCCCCGGCGCCGGAGGCACCCAGCGGCTGTCCCGCCTCCTCGGGGCCTCCCGGGCCAAGGACCTCATCTTCACCGGCCGCATGGTGAAGGCGCAGGAGGCGCTCTCCCTGGGGCTGGTCGACCGGGTGGTCCCCGCCGCGGAGGTCTACGAGCAGGCCCGTGCCTGGGCCGGGCAGCTCGCCAAGGGCCCCGCGCTGGCGCTGCGCGCGGCCAAGGAGGCGGTCGACGCCGGGCTGGAGACGGACATCGAGACCGGTCTCGCCGTCGAGCGGACCTGGTTCGCGGGGCTGTTCGCGACCGAGGACCGCGAGCGGGGGATGCGCAGCTTCGTGGAGGAGGGGCCGGGGAAGGCCGAGTTCCTCTGATGCGGTAGCGGTTGCCGCCCGCACGGGCCGCGCGTCAACCCGATGCGCGGCTCCGCGCTCCGTGCGGGTGGCCCGACTCCTTCCGGCCGCCCGGCTCGGGGCTTGTCCGGCCGCGGGCGGTGCCGTCGCAGGTCCGGCCGGTCGCCCGGGAACGTCCCACGCGTCCGTCATATGCCGTAGCGGGTTCGGGATTGAGTCAAAGGGGGGCGCGTTCCGGTGGAAGGCCCTCGGGTCCAGCACACAGCGGCCATCATGGAGCCATGGCGGGCCTGGAGGGTACGGGACAGCCACGGCAGCGCGCGGGCGCGACCGCAGCGCGGTGGGTTCCGGCCGTGGACGACGAACAGGCGCTGAAGGCGCTGGAGTTGTACGGGAGCCCGGCGGACGGCGAGGTGCGCCTGCCGTCCCGCCCCGAGTCCGCGGGCGTGGCCCGCCGGCTGACCTCGGGGGTGCTGCTGCGCTGGGCGCTGCCGGCCCAGACCTGCGAGCACGCCGTCCTGCTGGTCTCCGAACTCGTCGGCAACGCGGTGCGCCACACCGGCGCCCGCGTCTTCGGGTTGCGGATGGTCCGCCGCCGCGGCTGGATCAGGATCGAGGTGCGGGACCCCTCACGGGGGCTGCCCTGCCTGATGCCCGTCCAGGAGATGGACACCAGCGGGCGCGGTCTGTTCCTCGTGGACACCCTCTCCGACCGCTGGGGGGTCGATCTGCTGCCGCGCGGGAAGACCACGTGGTTCGAGATGCGGATCATGGAGCGGTGAACGGGCCGGGCCCTGCGGCGCGGGTACACGGAAGCCCCCGTGCGCCATGGTGGGCGGCTGGGGGCTTCCGTGTGCAGTGCCGTGGACGGGGTGGGGTGTAGCCACGGCAACCGTGGACGACCTGGCCCGGGTCAATGGGGGTCGTGCCACCGACTATGACAGATGGACGCTGCAGCTCCAAAACGGCAAATCGACCACATGTGAACATAGCTCTGATTGTGCAAATGAATCCTAGGTGAGATTGACTACTTGCCTGCAAATCAATGCATGATTATGAGATCTGATGAGTGAATCATTGATGAAAGCTGCGTGGCGGACGGCGGGTCGCAGTCCTGCGCGGCGCGGCCCGGGGCCGGGGCTCCAGGGCGGCGGCCGGGGGGTGCCCGTGTCTCCCGGGAGGGGTGCGCGGGAGACCCCCGGCCGGGTGTCGCCCGACCGCCGTCCATGATCGTCTCACGTCCGCCGCCGCGCGCTCGCCCGTGCCGTACCGCCCCGGCCGGGAGGCGGCCTCCCCGCCGGGCCGGGAGCGGCGACCGCTAACCTGATCACCCTCAGCAAGGCATCGAGAAGGGGTGGACCGTGGCGGACATCGAGACGGCACGCGAGACGTTCAGGCGCTTCGACGCGGACGGCGACGGCTACATCACCGCGGCCGAGTACAAGACGGCCATGGCGCAGATGGGCGACTGGAACGTCACGGAGCCGGTGGCCGAGGCAGTGATCGCGGCGCAGGACGCCGACGGCGACAAGCTTCTGTCCTTCGACGAGTTCTGGGCCCACCTGAACAAGTGACGCGGTGCCCGTCCCCTCCCTGCGACGGGCACCGACGGCCCCTGGCGCTCTGGGCGCCGGGGGCCGTGGCGCTCGCCCGCCGGCCCGTGCCCGACGGTGCGGATGCCGGTCGGGGCCTGCCCCCTCAGCACTCGATGATGTTCACCGCGAGACCGCCGCGGGCGGTCTCCTTGTACTTGACCGACATGTCCGCACCCGTGTCCTTCATGGTCTTGATGACCTTGTCCAGGGAGACCTTGTGGCTGCCGTCGCCCCGCATGGCCATCCGGGCGGCGGTCACGGCCTTCACCGCCGCCATGCCGTTCCGCTCGATGCACGGGATCTGCACCAGGCCGCCGACGGGGTCGCAGGTCAGGCCCAGGTTGTGTTCCATGCCGATCTCGGCGGCGTTCTCCACCTGCTCCGGGGAGCCGCCGAGGACCTCGGCGAGCGCGCCGGCGGCCATGGAGCAGGCGGAGCCGACCTCGCCCTGGCAGCCGACCTCGGCGCCCGAGATGGAGGCGTTCTCCTTGAACAGCATGCCGATGGCGCCCGCGGCGAGCAGGAAGCGCACCACGCCGTCCTCGTCCGCGCCGGGCACGAAGTTCACGTAGTAGTGCAGGACCGCCGGGATGATGCCCGCGGCGCCGTTGGTCGGTGCCGTGACCACCCGGCCGCCCGCGGCGTTCTCCTCGTTCACGGCCATCGCGTAGAGCGTGATCCACTCCATGGCCAGGGCCGTCGGGTCGCCCTCGGAGCGGAGCTTGCGGGCGGTGGTGGCCGCCCGGCGGCGCACCTTCAGGCCGCCCGGGAGGATGCCCTCGCGGGACATGCCGCGCGAGACGCACGCCTGCATCACGCGCCAGATCTCCAGCAGCCCCTCGCGGATCTCCTCCTCGGTGCGCCAGGCCTTCTCGTTCTCCAGCATCAGCGCGGAGATCGACAGCCCGGTGTCCCGGGTGAGCCGCAGCAGCTCGTCGCCGGTGCGGAAGGGGTGCTTGAGCACCGTGTCGTCGAGGACGATCCGGTCCTCGCCCACGGCGTCCTCGTCGACGACGAAGCCGCCGCCGACCGAGTAGTAGGTCTTCTCCAGGAGGGTCGCGCCCTCGGCGTCGAAGGCGGCGACGGTCATGCCGTTCGCGTGGTAGGGCAGGGCCTTGCGCCGGTGCAGTACCAGGTGCTCGTCGGCGTCGAAGGCGATCTCGTGCATGCCCAGGAGGCTGAGGCGGCCCCCGGAGGTGATCCGCTCGACCTGCTCGTCGGCGGTCTCCACGTCGACGGTCCGCGGCGAGTTGCCCTCCAGGCCCAGCAGGACGGCCTTCGGCGTGCCGTGGCCGTGCCCGGTGGCGCCGAGCGAGCCGTACAGCTCGGCGCGTATGGAGGCGGTGTGGGCCAGCAGGCCCTCGTTCTTCAGGCGCCGGGCGAACATGCGGGCCGCGCGCATCGGGCCCACCGTGTGGGAGCTGGACGGGCCGATGCCGATCGAGAACAGGTCGAAGACCGAGATGGCCACGGGGGACTCCTTGAGGGTGGTAGACGGCGGTGTCTGCCGGGCGGTGCAGGGCGGTGCGTGGGGGCGTGGTGCGGGGCACCCCGCCCGTCGCACGGCGGGCGGGGTGCCCCGTTGTCGTCGTGCCGGCGACTCACGCCGGGCAGCGACGGTGTCCGGTCCGGTTACAGACCAGGGTAAAGCGGGTGCTTCCCGGCCAGGGCGGTCACCCGGGCGCGCAGCGCCGCGGCGTCGTAGCTGGGCTTCAGCGCCTCGGCGATGATGTCGGCGACCTCGCGGAAGTCCTCGGCCTGGAAGCCGCGGGTGGCGAGGGCCGGGGTGCCGATCCGCAGGCCCGAGGTCACCATCGGCGGCCGCGGGTCGTTCGGGACGGCGTTCCGGTTGACCGTGATGCCGACCTCGTGGAGGCGGTCCTCGGCCTGCTGGCCGTCCAGCTCCGAGTTGCGCAGGTCCACCAGGACCAGGTGCACGTCGGTGCCGCCGGAGAGCACGGACACGCCGTGCTCCGTGACGTCCTCGCGCACCAGGCGCTCCGCGAGGATGCGGGCGCCGTCCAGGGTGCGCTGCTGGCGCTCGCGGAAGTCCTCGGAGGCCGCGACCTTGAAGGAGACCGCCTTGGCCGCGATCACATGCTCCAGCGGACCGCCCTGCTGGCCCGGGAAGACCGAGGAGTTGATCTTCTTGGCCAGCTCGGAGGTGCAGAGGATCACGCCGCCGCGCGGGCCGCCGAGGGTCTTGTGGGTGGTCGTGGTCACCACATGGGCGTGCGGCACCGGGTTGGGGTGCAGGCCCGCGGCCACCAGGCCCGCGAAGTGGGCCATGTCCACCATGAGGTAGGCGCCGACCTCGTCCGCGATCCGGCGGAACGCGGCGAAGTCCAGCTGGCGGGGGTACGCCGACCAGCCGGCCACGATCAGCTTCGGCTTCGACTCCTTGGCGAGGCGCTCGACCTCGGCCATGTCGACCTGGCCGGTGGCGTCGTCCACGTGGTAGGCGACCACGTTGTAGAGCTTGCCGGAGAAGTTGATCTTCATGCCGTGGGTCAGGTGGCCGCCGTGGGCCAGGTTCAGGCCCATGATCGTGTCGCCCGGCTTCAGCAGGGCGAACATCGCGGCGGCGTTCGCCTGCGCACCCGAGTGGGGCTGCACGTTGGCGTGCTCGGCGCCGAACAGCTCCTTGATGCGGTCGATCGCGATCTGCTCGACCACGTCGACGTGCTCGCAGCCGCCGTAGTAGCGGCGGCCGGGGTAGCCCTCGGCGTACTTGTTGGTCAGGACGGAGCCCTGGGCCTCCATGACGGCCACCGGAGCGAAGTTCTCCGAGGCGATCATCTCGAGGGTGGACTGCTGGCGGTGGAGCTCGGCGTCGACGGCGGCGGCGACGTCCGGGTCCAGCTCGTGGAGAGGGGTGTTCAGAAGCGACATAGGGATGATCCTCAGTTGCCGGAGAACTCGGTGTACTCGTCAGCGGAGAGCAGGTCCTTCGGCTCCTCGCTGACGCGCACCTTGAAGAGCCACCCGCCCTCGAACGGAGCGGTGTTCACCAGGGACGGGTCGTCCACCACGGCCTGGTTCGACTCGACGACCTCGCCGGTCACCGGCGAGTAGAGGTCGCTCACGGACTTCGTCGACTCCAGCTCGCCGCAGGTCTCGCCCGCGGTCACCGTGTCGCCGGCCTCGGGGAGCTGGGCGTACACCACGTCGCCCAGCTGGTTGGCCGCGAACTCGGTGATGCCGATGGTCGACACGCCGTCCTCGGCGGGCGACAGCCACTCGTGTTCCTTGCTGAAACGCAGCTGCTGGGGGTTGCTCATGACCTGAATTCTCCTGTACGCGGGGGAGTGGTGGTGAACGTGTACGGCATGTGGACGGTCGTGCGCCGCCGCACCGGGCGGGGGCCCGGTGCCGGGGTCACTTCCGGCGCTTGTAGAAGGGCAGCGCGACGACCTCGTAGGGCTCGTGGCTCCCGCGGATGTCGACGCCCACGCCCGCGGTACCGGGCTCGGCGTGCCCGGCGTCCACGTACGCCATGGCGATCGGCTTGCCCAGGGTGGGGCTCGGGGCGCCCGAGGTGACCTCGCCGACGACCTCGCCGCCGGCCACGACCGCCATCCCGGCGCGCGGCACCCGGCGGCCCTCGGCGACGAGGCCGACCAGCCTGCGCGGCGGCGCGGTCTCGGCCCGGTCGGCGGCGGCGCGCAGGGCCTCGCGGCCGACGAAGTCCCCGGCCTTCTCGAACTTCACGACCCGGCCCAGACCCGCGTCGAAGGGCGTCAGGGCGGTGGTCAGCTCGTGGCCGTACAGCGGCATCCCCGCCTCCAGGCGGAGGGTGTCGCGGCAGGACAGCCCGCAGGGGACGAGCCCCTTCTCCCGGCCCGCCTCGGCCAGCGCCAGCCAGAGCTTCTCCGCGTGCTGCGGCTCGACGAACAGCTCGAAGCCGTCCTCGCCGGTGTAGCCGGTGCGCGCGATCAGCGCCGGGACGCCGGCGACGGTGCCGGGCAGCCCCGCGTAGTACTTCAGCCCGTCCAGGTCCGCGTCGGTCACCGAGGCCAGGATCCCCGGGGACTCGGGGCCCTGCACGGCGATCAGCGCATAGGCGTCGCGGTCGTCGCGGACGGTCGCCTCGAAGCCGGCGGCGCGCTCGGTCAGCGCGTCGAGCACCACCTGGGCGTTGCCCGCGTTGGCGACGACCATGTACTCGGTGTCACCGAGGCGGTAGACGATGAGGTCGTCCAGGATCCCGCCGTCCTCGCGGCAGATCATCGTGTACCGCGCACGGCCGGGGCCGACGGTGGAGATGTTCCCGACCAGGGCGTGGTCGAGCAGCTGGACCGCCTGCGGGCCGGTCACGGTGATCTCCCCCATGTGGGAGAGGTCGAAGAGCCCGGCCCGGGTGCGGACGGCCTGGTGCTCGTCGCGCTCGCTGGTGTATCGCAGCGGCATGTCCCAGCCGGCGAAGTCGGTCATGGTCGCGCCCAGCGAGCGATGCAGGGCATCGAGCGCTGTACGGCGGGGGGAAGTGCTCATGGATCTGGCTCCCAGGGCATGGCGACGAGGACAATCCTCCCCATCTGTCATCGGAACCTGAGAGGTTCGCCGAGACCCCGCGTACGGATGGTGTACGGACGGTCACGGCTTGCACCTTGGGTGGGACCGCAGGGCGGCCCGCTTTTCAGATCTGCCTCGTCGCGCGCGGTACGGGGCCTGAGAGATTCAAGGGAGGAACTTGCTCCTTCGGCGCCCGCCACCGGGTGGCAGGGACTCTCCCGCGCGGATTCAAGCGGCCGGTATGCAGTTGGCGCGCACATCATGACACGCATCGGGGAAGAGTGGGGGAGTGCGGTACCGGAACCCTCGGCGAGGACCCGGTCCCGTTCGGCACACCGCCGCGGAAATGGACCAATGTGTATTACCCGTTCTTTACACTGCGTGAGCAGGCTCAAGGCGACGGGCCACGGGGCCCGGCGAGGGGGAGGGTGATGACGGTGCAGCGGTCCGGTGCATACGCCGCGGCCACGGGGGTCCCGGCCCGGCCGGGCGCCCCGGCCGGCGGGACCGTCGGCGCGCCCGCGCCCGTCCTGCGCGACCTGCGCGACCGGCCGGGGCGCAGCCCCCGGCGGCTGACCTTCGCCGCGGGGGACCTCGTGGTCGTGTCCGGCCTGCCCGGAAGCGGCAAGACCACGCTGATCCAGCGGTCCGCCGGGGGGCTCGGCGTCGACTCCCAGGACACCCGCGACCGCTTCGACTCCTCCACCCCCCGGTGGCTGCCCTACGCCGTCTACCGCCCTCTCGTGCGGATCGCCCACTACGCCGGGCTGCGCCGCGCGTTGCGCGCCGGGGGGAGCCTCGTGGTGCACGACTGCGGCACCCAGGCGTGGGTCCGGCGCTGGCTGGCCCGGGAGGCCGCGCGGCGCGGCCGGGCCCTGCACCTGGTGCTGCTCGACGTCTCGGCCGAGGTGGCCCGGGAGGGGCAGCGCGAGCGCGGCCGCGGGGTCTCCTCCTACGCCTTCGCCCGCCACCGCCGCGCGGTGGGCCGCCTGGTGCGCCGGGCGGAGGAGGGGCGCCTGCCCGCGGGGTGCGCCTCCGCGGTGCTGCTCGACCGCCCGGCGGCGGGAGCCCTGCGCTCCGTCGCCTTCTCCGGCTGAGGCGCCCGGGGGAACGGCGGGGCGGGGCGGGGCAATAGAGTCGGGGCGTCCCCGGGGACGCCCGGGTCGTGGGACCGCGACGAAGAGACGAGCAGATGGACTACCCGCAGCACGGCTGGCCCGCCAACGAACTGGAGGAGACGCTGGCCGCGTCCCTCGGCAACCCCTCCGCAGGCGCCCGTATCGTCGAGGTGCTCGCCCGCAGCCACCTCTGGATACCCCTGCCCAACGGAGGCGGCCCCGACAGCCCCCATCTGGACCTGCCGACCACCGAGATCGACGGTGCCGCGTACGTCCCCGTCTTCAGCTCCGAGCAGCAGTTCCGCGCCGCTGCCGGGGCGCACCTGGCATTCACCGTGGCCCCCGCGGTCGGCTTCGCCCGCGGTCTGCCGCCGCAGCTGGGCATCGCCGTGAACCCGGGCGGCGCCGTCGCGGTGCCCCTGCCCCCTCCCGCCGTCGCCGAGCTGTGCCGGGGCGGCCGCACCCCGCCGGAGGGCGAGCCCACCGGCGGGCGGGTCCGGCTGTTCGAGCCGGACTGGCAGGAGGAGCCCGTCGACTTCCTCGCGGCCGCGGCCGGCGAGTTCGAGGCCTCCGGTGCCGTGCTCACCGCCTGCCGCGCGCTGGCCTCGGTCGAGGCGGCGCCGCCCGCGCTCTTCGTCGCCGTCCGGCTCTCCGCGCCGGACGAGGCCGGCCGCCGGGCCGCCATGGACGCCCTCGGCCGCGCCCTCGGGCGTGTCGCGGTCCCCTGGCCGGTGAACCTGGTCCTGCTGGACCTCGCGCAGGACCCCGTGGGCGACTGGATGTCGGAGCGGGTCCGCCCGTTCTACGCCCGGCACCCCCTCTGAGCACCTGCCGGGCCCGGCGCGCCCACCCGCCGGCACCCGCGCCCGGGCGCCCGTGGGCACGGTGTCCGGGCCCCGGCGGCACCGTGTGCGGACACCCCGTGAGGAGGTCCGGGGGCCGGGCCTGTGTCGCCGCGCCCGCCTAAGCTGGTTTGATGGCCTGAACGGATGTACCGCGGGCCATCCCGGCGGGCGCAGGGCGCGACCGGCAGGCGGCGGGCGGGGGGATCGTCGGATCGTGCCCCCGGATCGATGAGGACGAAGGGGCGGAACCCAGGGTGAGCGCGCAAGGCACCGCGGCGACCGGGCAGGTCGAGCACATGCTGCGCCAGGTGACTCCCGGACGCTTCGACGCGTACGAGGCGCTGCTGCGCGCCCTCGCGGATCCGGCCGGCGGCCGGGTCTGGATGCTGCTCTGGCACGGGCAGCCCGGGTCCCCCGACGCCCGGTACGGCGCGATGGAGGTCGAGGGCCTCGGCTACGTGCCCTGTGTGACCTCCGCCCAGGAACTCGCCGTCTCCGGCTGGAACCGCGCCCACGACGTCACCCCGGCGGTCGAGGTCGCCCGCTCCCTCTACCCGGAGCGCCTCGGGATCTGGCTCAACCCGCACGCCCCCGGCGGCGGGGTCGGCATCCCCTGGCCGGACCTGCGCCGTATCGCCACGGGGCTGGACCGGATGCCCGCGGGGCCGCTGAGGCTGTCCGAGCCGGCCGTCGAGATCCCGCAGTTCTACGCCCTGCTCACCCAGCACGCGCACCGCACCCCGGCGGTGCGCTCGCTCCGCCGCGCCTGGGTGCAGCCCTCCGTCGGCGTGGCCTACCTGGCCGTCGGCCTCGACCTGTACGACGGCTCCCCCGCCTCGGTCGACGCGGCCCGGGCGATGATGCGGCAGGCGGTGGCGGCCGTCCCGGAGGGCCTGCCGGTCTCCACCGTCGCGCTGTCCGACGACTACGACCCGGTCGCGCTGTGGATGCGGGCGGCCTCCCGCCCCTTCTACGACCGGGAGGCGCACATCGGCGCCCCCGCCGCACCGGGATACGGCTACCCGCAGCCCGGCTCCGCCCCGCGCTGAGCCCCCGCCGGGGCGCTCGTCGTGGTGGGCGCTTCGGGGGTGTCTGGTCAGGAAGGCGCGGTGCGTGCGGAGTTGTCCGGAACGCGGGATGTAATTCCGAGAATGCACCTCTGAACCGCCGTAAATGTCAAGAGTGTTAACCGGCCCGATAGGGATGTCCCGTATCCGGCCGGTTTGTTGAACGTCCGGGTCTCGACTAGGTATCACCGCTATCCGGACTGTTCTCCCGGGTGGTTCCCGTCTGTAGTGTTCGGCCGTCAAGACCTCTCCACATGGTGAACCAGGGGTGGACCCATGCGAATATTCAAGTCCGGGGCGATCCGGGCGATCACGGCGGCGGTCTCCGTCGGCCTGATCGCGACCGGTTGTGCCAGTGAGCGGGGCCAGGACGGTGACAAGGCGGACGGCAAGGACACGTTCGTGTTCGCCGGCGCCGGTGACCCCGGGTCGCTGGACCCCGCACTGGCGAGTGACGGAGAAACGTTCCGTGTCACGCGCCAGGCCTTCGAGGCCCTGCTGGAGCACGAGTCCGGCGGCAGCGAACTCGTGGGCGGTCTCGCCGAGACCTGGTCGAGCAATCCCGAGGGGACCGTGTGGACCTTCAACCTCCGCAAGGGTGTGAAGTTCCACGACGGTGAGGCATTCGACGCCGCCGCCGTCTGCGCGAACTACGACCACTGGTTCAACTGGAAGGGCACCTACCAGCTGGACGCGGTCTCCTACTACTGGCGCAAGGTCATGGGCGGCTTCGCCCAGAACGAGGACCCGAAGGCATCTCCGGCGAACTACAAGTCCTGCACCGCGAAGGACGAGAGCACCGCCGTCATCGAGGTCAACGAGCCCTCCGCGAACCTTCCCGGCGGATTCTCCCTCCAGGCCCTGGCGATCCACTCGCCGAAGGCCATCAAGGAGTACGAGAAGCAGGAGGCGACCGCCAAGGGCGACGCCATCACCTACCCCAAGTACAGCCAGGAGGCCGGCACGGTCGCCGGCACCGGCCCGTACCGGATCACCAAGTGGAACAAGGGCAACAAGGAAGTCACCCTCGAACGCTTCGAGGACTACTGGGGTGAGAAGGCCAAGGTGAAGAACCTGGTCTTCCGCACCATCAACACCGAGGACGGCCGCCGCCAGGCGCTCCAGGCCGGTGACATCGACGGCTACGACCTGGTCGCCCCGGCCGACGTCAAGACGCTGGAGGGCGAGGGCTTCGAGGTCCCGACCCGCGACGTCTTCAACCTCTTCTACGTCGGCATGACGCAGACGGCCAACCCGGCGCTGACCAAGCCCGAGGTCCGCCAGGCCATCGCCCACGCCATCGACCGCGAGGGCATCGTCAAGACGCAGCTGCCCGAGGGCGGCAAGGTCGCGACCCAGTTCATGCCCGACACGGTCGCCGGCTTCTCCGACGCGGTGAAGACCTACCCCTTCGACACCGCCAAGGCGAAGGCGCTCCTCAAGAAGGCCGGTGAGGAGAGGCTCTCGATCGAGTTCTGCTACCCGACCGAGGTCACCCGCCCCTACATGCCCGCCCCGCAGGACATGTTCGAGCGCATGAAGGCCGACCTGGAGAAGGCCGGCGTCACCGTCACCCCGAAGGCCATGAAGTGGGCCCCGGACTACCTGGACGCCACCGAGTCGGGCTCCTGCGCCCTGCACATGCTCGGCTGGACCGGTGACTTCAACGACGGCTACAACTTCATCGGCACCTGGTTCGCGAAGAAGGACAAGCAGTGGGGCTTCGATGAGAAGGCCGTCTTCGACGCGGTGAACGCCGCGTCCAAGGTCGCCGACCCGAGCAACCGGGTGGAGGCCTACAAGAAGGCCAACGAGACGATCATGGAGTACCTGCCCGGTCTCCCGATCTCCTCCTCGCCGCCGGCCATCGCCTTCGGCAAGAACGTCAACCCGCCGAACGTCTCCCCGCTCACGCAGGAGAACTTCGCCGAGGTCTCCTTCAAGTAACGCACACCTGCGGGTCCGCCCGGCCACCGCGTCACGGTGGCCGGGCGGACCCGCATCGACGCACGTGAGAAAGGGGCATGCGGGGTGCTGCGACTTGTCGTACGAAGACTGCTACAGCTCATTCCCACCCTGCTCGGCCTGTCGGTCCTGCTGTTCCTCTGGCTGAACCGACTGCCCGGCGGACCCGCCTCAGCGATCCTGGGCGAGCGGGCGACCGAAGCCGAAGTGGCACGTATCAACCGGGCTCTGGGACTCGACGAGCCCGTCCACGTCCAGTACTGGCGCTTCCTCAAGCGCATCGCCGAGCTGGACCTCGGAACCTCCACCCAGACCGGGCAGCCGGTCTGGGACGAGTTCACCCTGCGCTTCCCGGCCACCGTGGAGCTCAGCGTCGCGGCGATCCTCATCGCCGTCGTCGTCGGCATCCCGCTCGGGTACCTGGCGGCCAGGCACCGCGGCGGCTGGATCGACGTGGCCTCCGTCTCCGGCTCGCTCATCGGGATCTGCATCCCGGTGTTCTTCCTCGCCCTGCTCCTCAAGGGCGTCTTCGCCGTCGAGCTGGGCTGGTTCCCCAGCTACGGACGGTTGTCCACGGGTCTGGACGCCACCCAGGTGACCGGCTTCGCGATCCTCGACGGCCTGCTCACCGGCGAGTTCGACGCCAGCTGGGACGCCGTGATGCACCTGGTCCTGCCCGCGGTGGCGCTGGCCTCCATCCCGCTCGCGGTGATCGTGCGCATGACCCGGGCCAGCGTGCTGGAGGTGCTGGGCGAGGACTACGTCCGCACCGCCGAGTCCAAGGGCCTGGAGAAGAGGGTCGTCCGGGGCCGCCATGTGCTGCGCAACGCGATGCTGCCCGTGGTCACCGCCGTCGGTCTGCTGACCGGCAGCCTGCTCTCCGGAGCGGTCCTCACCGAGTCGGTGTTCTCCTTCGGCGGCATCGGCTCCTTCATCCGCACCTCGATCGACGCGCGCGACTACCCCGTGCTCGTCGGGTTCATCCTCTTCATCGCGATGGTGTACGTGGTCATCAACCTGCTGGTCGACCTCGCGTACAGCCTCATCGACCCGAGAGTGCGGGTGCACTGACGTGACGACCATGACCAAGAAGGCCGACAAGATCGACCGGCTCGCGGAGCTGATGCAGTCCTCCGAGTCCACCAGCGGCGCCAGCCTCTGGCGCGAGGCCATGAGGCGGCTGCGCCGGAGCAAGATGGCGGTCATCGGCGCCGTCGTCATCGCGGTGTTCGTGCTGCTCGCGGTCGTCGGTCCGTGGATCGCCCCTTACACACCGACCGCCCAGACCTGGCGCGGCGAGGTGTTCGCCAACCAGGGGAAGTTCGTCGGCATGCGCGGCGAGAACTGGTTCGGCCTGGACCACCTGGGCCGCGACATGTTCTCCCGGATGCTCGTCGGCGCCCGCCAGACGCTGCTGGTGGGCGTCGTCTCCATGCTCATCGGCCTGCTCGTCGGCGCCCTGGTGGGCGTGCTCTCCGGCGCGGCCGCCACCCTCGGCGGGCGGGCCGGGCAGCGGGTCGACACCGTGATCATGCGCATCACCGACATCATGCTGTCGCTGCCGTCCCTGCTGCTCGCCGTCTCCATCGCGGCCGTGATGGGCCAGTCCCTGACCACCGTGATGATCGCCGTGGGTGTCGTGCAGATCCCCATCTTCGCCCGCCTGCTGCGCGGTTCGATGCTCGCCCAGGGCGGCTCGGACTACGTGCTCGCGGCGAAGGCCCTCGGCATCCGCAACAGGCGGATCGTCCTGACGCAGATCCTGCCCAACTCGATCAGCCCCGTGATCGTGCAGGCCACCCTGAGCCTGGCCACCGCGATCATCGAGGCCGCCGCCCTGTCCTACCTGGGCCTCGGCAACCCCGACCCGGCCATCCCCGAGTGGGGCGTGATGCTCTCCCAGGCGCAGCGCTTCTTCGACAACGAGCCCATGATGGCCGTCTACCCGGCGGTCGGGATCATCATCACCGCCCTCGGCTTCACCCTGCTCGGCGAGGCCATGCGCGAAGCCCTCGACCCCAAGCTGCGAGGCTGAAGCCCCATGGCACTGCTCTCTGTCGACGAACTCAGCGTCACCTTCACCGCCAAGGGCCGCAAGGACTCCACCGCCGTGGACGGCGTCTCCTTCGACGTCGACCAGGGCCAGGTCGTCGGCCTGGTGGGCGAGTCGGGCTGCGGCAAGTCGGTCACCTCGCTGGCGCTCATGGGCCTGCTGCCCGACAAGGGCGTCCGCGTCGGGGGCCGGGCCCTGTTCGAGGGCGAGGACCTGCTCACCATGAGCCCCCGCAAGCGGCGCGACCTGCGCGGCAGCCAGCTCGCGATGATCTTCCAGGACCCGCTGTCCTCGCTGAACCCGGTCGTCCCCATCGGCGTCCAGGTCACCGAGATCCTCCAGCGCCACCGCGGCATGAAGGGGGAGGCCGCCCGCAAGGAGGCCGCCCAGCTGCTCGACCGGGTCGGCATCCCCGACCCGGACCGGCGGCTCAAGGAGTACCCGCACCAGCTCTCCGGCGGCATGCGCCAGCGCGCGCTGATCGCCATGGCGGTGGCCTGCGCTCCGCGCATGCTGATCGCGGACGAGCCGACCACCGCGCTCGACGTGACCATCCAGGCCCAGATCCTGGAGCTGCTCAAGGAACTGGTCGACCAGGAGGGCACCGCCCTGCTGATGATCACCCACGACCTCGGCGTCGTGGCGGGCCTGTGCGACCAGGTGAACGTCCTGTACGCCGGGCGGGCGGTGGAGTCGGCGGGGCGGCGCGAGCTGTTCGCCCACCCGACGCACCCCTACGCCCACGGGCTGCTCGGCTCGATCCCGCGACTGGACGCGCCGCGGGGGGAGCCGCTGAGCCCGATCCGCGGGTCCATCAACGACCGCATCTCCTGGGCGGACGGCTGCGCCTTCGCCCCCCGCTGCGACCACTACACGATGGAGTGCCTGACCGGCACGCCCGAACTGACCGAACCGCGCGCCGCGGGCCACCAGGTGCGCTGCGTCAACCCGGTCCTTCCCAAGCCCCAGGCGGAGGTCTCGGCATGAGTCTGCTCGAACTGGACGACGTCAAGGTCCACTTCCCGGTGCGCAAGGGCATCCTGTTCGACCGCACGGTCGGCCATGTCTACGCCGTCGACGGCATCTCGCTCACGGTCGAGGCCGGCCAGACCTACGGCCTGGTGGGCGAGTCGGGCTGCGGCAAGACCACCCTGGGGCGGGCGGTGCTGCGGCTGGTGGACATCACCAGCGGCGGGGTCGTCTTCGACGGCACGGACCTGGCCCGGCTGCCCGGGGAGGAGATGCGCGGCTTCCGCAGACGTCTGCAGATGGTCTTCCAGGACCCGCTGGGCAGCCTGAACCCGCGCCAGAACATCGAGTCGATCCTCAGCGAGGGCATGGCCGCGCACGGGATCGGCAGGGACCAGGGCGAGCGCCGGGAGAAGATCAAGGACATCCTGGCCAAGGTCGGGCTCCCGGCCAACGCGCTGTCCCGCTACCCGCACGAGTTCTCCGGCGGCCAGCGCCAGCGCATCGGCATCGCCCGCGCGCTGGTGCTGGAGCCGGACGTGATCATCTGCGACGAGCCGGTGTCGGCCCTCGACGTCTCGGTGCAGGCCCAGGTGATCAACCTGCTGGAGGAGCTCCAGCAGCAGCTGGGCCTGACCTATCTGGTCATCGCCCACGACCTGGCCGTCGTCCGGCACATCTCCGACGTCATCGGCGTGATGTACCTGGGCGGACTGGTGGAGGAGGCGCCGAGCGACGCCCTCTACGAGTCGCCCCGGCACCCGTACACCAAGGCGCTGATGTCGGCGGTGCCCGTACCGGACCCGGAGGTGGAGGACGCCCGCGAGCGGATCCTGCTCGCGGGCGACCTCCCGTCGCCCGCGAACCCGCCGAGCGGCTGCCGCTTCCACACCCGGTGCCCCTGGGCGCAGGAGCGGTGCGCGAGCGAGCGGCCCGTCCTGACCGACCTGGGGGAGGGGCACAAGGTCGCCTGCCACTTCGCCCGCGAGATCGAGGAGGGCACCGTCGAGCAGACGCGCTCGACCGGGATCGACGCGGTGGTCGCGACGAAGGCGGTGGTGCGCAAGGACGCCGAGGTCGCCCAGGAGTCCGGGGACCCGGCGGCGGCCGGGGTCCCGTCCGCCGCCGCGGAGTCCGGGGCGGACGCCTCCGGCGACACCGGCCGGCCAGGGGCCGCCCAGGATGCCGACGCCGCCGGCCGGCCCGCTACCGGGCCCGCCGCGGCGGAGGCCGACGCCGGCGGGGCGGACGAGGCCCCGGCCGTGCCCGCGCAGAGCACGGCCGAGTCCGCGGACGCGGCGGAGCGGTCCCCGGGGACGGGCTGAGCGGTCCCGGAGGCGGCGGGGACACCGGACGGGGACGCACACGGTAGAACTGTCCGGTGTTCCAAGAACTCTTCACGCCCTCCGTCCAGCACGCGCTCGACCTCATGGGGATCTTCGTCTTCGCGATCTCGGGCGCACTGCTCGCCGTGCGCAAGAACTTCGACGTGTTCGGCATCGCCGTGCTCGCCGAGGCCACGGCGCTGGGCGGGGGGCTCTTCCGCGACCTGGTGATCGGGGCCGTGCCCCCGGCCGCCTTCACCGATCTCGGCTACTTCCTGATGCCGCTGGTCGCCGCGGGTCTGGTCGTCTTCCTCCACCCCCAGGTGGAGCGCATCCAGACCGGGGTCAACGTCTTCGACGCGGCCGGGCTCGGCCTGTTCTGCGTGACCGGGACGACGAAGGCGTACGAGTACGGCCTCGGCCTCACCTCCTCCGCCGTCCTCGGGCTGGCGACGGCCGTGGGCGGCGGTGTGCTGCGCGACGTCCTGGCCAACGAGGTGCCCTCGCTGCTGCGCTGGGACCGCGACCTGTACGCGGTACCGGCGATCGTCGGGGCCACCATGGTGGTGCTCTTCATCCGCTTCGACACCCTCAACGCCGTCACCAGCGGGCTGGCCGTGGTCACGGCCTTCAGCCTGCGGTTGCTGGCCCTGCGCTACCGCTGGCGTGCCCCGCGTGCCTGGAACCGCAGGTCGGAAGCGACCGAAGAGTAAAAGCTACCGCTTAGTAATTGCCTGTTGTACGGTACCGCCATGGCACAGGCACAGGCACAGCCGACGCGCGCCGCCGTCGGCGACAGCGAGTTCGACCGCGACACCGCCGTGACGCGGCGCGAGCCCGGCGTCTACGACGCGGAGCTCTCGGCGGGCTGGACCATCATCTCGGCCGTCAACGGCGGCTATCTGCTGGCGCTGCTCGGACGGGCGCTCGGCGAGGCCCTGCCCCACTCCGACCCCTTCACGGTCTCCGCCCACTACCTCACCGCCTCCCGGCCCGGCCCGGCCGTGATCCGCACCGAGGTGGTGCGCACCGGCCGCACCCTGTCCACCGGACAGGCCTCCCTGGTCCAGTTCGAGGACGACGGCACCGAGGTGGAGCGCATCAGGGTGCTGGCCACCTACGGCGACCTCGACGGGCTGACCCCGGAGGTCCGCACCAGCGCGGCCCCGCCCGCGATCCCGCCGATCGAGCAGTGCCTCGGTCCCGGGGACGGCCCCGCGCCCATCCCCGGCAGCTCCGCGATCACCGACCGCCTGGACATCCGCCTCGATCCGGCCACGGTCGGCTGGGCGGTCGGCGCCCCCTCCGGCAGGGGCGAGATGCGCGGCTGGTTCGGTCTCGCGGACGGCCGCGACCCCGACCCGCTGTCCCTGCTGCTGACCGTGGACGCGCTGCCGCCCACCTCCTTCGAGCTCGGGCTGACCGGCTGGACGCCGACCGTGGAACTGACCACGCATGTGCGCTGCCGCCCCGCGCCCGGCCCGCTCCGGGTGTCGATCACCACCCGCAACCTTGCGGGCGGCTTCCTGGAGGAGGACGCCGAGGTCTGGGACTCGGCCGACCGCCTGGTCGCCCAGTCCCGCCAGCTGGCGAGGGCCCCGAGGCCCTGAAGCCGCGGGTCCGGGCCTCCCGGGCGACGGGCCCCTGAGGCCCCCGGGCGGTCCGCTGTCCCCGTACGGGAGCCCCGTTTCCCCCGGCCGGTGAGGCCGGGGGAAACGGGGCTGCCGCCGTCGTGCCCGCACCGGTTCCGGCGCCCCGCGGAGCGCCGTCAGTCCAGCCAGTGCCGGCGCCCCAGGCTGATGAGCCGGAGCCTCCTGCGTGCCAGCCCGGCGATCTCCTCCTCGCCCCCGGGCCCCGCCTCCAGCAGCGCCGAGGCGGTCACGACCATGTGGTCGACGTACAGGCCGGCGAGCATCCGCAGGTCCTCCGGGCTCCACCCCGCCGCCTCCGGTTCGTCCGCGAAGGCCGCCGCGACCTCGTCGCCGAACTGCCGCAGCTGTCTCCCGATCGCCTCGCGCACCGGAGCGACACCGCCGTGCTGCTCCCGGGCCAGGAAGCGCACATGGGCGGGTGAGGTGCGCACCAGCGCGGCGACCACCGCGACGGAGTGGTCGATCCTCGCCGCGTCGTCGGCCTCCGCCAGCGCCTCGCCGATCGTGGCGTGCAGGGCGCCCAGCGACTCCTCGACGAGCGCGACGCCGAGGTCCGCCATGTCCCGGAAGTGGCGGTAGAAGGCCGTGGGGGCGACGCCCACCGCCCGGGTGACCTCCCGCAGCCCCACGCTGGACAGGCTCTGCGTCTCCAGGAGGCGCAGCGCCGCGTCCATGAGGGCCTGGCGGGTCTTCTGCTTCTGCGCCTGGCGGATTCCGACCGTGTGACTCATGCCATTCAGTAAACAACCGTTCGCCGCGGAGGGGAATGGGTAGACTCAGATTCAGTGAACAGTCGTACTCTCAAGCTCCGTTCACCGGAAGGAAGACCGTGATCATCCTCGTAGCCGCCCTCCTGCTGATGGGCGTGATGCTGGGCGCCGTGGTCCACCTCCCCGCCCCCGTCTCGCTCGCCGCGGCCGCCGCCATCGGTGCCTGGCTGCTCGTCTTCGCCGTACGCGAGCGCCGCGCCCGGCGCGGCTGAACCGCTCCGCGCCGCCCACCCGACCCACGGAAGGAGAACCACCGCCATGACCCTGCTGCTCCCGCCGCACCACACGGAGCGCGACCGCGCACGGCCCGCGGGCCGCGCCCCCCGCGACCCCGGGACCCCCGCCCCCCAGGGGCGCCGGCCGCGGGGCGACGCCGACGGCATGGCCGTCGCCGCCTTCGTCCTCGGCCTCGTCGGCCTCCTCGTGATGAACATCGTCCTCGGCCCGGCCGCCGTCGTGCTCGCCTCGCTCGCCCTGCTGCGGGGCACCACCCGCCGCGGACGCGCCCTCCTCGGGCTCGCCCTCGGCATCGCCGACCTCGTGGTCCTCGCCGCCGTGGTGACCGCGGGCGGCAACGTCGTCTGGGGCTTCGGCTCCTGACGACGGGCCTCCTCCCTCCGCACAGGGCGGAGGGCGCACGCGGGGAGAGCCGCCCCGCCCCTTGCGGGCCCCCGAGGTCCCGGGGGCGCACGCCGGACGAGCGTGCACCCCTGCGCCGCGTCCGCGCCCCCGCGGCCGCCTCGTAGAATCGGGGCCACCATGGCATACCTCGACCACGCCGCGACCACCCCGATGCTTCCGGAGGCGGTCGAGGCGATGACCGCCCAGCTCGTCGCCACCGGCAATGCGTCGGCCCTCCACGCCGCCGGCCGCCGGGCCCGCCGCACCGTCGAGGAGGCCCGCGAGAGCCTCGCCGAGGCGCTCGGCGCGCGACCCAGCGAAGTCGTCTTCACCTCGGGCGGCACCGAGGCCGACAACCTCGCCGTCAAGGGCCTGTACTGGGCGCGCAGGGACGCCGACCCCGCCCGCACCCGCGTCCTCGCCAGCCCCGTCGAGCACCACGCCGTCCTCGACGCCGTCGACTGGCTCGCCGAGCACGAGGGCGCGACCGTCGAGTACCTGCCCGTCGACCCCCACGGCCGGGTCCGCCCCGAGGCCCTGCGGGAGGCGATCGCCCGCAACCCCGACGACGTGGCCCTGGCCACCGTGATGTGGGCCAACAACGAGATCGGCACCGTCTTCCCCGTGCACGAACTCGCCTCCGCGGCCTCCGAGTTCGGTGTGCCGCTGCACGCCGACGCGGTCCAGGCCGTCGGCCAGCTCGACGTGGACTTCGCCGCCTCCGGCCTGGCGGCCATGACCGTCTCCGGCCACAAGATCGGGGGCCCCTACGGCATCGGGGCCCTCCTCCTCGGCCGCGAGTACACCCCCGTGCCCGTCCTCCACGGAGGCGGCCAGGAACGCCATGTGCGCTCCGGCACGCTGGACACCCCGGCCATCGCCGCCTTCGCCGTGGCGGGCCGTCTCGCCACCGGGCGCCGCGAGGAGTTCGCCCGCACGGTGGGCGCCCTGCGCGACTCCCTGGTGCGCGCCGTCCTCGACGCCGTCCCGGACGCGGTCCTCGGCGGCGACCCGGTCGACCGGCTCCCCGCCAACGCGCACTTCACCTTCCCCGGCTGCGAGGGCGACTCCCTGCTGCTGCTCCTCGACGCCCAGGGCATCGAGTGCTCCACGGGCTCCGCCTGCACCGCGGGCATCGCCCAGCCCAGCCACGTCCTCCTGGCCACCGGCACCGACCCGGACCTGGCCCGCGGCACGCTGCGCTTCAGCCTCGGCCACACCTCCACCCAGGCGGACGTGGACGCCCTCGCCGCCGCCATCGGCCCGGTCGTGGAACGGGCCCGCACCGCCGGTCTCAGCTGAGGCCGACGACCCCCGGCCCGGCGGGCCCCGGCGGGATGCCCCGGGCTGCGCGGCGGGCCGGGGCGGCCCGGCCCGCTCCGCCCGGGAGCGGTCCCCTCAGGCCCCGCGGTCCGCGGCGCGGCGCGCCTGCGGCAGCGCCTCACGCACCAGCCGCAGGTAGCGGTCCCAGTCCCAGTGCGGGCCCGGGTCGGTGTGGTCGGTGCCGGGGACCTCGACATGGCCGACGATGTGCTCGCGGTCCGCGGGGATGTCGTAGCGTGCGCAGACGTCGGCCGTCAGCCGGGCCGAGGCCGCGTACATCGCGTCGGTGAAGTCCTCGGGGCGGTCCACGAAGCCCTCGTGCTCGATACCGATGCTGCGCTCGTTGAAGGAGCGGTTGCCCGCGTGGTACGCCACGTCCAGCTCGCGGATCATCTGGGCCACGTGCCCGTCCTTGCGGACCACGTAGTGCGTCGCGGCCCCGTGTGTCGGGTCGCGGAACACCTTCAGCGCGGTCGGGTAGCTGCCCTGGACGACATGGATCACGACACGGTCGATCTCGTAGTCGTCCGGCCGGTAGGCCAGCCGCCAGTTCGCCGCGTTGGCCGCGATCCACTGGGCGCCCGCGTGGTCGATCTCCCCCTCCTTGCGGGGCGGCCGCACCCACGGCATACCGCGCCACAGCCGCCGGACCTCGTCCTGGACGAGATAGCCCCCGCCGAGGACCGCCGCACCGCCCCCGAAGAGCACGGCCCGGCGCGTGACCCTGCCCTTGCCGCCGCCGCCACCGTGCCCGCTCTCGTTCCCCATGCCCGTGACAACGCCTATCCGCGAGCTTTCGGTTCCCCGGCACCCTTACCCTGGTGGGGCTATGACTGAGACCTCTCCGCGTCCCCTCCGCGTCCTCGCCGCCATGTCCGGCGGAGTCGACTCCGCCGTCGCCGCCGCCCGGGCGGTCGAGGCGGGGCACGACGTCACCGGCGTGCACCTGGCCCTCTCCGCCAACCCGCAGTCCTTCCGCACCGGAGCGCGGGGCTGCTGCACGATCGAGGACTCACGCGACGCCCGCCGCGCGGCCGACGTCATCGGCATCCCCTTCTACGTGTGGGACCTCGCCGACCGCTTCCGTCAGGACGTGGTGGACGACTTCGTCGCCGAGTACGAGGCCGGGCGCACGCCCAACCCCTGCCTGCGCTGCAACGAGAAGATCAAGTTCGCCGCACTGCTCGACAAGGCCCTTGCGCTCGGGTTCGACGCGGTGTGCACGGGGCACTACGCCACGGTCGTCCTCCGCGAGGACGGCGTCCGCGAGCTGCACCGCGCCAGCGACATGGCCAAGGACCAGTCCTACGTCCTCGGCGTGCTGGACGAGCGGCAGCTCGCCCACGCCATGTTCCCGCTGGGCGACACCCTCACCACCAAGGACGAGATCCGGGCGGAGGCCGAGCGGCGCGGTCTCGCGGTCGCGAAGAAGCCCGACAGCCACGACATCTGCTTCATCGCCGACGGCGACACCCAGGGCTTCCTCGCCGACCGCCTCGGCCGGGCGGAGGGCGACATCGTCGACGAGAGCGGGACCAGGCTCGGCAGCCACGAGGGGGCCTACGGCTTCACCATCGGGCAGCGCAAGGGCCTGCGCATCGGCCACCCCGCCCCCGACGGCAAGCCCCGCTACGTCCTGGACATCTCCCCGGTGGACAACACGGTCACCGTCGGTCCCGTCGAGGCGCTGGACGTGACCGGCCTCACCGCGATCAAGCCCCGCTGGTGCGGCACCGCCCCCGAGGGCCCCGGCCGCTACACGGCGCAGCTGCGCGCCCACGGCGGCGAGTGCGCGGTCTCGGCGGAGCCGGTCGACGGCGCCGAACTGCGCGTCACCTTCGACGAGCCGGTCCGCGGTGTGGCGCCGGGGCAGGCGATCGTCCTGTACGACGGCACCCGCGTGGTCGGTTCCGCGACGATCTCCGCTACCGTCCGCCGGACGACCGAGGCCGCCTGAGCGCGCCGAGGAACGCGGCGAAGGCGGGGGCGCCGACACGCAGGGCCCGGTCCGGGGCGACGCTGTCCCGGACGGCCACGGCGTCCTCGCCGAGGCGGGCCATCTCCACGCAGTTGTTGCCGCCGCCCGCGCAGTACGACGATCTGCGCCAGCGGGCGGCGGGTGTGCGCCGGTCCATTCACAGTCCTTTCGCCATGGACCGGATGAAGTCCTGTGAGTCGTCGGCCGGCAGCGCCGACTGTTCCATCAGGTCCAGCAGCGAACGATAGTTCGCCAACGGCGTCGGTGCGTCAACGAAGTTGGCCCCCAACGCGGTGTCGAGCTGCACCGTGTCCAAGGCCCGCACCGGACCCTCCGCGTACAGGACCGACTGCCCCGCGCCGTGGAACTCGCCTGCGCTGAACGGGATCACCAGCAACCGGATGTGCGGCTGGGCGCAGGCGTCCGCGAGGCGCTCCAGCTGCCTGCGCGCAACGGATCGGCCGCCGAACTCCAGCCTGAGGGCGGCCTCGTGGATGATCCCGGTGTACGGCGTCGGGGTGTCCCCCTGGAGCACCGACTGCCGCTGCATGCGATGCGCCACGCGCAGCTCGACATCGAGACGGGACAGTCTGGGCACGGCCAGCCCGAAGATCGCGCGGGCGTGGTCCTCCGTCTGCAGCAGGCCCGGCAGATGCACGGTCTGGGCGGTCCGGATGCGGACGGCGTGGTGCTCAACCTCCGAGACGTCGAGATGGCCGTCCGGGAGCCGTCCCCGGTAGTCACTCCACCAGTGGTGGCGCCGACGGCTCGCCGCCATGGCGCTCAAGGCGTCGATCAGGTCCTCGTCGGGGCAGCGGTAGTGGCAGGCGAGTTGCCTGACACGGTCCTCGCTGACACTCGTGCGACCGGCCTCGATGTTGGAGATCATCGTTCGGTCGGCCCCCAGCATCGCCGCCGCCTCGCGGATGGAGACGCCCGCACCCTCGCGCATGCGGCGCAGCTCGGTCGCCAGCCGACGCTGACGGCCCGTGGGTGCGGCTCGCGACACCATGGAACGGCTCCCCTTCCTCCTGCTGTCCGGGCAAGCCTGTCAGATCATCGACCCGCGTCGATCAGGGTCGAGTTCTGATTCACTCGTTCGTGAATTCTGACTCACATGTGAGTCCGCAGCGGCCAGGCTTGTGGATCGAGCGGGGGAGCCGACGCGCTGCGGAGCGCACGTCCCGATCCGGGCCGCATGCCTCCATCGAGTCGAGCCCCCACGCCAGAACCCAGCCACCCACCCCCTCACGGAGACGCGATGACCCACGAGGCGACAGCCCCGCACCCCGCCCCCCGGCCCATCCCCCTCACCCGCCCCTGGGAGTACGAGCTGCACTTCCCGCGCGACCCCCGCGCACCCCGCATCGCGCGAGGGCTGCTGCGTGCCGTGCTGTGCGCGCACGAGCTGGGCGAACTCGCCGACCGGGCAGAGCTGCTGGCCTCCCAGCTGGAGACCAACTCCGTCCGGCACACCCCGGGTCCGGCCGCGATGCGGCTGCGCTGGACGCACCCCGTGCTGAGGGTGAGCGTCAGCGACCCCAGCCCCGTCTTCCCGGCGCGCCTCGCCGTGCCCTGTCCGGCGGACCGGGAGGGCGGACGCGGCCTGGAACTCCTCGACCACCTCGCGGACACCTGGGGCGGGGGCGCGCGGGAGGCGGCGGCCCCGGGGCAGACGGGCAAGGTCGTCTGGTTCGAACTCCGCCTCCCCGCAACACCCCCGACACCGCCCGCCCTCGCCGCCTGAGCTCAGGGCGACGGGCGCTCCGGCCAGGCGAAGCCCAGCGCCCGCGCGTACGCGGGTGAGCCGCCGCACACGGTGGCGGCCTCCTTGGGGTCCCGCTCACCGATGCCCCGCAGCACCGGGCGGGACCGCGAGCCGACCGGTCGGTGCCCGGCCGGTCGGCGTGGGACGTTGTCCCGGGTGGGGTCCCGGTGCAGGATCACCTCCGGTACACGTCATTCCGGGACAGTCCTGTCGAAGGATCGGTGTCCCCGGTCGGAGGGACGAGCAGCGACATGCCCGCGGCACCACGGAGGACCGGGACGTACGACGCGCGCAGCGGCTCCGTGACCACCGACGACGGTGTCCGCCTCCACTACCTGGAGGCGGGCTCGGGGCCGGACATGCTCCTCGTGCCGGGCTGGTCGCAGACCGCGGCGCAGTGGCGGCACCAGATCGACCACTTCGCACGGACCCACCACGTCGTCGCGGTGGACCACCGCGGCCACGGGGACTCCGACCGGCCCGACCACGGCTACCGGATCGCCCGCCTCGCGAACGACCTCCACCAGCTCGTCCACGGCCTGGACCTGGACGAGACCGTGCTGGTGGCCCACTCCATGGGCTGCTCCGTCACCTGGTCCTACTGGGACCTCTTCGGCGGCGACCGGCTGGCGCGCCTGGTGCTCTTCGACGAACCCCCGGTCCTGGTCCGGCAGCCCTACTGGCCGGACGGGCTGGCGGACCGTGTCGGCGCGCTCTACGACCTGGCCGTGATCGCCGAGGTCGTGACGGGCCTGCGCGCCCCGGGGGCGGACGCCGAGAGCCTGAGCGCCGAGTTCCTGGACGGCATGTGGAGCCCGGCGGCCCCCGAGGAGGACCGCCGCTGGGTCCTGGCCCGGAACCTGCTCCTGCCGAGGGAGTACGCCGGGAGGCTGCTCCTGGACAACGTGGTGCAGGACTGGCGCGACATCCTGCCCCGGATCACCGTCCCCACCCTCGTCCTCGGCGGTGCCGACAGCCTGATCCCCACCGCCGCCGCCCGCTTCACGGCCTCGGCCGTGCCGGGCGCGGCCCTGCGCATCCTGGAAGGCCGCGCGAGCCACTTCGCTTTCTGGGAGAACCCCGACGCCTTCAACCGGGAGGTCCGCGCCTTCCTGGACGTGCCGGCCGCCGCGGACGGACCCGCCGCCTCGGCCTGAGGCCGCCCGGGCCCCGGGTGGGCGGCCCGCCGGGTGGGCCGCGCCGTGCCACGTAGGATGCGGGCGGCGGGACGGCGGGGGTGAGAGTTCTGAGGCGTGACACACCGGCAGGCGGCCGTGAACGGCGGCAGAGCCGGGCACGCCCGGGACACGGCCGCCACGGCGGCGTCCGGGTGCTCGGACCGTCCTGCCGGGCCGCTGCGCGGTACGCCACCGGCATCGACACCACACATCGTCACGGGGAGAGCAATGGGTTGGGACGAGTGGGACCAGATCAAGTCCGACGTCGCCGCGCGGAGCGACGGCGGCACGCAGCTGAACAGCGCCTCGGGGGCCGACGGCGCCGCCGACCTGCGGACGCACTCCCAGGGCAAGAAGGCCGCGATCAACGCGCTTGAGGTCCACATACGGCCCGGGCTGCGCAGGGTGGGCGTTCACGCCGACGACTCCACGAACTCCACGGAGCGCGAGTTCCTCACCTGGGACACCGGGTCGGGCCTCAAGGACGCGCACGAGGAGTGGGCGAGGCAGGTGGAGATGCTCCAGACCCGGCTCGAAGGCGACCAGGCCGCGCTCACACAGGCGAAGAGCGACTTCCGGTTCGTGGACCACGAGGTGCACGGCCAGGCGTCGTCGGTGACCGTGAACACGTCCGCGACGCGTCGCGACGCCTGAGGGACGGGGGAACACCGACATGCTCAGCTACCGGGACGTCGTCTCCGCCGACCTCGGCTCGCTCACCTCGACGGCCGACGACTGGGACGACATGGCCGACGGTTTCCGCAGGCTCGAAGAGGCCTACAGCGGCACGGTCCTCGGGGTCGCGACAGGGGGTGAATGGGTGGGCATCAGCGCGGCCGCCGCCGCGGTCAAGTTCAGCGCCACCAAGGCCGAGTTCGCGGCGGGCCAGACCGAGGCCCGGGCCATCGCCGACATCCTCAGGGACGCCCACGGCCAGTTCACGCTTCTCGTGGGCGCCGTGCGCGACGTCGTGGAGCAGGCGAAGAAGGACGGGATGGAGGTCGACTCCAACGGGACGGTCCACTTCGACTTCACCGAGCTGAACAAGTACCGGAACGACCCGGACTCCAAGGACCTGGCGGCGGAGAAGCGAGCCGCGGTGGGCGTCTGGAACGAGAAGGTCAAGCAGGCCGTGAAGGCCGTCGACGACGCCGACAAGGGCGTCAAACTCGCCCTGCACGACGCGGCGGGCGTCAAGAGCTTCTTCGAGCGGATGTTTGACTCCGTTCTGGGGCGCGACGGGTTCAACGCGAACGCGGTCGGTGACATCGAGCTGGTGGAGGCCCGCAGGGCCAAGGCCTACGCGGACCAGATCCTGGCCGGTGGCGAGCCGTCCGACCTCGCGGAGTGGGAGCGCCTGATGCGCGACAACTCCCAGGACAGGGTCTTCAGCCAGACGCTGCTCAACTCGCTCGGGCCCGAGGACACGCTCAAGCTGTCGAACCGGCTCAACGACCTCGCGTACCTCGACGACGCCAAGGACAAGCGCTCCTATCTGCACATCAACACGGGGCTGGCGAACTCGCTCGCCACCGCGACACGCGTCCCCGAGTTCCTGGGACCCCGGGGCGCCGACGGCAAGCGGCAGCCGCTGAAGTACGGGAGCGAGGAGTACCAGGAGCGGTTCGGCGAATGGCGGGCCTCCTCCGACGGGCGCTTCTACCGCGAGTGGATCGACGAGCTCGACAGGCTCGGGGACGACGAGTTCGACTCCGAGGTCGTCGGGGAGAAGATCTCGCTGGGCCACGGCCACGGCCAGGAGGTACGGGGCTACCAGAGCCTGGTCACGCTCATGCAGCAGGGCGAGGGGTACTCCCCGTCGTTCGTCTCCGAGGTGACGGACAACATGATCGCGATGGAGAAGAAGGACCCCGACATCTGGGACCTGCGGGGAGACTTCAGCGGCGACAAGGACGGCTGGTTCGCCAACGACCCCGTCGACGGGGCGCTCGGTGTGATGAGCCGCGACCCGGAGGGTACCGCCGTCTACCTGGACCCGGCCACGGACGAGGGCAAGAAGCGCTTCGAGTACCTGCTGGGACAGGGCGACGGCGCGCGCGACTGGGACGTCGTCGACACCAGGGAGTACCGCAAGGTCGAGACCTCCGGTCCGGACGTCGAGGACGCGGACACCCGGGCGGGCCTGGGCGCGGCCCTCACCGCGGCGGCCACGGGCGTGGACCCCTCGGGCGGCGAACCGCGGCCCACGTCGCACAGCGAGGCCAACGACCGCGTCTTCAAGCACAGCCTGGAGTTCCTGTCGAAGCAGGGCGACGAGATGCACTCCGCGCTGCGGGACGACATGGCCAAGATCCTCATCAACCACGGCCGGGAAGTGCACGAGGAGATGAGCGACACGTCGAACCTGGTCTCCAAGGTTGATGAGGATCACCTCCGGGAGATGGCCAAGCAGATTTCTAGAAGCCGTGACTCCTACGACATCCTCAACGCCGGCATAAACTATGCGATCGTTGAGTCATTTCACGATGACGGTGAAGAGCCCTCGAACACTCTGTCCGCAGCTGGTCGCACAATCGGCTTCCTTGAGGAAGCTCGATACAACGCCATGCAGGGAGACCTGCGCGACCTCTCCTGGGAAAAGGCGTGGAGTTATCATACGTCCGGCGCTGTCCTGAACTTCATCCCTGTTGTCGGCGATATCGCGCAACGCGGGGCCGACATGGTCACTTCGTATTGGGTTCAGAGCGAGACCGAACGGCTTGAGGGTGAAGCTGTGCAAGAAAACCAGAGGACGTACGACCGGCGTCAAGCGCAACTGAAGTCGCTAGCCGATCAATGGTACACGGCAAATCCTGAGTGGGCGGCAGAGGAAGCTCAGTACTCAACCCCCAAGGGTAGGTACTACCGAATTGAAGAAGCCGCAAACGCTGGCAACTCTGCTTTCGATGGAAGCTCCGGAGAGAAGGAGTCGTGATGAGGGTTTGGGGGAAGGGGCTTGTCTCCTTTGCGGCTCCGGTCCTAGCCGCGCTGCTTGCTGGATGTGGTTCCGGTGGGCGCGAGTATGCCGTTCCTGAGAAGTTCTGCGGGTACGAGGTCGCCCCTGGTTCCATTTCTCCGCTGCTCCCGGACGGTCAGTCTGTGAAGGACTACTCGAAGAAGCGCTCCGGTTTCATCGCCCACTGTCGGCTCGGAGTTGATGAGCGCATGGCCATCTCCGTCGATGTGGAGCAGAACACCGGGCCCTTGGAGCCCGTGGATATGGACCCGAAGAAGTTCAAGGACGGGGTCGCTGTGAATGTTCCGTTCGCTCAGAGTGCGATTGCGGGGAGTGAGCGGGCCAGGGTTGTCGCGCAGTGCGGCGACCTGTATCCCTGGATGGTCTTCGATTTCTCCTTCTACTCGCCGTACGGCGGAGCGGGCGAGCAGAGGGCCGCTGATGTCGCGGGATTCGTCGAGAACTTCGTGGCAAGCGTGAACCGGGGGCTTCGGTGCGCCACGTAGTTGAGAGGGAGCGGGAGTTTGTTTATGAACTTCGTGGGCGGAGCTGCGCCGGCGTCCTGACCCTGCGTGGCGAACGATGGCTCTCCTTCGGAGTGGGTTTCGTGGGGAATGTGCAGCCGACTCCGAGGGGTAGGGACTCGTGAGGAGAGTTGAACGCCGGCGTGAGCGGGCGGGGGCGGCGCGCAACCCGTACGGGACGGGATTGCTTGCGGGGGTGTTCGCGGCGAGCCTGCTTGCCGGCTGCGCCTCCGAAGCGCGTGGCTACTCCGTTCCCGAGGAGTTCTGCGGTTTCGAGGTCCAGGAGGCCGCGTTGTCCCCGGTGCTGCTCGACGGCGAGAGCCTTGCCGACACATCGCAGGCGGGGGCTGGGTACGTCGCGTTCTGCCGGATCCGTATCGACGGCCGGATTGCCGTGACGGTCGAGGTCAGGGAGTCGAAGGAGGGTGGGCTGCATCCCGAGGACTGGGAGCCCGCGAACTTCAAGGACGGTGCGACGGCGCGGATTCCGTCCACGGAGAAGGCCCTCGTGGGCAGTGACCGGGCGTTGGCTCTCGCCGGGTGCGAGGATCCCTACTCGGCTCTCTTCTTCCGCTTCTTCTTCGACCCGGACCACGGTGTGGAGACCGAGCAGCGTGTGGCCGATGTCGAGGCGTTCGTCGCCGACTTCGTCCCCAGCGTGAAGCGGGGAGTGGGCTGCACCGCCTGACGCCGCGGGCCCGTCGATGCGCACGGCCGCCCTGCGCATCGACGGGCCCGGGGCGTCGGCTCCCCTCCGTGTCCGTGCCGGGGACGCCCGGCCCGTCCGCAGGTCCTCAGCCGATGACCTTCCTGCTGCTGCTGACGATGGAGACCCGCGGGTCGTCCGGGACCGGGCCGCCGGGATCGGTGAAGGTCAGCTCGGTCGGCCAGGACGCGCCCGGGTAGACGCCCACCGTGTCGGTCTCCAGGGAGCGCGTGGCGTCGAAGCCGCCCGCACCGGTCACGCGGACCTCCACGCGGTAGATCGCCCGCCGGGCACCCGTGTTGGCGATCTCCACCGGCACCGCGATCTCCTCGCCGCGCCTGACGGGCGGGAACAGGGTCACGTCCCCCTCCTGTGCGACGGGGGTGCCCGGCGCACCGGCCTCCGCCGTGCCGGGCGAGACCGGAACGGCGCCCGGGACCGCCTCCCGCCGGGCGCGCTCCCTGCTCACCTCGTCCAGCTCCTGCTCCTGCTCGACTTCCTGCTCCGTTGCCTGCTCCTGCTCCTGGCCCTGCGACGGCGACGCGGCAGGAGACGCCGCGGGCGAGGCCGGTGCGGACTCCGCCGGTACCGCGGGCTGCTGACGGGCCGAGGTCTCCGCCGGGGCGTCCGAGGGGGAGCCGCAGCCGGTGGCAAGGACACCCAGCGCGAGCGCCGGGCCCAGCAGGGCGGCACGCAGACGGCCGGTCGCAGGAGGGGACATGGGGTGCTCCGAATTCCGAGGTGCGGCACGAGGACGTGCGGTACGCGGTGGATGCGCGGGCGGTGCGGAACCGCTCCGGAGGGCCGGGGGGCCGACGGCCCCTCCACGGGGCAGCTCCACCGCGCCCACCGCGAGCAGGCGGCCGGACGCGGTGCGGCACCCCACCCGCACCTGCTCCACCAGATCACGTCTCGCGCCCCAGGCGCACCGGGCGGCCGCCGGTAGGGCCGGTTCCCCCGTCGGACATGACCTGATCACGACGGTGGCCGCCTCCCCGTCCCGCCGCCTTCCCGTCCCGCCCCGACGCGCACCAGGGGTGCGCACCGGGCCGGACGGGGGACCCGGTCGACGCGGCGGCAGCCGGAGCCCCGGCGGGCCGTACCGTGGGGCCATGGACATCTGCGTCTTCCTCTCCGCCGCCGACCTCGATCCCTGCTACACCGGCCCCGCCCGGGAGTTCGCCGAGCTGATCGGCAAGGGCGGGCACACCCTGGTCTGGGGCGGTTCGGACTGCGGGCTGATGAAGGTCGTGGCCGACGCGGTCGAGGACACCGGCGGCCGACTGGTCGGCGTGTCCGTGGAGTTCCTCCACGACAAGGTCCGGGCCCGGGCCGACGAGATGGTCGTCGCACGGGACCTCGCCGAGCGCAAGGCGCTGCTCCTCGCCAGGTCCGACGCCGTCGTGGTCATGGTGGGCGGCACGGGCACCCTGGACGAGGCCACCGAGATCCTGGAACTGAAGAAGCACGGCCACCACGGCAAGCCGGTGGTCCTGCTGAACACGGCCGGGTACTACGACGGCCTGAAGGAGCAGTTCCGGCGGATGGACGCGGAGGGCTTCCTGCCGCTTCCCCTCACCGACCTGGTGTTCTTCGCGGAGGACGGCGTCGGGGCGATGGCCTACCTGGAGGAGGCCGCGGGCATCCGGTAGTGCGAGCATGGCGGACATGCCTACACATGTGATCACCGGTGCCGGATCCGGAATCGGCGCCGCCGTCGCCCGGCGGCTGCACGAGCGCGGCGACGGCCTCGTCCTCGTCGCACGCGACGCGGGCCGTGCGAGGGAACTCGCGGAGCGCTTCCCCGGAGCCCGGACGCTCGTGGCCGACCTCGGCGACCCGGACCGCATCTCCTGGGCCCTGGGGCACCAGGAGCTGCCGGAGCGTGTCGACGGCCTGCTGCACATCGCGGGCGTCGTGGACCTCGGACCGGTCGGCGAACTCACCCCCAAGGCATGGCGCCACCAGCTGGAGGTCAACCTGATGGCGCCCGCCGAACTGACCCGGCTGCTCCTGCCGCAGGTGCGGGTCTCCCGCGGGCACGTGGTGTTCGTCAACTCCGGTGCCGGGCTGAACGCCCACGCCGAGTGGTCCGCCTACGCCGCCTCCAAGCACGGCCTCAAGGCGCTCGCGGACTCGCTGCGCGCCGAGGAGCACGCGTCCGGGGTGCGGGTCACCTCCGTCTACCCGGGGCGCACCGCCAGCCCGATGCAGGCCAAGGTGCACGCCCAGGAGGGCAAGGAGTACGAGGCCGGCCGCTGGATCGACCCCGAGTCGGTGGCCACCGCCGTGGTCATGGCCCTCGACCTGCCGCGCGACGCCGAGGTCAACGACCTGACGGTCCGTCCGGGGCGCTGACCCGGACCGCCGGGAGGGCCCCCCGGGGCCGCGGGCCGCCGGTGCGCGCCGCCCGCCCCGCCCGGAGGCGGCGCCCGGCGGAGCCCGGGGCCGGGCATCGGGCCCCCGCCGGGCACCGGTCCCGCGGTCCTCCCCGCGCGCCGCGTACGCTGCCCGGGTGAGCGACACGAACACCTTCCCCTGGGCCCCGGCGACCGGAGTGGGGTCCATGCCCGGCGGGGACGCCCGCGAGAGCGCGAAGACCGTGACCGGCACCTTCGAGGACTTCCCCCACCTCGCCGAGCTGCCCGCCCGCGGCCCCGGCGCCGACATGATCGGCCGCAGCCTCGGGCTCCTGGTCGAGATGTACGCACATGTGGAGCCCAGCGGCTGGCGGGTCAGCGACCGTCCCGGACGGGACACCCGCCGGGCCCACTCCTGGCTCGGCGAGGACCTCGACGCGCTGGAGGAGTTCACCCAGGGCTACCGGGGGCCGCTCAAGGTGCAGGCCGTCGGCCCGTGGACGCTCGCCGCGGCCCTGGAACTCCGGGGCGGCGAGGCGGCCCTCGGCGACGCCGGGGCCTGCCGCGACCTCGCCGCCTCGCTGGCCGAGGGCCTGCGCGGGCACCTCGCCGACGTCCGCCGCCGGGTCCCCGGGGCCCGGATCGTGCTCCAGCTCGACGAGCCCTCGCTCACCGCCGTGCTCCGCGGGCGCGTCCGCACCGCGAGCGGCTACCGCACCCACCCCGCGGTCGACCGGCAGGTCGCCGAGTCCGCGCTGCGCGACCTGGTGGCCGTGCACGACGGCCCGGTGGTCGTGCACTCCTGCGCCCCGGAGGTCCCGTTCGCGCTCCTGCGCCGGGCCGGGGCGGCCGGCATCTCCTTCGACTTCGGGCTCCTCACCGAGCGTGAGGACGAGGCGATCGGCGAGGCCGTCGAGGGCGGCACCCGGCTGCTCGCGGGCGTGGTGCCCTCCACGGAGGCCGCATTGTCCGACCCTGGCGGTAGCGTCAGGGGTGTCAGGACGCTGTGGCGCAGGCTGGGGCTGAATCCGGGGACTCTCGCCGAGTCCGTCACCCTCACCCCGTCGTGCGGTCTCGCGGGTGCCTCGCCCGCGTTCGCACGCGCCGCGCTGGCCCACTGCGTCCGGGCCGCGAGATCACTCGCAGACAACCCTGAGTGACGGGGTCACGGAACACGGGAGGACGAGACGGTGGCTGGCGAAGAGCAGACGGCCGAGACGGGGGCGGCGCTGCCCGCCGACGTGCGGGAGCGGCACGCCCGGCTCGCCGAGCAGATCGAGGAGCACCGCTTCCGCTACTACGTGAAGGACGCCCCGGTCGTCAGCGACGCGGAGTTCGACACGCTCCTGAGGGCCCTGGAGGCCGTCGAGGAGGAGTACCCGGCCCTGCGCACCCCCGACTCGCCGACGCAGAAGGTCGCCGGGGACTACGAGACGGAGCTGACCAAGGTCGAGCACCGCGAGCGCATGCTCTCCCTGGACAACGCCTTCGACGACGAGGAGCTGGCCGCCTGGGCCGAGCGCGTCGCCCGGGAGGTGGGCGCGCCCGGCCACCACTTCCTGTGCGAGCTCAAGGTCGACGGCCTGGCCGTCAACCTCACCTACGAGAAGGGCCGCCTGACCCGCGCCGCCACCCGCGGCGACGGGCGCGTCGGGGAGGACATCACCCCCAACGTGCGCACCATCGCGGAGATCCCCGAACGCCTCCACGGCGACCGCGTCCCGGACCTGGTGGAGATCCGGGGCGAGGTCTACTTCCCCATGGACCAGTTCCTCGCCCTCAACGAGCGGCGCGTCGCCGCGGGGGAGCAGCCCTACGCCAACCCCCGCAACTCCGCCTCCGGTTCGCTGCGGCAGAAGGACCCCAGGGCCACCGCCACCCTCCCGCTGCACATGGTGGTCCACGGCATCGGCGCCCGGGAGGGCCTGGACATCGAGAGGCTCTCCGAGGCCTACGAACTGCTGCACGAGTGGGGCCTGCCCACGGCGCGCCACTACAAGGTCGTCTCCTCGCTGGAGGAGGTCCGCGCCTTCATCGCCCACTACGGCGAGAACCGCCACTCCGTTGAGCACGAGATCGACGGCGTCGTCGTGAAGCTCGACGAGATCCGGCTCCAGGGCCGCCTCGGATCCACCGCGCGCGCCCCCCGCTGGGCCATCGCCTGGAAGTACGCCCCCGAGGAGGTCAACACCAAGCTGGTCGACATCCGCGTCGGGGTCGGCCGCACGGGCCGGGTGACGCCCTACGCCCAGGTCGAGCCGGTCACCGTGGCCGGTTCGGAGGTCGAGTTCGCCACCCTGCACAACCAGGAGGTCGTCAAGGCCAAGGGCGTGCTGATCGGCGACACCGTGGTGCTGCGGAAGGCCGGCGACGTCATCCCGGAGATCCTCGGGCCCGTCGTCGACCTCCGGGACGGCACCGAGCGGGAGTTCGTGATGCCCGCCGAGTGCCCCGAGTGCGGCACCGCCCTGCGGGCGATGAAGGAGGGCGACATCGACCTCCGCTGCCCCAACGCCCGCTCCTGCCCGGCCCAGTTGCGTGAGCGCGTGTCCTACCTGGCCGGCCGGGAGGCGCTCGACATCGAGTTCTTCGGGGAGGTGGTCGCCGCGGCGCTCACCAGACCGCTGGAGCCCGCCGAGCCGCCCCTGGCCGACGAGGGCGGCCTGTTCGACCTCACCATCGAGCAGCTGCTGCCCATCAAGGCGTACGTGGTCGACAAGGACAGCGGCCTGCCGAAGCGGGACCCGAAGACCGGCGAGGACAAGACCGCCATGGTCTTCGCCACCAAGGCGGGCACACCCAAGGCCAACGCGCTGAAGCTGCTGGCCCATATCGAGGCGGCCAAGCAGCGACCGCTGGCGCGCATCATCAACGGGCTGTCCATCCGGCACGTCGGGCCCGTCGCCGCCCAGGCGCTCGCGCGCGAGTTCCGCTCCATCGAGCGGATCGAGCAGGCGACCGAGGAGGAGCTCGCGGCCACCGAGGGCGTGGGCGCCACGATCGCGGCCGCCGTCAAGCAGTGGTTCGCCGAGGAGTGGCACCAGGAGATCCTGCGGCGGTGGCGCGCCGCGGGCGTGCGCATGGAGGACGAGGCCCCCGAGGGGGACGAGGGCCCCCGGCCGCTGGAGGGGCTCACCGTGGTGGTCACGGGCACCCTGGAGCACCACACCAGGGATGGCGCGAAAGAGGCGTTGCAGAGCCGCGGAGCGAAAGTGGCCGGTTCTGTCTCCAAGAAGACGTCCTTTGTCGTCGTCGGGGACAATCCCGGCTCCAAGTACGACAAGGCCGTCCAGCTCAAGGTGCCCGTCCTGGACGAGCCGGGCTTCGCCGTCCTGCTGGAGGAGGGGCCCGACGCGGCCCGTGAGGCGGCTGTGCCCGGGGAGGAGTGACACCGGGGCGCGCCCGGGCCGCCCGGGCGTCCGAAGGCGGCCCGCCCCGGGCGCGCGCGGGGGTTCGGGCCGGGGTGCGCTCGGCCGAAACGCGCCGTATTCCGCGCCGGTGGAACGCCGAGTACAGGTCACACGTTCCGTGCATATCAGAAGAAGAAGGGTGGCCGGGTCGCATTCGGGCAAGAGCAGTAGAGCGCTGCCCGTTCACCCGTCCCGCGTCCTACTGTTGAGCTGTGCGCCCGCCGTGCACAGCAGCGCAGGGGCCCCGCGGCAGCGGGGGCACGGCACGGGCAACCACCACCGGTCGCCGTCCGGTTCCCGCCGGGGCGGCCGGGCGCACGGCCGGGCGGTCCCGGCGCGAACGACCGGAAGTCACCCGGGCATCGGTACCGCCGGCTGTGAGAGGGACGGGAATGAAACCGACCGAGAGCGCCGCCACGGTCTCGCGACCGCGTGCACTCGCGGCCCTGGCCAGGGCGGTCCCCGTGCTGCCCGCTGCGGTCGTCGCCGCCGGGCTGATGGTCCTCGCGGGCGTGGCCACCACGCTCGCGGCGGGCGGCGCGCTCTTCCCCGGCGGCACGGCCGGCTGGTCCCTGGCCGTGCTCTCCGGCACCATCGTCGCCCATCTGGTCGCCCTCGGGCGCGAACGCTGGTGGGGCGGGACGGGCTCCGGCTCCGCGCTCGCCCTGGCCACCCTGCTGCTCTACGGCTGGGTGCCCGCCTCCCTCGTCGGCCTCGCCGTGGCCGCCCTCGTCGCGTCCGTCGGCCGCACCCGGCGCCGCCAGGGCCTGGTGCACGGCGCCGCCGACATCCTCGGCATAGGCGCCGCGGCGCTGGTGCTGGCCTGCTTCGGCACCGTCCCCACGGTCGAGGAGCCGTGGGACCCGCTCCGCTGGGGGATCGGCGCCGCTCCCGAGATCGTGCTGGCCGCCACCGCCTGCATCGCCGTCACCCGGCTGCTCCTGTGGTACGCCCTCGCCCCGCAGGGCGGCGGGCTGCCCACCCTCGCCCGCACCGCGCTGCTGCGGCAGGGCCTGTTCGCCGTGGCCCTGGTCGGCATCGCGCCCCTGATCTGCGTGGTGGCCGTCGCCGTGCCGCTGCTGCTCCCGCTGTTCGCCGTGCCGCTGATCGCGCTGGACTCCACCCTCTGGATAGCCCGGGCCCGGGCCGAGGAGCAGCTGAAGGACCCGCTGACCGGGCTCCCCAACCGCCAGTGGCTCCTGGAGCGCACCTGGACCGCCCTGGAGGACGCCGAGAACTCCGGCGCCCGCTCCGCGCTGGTGCTGATCGACCTCGACCGCTTCCGCTCGGTCAACGACACCCTCGGCCACCTGGCCGGGGACCGGCTGCTGCTCCAGATCGCCGAGCGCCTGCGGCTGGCCCTGCCGCGGGGCGCCGAGGCCGCCCGCCTCGGCGGTGACGAGTTCGCCGTGCTGCTGCCCGCCGCGGACTCCACGACCAGTGCCCAGCGCGTCGCCCGGCACCTGGTCGCGGAGCTGTCCTCCCCGCTCGACCTCGACGGGCTCACCCTCGTCCTGGAGGCCAGTGCCGGCCTCGCCGTCTTCCCCGACCACGCCCTCGACGCGGAGGGCCTGCTGCGCCGCGCCGACGTGGCCATGTACCAGGCCAAGCGGGACCGCACGGGCGTGGAGGTGTACGAGTCCAAGCGGGACAGCAACACCCCCGACCGCCTCGGCCTCCTCGGCGACCTGCGCCGGGCGCTCGACGCGGGCGAGGTGGAGCTCCACTACCAGCCCAAGGTCCGCTTCGACGGCCAGGTCTCGGGCCTGGAGGCCCTGGTGCGCTGGGTGCACCCGGAGCGCGGCCGGGTGCCCCCGGACGAGTTCATCGCCATTGCCGAGTCCTCCGGACTGATGCCGCACCTGACGGAGTACGTGCTGGAGACCGCCCTGGCCCAGGCGGCCGCCTGGCGGGCCCAGGGACTGGACGTCCCCGTCGCGGTGAACGTCTCGCCCCGCGACGTCCACACCCCCGGCTTCGCCGGTGCGGTGGCCGCCCGGCTGGCCCGCCACGGCGTGCCCCCCGCCGCGCTCCAGCTGGAGATCACTGAGCATGTGCTGCTGGAGGAGCCCCAGCGTGCCGCCGACACCCTCGCCGGTCTCGCCGACCACGGGGTGAAGATGTCGCTGGACGACTTCGGCACCGGCTACTCCTCCCTGGTGCACCTGCGGCGGCTGCCCGTCAGCGAGCTGAAGATCGACCGCTCCTTCGTCGCCCGGCTGGCCCGCGACGCCGAGGACGCCGAGATCGTCCGCTGCACGGTGGACCTCGCCCACTCGCTGGGGCTGCTGGTGGTCGCCGAGGGCGTGGAGGACGACGAGACCTGGGAGCGGCTGCGCGACCTGCGCTGCGACGCGGTGCAGGGGTGGCTGGTCGCGGCGGCGATGCCGCCCGCCGAGACCACCGCGTGGCTGCTGGCGCGCGGCGGGCGCGGCTGGGGCCGCCCCGCCCTCCCGGCCGGGGAGCGGCCCCCGCCGCAGCCCTCCCCGCGCCGCGCGGTCACCTGACGGCGGCCTCGGCTCCCGGCCCCTCCCGGCCGCGGTGCCGCCGTGGACCGGCCCGCGGCGGGGGCGGCGGCGGGAGGCGGGCCCGGCAGCCGGTGCGGGGGCGGGCCGCATCCGTTGCACGGGCACCCTGCCCCGCCCCATAGGATTGGGCCAAAGCCCACACACTCACCCTGAGGATCGCTGCATGCCTGGCATCACGCGCGAGGAGGTCGCCCACCTCGCCCGGCTGGCGCGCCTGGAGCTGTCCGGTGAAGAGCTCGACCACTTCGCCGGACAGCTCGACGACATCATCGGCGCGGTCGCCCGCGTCTCCGAGGTCGCCGACCAAGACGTACCGCCCACCTCCCACCCGCTGCCGCTGACCAACGTCATGCGCGCGGACGAGGTCCGCCCGTCGCTCACCCCCGAGCAGGCGCTCTCCGGCGCGCCGGCCCAGGAGCAGCAGCGTTTCAAGGTGCCGCAGATCCTGGGTGAGGAGTGACCGCCATGACGGACAACAGCATCATCAAGCTCACGGCCGCCGAGACGGCCCGGCGGATCGCCGCCGGCGAGCTCACCGCCGTCGAGGTGACCGAGGCCCATCTCGCCCGCATCGAGGCCGTGGACGAGAAGGTCCACGCCTTCCTGCACGTCGACCGCGAGGGCGCCCTGGCGCAGGCCCGCGAGGTCGACGCCAAGCGCGCCCGCGGCGAGGAGCTCGGCCCGCTGGCCGGCGTGCCGCTCGCGCTGAAGGACATCTTCACCACGCGGTCCATGCCCACCACCGTGGGCTCGAAGATCCTCGAAGGCTGGATCCCGCCCTACGACGCCACGCTGACCCAGCGGCTCAGGGACGCCGACGTGGTCATCCTCGGCAAGACCAACATGGACGAGTTCGCCATGGGGTCCTCCACCGAGAACAGCGCCTACGGCCCGACGGGCAACCCGTGGGACCTCACCCGGATCCCCGGCGGCTCCGGCGGCGGCTCCTCCGCCGCCCTCGCCTCCTTCCAGGCCCCGCTGGCCATCGGCACGGACACCGGCGGCTCCATCCGCCAGCCCGCCGCCGTCACCGCCACCGTCGGCGTCAAGCCCACCTACGGCGCGGTCTCCCGCTACGGCATGGTGGCCTTCTCGTCCTCGCTGGACCAGGGCGGCCCCTGCGCCCGGACCGTCCTCGACGCGGCCCTGCTGCACGAGGCCATCGCGGGCCACGACCCGCTCGACTCCACCTCGATCGACGCCCCGGTCCCGCCGGTCGTCGAGGCGGCCCGCAACGGCAGCGTGCAGGGCATGCGCGTGGGCGTGGTCAGGCAGTTCCGCGGCGAGGGCTACCAGGCCGGCGTCGTGCAGCGCTTCGAGGAGTCCGTCGAGCTGCTGAAGGAGCTCGGCGCGGAGGTCGTCGAGCTGGACTGCCCCTCCTTCGACCTGGCGCTCGCGGCGTACTACCTGATCGCGCCGTCCGAGTGCTCCTCGAACCTCGCCCGCTTCGACGCCATGCGCTACGGGCTGCGGGTCGGCGACGACGGCACCCGGTCCGCGGAGGACGTCACCTCCCTCACCCGGGAGGCCGGCTTCGGCGCCGAGGTCAAGCGGCGCATCATGCTCGGCACCTACGCGCTGAGCTCCGGCTACTACGACGCCTACTACGGCTCCGCGCAGAAGGTCCGCACCCTCATCACGCGCGACTTCGAGAAGGCGTTCGAGCAGGTCGACGTGATCGTCTCCCCGACGACCCCGACCACCGCCTTCCCGATCGGCGAGCGCGCCGACGACCCGATGGCGATGTACCTCGCCGACCTGTGCACCATTCCGACCAACCTGGCCGGCAACGCGGCGATGTCCCTGCCGTGCGGTCTCGCGCCCGAGGACGGCCTGCCCGTCGGCCTGCAGATCATCGCCCCCGCCATGAAGGACGACCGGCTGTACAAGGTCGGAGCCGCCGTCGAGGCCGCCTTCGTGGAAAGGTGGGGCCATACCCTGCTGGAGGAGGCACCCTCGCTATGAGCGCCATGGCAAAGAAGGCCAAGAACTTCAAGAAGTCCAAGACCGGTCTGTACGTGTCGCTGGCCAGCACCGCCTTCGGTGGGATCAGCGTGGCCAAGCAGATCAAGATGGCCCGCAAGGACAACGACTTCCTGCGCCTCGCCGACGCCGCGGTGTCCGCCGCCGCGATCGTCACGGGCCTCGCCATCCTGTACCGCGAGCTCAAGCGGCTCGGCGACGACGACGTCCTGCTGGGCTGAGAGGGAAGTTTCACGTGACCGTCACTGACCTGGTGTCGTACGAGGACGCCCTGGCGTCCTACGACCCCGTCATGGGCCTGGAGGTCCATGTCGAGCTCGGCACCAAGACCAAGATGTTCTGCGGGTGCTCCACGGAGCTGGGCGCCGAGCCCAACGCGCAGACCTGCCCCACCTGCCTCGGCCTGCCCGGCTCCCTCCCGGTCGTCAACGCGACCGGCGTCGAGTCGGCCGTCAAGATCGGCCTCGCGCTGCACTGCGAGATCGCCGAGTGGTGCCGCTTCGCCCGGAAGAACTACTTCTATCCGGACATGCCGAAGAACTTCCAGACCTCCCAGTACGACGAGCCCATCGCCTTCGACGGCTACCTCGACGTGCAGCTGGAGGACGGGGAGGTCTTCCGCGTCGAGATCGAGCGCGCCCACATGGAGGAGGACACCGGCAAGTCGACCCACGTCGGCGGGGCCACCGGCCGCATCCACGGCGCCTCCCACTCCCTGCTGGACTACAACCGCGCCGGTATCCCGCTCATCGAGATCGTCACCAAGCCGATCACCGGCGCGGGCGAGCGCGCCCCCGAGGTCGCCAAGGCGTACGTCGCCGAGCTGCGCGAACTCATCCGGGCCCTCGGCGTGTCCGAGGCCCGCATGGAGATGGGCCAGATGCGCTGCGACGTGAACCTCTCGCTGATGCCGAAGGGCTCCGAGCGCTTCGGCACGCGCTCCGAGACGAAGAACGTCAACTCGCTGCGCAGCGTGGAGCGGGCGGCGCGCTTCGAGATCCAGCGGCATGCCGCGGTGCTGTCCTCCGGGGGCAGCATCGTGCAGGAGACCCGTCACTTCCACGAGGACGACGGCTCCACGACCTCCGGCCGGATCAAGGAGGAGGCGGAGGACTACCGCTACTTCCCCGAGCCCGACCTGGTCCCCGTCGCGCCGCCGCGGGCCTGGGTCGAGGAGCTGCGGGCCACCCTGCCCGAGCTTCCCCGGCTGCGCCGCAACCGGCTCCGCGAGGAGTGGGGCGTCCCGGCACTGGAGATGCAGGCCATCCTCAACGCGGGCGCCGTCGACCTGATCGCGGCCACCGTCGAGGCCGGTGCGCAGCCCGCCGCGGCCCGCAAGTGGTGGATGGGCGAGCTGGCCCGCAGCGCCAACGAGTCGGGGCGCTCACTGGACGAGCTGGACATCACCCCGGCGCAGGTCGCCCGGATCGCCGCGCTGGTCGCGGCCGGCGAACTCAACGACAAGCTGGCCCGCCAGGTCATCGTGGGTGTGCTCGCGGGCGAGGGCGACCCGGACACGGTCGTCGAGAAGCGCGGCCTGAAGGTCGTCTCGGACGACGGTGCGCTGGGCGCGGCCGTCGACGAGGCCATCGCCGGCAACGCGGCCGTCGCCGACAAGATCCGCGGCGGCAAGGTGGCGGCCGTCGGCGCACTGGTCGGCGCGGTCATGAAGACCACGCGCGGCCAGGCCGACGCGGCACGCGTCAAGGAGCTGATCCTCCAGCGGCTGGGCGTCGAGGGCTGACACCGGCCGACCGCGGTCGGGAGGGGCGGTGCGCACAGCGGTGCGCGCCGCCCCTCCTGCGTCCCGCCCCTCCTGCGTCCCGCCCCTCCTGCGTCCCGCCCCTCCTGCGTCCCGCCCCTCCTGCGTCCCGCCCCTCCTGCGTCCCGCCCCTCCCGCGTCCCGCCCCTCCCGCGTCCCGCCGGGGCGGTGGGCCCGCCGGGGCGGTGGGCCCGCCGGGGCACGGGGCACCCGCCGCGCGGGCACCCCGTGACCGATGGCGGGCGCGGGGCGTTGTCACGGCATGAGCACTGCACAGCGTGTAATGGCAGCCGTGGCCCTCGCCGCCGGGGCGTCCGCCCTCGCGGCGCCCGCCGCCACCGCGGCCCCCGTGTCCCCCCTCCAGCCGCTCTCCGTGATGGACGAGCTCGACGCCCTCTCCGCCGACTCGGTCGGCCCCGAGCACGGCGAGGCCCTCCCCGCCCCCTCCGAGCAGCTGGCCGGCCTCAACCGGCTCGCCGGAGTCCCGCACGACCTGGACCCGCTGACGAGCCAGCTCGCGCCGGTCACCGGCCTCCTCGGCTCCTGACCCGCCTCCCGGCGGCCCCGGGCCCGGTCCGGGGCGCGGGGGCCGCCCGGTGGGCGGACCGGTTCAGTGGCGGATGCCCAGGCCCGGCAGCCGCATGTCGCCGTTGTCCTTGCAGCTGATGTCGCGGGCCCGGAGCTCCTCCGGCGCCCCCGTGCCGCGGGCCCGGAGTTCGGTGATGACCAGCCGGGCCAGGGCCGCCGTCTCCGGACGGTCGGGAACCGGGTACTCCGTCTGCCACCAGCCCCGGTCGTGCGACTGCCAACCCCGGTCCCGCATCGTCCGGGTGCGCAGCTCGTCCCACGGGGCGTCCCGGTCGTCGATCGCCGCGTGCAGCCCGTCCTCGACGCTGAAGGACACCACCAGCTGCCGGCCCCGGTCGGCGGCGCTGGTCAGGCAGAAGCTGGCCCAGTCCGTGCCGACCTGCACCGGCAGCTGCTCGATCCACGCCGCCAGCAGCAGTTCCAGGCTGCTGCCGAAGTGGTCGAGGCTCGCCGCGCACCGGGCCGGGGGCGCCTCCACGGGCCGCTCGCCCGGACCGCCGCGGTCCAGCTGCCAGACGTAGGGCAGGAACCCCGTGTCGTACGGGGCGTCGTCGCGGCCGGTGCCGCCCCAGGCGAAGACACGGTGCTCCTCGCACTCCAGCGTCGCCGTGTCGTGCACGGACAGGCCCACGCTCTGCTGGTCCCCGGAGAGCAGGACCGTGCGGCGCCCGTCGCGCCACCGCACCCGCGGGCCGTACGCCGAGCCCCCGTAGAGCGTCGGTTCGCCCAGCCGGGCCACGATCGCCCGGTACACCTCGCGCAGTGACTCCCGGCGCTCGGCCAGCGAGGCGCCGGGCCGGTGCACGACGACCGGAAAGGGCGCCGTCCCGGCCCCCGGGAGCGGGCCGGGCGAGGTGTGGAGCGCACGGGCGAACTCCGCGGACTCCACCGGCGTCAGCGCCGCCTGACGAATCCCCCAGTTGTCCATGTCGGCCATCGTGCCAGCAGAGGGTGACACCGCGCTGCCTCCCCGCGACCGCGGACCGATTCCCGACGGGCTGGTCCGCCGCCACGCAGGGCCGCCGCGCGCCGTGGCCGGAAGTCGACTCGGGGCCCCCGTCGGCGCATTCACCCCCGTGCCGCCCGCACGCCGCCTCGGCGCCATCCGCGCCGACTAGCGTCCCGCCGTGTCCGGTGCTCGGGCCCGGCCACCGGGCCGGCGCCGTCCGCCGGACCGCCAACGAACCGTCGAGGACCGGACGAAGAGGTCGCGGATGCCACCGGACATGTCCCGCAGAAGGATGCTCGCACTCGGCACCGGGGCGCTCGGCGCCGCGGCGGCCGGATCGGTGCTGCCGCCCTCGCTGCACACCGCGCTCGCGGCCGGGCCGGCCGCGGGAGGGCTCGACGCCGTGCGGCACGTGGTGATCCTGATGCAGGAGAACCGGTCCTTCGACCACTACTTCGGCGCCCTGCGCGGCGTCCGCGGCTTCGGCGACCGCAACGCGGTGGAACTCCCCTCCGGGCGGAGCGTCTTCGCGCAGCCGGGCCCCTCGGGCCGCAGCGTCCTGCCCTTCCCGGTCCGCGAGGCCGCCGAGGCGCAGAGCAGGGACCTCCAGTACATCGGCGACCTCGACCACTCCTGGACCGGCGGCGCCCGGGCCTGGCGCGAGGGGTGGATGGACGGCTGGGTCACGGCCAAGACGGCCGCCACCATGGCCTACTACGACCGCAGGGACCTCCCCCTGCACTACGAGCTGGCCGACACCTTCACCGTCTGCGACGCCTACCACGCCTCGGTGCACACCTCCACCAGTCCCAACCGCAACCACCTGTGGAGCGGCTGGACGGGCTACGAGGCCGACGGCACCCGGGCCGTGACCAACGCGGCCTACGCCGAGGACACCCATCCCGGCTATCCGTGGCCCACCTACGCGGAGCGGCTGGAGCGGGCCGGGCGCACCTGGCGGACGTACACGGAGTGGGAGAACTTCACCGACAACAACATCGAGTTCTTCACCACCTTCAAGGAGATCGCGCGCAAGGCCCTGGCCCGCACGGGCGGCGGCCACACCCATATGGAGGCGTTCTACGCGGCGGTGCGCTCAGCCGCTCCGGCCGAGCGCGCCCGGCTGCTCGCCGCGCTCGACGAGGGCGTGGCCGCCCTGGACGAGGGCGAGCGCTCCCTCTTCGAGCGGGGGCTGCGCAGGGTCGGGACGGGGACCCTCGCGGAGGCCTTCCGCGCCGACGTGGCCGCCGGCACCCTGCCGGAGGTGTCGTACCTGGTCCCCTCCGCGGTCGACTCCGAGCACCCGGGCGCCTCCTCGCCCGCCGCGTCCGCCTCCCTCGTCTACCGGATCCTCGACGCGCTGGCCTCCCACCCCGAGGTGTGGCGCCGGACGGTGTTCCTGATCACCTACGACGAGAACGACGGCTTCTTCGACCACGTGCCCCCGCCGGTGCCGCCCGGGGAGGACACCGAGGAGCGCTGGCAGGGCCTGCCGACCGGCCTGGGCGTGCGGGTGCCGATGCTGGTCGTCTCCCCCTGGTCCGTCGGCGGGTACGTGTGCTCGGAGGTCTTCGACCACACCTCGGTGATCCGGCTGCTGGAGCGGTGGACCGGGGTCGAGGAGCCGAACATCACCCGCTGGCGGCGCACCGTCACCGGCGACCTCACCTCCGCCTTCGACTTCCGCCGCGGCCGCCGCCAGCCCGAGGTGGCCCGGCCCGCCCCGGTGCCGCCGTTCTCCGGCCGCTGGCGCCCCGCCCCGCCGGACGAGCAGCGGATGCCCGTGCAGGAGCCCGGGGTGCGGCCCTCGCGGCCGCTGCCCTACCAGCCGGACGCCCACGGCAGGGAGGGGCGCGGCGGGGCCGCGGAGTTCGTCGTCACGCTCCGCAACACGGGCCCCTCCAGCGCGCACTTCGCGCTCTACCCGTACGCGGGGGAGTTCGCCGTCCCCCAGCACCGGGACGTGCGCGGCGAGGCCCGCTGGCGGGTGCCCCTCACGGGCACCGGGTACCGCTTCACGATCACCGGGCCGGGCGGCTTCCGGCGCGAGTTCGCGGGCCGCCGCGGCGGCACCGGGGAGGTGGCCTCCCGGGTGGACCCCCGCGAGCGCGACATCCACCTGCGCCTGCGCAACCACGGCAGCCGGCCGCTGACCTTCACGCTGCGGCCGCTGGGGTACGTCGACGAGGCGGACCTGCACGACTGGACCCGGGAGATCACCGTCCGGCCGGGGCGCAGCCGCAGTGTGGTCCACTCCGCCGCCGACGCGCACGGCTGGTACGACCTGGAGGTGACGGCCGCGGAGGACGAGGGCTTCCGGCGGCGGCTGATGGGCCGCATAGAGAACGGGCGCCCCGGCGTCTCCGGCTGACCCGCGGGGACGTGCACAGGGGGGTGGCGGCCCGCGGGCCGCCCCCCTGTGACGATGCACACGAACCGGACAAAGGATCACCAACTGCTGCGACAGTGGCTTCTGCAGGTCATGAGCCACTAGCCGGGCATTCCCGCCCGTAGGGCCTCGAACCCCCTGGGAGCAGTCGTTGGCAGCCATCGCCCGGTGGTGCGTCAGGCACCGTCTCGTCGTCGTCCTGCTCTGGCTCCTCGCCCTGGGCGGCACCGCCGCCGGAGCGGTCGCCGCCGGGTCCGCCTACTCCAACGACTACGACGTCCCCGGAACGGAGTCCGGCCGCGCCGCCACCCTGCTCCAGGAGGGCTTCCACGGTCTCGGCGGGGACAGCGACACCGTGGTGTGGCACACCGACGACGGCAGCGTCCGCGCCCCCGGGGTCGAGGAGCGGATGACGGCGATGCTCGACCGCGTCGCCGGGCTCGACGGGGTCGCCACGGTCGCCGGACCGTACGGCGACGAGGGCACGGGCCGGATCAGCGCCGACGGGCGCACCGCCTACGCCGTGGTGACCTTCGACGAGCAGGCGGACGACATCCCGCCCGCCCAGGTGCAGGCCCTGGTGGACACCGCCCGGGCGGCGGCCGGCGAGGACGTCCAGGTCGAACTCGGGGGCACCGCGATCGCCCAGTCCGAGGCCCCCGGCGGGCACCTCGCGGAGGCCGTCGGGGTGGCGGTGGCCGCCGTGGTCCTCTTCCTCGCCTTCGGCTCCTTCGCCGCCAGCCTGCTGCCCATCGCCACCGCGCTCGTCTCGGTCGGCACGGCCTACGCGGGCACCGTGCTCCTCGGCCACGTCATGACCGTGGCGGACTTCGCGCCCATGCTCGGGCTGCTCATCGGACTGGGCGTCGGCATCGACTACGCCCTGTTCATCGTCACCCGGCACCGGCAGGGCCTCAAACGCGGGCTGCCCGTCGCCGACGCGGCGCGCGAGGCCACCGCCACCACCGGGCGGGCCGTCGTCTTCGCCGGGGCGACCGTCTGCATCGCCCTGCTCGGCATGCTCATCCTGCGACTGAGCTTCCTCAACGGCGTGGCCGTCGCGGCCTCGCTGACCGTCGTACTCACCGTCGCCGCCTCCGTCACCCTGCTCCCGGCGCTGCTGTCCTTCATCGGCATGCGGGCCCTCGGCCGCCGGGAGCGCCGGCGGCTCGCCGAGCACGGCCCCCGCCCCGAACTGCCCACCGGCTTCGCCGCGCGCTGGTCGGCCTTCGTCGAGCGCCACCCCAAGCTCCTGGGCGCCCTGGCCGCGGCCGCCATGGCCCTGCTCGCCCTCCCCACGCTCTCGCTCCACCTCGGCACCTCCGACCAGGGCAACGGCCCCGCCACCTCCACCACCCGCCAGGCCTACGACCTGCTCGCCGACGGCTTCGGCCCCGGTGTCAACGGCCCCCTGACCGTGGTGGCCACCCTCGACGGCGCCGACGACAAGGTCGCCATGGACGGGCTGTCCGAGACGCTGCGCACGACGCCCGGCGTCGCCGAGGCCTCCCCGGTGGTCTACAACGGCAGCGGCGACACCGCCTTCCTCACCGTCGTCCCCGAGACCTCCCCGCAGTCCAAGGCCACCAGCGAACTGGTCGACCGGCTGCGCGAGGACGTGCTGCCCGCCGCCGGACAGGGCACCTCGCTCCAGACCCACGTCGGCGGCGTCACGGCCGGCTACGACGACTTCGCCTCGATCATCGTCGGCAAGCTGCCCCTGTTCATCGGCGTCGTCATCACCCTCGGCTGCCTCCTGCTGCTCCTCGCGTTCCGGTCGATCGGCATCCCGCTCAAGGCCGCGGCGATGAACGTCGCCGCCGTCGCCTCCGCCTTCGGCGTCGTCGTCGCGATCTTCCAGTGGGGGTGGGGCAGCGAGCTGATCGGCCTGGGCCGGGCCGGGCCCATCGAGCCCTTCCTCCCGGTGATCATGGTGTCGGTCCTGTTCGGGCTGTCCATGGACTACCAGGTGTTCCTGGTGAGCCGGATGTACGAAGAGTGGCTGGAGACCGGGGACAACCGGCGCGCGGTGCGCGTGGGCCTCGCGGAGACCAGCCGGGTGATCAACTCCGCGGCGGTGATCATGATCTCGGTGTTCCTCGCCTTCGTGCTCAGCGGCGACCGGGTCGTGGCCATGTTCGGCATCGGCCTGGCCACCGCCGTCGCGCTGGACGCCTTCGTGCTCCGCACCCTGCTGGTCCCCGCGCTGATGCACATGCTCGGCGGCGCCAACTGGTGGCTCCCGCGCTGGATGGACCGCCTGCTGCCCCGGATCAGCATCGAAAAGCCCGGGTGCCGGGAGACCGCACGTGCGAAGATCCCCGTGCAGCGCACGGGCGGGGACGAGTCCCTCGTCCGCCAGGGCGGCGGCGGGGAGTCCGCCTCCTGAGAGGCTGGCAGAACGGCAGAGGCGGGACCCGCCGGGAGCACCGGCGGGCGGGCATGGGGAGCGGTGGGGCCGTGTACGCGGTGGAACTCGGGGAGGACGGCGCGGTGCTCGCGCCCCTGGAGCCCTGGCAGGCCGGGGAGTTCCTGGCCCACATGGACCGCGGCAGGGAGGCCATCGGCCGCTATGTCGGCCTCGCGGACGCGGTGACGGACCCGGACACGGCCCGGGCCTTCCTGACCTCCTACGCGGAGAAGGCGGCCGCGGACACCGGGCGCCTCCACGGCATCCGCGAGAAGGACGGCACACTCGTCGGCGGGGTCCTGCTGCGCACCCTGGACCTGGTCCAGGGGGTCTGCGAGGCGGGGTGCTGGCTGGAGCCGTCGGCCACCGGACGGGGCCTGGTCACCCGGGCCGCCACCGCACTGATCGACTGGGCGGTGGAGGAGCGGGGCATCCACCGCGTGGAGTGGTACGCCTCCTCGGCCAACGCCGCCAGTCTCGCCGTCGCCGCCCGGCTGGGGATGACCCGCGAGGGGGTGCTGCGCCAGAGCTACCTCCACCGCGGGGAGCGGCACGACATGGAGGTCTGGGCGGTGCTCGCCCCCGAGTGGCGCGCCCGGCGCGAGGACGCCCGGCGCTGAGGCGGCCCCGTGCGCCGCGGGCGGGGGCGCCCGCGGCGGAATTCGCTGGCCCCCGGCCGCGCGCCGTGCTCTGCTGTGGCCCATGGACCCCATTGCCCTGCGCGACGCCTACGACCTCCGGGTACGCCGGGGACCCGCCACCGCACCCGGGGTGCGCCGCTTCGACGCGGAGGAGGAGGGCTGGTGCGGCGTCGTCTGGTCCGACCTCGACGCGCACACGGCCGACGCGGCGATCGCCGGGGAGGTGCGCCGTGCCGAGGCCCTCGGCCGGGACACGGAGTGGAAGCTCTACGACCACGATCTCCCGGCGGACCTCGGCGACCGGCTGCGCAGGGCGGGCTTCGTCCCCGAGCCCCCCGAGACCCTGATGATCGCCGAGACCGCGGCGCTGGACACCCGTGTGCGGCTCCCGGAGGGCGTCCGGCTGGTGGACGTGCGGGACGCCGACGGCGTGGACCTGGCGATCCGGGCGCACGACGCGGCCTTCGGCGGCGACGGCGAGCCCCTGCGCGCCCGCCTGCTGCACGCCCTGGAGACCACTCCCGGGGACCTCACGCTCACCGTGGCGCTCGCCGAGGGCGGCCTCCCGGTGTCCGCCGCCCGCATCGAGTACCTCCCCGGGACCGGCTTCGCCGGCCTGTGGGGCGGCGGCACCCACCCGGGGTGGCGCGGGCGCGGCATCTACCGCGCCCTGGTGGCCCACCGGGCGCGCGCCGCGGCCGCACGGGGCGTGTCCTTCCTCCAGGTGGACGCGTCCGAGGAGAGCCGCCCGATCCTCCGCCGGCTGGGCTTCGCCGCCGTGGCCACCACGACGCCGTACGTGCTGCGGGCCCGCCGCGGCTGAGGGCGGGGCCGTCCGCCGGTCCGGCTCTCCCCCGGAGGCGTGAGGGGGTGTCCCCTCAGGCCCCGGTGTCCCCTCGCGCCTCCGGGGGCGGCGCGGCGGCCTCGGGGCGCTCCCCGCCCGCCGCTTCCGCCCCGTCCGCCGCTTCTGCCCCGTCCGCCGCTTCCGCCCCGCCCGCGGCGGGTCTGCGTATGGTGACCTTGCCCGAGGCCAGGTCGATGGGCCCGCCGCCGGGGGCGCCGTCGCCGGGGTCCTCCCGGGTGAGCGCCAGCCGGTTGCGCTCCTCCTCGGTGTGCCTGCGCCCGGGAGCGAAGATCTCGTCGAACAGGTTGAACACCGATCGGCCCGCCTTCCGTGGAGGGCGCCCCCGGTCCCTCCGGGAACGGTTGTGCCGTGCCGTGCCGTGCCGTGCCGTGCCGAAGCCAGGGCCGGCGCCGCCCCTGGCTAGCGCACCCGCAGGCCCAGGATCCTGTCGTCCCCCGGCCCCGGGGTGCCGCGCGTGTCCGTCTCGCTGGTGACCAGCCAGAGCCGGTCCCCGCCGGCCGCCACCACGGTGCGCAGACGGCCGTACTCCTCCTCCAGGAACGCCCGGGGCTCCGCGGAGGGTTCCGCTCCGGCGAGCGGGATCCGCCACAGGCGCTCCCCGCGCAGCCCGGCCATCCAGATCGACCCCTCGGCCCAGGCGATGCCGCTCGGCGACGCCTCGGAGGTACGCCACTGCGCCACCGGGTCGGTGAAGTCCGCCCCGCCGCCCCTGCCCTCCACCTCGGGCCAGCCGTAGTTCGCGCCCGGCTCGATCAGGTTCAGCTCGTCCCAGGTGTTCTGCCCGAACTCGGCCGCCCACAGCCGCCCGTCACCGTCCCAGGCCAGCCCCTGCACGTTGCGGTGGCCCAGGGAGTAGACGATGGAGTCCGCCTCGGGGTTGCCGTGCACCGGCTCCCCGTCGGGCGTCATCCGAAGGATCTTGCCGCCGAGCGACTCCCGGTCCTGGGACAGCCCCCGGTCCCCGGCCTCGCCGGTGCCCGCGTAGAGCATCCCGTCCGGGCCGAAGGCGATCCGGCCGCCGTTGTGGATCGTCCCCTTGGGGATGCCGCGCAGCACGGTGTCCGGGGCGCCGAGCTGGCGGCCCTCCGGACGGCCCTCGTCGTACAGCAGCCGAGCGATCCGGTTGTCCGAAGCGGTGGTGAAGTAGGCGTACACCATCCGGTCGGAGGCGAAGTCCGGCGAGACGGCGAGGCCCAGCAGACCGCCCTCGCCGCCGGGCGCCACCCCGGGCACGGAGCCGAGCCGGGTCGTGGTCCCGTCCTCGGCCGACACCCGGGTGACCGTGCCCTCGTCCCGCGAGGAGACCAGCAGGTCCCCGCCCGGGAGCACCGCCACTCCCCAGGGGGACTCCAGGTCCTCCGCGAGGGTGGACGCCACGTCCACCGACCCGCGGGCGGGCGGCGCCGAGGGCGCGGTGGGGGAGGCCGCGGCGGGGGAGGAGGCGGCGGAGTCCTCGGACGGGGTACCGGGCAGGACCCCCCGCGACCCGTCCGAGGAGCAGCCCGCCGTCAGGGCGAGCACGGCGGCGGCCAGGGCGGCCCCCAGGGCTGGACGGTGCACGATGCTGTCCCTTCGAACGCCGCTCGCGTGTGCGAGCGCCAGAGCTGCCTTCTCCTTCGTTCATACACCTCCACCGCCGTCCGGGGCCGGGATCCCTCCCAACCCGTGGGGAGGAGCGGCGCCGGCGCACCCGGCCGGGCGCGCCGGGCCCGGGTGCGGGACGGCGCCGGCCGGGAGTGCGCCGGAGCCGCCACCGCCCCGGCCGTTCAGTCCCAGGAACCGAGCGCGGGCGGCAGCCGGGCGATCTCCGCCAGGTCGCGCCCGGTGAGCCGCAGATCCGCGGCGCCCGCGTTCGCGACCGCCCACTCCGGCCGCTTGGTGCCCGGCACCGGCACCACGTGCCGCCCCTGCGCCAGGACCCAGGCCAGCGCGGCCGCCGCCGGGGTGGCCCCCGGACCGTGCCGGGCGGCGACCCGGCGCAACCCGGCGACCACGCCCTGGTTGGCGGCCATCATCTCGGCCGTGAACCGGGGGTGCCGGGCCCGGGCGTCGTCCGGCTCGAAGCCCTGGCCCGGGGTGAGCGTCCCCGTCAGGAAGCCGCTGCCCAGCGGCATCGCGGCCAGGAACCCCACCCCCCGCGCCTCGCACCAGGGCAGCAGCCGTGCCAGCGCCTCGCGGGACCACACCGACAGCTCGGCCTGCACCGCGCTGACCGGGAACACCTGCTGCACGCGCTCCAGTTGCCGGATCGTCGTCTCGTGCAGGTCCGCCCCGGGGCGGCGCGGCGCCCGCGCACCCACCGCGCTCCACCCCAGCGCGCGCACCTTGCCGGCCGCCACCAGCTCGGCCATCGCGCCCCAGGTCTCCTCCACGGGGACCTCGGGGTCGGTCCGGTGCAGCTGGTACAGGTCGATCGCCTCGGTCTGGAGCCGCCTCAGCGAGGCGTCGCAGGCCCGCCGCACATAGCCGGGGCGGCCGTTGGCCACCATGTGCCCCTCGCCCACGAGCAGCCCGACCTTGGTGGCCACGAAGGCCTCCCCGCGGCGCTCCCTGAGCGCCCGGCCCAGGAGCAGCTCGTTGGTGAAGGGCCCGTACACGTCCGCCGTGTCCAGCAGCGTCGCCCCCGCGTCCAGTGCGGCGTGCACCGTGCGCAACGAGCGCTCCCCCTGCCGCTGCGAGCCGGTGTACGCCCAGCTCATCGGCATGCAGCCCAGCCCGACGGCGCCCACCTCCAGCGCCGCCGCACCGATCGTCCTGCGCTCCAACTCCCCGTACCTTCCGCTCGGCCGCCCCCAAAACCTAACCAATGCGCGGGAGACCTCGTGGCATAGCCTCCGGGCATGGGAAACGACGTGTGGCTGCCGGTGGCGGCCGAGGAGATCGAGGGACTGCCCGCGTCCGCCGAGGCGGGCCTGACCTACCGGTTCTGGAACGGCGGGCCGGACTTCCCCGCCGACCCCGCGGACTGCGTCTTCTACGCGGTGCCGTACATGCAGGGCATGGACGTGGCGATACGGCCGCTGCCCGCGATGCGTTCGCTGCGCGTGGTGCAGACCCTGTCCGCCGGGACGGACCATGTCGAGCCGGGGCTGACCGGGCTGCACCCGGGGGTGCGCCTGTGCAACGCCAAGGGGGTCCACGAGGCGTCCACGGCCGAGCTGGCCCTCGCCCTCGTACTGGCCTCGCTGCGCGGCATCCCGGGGTTCGTCGAGGGCCGGCAGCGCGAGGAGTGGCGGGCGGGCTTCTACCCGGCGCTCGCCGACAGGTCCGTACTGATCGTGGGCTACGGCTCCATCGGCTCGGCCATCGAGGACCGGCTCGCGCCGTTCGAGTGCGCGCGGGTGGTGCGCGTCGCGCGCTCCGCACGGACCTCGGAGCGCGGCGAGGTGCACGCGTTCACCGAACTGCCCGCACTGCTGCCCGAGGCCGACGTGGTGATCCTGTCGACCCCGCTCACCGAGGCCACCCGGGGGCTGGTGGACGCGACGTTCCTCGCCCGGATGAAGGACGGGGCGCTGCTGGTGAACGTCGCCCGCGGGCCGGTGGTGCGGACCGAGGCCCTGCTGGCGGAGGTGGGCACCGGCCGGATCGGCGCGGCGCTGGACGTCACCGACCCAGAGCCGCTGCCCCCGGGGCACCCGCTGTGGCACGCACCGGGGGTGCTGATCAGCCCCCATGTCGGCGGCTCCACGTCCGCGTTCATGCCCCGTGCGAAGCGCTTGCTGGCCGCGCAGATCGCCCGGTTCGCCGCCGGGGAGGAGCTGCGGAACGTGGTGCTCACCACCGGCGGGTGAGCCGCCGGGGAGCCGTTCGGGCACGCTCCGCAGTCACTCGAATGCACCGCGTGCCCTTGTTGCCGCAGGTGGTCACGGAGAGTAGAGGGGCTATGTCCCTGAGTGACGATATTGGTGTATCGTCCCGACCTGGGGGCTGCTCCGGACGGAGCGGCGGTGCCGCTACGTGAGCTGACAGCCGATCAGACCTGAGGGGGGCGACGGGCGATGGGCCGATGGACCGACGAACCGACGCGGCGGTGCCGACGACGACCGCCTGCGGGCGCGGCGGTGCGGGCCGCCGCCCTCCGCGAGCACACTCCGAAGCGCCCTCCGCGGCCGTTCCCCCGGCCGGACCGCCCCCAGCGGCCCGCCGCGTGCCGGGGGGCGGTCCGGTGAGCGCGCCGGGGGTGCTCGCCGCACGCGAGTCCGCCCACGGCGGGAGGAACCCCGCCCTCCGTCAGCAGCTCGCCCTCGCCGCCGTGTGCGCCGCCTACGGTGTGGGCGCCGCCCTCGGCTGGGGCTCCCCGCGACTGGCTCTGGTCATGGGCGACTTCGGGCTGAGCGCGGCCGCGCTGGTGGCCGCCGTGTCCTGCCTGCTCTATGCGCGTACACCCCGCTGCCGCTTCCGCCCCGCCTGGCTGCTGTTCTCGCTGTCCTCCTTCATGGCCGCGGCGGGCAACGGGGTGTGGGGCTGGTACGAGGTGGTGCTCGGCACCGGGGTGCCGACGCCCTCCGCGGCGGACGTGTTCTTCCTCTGCTTCGCGCCCCCGGCCATCGTCGGCCTGCTGGTCCTCGCCAAGCGCCCGGTGAGCCGGGCGGGCTGGGTCTGCCTGGGGCTGGACTCCTGGCTGATCGGCGGCTCGCTGCTCACCCTGTCCTGGAGCCTGGCACTCGCCCACACCGCGAACGCCCAGGGCGGGCGCAGCGTCGCCCCGGCGGCCCTGGCCCTGGCCTACCCCCTGCTGGACATCGTGCTGGTGAGCATGGTGCTGGCGCTGCACTTCAGGCGCTCGCCCGCCAACCGCTCCGCCGTCAACACGGCGATCGGCGGCCTCGCCATGACCGTGCTGTGCGACGCGCTGTTCACCTCGCCCCTGCTGCGCGAGAACTACAGCTCCGGCCAGCTCCTCGACGCCGGCTGGTTCGCCGGCTCGCTGCTGCTCGCCTACGCCCCCTGGGGCGCCCGCCGGGCGGCCGAGGCGGCGGGCGGGCCCGTCGGCGGGCCGCGCCGTCCCCCCCGTCCCCCCCGTCCCCGCCGACCCGGCCGGCCCCCGGCCGGGTCGATCACGGCGCTCACCCCGTACCTGGCGGCGGCCGTGTGCACCCTGGGCATCCTCTACAGCGTCACCGAGGGGCGGCGGGTCGACCGCGTCGTCGTCATCACCGCCTGCACCGTGGTGCTCGCGCTGGTGGTGCGCCAGGGCATCATGCTGCTGGAGAACATCGCCCTCGCCCGCGAACTGGCCGAGAAGGAGAACCACTTCCGCTCGCTGGTGCAGGGCTCCAGCGATGTCATCATGATCGCCGCGCCCACCGGGGTGCTGCGCTACGTCTCACCCGCCGCCACCAAGGTCTACGGCCGGGACGCCGGGGAGCTCGTGGGCTCCGAGCTGGCCTCGCTGATCCACCCCGAGGACCTCGGCCGGGTGGTGCACGAGGTGCGCCGCTTCCTCGCCGCCCGGCCCGCCGACGAGCCCACGACCCGGATCGAGTGCCGCTTCCGCTCGGGCTCGGGCACCTGGCTCCACGTGGAGTCCACGGTCAGCCGGTACGAGGGCGGCCTGATCTTCAACAGCCGGGACGTCACCGAGCGGGTCCGCCTCCAGGCCCAGCTGCAGCACAACGCCGAGCACGACCCGCTGACCGACCTGCCCAACCGCGCCCTGTTCACCCGGCGTGTGCGGGGCTCCCTCTCCGGGCGCCGCGCCGGGGACCGCGGCACCGCGGTGCTCTTCATCGACCTGGACGGCTTCAAGGGGGTCAACGACCGCCTGGGCCACCAGGCCGGCGACGAACTGCTGGTCCAGGCCGCCCGCCGGCTCGCCGAGTCCGTACGGGCCGGGGACACCGCCGCCCGCCTCGGCGGGGACGAGTTCGCCGCCCTGATCGTGGGCGACGGCGCCTGCGACCAGACCGACCGCGAACTCCAGGTCCACGAGATCGCGGAACGGCTGCGGGCGACCCTCTCGCAGCCCTACCGCATCGACGGGGCGGAGGTGCGCGTCGCCGCCTCCATCGGCGTGGCCTTCGCCGAACCCTCCATCGACGCCACCGACCTCATGCGCAACGCGGACCTCGCGATGTACCGGGCCAAGGCGGGCGGCAAGGACCGGGTGGAGCTGTACGCCCCCCAGATGCAGGCGGAGGTGGTGCGCCGCACCGAGCTGGCCGCGCGGCTGCGCAGCGCCCTCCACGACGGGGAGTTCGCCCTGCTGCACCAGCCGGTGGTCAGCCTGACCACCGGCCGCGTCGACGCGGTGTCCGCCCAGGCCCGGTGGCGGTCCGCCCAGGGCATACTCTTCACGCCCGCCGAGTTCCTGCGCGTCGCCGACGACGGCAACCGGGCCGCCGAACTCGGCCGGTGGCTGCTGGAGGAGTCCGTGGCCCAGGCGGCGGAGCGCGCGCGGCTGGGGCACCCCACGCCGGTCTCCGTGCGGCTCTCCGCGCGGCTGCTGCTGGACCGGTCGCTGCCACCCGGCTCGATCGAGGCGCTCCTCACCCGCCACCAGCTGCCCTCCGGCGCGCTGATCGTCGAGCTGGCCGACAGCGACCCGAGGATCTCCTTCGAGGAGCTGGAGCAGCGCCTCGCCGCCCTGCGGCGCCTCGGTGTCCGCATCGCCCTGGACGGCTTCGGCAGCGGCTACGCCGCGATCAACGCACTGCGCCGCCTGCCGGTGGACATCCTGAAGCTGGATCGCGGACTGGTGGAGGGCGTCGTGGAGTCGACGCGCCTGCACAAGATCACCAGCGGGCTGCTGCGGATCGCCCGGGACCTCGGCATGCGATGCGTCGCCGACGGCGTGGACCTCCCCGAGCAGGTGCTGGCGCTGCGCGCGATGGGCTGCACCCACGGGCAGGGGCTGGCCTTCTCCGGGCCGCTGGACGAGTACCGGCTGCGGCGCGTGCTGGTCGGGGGCGAGTTCCCGGTGCCCACCGGCATGCCCGTGCCCCTGCTCACGGCCGGCATCCCCCAGGCCCGAAGTGGCTCGAATAGTGAGACGCGCGTCCCACCCACTTGACAGTAACAGCGCGTCGGGGGAGGGTCAGTGCCATGCGCACCCGAATTCTCGTACTTGGACGGCGCGTCGGCTGAGCAGCGGCCCCTCGACAGGCCCTGCGGACACCTCCGACGCGCTCCCCTCGCTTGCCTCACGGCACGAGGGGTTTTTTGTTGCACCGGCACCAAGTGAAACCGCTCCAAACCCTCGCAAAAACCCTCAGCATCGAGAAGAGAATGCCGATGACCGAGCAGGCCACCGGGGCCCACCATCCTTCGCCGCGGCCCCGCAGCGGCGGACAGCCCGCCGCCCCCGTCGAACACGTGACGGGCGCGCAGTCCCTCATCCGCTCCCTCGAGGAAGTGGGAGCCGACACGGTCTTCGGCATTCCGGGCGGCGCCATCCTCCCCGCCTACGACCCGATGATGGACTCCTCCCGGGTCCGCCACGTCCTGGTCCGCCACGAGCAGGGCGCGGGCCACGCCGCCACCGGCTACGCGCAGGCCACCGGCCGGGTCGGCGTCTGCATGGCCACCTCGGGGCCGGGCGCCACCAACCTGGTCACCCCTATCGCCGACGCGCACATGGACTCGGTGCCGCTGGTCGCCATCACCGGTCAGGTCTCCTCCAAGGCGATCGGGACCGACGCCTTCCAGGAGGCGGACATCTGCGGCATCACCATGCCGATCACCAAGCACAACTTCCTGGTCACCAAGGCCGAGGACATCCCGCGGACCATCGCGGAGGCCTTCCACATCGCCTCCACCGGCCGCCCTGGCCCGGTCCTGGTCGACATCGCCAAGGACGCCCTCCAGGCGAAGACGACCTTCAGCTGGCCGCCGGGGACCGACCTGCCCGGCTACCGCCCGGTGACCAAGCCGCACGCCAAGCAGATCCGCGAGGCCGCCAGGCTGATCACCGCCGCCCGCCGCCCCGTGCTCTACGTCGGGGGCGGCGTCCTCAAGGCCGGTGCCACCGCCGAGCTGAAGGTCCTGGCCGAACTCACCGGCGCGCCCGTCACCACCACCCTGATGGCGCTCGGCGCCTTCCCCGACAGCCACCCCCAGCACGTCGGGATGCCCGGGATGCACGGCAGCGTCACCGCCGTCACCGCGCTGCAGAAGGCCGACCTGATCGTGGCCCTCGGCGCCCGCTTCGACGACCGCGTCACCGGCAGGCTGGACAGCTTCGCCCCCTACGCCAAGATCGTCCACGCGGACATCGACCCCGCCGAGATCGGCAAGAACCGGGCCGCGGACGTGCCGATCGTCGGCGACGCCCGGGAGGTCATCGCCGACCTGGTCCAGGCCGTCCAGGCCGAGCACAACGACGGCAAGGCCGGCGACTACAGCGCCTGGTGGAAGGACCTGGACCGCTGGCGCACCACCTACCCGCTGGGGTACGAGCAGCCCGAGGACGGCAGCCTCGCCCCCCAGCAGGTGATCCGGCGCATCGGCGAACTGGCCCCCGAGGGCACGATCTTCGCCGCGGGCGTCGGCCAGCACCAGATGTGGGCCGCCCACTTCATCGACTACGAGCAGCCCGCCACCTGGCTGAACTCCGGCGGCGCCGGGACCATGGGCTACGCGGTCCCCGCCGCCATGGGGGCCAAGGCGGGCCGCCCGGAACGCGCGGTCTGGGCGATCGACGGCGACGGCTGCTTCCAGATGACCAACCAGGAGCTGGTCACCTGCGCGCTGAACAACATCCCGATCAAGGTCGCCATCATCAACAACGGCGCCCTCGGCATGGTCCGCCAGTGGCAGACCCTGTTCTACAACCAGCGCTACTCCAACACCGTGCTCCACTCCGGCCCCGGCGCCGAGGGCAGGCAGACCGGTGCCGGCACCCGCGTCCCGGACTTCGTGAAGCTCTCCGAGGCCATGGGCTGCCACGCCATCCGCTGCGAGTCCCCCGACGAGCTGGACAAGGTCATCGCCGAGGCCAACGCGATCAACGACCGTCCGGTCGTCGTCGACTTCATCGTCCACGAGGACGCCCAGGTGTGGCCGATGGTCGCCGCCGGCACCTCCAACGACGAGGTCATGGCCGCCCGCGGCGTCCGCCCCGACTTCGGCGACAGCGAAGACGACTGAGAGAGAGCAGAGTTACCGACATGTCCAAGCACACGCTCTCGGTCCTGGTCGAGAACACGCCCGGCATCCTGGCCCGCATCGCCGCCCTGTTCTCGCGCCGCGGCTTCAACATCGACTCCCTCGCCGTCGGGGTCACCGAGCACCCCGACATCTCCCGCATCACCATCGTGGTCAACGTCGAGGACCTGCCGCTGGAGCAGGTGACCAAGCAGCTCAACAAGCTGGTCAACGTGCTGAAGATCGTCGAGCTGGAGCCCGGCGCCGCGATCCAGCGGGAGCTGGTCCTGGTCAAGGTCCGCGCCGACAACGAGACCCGCTCCCAGATCGTCGAGATCGTCCAGCTGTTCCGGGCCAAGACCGTGGACGTCTCACCCGAGGCCGTCACCATCGAGGCCACCGGTTCGAGTGACAAGCTGGAGGCGATGCTGAAGATGCTGGAGCAGTTCGGCGTCAAGGAGCTCGTCCAGTCCGGCACGATCGCCATAGGGCGTGGCGCGCGGTCCATCACGGACCGCTCGCTCAGGGCCCTCGACCGCAGCGCCTGAGCCCCCGCCCCGAGGTCTCGCCAGGCGAGACCGCGTGACCCTTCCGCCCCATCCCGCCGTACGGTGGGTCGCAACACGAGCATTCCAAGGAGAATCCCAGTGGCCGAGCTGTTCTACGACGCCGACGCCGACCTGTCCATCATCCAGAACCGCAAGGTCGCGGTGATCGGCTACGGCAGCCAGGGCCACGCCCACGCGCTGTCGCTGCGCGACTCCGGCGTCGACGTCCGGGTCGGCCTGCACGAGGGCTCCACGTCCAAGGCGAAGGCCGAGGAGCAGGGCCTGCGGGTCGTCTCTCCCGCCGAGGCCGCCGCCGAGGCCGACGTCATCATGATCCTCGTCCCGGACCCGATCCAGGCCCAGGTCTACGAGGAGCACATCGCCCCCCACCTGAAGGACGGCGACGCCCTGTTCTTCGGCCACGGCCTGAACGTCCGCTTCGGCTTCATCAAGCCCCCGGCGGGCGTGGACGTCGCCATGGTCGCCCCCAAGGGCCCGGGCCACCTGGTCCGCCGGCAGTACGAGGAGGGCCGCGGCGTGCCGTGCATCGCGGCCGTCGAGCAGGACGCCACCGGCAAGGCCTTCGACCTGGCGCTGTCCTACGCCAAGGGCATCGGCGGCACCCGCGCCGGCGTGATCAAGACCACCTTCAAGGAGGAGACCGAGACCGACCTGTTCGGCGAGCAGGCCGTCCTCTGCGGTGGCACGGCGGCGCTGGTCAAGGCGGGCTTCGAGACCCTGACCGAGGCCGGCTACCAGCCGGAGATCGCCTACTTCGAGTGCCTCCACGAGCTGAAGCTGATCGTGGACCTGATGTACGAGGGCGGCCTGGAGAAGATGCGCTGGTCGGTCTCCGAGACCGCCGAGTGGGGCGACTACGTCACCGGCCCGCGGATCATCACCGACGCCACCAAGGCCGAGATGAAGAAGGTCCTCGCCGAGATCCAGGACGGCACCTTCGCCAGGAACTGGATGGACGAGTACCACGGCGGTCTGAAGAAGTACAACGAGTACAAGACCCAGGACTCCGAGCACCTGCTGGAGACCACGGGCAAGGAGCTGCGCAAGCTCATGAGCTGGGTCGACAACGACGAGTCCTGAAGGGCCCGCCGGCCCGGGGGCCCCGTCGGGGCCCCCGGGCCGCACCCGCCACCCCGTCCGGCCACGGACGGGTGATCCTTCCGACGAGGCGCATGCCGCGGCCCGCGCCGCCACTACACTCATCCCTACATACGCGTCAGGCCCACAGTGTCGTGCGTCTTCCACGCGGCTAGCCCCCTCCACCGCTGCGGCCGTCGGGACGGCCGTCTGCACCGGACATGTGAGGACTCACGTGAGCTCGAAACCTGTCGTACTCATCGCTGAAGAGCTGTCGCCCGCGACCGTGGACGCGCTCGGTCCGGACTTCGAGATCCGGCAGTGCAACGGCGCCGACCGCGCGGAGCTGATCCCCGCCCTCGCCGACGTGGACGCCGTCCTCATCCGCTCCGCCACCAAGATGGACGCCGAGGCCGTCGCCGCCGCCCGCAGGCTGCGCGTCGTCGCCCGGGCCGGCGTCGGCCTCGACAACGTCGACGTCTCCGCCGCCACCAAGGCCGGCGTGATGGTGGTCAACGCCCCGACCTCCAACATCGTCACCGCCGCCGAACTCGCCTGCGGACTGCTGCTCGCCACCGCCCGCAACATCCCGCAGGCCAACACCGCCCTGAAGAACGCCGAGTGGAAGCGCTCGAAGTACACCGGCGTGGAGCTGAGCGAGAAGGTCCTCGGCGTCGTCGGACTCGGCCGCATCGGCGTGCTGGTCGCCCAGCGGATGTCCGCCTTCGGGATGAAGGTCGTCGCCTACGACCCCTACGTCCAGCCGGCCCGCGCCGCGCAGATGGGCGTCAAGCTGCTCTCCCTGGACGAGCTGCTGGAGGTCTCCGACTTCATCACCGTCCACCTCCCCAAGACCCCCGAGACGCTGGGCCTGATCGGCGACGAGGCGCTGCACAAGGTCAAGCCCACCGTGCGCATCGTCAACGCCGCCCGCGGCGGCATCGTCGACGAGGAGGCGCTGTACTCGGCGCTCAAGGAGGGCCGGGTCGCCGGCGCGGGCCTCGACGTGTACGCCAAGGAACCCTGCACCGACTCCCCGCTGTTCGAGCTGGACCAGGTCGTGTGCACCCCGCACCTGGGCGCCTCCACCGACGAGGCCCAGGAGAAGGCCGGGGTCGCCGTGGCCCGCTCGGTGCGCCTGGCCCTGGCCGGGGAACTGGTCCCCGACGCGGTCAACGTCCAGGGCGGCGTCATCGCCGAGGACGTGCGCCCGGGCCTGCCGCTGGCCGAGAAGCTGGGCCGGATCTTCACCGCCCTCGCCGGCGAGGTGGCGGTCCGCCTCGACGTCGAGGTGTACGGCGAGATCACCCAGCACGACGTGAAGGTCCTCGAACTCTCGGCGCTCAAGGGCGTGTTCGAGGACGTCGTGGACGAGACCGTCTCCTATGTGAACGCCCCGCTCTTCGCCCAGGAGCGCGGTGTCGAGGTGCGGCTCACGACCGGCTCGGAGTCCCCCGACCACCGCAACGTGGTCACGGTGCGCGGCACCCTCTCCGGCGGGGAGGAGGTCGCGGTCTCCGGCACGCTGGCCGGTCCCAAGCACCTGCAGAAGATCGTCGCGATCGGCGACCACGACGTCGACCTCGCCCTCGCCGACCACATGCTGGTGCTCCGCTACGACGACCGCCCGGGCGTCGTCGGCACCGTCGGCCGGATCCTCGGCGAGGCGGGCCTCAACATCGCGGGCATGCAGGTCTCCCGCGCGGAGGAGGGCGGAGAGGCGCTCGTCGTGCTCACCGTCGACGACACGGTCCCGCCCACCGTGCTCTCCGAGATCGCCGAGGAGATCGGCGCCGCCTCCGCCCGCTCGGTGAACCTCACCGACTGAGAGCGGCGGCCCGCCCGCCGTACGGGCCCCGGTGCCGAGCGCACCGGGGCCCGTACGCGTCCGGGGCTCTGGCCGCCCCGGGGGCGGTGCACGGTCAGCTCGCCGTAGGCGGCGAGCGCGCGAGCGGGGTCGGCCGGCTCCGCGGCGAGCACCGCGTCCAGGAAGGCCAGGGTGGCCCCCGCGGTGATCCGGTGCCCCCCGGTGCGGCCCAGCGAACCGGCCAGTGAGGGCAGCGGCGGCAGGTACAGCGGCGCGTCGGTGAAGGTCAGATGCGCGGCGCCCGGGACGGTGAGCCGGTAGCCGGGGGCCGTCCCCGCCTCCAGGGCCCGGCGAAGGCGCGGGAGGTAGTCGGGGTCGGTGTCCGGGCCCACGGCCTGGGTGAGCGCCAGCACCGGCCCGGTGCGGAGCCCCGGGCCCGTGTCGCGGGGGAAGCCGTCGAGGTCCACCGCGGCGGCGAAGCGGCCGTCCTGCGCCGCGGCGAGCAGGGCCGCCGCCCCGCCGAGGGAGTGCCCGGCGACCGCCGCGCGCCCTGTGTCGAGCCGTCCCGCCAGGGGACCGGGGACCCCGCCCCGGCCGATCCGGCCCAGCCGGGTGAGGACGAAGCGGAGATCCGCCGCGCGCACCGCCGTCCAACCGGCGGCGCGGCGCTCGTCCTCGGCGGTGTCCCCGGAGGCGGCGACCTCGGTGCGCACGGTCCGCCCGTCGTCCAGGACGACCGCGGCCGAGTCGTAGGGGTGGTCCAGCGCGGCCACCGCATAGCCGTGGGAGGCGAGTTCCTGCGCCCAGGCCGTGTTCTGGGTGCGCACCCCGCCGAGGCCCGGGGAGAACAGCACCACCGGGAAGGGCCCGCCCCGCGCGGAGACCGGTGCGTCCGGCACCGCGTGCCCCCGCGCGGCCACCGCGCCGTCCAGGGCGAAGGACGGCAGCCCGGCGTAGCCGGCCAGGGCGTCCCCGACCGTCCGCGCCTCGTCCGCGGTCCTGCCGAGGTAGCGGGCCCCCGGACCCCCGGCCCGGTCCGCCGGGTACCACAGCTGGGCCACCACGGTGCGCCGGTCCCCGGGCACGGCGGTGGCGGGCTCCGGCCGGTCGGGGTCCGTCCACTGCACCGTGGTGGTGCCCACCCCGTACGGTCCGGTGGGCTCGGGGAGCACCGGCACGGGCAGGGCCCAGGAGGCCGCGGGCCCGGCCGCGATCAGCACGCCGCAGAGCAGCGTCGCGGGCCCCGCCGCCCACCACGGCGCCCGGCGCGGCGCACGCGGCGCGCCCCCGCGGAGCACCGGGGCGAGCGCGAAGGGAAGCGCCAGGGCCGCGGCGGCCAGCACGGGCACCAGCTGCCACCGGAGGCCGGACAGGGCCACGGCGCCCGCGGAGGCCGCCACCGCCCCGGCCGCGGCGAGCGCGGCCGGGCCGCGGGCCGCGGGCGGCAGCCAGCGGGCCGCGACCGCAGCGGAGGCGGCGAGGACGAGAAGTGTCTCGGAGAGGGACAGATGCAGCCCCGTGATCGACTCGGTCACACCCGCCATGCTCGGTACTGTGCCCGTGCCGCCGCATCCCTCCGGGGTCGCGCCCGTGTGCCACCTCGGGCGTACACCGCGGGCGCCCGCCGTCCTCCCGGAGGGCTCATCGCGCAGGCCGGGGACCTCCCGGGGCGCCGGTGTGACGGGCGTCACCCGGGTCGGGCTTGAACCTGGAGCCCACTCCAGGATCTAACGTCGGGGTCATGACCACAGCGATCCTGCCGGGCACCACCGCCCGGCTCAGCACCGGCGCGCTGGCCGGCGCCGCCGGTATCTCGGTGGACGCCGTCCGCTTCTACGAGCGGGAGGGCCTGCTCCCGCCCGCGGAGCGCACCAGCGGGGACCACCGCCGCTACCCGCAGGAAGCGGTGGAGCGCCTGACCTTCATCCGGGTCGGCCGACGCCTGGGGCTGCGCCTGGAGGAGATCCGGGAGCTCGCCGACGCCTGCGACCATGTGGCCGACTGCCCGGCCGACCACGCCGAGGCGCTCCTGCGCGGCCGGATCGCCGACGTGGAGCGGCAGTTGGCCGACCTGGCGGCGCTCCGCGACCGCCTGGTGCACGTCGTCGGGCGCCTCGGCGCCCACCGGGACTCCCTGGAGGACCTCCTCGGCCCCGATGCCGACGCCGAACTCCCGGGCGGCGGAGCGGAGGAGGGCCGGTGAACGCCTCCCCGTCCTCGGGCACCCGGGTGCTGGACCGGGCCGGACTCCTCGCGGCGCTCGCCACCTTCGCCTGCGCCGTGGCCTTTCCCGTGCTGACCGCCGTCCACTCCGGCGTGCACCTCCAGCCCACCGACGTGCCGCTGTCGCCCGCGGAGTTCGCCGCACCGCTCCACGACCGGCCGGAGGCCGTGCTCCTCTGGATGGGCTTCGACGCGCTCTTCGTCCTGGCCTATGTGGTCACCTTCACCGCGGCCCGGGGGCTGACCGTCTCCCGGGTGCTCGGCAACCTGAGCATGGGCGCGATGATCGTCACCGGCGCCCTGGACATGGTGGAGAACGCCGTGCTGGCCGTCCACGCCGCCCAGGCGGCGGCGGGCGAGCCCTTCGCCTCCGTCCCGGCGGCGGCCCTGTACACGGTGGCCCAGCTCAAGGGGACCGCCGCCACGGCCGGAATCGGGCTGCTCGCCCTGGCCCTGCCCACCGGAACCCGGCTGCTGCGCGCTGCGGTCGCCGCGGCCGCCGCCTTCGTGGCGGTGACCGCCGTCGGGGTGGCCGTCCCCGCGCTGGCACCGCTGGAGGCGCTGCCGATCCTGCTGCTGACCGGACTTCTCGCGGCGGTCTTCGCCGGGCGTCTGCGCGCGGCGGCACCGGGCCGCGGCCCGGCCGCACCGGCGGGCCCGGCCCTCCCCGGGGGCGCGGCCGTGGCAGGGGCCGCGGGCTGAGCCCCCGCGGGGGCGGGTCCCCGTCTCCTCCGCGGCTCAGGACCGGTGCGGTTCCGGGGCCCGGGCCCGCAGCCGGGCGCCCTTGAGCGCCATGTGCAGCAGCAGGCGGTGACCCCCGTCGTCGAGGTCGAGGCCGGTCAGCTGCTCGACCTTTGACAGCCGGTAGTACAGCGTCTGCCGGTGGACGCCCAGCGCCGCGGCCGTCCGGCCCGCCTGGCCCGCGCAGTCGAGGAACACCTCGGCGGTGCGGGCCAGCTCGCAGTGGGAGGCCGCCAGCAGCTGCCGCACACAGGGGTCGTCCAGGCGGTCCGGGGGCAGTGCGGTGAGCATCCGGAAGGCCCCGAGTTCCGGCCAGTGCGCCACGGGGGAGTGGCGGGGCTCGGCGAGCGCGGTGCGCGCGGCGGCCGCGGCCTCCCGCCAGGCGGTCCCCAGCTCGCCCAGCCCGCGGTGGGCCGCCGAGACCCCCGCCCCGGTGGCGGGCGCGTCCCCCCGGCCCGTGCCCCGGGCGGTGCCGCCGGAGGCCCGGTCGTGGAGCCGGACCGCGGCCGCCAGCGCCGGTTCGGGGTTGTCCGCCGACCGCAGCCGGACCAGGGCGGCGAGGCCCTCGTCCGCCGGGGCCTCGGCTCCGCCGGGCTCCAGAGGCGGGTGCCCGGTGTGCAGTGGGACCGTGGCCAGTGCCGCCGCGCCGGGCAGGGCGCGGACCGAGGGGGCGTCGTCCGCCTGCCAGGGCAGCACGCAGACCAGCGCGTGCAGTCCCTCGCCCGCGGGGCCGAGCGCCTCGGCGAAGGCGGAGACCGCCATGTCGTACTGCCAGCCGCGGTCGGCGGTCAGCACCGCGCGCAGCTCCCGGGAGAGGTCGGAGCCCGCCCGCTCCTCGTCCGCCAGCAGGGTCCCGATCCGCCCGGCCACCTCCATGGCGGCGGCCAGCCGGTCCGGACCCGGGCCGGGAGCGGAGTCCAGGAGCCACACATAGCCGAGCACCACCCCGCGGTGGCGCACCGGCAGGCAGAGCCGGGCCCGGTTCACCCCGGCCTCGGGCGCGGCGGGGATGCGGACGGGCCCGGCGGCGCGGGCGATGCCGAAGCCCTCGAACCAGGACCGGACGGCCGGCGTCGACTTCCTGGTGAGGATGGACCGGGTGCGCACCGGGTCCATCGTGTCGTCGTCGCTGTCGTGCGCGCCGAACGCGATCAGCCGGAAGTCCCGGTCCTCCAGAGTGGCGGGGGCCGCGAGCAGGCCGGAGATCTCGTCGACCAGATCCTGGTAGTCGCCCTTCACGCGGCCATTCTCGCACTCCTTGTACATATGTCTGAGATCCCGGACACGGATGCGTGACAGCTGTCGATGGCTCGGCATCCGCGCGATCCTTAGGTTTCACGGTGGTTCATCGTGCTGTTCCCGGACTGTGTGTTCTGTCCGTGTTAGGCCGCTTCTCATCCGTGCCATGGAGGTGCCCGTGCTGGGTCCCGTGATCCTCGCCGCGTCGCGCAGCGACAGAATGCGCCGCTTCGTCTCGGCCGCCCCGGGGACCAAGCAGGTCGTCGCCCGGTTTATCGCCGGCGAGAACGTCGACCAGGTCGTCCCCGTTGTCGAGGACGCGGTCGCCCGGGGCCTGGAGGTCACCCTCGACGTGGTGGGCGAGGACATCACCACGCGCGAGCAGGCCGCCGCGGCCCGGGACGCCTACCTGGAGCTCGTCGAGCGCCTGGCCGGGCTGGGCTTCGGTCCCCGGGTCGAGATGTCGGTCAAGCTCTCGATGTTCGGCCAGTCCCTGGACGGCGGCCACGAACTGGCCCTCGCCAACGTCCGCCCCGTCGTCGAGGCCGCCGCCGCCATCGGCACCACGGTGACCCTGGACGCCGAGGACCACACCACCCTCGACTCGATGTTCGCCATCCACGAGGAGCTGCGGAAGGACTTCCCGGACACCGGCTGCGTCATCCAGGCGTACCTCTTCCGCACCGAGCAGGACGCCCGCCGCCTCGCCGCGGACGGCAGCCGGGTCCGCCTGGTCAAGGGCGCCTACAAGGAGCCCGCCTCGGTCGCGGTCCAGGACCGGGCCGAGATCGACAAGGCCTATGTGCGCATCCTGCGCATCCTGATGGAGGGGGAGGGGTACCCGATGATCGGGTCCCACGACCCGCGCCTGATCGCCATCGGCCAGGAACTCGCCCGCGGCGCCGGGCGCAAACTGGACGAGTACGAGTTCCAGATGCTCTACGGGATCCGCGGCGACGAGCAGCTCCGGCTGGCCGCCGAGGGCCACCGGATGCGCGTCTACACCGCGTACGGCACCGACTGGTACGGCTACTTCATGCGCCGTCTCGCGGAGAAGCCGGCCAACCTGCTGTTCTTCCTCCGCTCGATGATCACCAAGAACTGACCCCGACCGAACCCAGGGCCCTCACCCCCCTCGCTTAAGGAGTCACGGAAGTCATGGACGCCGTCACCCAGGTCCCCGCTCCCGTCAACGAGCCGGTCCACGGCTACGCCCCCGGTTCGCCCGAGCGCGCCCGGCTGGAGGCCAGGCTCAAGGAGCTGGCCGAGAACCCGATCGAGCTGCCGATGACCATCGGCGGTGTCAGGCGGATGGGCGGCGGCGAGCGCGTCGACGTCGTGCAGCCGCACAACCACCGGGCCGTCATCGGCACCTTCGCCGGCGCCACCCGGCAGGACGCCCAGGACGCCGTCGACGCCGCGCTCGCCGCGGCCCCGGCCTGGCGCGCCATGTCCTTCGACGACCGCGCCGCGATCATCCTGCGCGCCGCCGAGCTGCTGGCCGGCCCCTGGCGCGAGACGATGGCCGCCTCCACCATGCTGGGCCAGTCCAAGACCGCGCAGCAGGCCGAGATCGACACCCCCTGCGAGCTCGTCGACTTCTGGCGCTTCAACGTCAAGTACGCCCGCGACCTGCTGGCCGAGCAGCCCCCGGCGAACTCGCCCGGTGTGTGGAACCGCCTGGACCACCGCCCGCTGGAGGGCTTCGTCTACGCGATCACGCCCTTCAACTTCACCGCCATCGCCGGCAACCTGCCGACCGCCCCGGCCCTGATGGGCAACGTCGTGGTCTGGAAGCCGTCCCCGACGCAGACCCACGCGGCCGTGCTGCTGATGCAGCTGCTGGAGGAGGCCGGGCTGCCCAAGGGCGTCATCAACCTGGTGACCGGCGACGGCATCGCCGTCTCGGAGGTGGCGCTGGAGCACCCGATGCTCGCGGGCATCCACTTCACCGGGTCGACCCGGACCTTCCAGCACCTGTGGAAGACGGTCGGCAACAACATCGAGAAGTACCGCTCCTACCCGCGCATCGTCGGCGAGACCGGCGGCAAGGACTTCGTGGTCGCCCACCCGAGCGCCGACCGCGCCGTGCTGAAGACCGCCCTGACCCGCGGCTCCTTCGAGTTCCAGGGCCAGAAGTGCTCCGCCTCCTCGCGCGCCTACATCCCGGCGTCGATCTGGAACACGGGCTTCAGGGAGGAGTTCGCGGCCGAGGTCGAGGGCATCCCGATGGGCGACGTCACCGACCTGACGAACTTCATCGGCGCGGTGATCGACGAGCGGGCCTTCGCCAAGAACAAGGCCGCGATCGACCGGGCCAAGGAGGACCCGACCTGCACCGTCGTCGCGGGCGGCACCTACGACGACTCGGTCGGCTACTTCGTCCGCCCGACCGTCATCGAGTGCACCGACCCGGGCAACGAGGTCTTCACCACGGAGTACTTCGGCCCGATCCTCGCCGTCCACGTCTACGAGGACGACCAGTACGAGGCCGTGCTGGAGCAGATGGAGTCGGTCTCCGCCTACGCCCTGACCGGCTCGGTCATCGCCGGGGACCGCGCCGCCGCGGCCCACACGATGGACAAGCTCCGCTACGCGGCGGGCAACTTCTACATCAACGACAAGTCCACCGGCGCCGTCGTCGGCCAGCAGCCCTTCGGCGGCGGCCGCGCCTCCGGCACCAACGACAAGGCCGGCGCCCCGCAGAACCTGATGCGCTGGACGCTGACCCGCGCCATCAAGGAGACGCTGGTCGCGCCGACCGACTACACCTACCCGCACATGGGCTGATCCTCCGTACCGCCCCCGCGGACACCGCCCCCGCCGGTCCCCCCAGACCGGCGGGGGCGGTTCGCGTCCGGCGGGCATAGGCTGCCGGGGAGGGGGGCGCTTCGAGGAGGAACCATGCCCGGATCCACCACCCTCGGCCCCGGCCACGGGGTCGACAGCGTCGAGCACGAGGACGCGCGCCGACTGGCCCACCTCGCCCGCAGGCTGCACGCCCTGCTGGAGGCCGAGGGCCCCGAGCGGCTCAGCGACGCCCAGGCGGCGGCCCTCGGCGGCGACGACCACTCCTCCCGCGAGGAGTTGACCGCCTGGACCGAGCGGGTGGCCCGGGTGCTCCGTACGGCCACCGGGGGCTGACGCGGCCGCGCCGGCAGCGGCGCCCGGTGCGCCCGGGCGCCGCGGTGGCCTGGTGTGACGAGCGGCACGCCCCCCGCCGTCTCAGATAGTAGGAAGCCCGACTAACTGTGGAGACAGAACGGTGCGGCTGCCCTACGTTTGTAGGAGCCGAACGTCTCGCTCGATCCAGCGAACGGCGGTCGTGAGCCAGTGCCTTCGCGCAGGCAACCCCTGCGGCCTCGCTCCCCGCCCCTTCCGGCGCCTTCGAAATCCTCCCGATCTCCAAGGAGTCGATCATCATGCCCGCTGAGACCGTCCGCCGCGTCCGCCGCTCCGCCCGCACCGCCGACGCCGACCGCAGGAACGCCGCCGCCGCGCTCCAGCGCGCCCTGGACCGCCGGGACAACGGCGGGGACACCGGCCACTGAGCCGGGGTCCCGCCCCCCCAGGTCCCCGCACGCGTTCGCCTTCCCCCGGTCCCTCCTCCGCGGCGCCCCCTCGGGCCCGGGGGAGGGGCCGGGGCGCCTGCCGCGCGCCCGCGCCGCCCCCGCCCGCGCCGCCCCCGCCCGGTCCGCGTCCGACGGGGTGGGTCCAGATGGTGGACATCGCGTGTCAACGAATGGGACGCGGAGTAGGGTGCCGACATGTCTCGCAGCATCAATCTCGCAGTGGTCCCCGGTGACGGCATCGGCAAGGAAGTCGTGGCTCAGGGCCTCAAGGTCCTCGCCGCCGTCCTCCCGCAGGATGTGAAGCTGGAGACCAAGGAGTACGACCTGGGCGCCCAGCGCTGGCACCGGACGGGGGAGACCCTCCCGGACGCCGAACTGGAGGCGCTCAAGGGGCACGACGCGATCCTGCTCGGTGCCGTCGGCGACCCCTCGGTGCCGTCCGGCGTCCTGGAGCGCGGTCTCCTGCTCAAGCTCCGCTTCGCCTTCGACCACCATGTGAACCTGCGGCCGTCGAAGCTGTTCCCCAACACCGCCACCCCGCTCGCCGGGCGGCCCGACATCGACTTCGTGGTGGTCCGCGAGGGCACCGAGGGCCCCTACACCGGCAACGGCGGCTCGCTGCGCACCGGCACCCCGCACGAGGTCGCCACCGAGGTCAGCCTGAACACGGCCTTCGGGGTGGAGCGGGTCGTCCGCGACGCCTACGAGCGCGCCGCGGCCCGGCCGCGCAAGAAGCTGACGCTGGTCCACAAGAACAACGTCCTCGTCCACGCGGGCCACCTGTGGAAGCGGATCTTCGACGCGGTGGGCCGGGAGTACCCCCAGGTCACCACCGACTACCTGCACGTCGACGCCGCGACGATCTTCTTCGTCACGCAGCCCGAGCGCTTCGACGTGATCGTCACCGACAACCTCTTCGGCGACATCATCACCGACCTCGCCGCCGCGGTCACCGGCGGTATCGGCCTGGCCGCCTCCGGCAACATCAACCCGAGCGGCGCCTTCCCCTCGATGTTCGAGCCCGTCCACGGCTCGGCCCCGGACATCGCGGGCACCGGCAAGGCCGACCCCACGGCCACCGTCCTGTCGGTCGCCCTGCTGCTGCGGCACCTCGGCCACGAGGCCGAGGCCGACCGCATCGAGGCGGCGGTCACCGCCGACCTGGCGGAGCGCGGCCCCGGGAAGGTCCGCACCACGGACGAGATCGGCGACGCGCTCGCGGTACGCGTAGCGGGCTGACCCGACGGACCGCATCCCCGCGGGGGCCCTTCTCGGCCCCCGCCCCGCCGCCGGGCCGCCTTCCCACCGCACCCGGCGGCTTCTGCTGCGCCGTGACGGGTGCCACCATCGACACCGGGCCGCACTCCACGCTGTTCCCTGTCCGGGCCCACGCGGGCGATAATCGAACGTGGGCCGTGTACACGGCGATGTTCGGACGTCCAAGCACCCGCGCGGCGCCGGGCATCCGCCCCGCGTGACGCGGTCCGCCACTGCCAACCGGTGAAGGACTCCACTCATGACGACGCCCCCGATCGAGCTCAAGCCCTCCTCGCACCCGCTGTCCGACGCGGAGCGCGACGCGATCCTGGCCAGCCCCGGCTTCGGCCGCCACTTCACCGACCACATGGTCGTCATCAAGTGGACCGAGGGGCGCGGCTGGCACGACGCGGAGCTCGTCCCCTACGCGCCGCTGTCGATCGACCCCGCCAACATGACCCTCCACTACGCGCAGGAGATCTTCGAGGGGCTCAAGGCCTACCGCCACCCCGACGGCTCGGTGGCCCTCTTCCGCCCCGAGGCGAACGCCCGGCGCTTCCAGGCCTCGGCCCGCCGGCTGGCCATGCCCGAACTGCCCGTCGACCTGTTCGTCGCGGCCTGCGACGCGATCGTCCGCCAGGACGAGGCGTGGGTCCCGGCCCACGGCGGCGAGGAATCGCTCTACCTGCGGCCCTTCATGATCGCCAGCGAGGTCGGCCTCGGGGTGCGCCCGGCCAACGAGTACCTGTTCCTGGTCATCGCCTCGCCCGCCGGCGCGTACTTCCCGGGCGGCGTGAAGCCGGTCTCCATCTGGCTGTCCGAGGACCGGGTGCGCGCCGTCCCCGGAGGCATGGGCGACGCCAAGACCGGCGGCAACTACGCGGCCTCCCTCCTCGCGCAGGCCGAGGCGGCCGCCAAGGGCTGCGACCAGGTCGCCTACCTCGACGCCGTCGAGCACACCTGGGTCGAGGAGCTCGGCGGCATGAACCTCTACTTCGTCTACGAGGACCGCATCGTCACCCCGACGCTGACCGGCTCCCTGCTCGCCGGCATCACCCGCGACTCCCTGCTGAAGCTGGCAGGCGACCTCGGGTACACCTCCGAGGAGGGCCGCGTCTCGATCGACCAGTGGCAGGCGGACAGCGAGAGCGGTGCTCTCAAGGAGGTCTTCGCCTGCGGCACGGCCGCCGTCATCACGCCCGTCGGCACCGTGAAGTCGGCCCGGGGCGAGTGGCAGCAGTCCGGCGGGGAGCCGGGCGAGGTCACGCTGAAGCTCCGCAAGGCGCTGCTGGACATCCAGACCGGCAAGACCGCGGACGCCCACGGCTGGACGCACCCCGTCGCCTGACCCGCCCTGCCGTCCACCGAGCGGCCCGCCGCCCCGGTCCCGACCGGTGCGGCGGGCCGCCGTGCGTCCGGGCGGGCGATACACGGGGCGGCCCCGGCCCCGCCCCGTTCCGCGGAGTGCCCGCTCAGCCCGCCTGCGGCGCCTTCGGGCGGGCGGCCCCGTCGGCGGCGGGCGCCGGGCCGGCCGCCCCGACGGCGGTCCGCGGTCCCGGGGCGGCCCCGGCGCGGTCCGGGGCCACCAGCGCGTACAGCGCGCCGCCGACCAGGCCCGACAGGACGAAGCTGGTGTCCACCCCGCCGGTGAGCGGCAGCAGCGGGCCCTCGTAGAGCGGTGTGGACACGGCGGCCAGTCCGACGCCCGCGCCGGCCGCCCAGGACAGCACGGCCCCCGGATGCCAGCCCGCGCGGTACCAGTAGGCGCCGCCCCGTGAGCGGCGGTTGTACACCTGGAGCGCCCCCTCGTCGTAGACGCCGCCGCACCGCGCATGGGCCGTCAGGGTGATCACGGCCCAGGGGGTGCCGACCGCGGTCAGCAGCAGGACGAAGGAGGTCATCGCGGACTGGGCGTCCCAGACGAAGTGGCCGAGGAAGACGAAGGCGGTGGCGACGGCCGCGACGACCAGGGTGGCCCGGGTGCGCGTGGCGCGGGGCAGGATCGCGTCCAGGTCCAGCCCCATCGAGTAGAGCATCAGCCCCGCGTTGCCCACCGACCCGGCCGCCGCGGCGATCAGCAGCGGCACCAGGTACCAGCCGGGCGCGGCGGCGACCAGCGGCCCGGCGTAGTCCGCGCCCGCGCGGGCGGCCAGCGCGGTGAGGGTGCCGAAGAGCTGGGGGAGGAGCAGGCCGGCCAGGAGCCCGAGGCAGGTGGCGCGCAGGACCCGGCGCGGGGTGTGGCGCGCGGGTGAGATGTAGCGGGTGTAGTCGCCCAGCAGGGTGATGAAGGCCACGGGGCCGCTGAGACCGGCGGCGACCGCGGAGAGGAACCACGTCGGCCAGAAGGAGCCCAGCAGGTACGGGGTGTCCGGCGGGGCCGCGGTGGTCAGCGCGGGGCCGTAGGCGAGCAGGCCGAGGGCGAGCAGCACCGACATGCCGACCGCGAGGACCCGGCTCACCCGCAGCAGCAGGCGGTAGCCGTAGACGGCGCCGACCACCGTGCAGGCCGCGAGCGCCGTGTAGACCACGGTGTGCGCGGTCCCGCCCGTGGGCACCCCCGCGATCCGGGCCAGTGTCCCCAGCATCACGTCGCCGCCGATCCACAGCGTCAGGGCGGTGTAGCCCAGCGAGAGCAGCAGGCCGACCACCGATCCCACCAGGCGCCCCCGGACGCCGAAGGCCGCTCCGCTGGAGGTCGAGAGGTTGGTCGCGGTGCGCAGGGAGATCAGCGCGAGCGGGGCGGTGACCGCCACGCCCACGACGGTGCCCGCGACGATCGAGGTCACCGCGGGCCACAGGCCCAGCCCGAAGGAGACCGGCAGCCAGCCGAAGACGATCACCCCCAGGCAGAGGTTCGATCCCAGCAGGATCGAGACCAGGTCGCGGGGGGTGCTGGTGCGTTCCGGCTCGGGGATGGTGTCGACTCCGCGCTGCTCCATCGGCATGAGGCTCGCTCCCGTACTGCGTTTGAATGGCGCTCTAATTGAGCGGTGCTCAATGTGGGCCATGCCTCGCGGTAAGTCAATGGTTTCCTCGAAAGCCCTTGCGCGTTAGAGTGATGCTCAAACATGGGAGGTGTGGTGGATGAGGCTGACCCCGACCGAGCGCGACCGGCTGCTGCTCTTCGGTGCCGCCGAGCTCGCCCGGGCCCGCCGGGCCCGCGGGCTCCGGCTGAACGTCCCCGAGGCCACGGCGCTCGTCGCCGACACCGTCTGCGAGGCCGCGCGCGACGGCCGGCGCCTCGCCGAGGCCGTCGAGGCGGCCCGCTCGGTGCTCGGTCCGGACGACGTCCTGCCCGGGGTGGCCGACGTCGTCACCGAGGTGCACGTCGAGGCGGTCTTCGAGGACGGCTCCCGGCTCGCGGTCGTCTCCGGCCCCATCGGCGGCGGCCGCCTCGGGGACGGGGCCCCCGGCGCGGTGCTCCCCGGCCCGGACACCCCCGACCCCGCCCCGGACGCGGTGCTGGGCGTGCGCAACACGGCGGACGTCCCGGTCAGCGTCACCTCCCACTTCCACTTCTTCGAGGCCAACCCCAGGCTGCGCTTCGACCGCGCCGCCGCCTACGGCATGCGGCTCGCCGTGCCCGCCGGCTCCTCGGTGCGCTTCGGCCCCGGCGAGGAGTCGGAGGTCGGTCTGGTGCCCCTCGGCGGGGACCGGGTCGCCATCGGCTTCGCCGGTCTCGTCGACGGCCCCCTCGACGCCCCCGGGGCCAGGGAGGAGGCACTGCGCAGGGCCGCCGCCTGCGGCTACCTGGGAACGGAGGGAACGACCCGATGAGCAGACCCACCCGCCACCACGACCACCACCGGCCCGCCCCCCGCCGTATGGACGCCCGCGAGTACGCCGCCGTGCACGGCCCCCGTGCGGGGGACCGGGTGGTGCTGGGGGACTCCGGACTGGTGGTCCGCGTGGAGTCGGACAGCCAGCGCCCGGGCGAGGAGTTCCTCGCCGGCTTCGGCAAGACCGCCCGCGACGGCCTGCACCTGAAGGCCGCCTCCGTCCGCGGGACCTGCGACGTCGTGATCAGCAACGTGCTGGTCATCGACGCCGTGCTCGGCATCCGCAAGGTCTCCGTCGGCATCCGCGAGGGCCGCATCCACGCCATCGGCCGCGCGGGCAACCCCGACACCCTCGACGGGGTCGACGTGGTGGTCGGCACCGGCACCTCCATCGTCTCCGGCGAGGGCCTGATCGCCACCGCCGGCGCCGTCGACACCCATGTCCACCTGCTCTCGCCCCGGGTCATGGAGGCATCCCTGGCCAGCGGGGTCACCACCCTGATCGGCCAGGAGTTCGGGCCGGTGTGGGGCGTCGGGGTCAACTCGCCCTGGGCGCTGCGGCACGCCTTCGGCGCCTTCGACGCCTGGCCGGTCAACATCGGCTTCCTCGCCCGCGGCTCCTCCTCCGACCCGGCCCCCCTGGTGGAGGCCCTCGCCGAGGGGGGCGCCTGCGGCTTCAAGGTCCACGAGGACATGGGCGCGCACGCCCGGGCCCTGGACACCGCGCTGCGCGTCGCCGAGGAGCACGACGTGCAGGTGGCCCTGCACTCGGACGGCCTCAACGAGTGCCTCTCGGTGGAGGACACCCTCGGCGTCCTCGACGGGCGCACCGTCCACGCCTTCCACATCGAGGGCTGCGGCGGCGGCCACGTCCCGAACGTGCTGCGGATGGCGGGCGTGCCGAACGTGATCGGCTCCTCCACCAACCCCACCCTGCCCTTCGGGCGGGACGCGGTCGCGGAGCACTACGGGATGATCGTCTCCGTCCACGACCTCAAGACCGACCTGCCGGGCGACGCGGCCCTGGCCCGCGACCGCATCCGCGCCGGGACGATGGGCGCCGAGGACGTGCTGCACGACCTCGGCGCCATCGGGATCACCTCCTCCGACGCCCAGGGCATGGGCCGGGCCGGGGAGACCGTGCGCCGCACCTTCGCCATGGCGGGGAAGATGAAGGCCGAACTCGGGCCGCTGCCCGGCGACGGCGCCCACGACGACAACGCCCGGGTGCTGCGCTATATCGCCAAGCTCACCGTCAACCCGGCGATCGCCCACGGCCTCGCGCACGAGGTCGGGTCCATCGAGGTCGGCAAGATGGCCGACATCGTGCTCTGGCGGCCCGAGTTCTTCGGCGCGAAGCCGCAGCTCGTGCTGAAGTCGGGCTTCCCGGCCTACGGCGTCACCGGGGACCCGAACGCGGCGACCGACACCTGCGAACCGCTCGTCCTCGGGCCGCAGTTCGGCGCCCACGGCGCGACCCCGGCCGACATCTCCGTCGCCTTCGTCGCCGAGGCCGCCGCCGGAAACGGCTCCGACCGCATGCCGACCCGGCGCAGGCGGGTCCCCGTCCGCGGCACCCGCGGCATCGGCCCCGGCGACCTGCTGCTCAACTCCCGCATCGGGGACGTCCAGGTCGACGGGCGGACCGGGCTGGTCACGCTCGACGGTGATCCGCTGCGCTCCGAACCCGCCGACTCCGTCTCCCTCAACCGCCTCTACTTCCTCTAGGAACCCCCTGTGACCTTCCGTATGCCGCCCGAGTGGGCACCGCACGAGCGCACCTGGATGGCCTGGCCGGGCCCCAACCCGACTTTCACCGACGCGGCCGAACTGGCCGGGGCCCGCGCGGCCTGGGCGGCCGTCGCCCGTGCCGTGCGCCGCTTCGAGCCGGTCACCGTGATCGCCGGGACGGGCCAGGCCGACTCGGCGCGGCAGCTGCTCGGCGACGCGATCGAGGTCGTCGAACGCGACCTGGACGACGCCTGGATGCGGGACATCGGCCCCACCTTCGTCAGCGACGGCACCCGGCTGGCCGCCGTGGACTGGGTGTTCAACGGCTGGGGGGCGGCCCGGTGGGCGCGCTGGGAGCACGACTCCGGGATCGCCGCCCAGGTGGCCGAGCTGGCGGGGGTGCCCGTGCACTCCTCCCCGCTGGTCAACGAGGGCGGTGCCCTCCACGTGGACGGGGAGGGCACCGTGCTCCTCACCGACACCGTGCAGCTCGGGCCCGAGCGCAACCCCGGATGGAGCCGCGCCGAGGTCGAGCGCGAGGTGCACGCCCGCCTGGGCACGACCAAGGCCGTCTGGCTGCCGCGCGGCCTCACCGCGGACTACGGCGTGTACGGCACCCGGGGCCACGTCGACATCGTCGCCGCCTTCGCCGGCCCCGGGACGGTGCTCTGCCACACCCAGCCGGACCCCGCCCACCCCGACCACGAGCTGGGCAGGGCCAACGCCGCCCTGCTGCGCGCCCAGACGGACGCCAGGGGCCGCCCCCTGGAGGTCGTCGAGGTCCCCGCCCCGACCGTGCTCCGGGACGAGGACGGGAACTGGGTCGACTACTCCTACATCAACCACTACGTCTGCAACGGCGGTGTGGTGCTCTGCGCCTTCGACGACCCCCGGGACGAGATCGCGGCGGGCATCCTCCGGCGGGTCTACCCCGACCGCACGGTCACCCTGGTGGACGCCCGGCCGATCTTCGCCGGAGGGGGAGGCGTCCACTGCATCACCCAGCAGCAGCCGCGCGTCGGCTGACCCCGCACCCGGCCACCGCCGGGGGCGGTGATCGGGTAGAACGTACGGGTGAACCGCAACGCACCTCCGGCCGCGCCCCGCTCACCGGCGGCGGCCCCGTGACCCCCTCCGCCAGGCGCCGCAACGCCGCGCCCCCGCGCGAGGACCTGCTCGCCGCGGCGATGGCCACCATCGCCGAGCACGGGCTGGACAACCTGACCATGGCCGGACTGGGGCGGGAGGTCGGCATGAGCAGCGGCCATCTGCTCTACTACTTCCGCACCAAGGACGAACTGCTGCTCCAGACCCTGGAGTGGAGCGAGGGCCGCCTCGGGGCCGAGCGGGGCGCGCTGCTCTCGCGCCCGGCCACGGCCCGGGAACGCCTGGCCGCCTATGTGGACCTGTACGTGCCGGACGGGCCCCGCGACCCGCACTGGACCCTGTGGCTGGAGGTCTGGAACCGCTCGCAGAACGCCGAGGCCGACGCCCGCGCCCGCCAGGCCGCGATCGAGGGCGCCTGGCACCGGGACCTGGTCGCCCTGCTCGCGGAGGGCGTCTCCCGCGGGGAGTTCCGCCCGGTGGACCCCGACCGGTGGGCCGCCCGCTTCCGCGCCCTGCTGGACGGCTTCAGCGTCCATGTGGCGGTCGGGATACCGGGGACGGGCCGGGAGCAGGTGCTGGCGCACGTGGAGGAGTTCGTCACGGAGGGGCTGCTCGGGCAGTGAGGCGGGCGCCCGCACGGCGCCCGCACAGTGCCCGCATGGTGAGACCGCCGTCCGTGTCCCGGTCCGGCTGTGGCACACTGCGGCTGTGCTCTCGTTCGCCATGATTATCGGCAGCAGCGCGCCGGTCCGCAGTGACCGCTGAACCCGTGGACGCAATCCCGCGGACGGCGGACACCGTGCCCCAGACCCGCGCGCAGACCTCTCGCACCCGCGAGGGGTCTTTTCGTTTTACGGCCCCATCCCCGGCCGAGGCGAACGGCGCGCGATGATGGGGGCAAGTGGATCCAGACATTCCGGAGCCACTCATCCGACAGGAGTCCCGACAGCATGACCACCAACGGCCAGGACACCCCGGTCGACGACGCCTTCCACGTCTTCGACACCACGCTGCGCGACGGGGCGCAGCGCGAGGGCATCAACCTGACGGTCGCCGACAAGCTGACCATCGCCCGCCATCTGGACGACTTCGGCGTGGGCTTCATCGAGGGCGGATGGCCGGGGGCCAACCCGCGCGACACCGAGTTCTTCGCCCGCGCGCGGCGCGAGATCGACTTCCGCCACGCCCGACTCGTCGCCTTCGGCGCCACCCGGCGCGCCGGGGGCAGGGCCGCCGAGGATCCGCAGGTCAAGGCGTTGCTCGACTCAGGGGCCCCGGTGGTCACCCTGGTCGCCAAGGCCCATGACCGCCATGTCGAACTGGCGCTGCGCACCACGCTGGACGAGAACCTGGAGATGGTCCGCGACACCGTGGCCCATCTGCGCGAGCAGGGCCGGCGGGTGTTCGTCGACTGCGAGCACTTCTTCGACGGCTACCAGGCCAACCCGGCCTACGCCAAGGAGGTCGTCCGCACCGCGTACGGGGCGGGCGCCGACGTGGTCGTCCTGTGCGACACCAACGGCGGGATGCTGCCGGCGCAGGTCCAGGCCGTCGTCGCCACCGTGATCGCCGACACCGGGGCCCGGATCGGCGTCCACGCGCAGGACGACACGGGGTGCGCGGTGGCCAACACGCTGGCGGCCGTGGACGCCGGCGCCACCCACGTCCAGTGCACCGCCAACGGCTACGGCGAGCGCGTCGGCAACGCCAACCTGTTCCCGGTGGTCGCCGCCCTGGAGCTGAAGTACGGCCGGAAGGTGCTGCCCGAGGGCGCGCTCGCGGAGATGACGCGGATCTCCCACGCCATCGCCGAGGTCGTCAACCTCACCCCCTCCACCCACCAGCCCTACGTGGGCGTCTCGGCCTTCGCCCACAAGGCCGGACTGCACGCCTCCGCCATCAAGGTCGATCCGGACCTGTACCAGCACATCGACCCCGAGCAGGTCGGCAACACCATGCGGATGCTGGTCTCCGACATGGCGGGCCGCGCCTCCATCGAGCTCAAGGGCAAGGAGCTCGGCATCGACCTCGGCGGCGACCGGGACCTGGTGGGCCGGGTGGTCGAGCGCGTCAAGGAGCGCGAACTCGCGGGCTACACCTACGAGGCCGCCGACGCCTCCTTCGAACTCCTGCTGCGCGAGGAGGCGGAGGGCCGCGCCCGGCGCTACTTCCGCACCGAGTCCTGGCGGGTGATCGTCGAGGACCGCCCCGACGGCACCCACGCCAACGAGGCCACCGTCAAGCTGTGGGCCAAGGGCGAGCGCATCCTGGCGACCGCCGAGGGCAACGGCCCCGTCAACGCCCTGGACCAGGCGCTGCGCGTCGGCCTGGAGAAGATCTACCCGCAGCTGGCCAAGCTGGAGCTGATCGACTACAAGGTCCGCATCCTGGAGGGCCGCCACGGCACCGGCTCGACGACCCGGGTGCTCATCTCCACCGGGGACGGCGCCGGCGACTGGTCGACGGTCGGCGTCGCGGACAACATCATCGCGGCCTCCTGGCAGGCCCTGGAGGACGCCTACACCTACGGGCTGCTGCGGGCCGGGGTCGAGCCCACCGAGTGACACCCCCGGCCGGGCGGGGCGGTGGCGGCGCACCGGCGGCAGGGCGGACGGCGGGCACCCGCCGCACCGTCCTCCCGCCGCTCCGTCTCCCCGCCGCGCCTGCGCGGGGCCTCCGTGCGGCGCTCCGAGCGGCGCTCCGTTCCGCACTCCGTTCCGCCGGACATGCCCGGTTCGCCGTGCTCTTCGGGTAGCGTCGATGTATGAGGACACGGCCGTTCACCTGGGTGTCGGCCCTCGCGGGGCTGACGCTGACGCTGCTGCTGGTCCTGGTCCCGACCGCCTCGGCGGCCGACCCGGACCTGTCGGACGCCGCCGCCGCCCTGAAACAGGGCCCGGTGTACGTCCACCCGTCCATGGCCGAGGAGCTCACACCCGGTGAGGCGGCCGTGCTGGCCGACCGGATAGAGAGCGCCGACAAACCCCTGTTCGTGGCGGTCCTGCCCGCCACCGAGGAGTTCGCGCCGGACGGGCTGCTCGAAGAGCTGCGGGCCCGCACCGGCATCGCGGGGATCTACGCGGTGCGCCTGGGAGAGGGCTTCAACGCGGCGGCCGACTCCGTCGTCATGCCGAGCGCGGAGGTCGCCCGGCTCTCGGACGCGGTGAAGGTGGGCGGCCCGGTCGACGCGGCCACCCAGCTGGACAACTTCGTCGGCCAGGCCCTGCCCGAGGCCCGCGGCACCGCCCCCGCCACCTGGGACTCCGGCGCGCAGCCCGTCGGGCCCGGCGGCTCCGGGGCGGGCGCGCTCATCGCCCTCGGCGTCCTGGCGGCGGCGGCCGGCACGGCGGTGCTCACCGTCCGCACCACCCGGCGCCGTCGCAAGGAGGCCGAGGACCGGGCCGCGCTGGAGAAGCTGCGGGTGGTCGTCGACGAGGACATCACCGCCTACGGCGAGGCCCTGGACCGGCTGGACTTCCACCCCGCCGAGAAGGGCGCGGACGACACCATGCGGGCGGACTACGCCCACGCGCTCGACGCCTACGAGACGGCGAAGGACCGGATGGCCGCCGCCGAGCGCCCGGCGGACGTCCGCCCCGTCACCGAGGCGCTCCAGGACGGCCGCTTCTCGCTGGCCGTGCTCGCCGCGCGCAGGGAGGGCCGCCCGCTGCCCGAGCGGCGCGCCCCCTGCTTCTTCGACCCCCGCCACGGCCCCTCGGTGGCCGATGTCGCCTGGGCGCCCACCGCGGGCACCGAGCGCGAGGTCCCGGTCTGCGCCGCGGACCGGGCGCGCATCGCCGACGGCCTCGACCCGGACGCGCGCACCGTGGAGACCGAGTCCGGCCGCCGCCCCTACTGGGAGGCCGGGCCCGCCTACGGCCCGTGGGCGGGCGGCTACTTCGGCGGCGGGATCCTGCCCGCACTGCTGATGGGCACCATGCTCGGCCATATGCTCGCCGCCCCGGCCTACGCGGCGGACTACGGCGGCGGCGAGTTCGGCGCGGGGGAGGCCGGGGCCGACGGCGCCGGTGACTTCGGCGGCGACTTCGGCTCCTCGGACTTCGGTTCGGGCGGCTGGGGCGGGGGCGACTGGGGAGGCGGCGGCGGGTTCGGCGGCTTCGACGGGGGCGGCTTCTGAAGCGCACCGCCGCACTCCCGCCCAGGCTCCGCGGCAGGGCACCTGTACGGCAACGGTGGGGACGCGTCGGACTGTCGCCACGGAGCGTAGGAATCGCCTACGCTGCGTGCTTCCCTCGTGCGCATGCGTACCCGAACCAGGCTCAGCGCCTGCGCGGCGGCCCTCGCCGCCCTCCTCGCACCCGTCCCGCCCGCCACCGCCCTCGACGAACCGGGTCCGGCCCGCGCCCCCGCCCCGCTCTACCGGTCCGCCGCGCCCCTCGCCGGCCAGTACATCGTCTCGCTCGGCGAATCCGCCGACGCCGAGTCCCTCCTCGCGGAGCTGGACCTGGTCTCACTGTTCACCTACTCCGCCGTGGCCAGGGGCTTCGCCGCCCGGCTGACCCCCGGGGAACTGGCCGCGGTGCGCAGCGCGCCCGGGGTCACCGCCGTCGAGCAGGACGCGGAGGTCTCCGCCGTCGCCGCCCTCCCGGCCGGGGGTGCGCACGCGAGCACCCCCTCCTGGGGGCTGGACCGCATCGACCAGCGGGACCTTCCGCTGGACGGGGAGTTCGCCGTGCACGGCACGGGCGCGGGCGCCACGGGCTACATCCTCGACACCGGGATCGACTACGCGCACGAGGAGTTCGGCGGGCGGGCCCGCCCGGGCTACGACGCGATCGGCGACGGCCGCGACGGGGCCGACTGCGAGGGGCACGGCACCCATGTCGCGGGCACCGTCGGGGGCGCGAGCTACGGAGTGGCCCGCGGTGCGGACCTGGTCAGCGTGCGGGTGCTCGACTGCCGGGGCCGGGGCACCTGGTCGGGGATCATGGCCGGCCTGGACTGGATCGCGCGCGACGCCTCCGGGCCCGCCGTCATGAACGCCTCGCTCGGCGGGCCCGCCTCCCGGATGGTGAACGACGCCCTGGACCGGGTCGCCGCCGGCGGGGTGGTCCCCGTCGTCGCCGCCGGGAACGAGGGCGGCGACGCCTGCCGGGTGTCGCCCGCCTCCGCGCCGAGCGCCTTCACCGTGGGGGCCACCGACCCGCAGGACCGCCAGACGGGCTTCTCCAACCACGGCGCCTGCCTCGCGATGTACGCCCCGGGGACGCAGATCGTCTCGGCGCGCCTCGGCGGCGGCGGCCTCGCGCTCGACGGGACCTCGATGGCGGCTCCCCATGTGGCCGGGGTGGCGCTGCTGGCCCGTGCGGCCGCCCCGGCGGCGGACGTGGCCGCCGTGGAGCACCTGCTGCTGGAGATCTCGGCCGAGGGCCGCCTCGCGGTCACCGAGGGCTCCCCCGACCGCCTGCTGCAGACCGGGGGGCTCTGACCGGCCGTGGACGGGGCGGCCGCCCCCTCGCGCACGCCCCCTCGCGCACGCCCGCACGGGCGGGGCGCCCGCGCCGGGCCGGGAGGGGGCCGGCGCGGGCGGGCGCCCGCCGGGGCGCGGCCCCCGCACCGGGCGGGGTGCCGGGGCGGCGGCCGCGGTCAGTCGGCCTTCCTGATGGCGGAGACGTCGAAGGCCAGCCTGACCTTGTCGCTCACCAGCACACCGCCCGTCTCCAGGGCCGTGTTCCAGGTGAGGCCCCACTCCGAGCGGAGGATCTCGGCGGTGCCCTCGAAGCCCACCCGCTCGTTGCCGTAGGGGTCGGTGGCCGAGCCCTGGAACTCCAGGTCGATGGAGAGCGGTCGGGTGACGTCCTTGATCGTCAGCTCGCCGGTGATCCGGTACGACGTGCCGCCGAGCTGCTCGGCGGCGGTGGAGCGGAAGGTCATCGCGGGGAAGGCCTCGGCGTCGAAGAAGTCGGCGCTGCGCAGGTGGGCGTCCCGGTCCGCGATGCCGGTGTCGACGGAGGCGATGTCGACGTCCAGGGAGGCGGCCGAGGCGGCGGGGTCGCGGCCGTCGAGCACGAGCGTGCCCTCGAAGGAGCCGAAGGAGCCGCGGACATTGGTCACCATGGCGTGCCGGACGGTGAAGCCGAGGCTGCTGTGGGCCGGGTCGACGGTGTACTCGCCCGTCAGGGCGGCGAGGGCGGGGTCGACGGTGGCGACGGCGGTGTCGGTCCTGCGGGTGAAGATACCCATGGCGTGCTCCTCGGGGGACGGGGTGCCGGGACTCCCGGCGTGTTGTTTAAGCTTCAACGACATCGACTGTAGGGCTATTCCGTTTAAGTTTCAACATTTCTGCTCCCGTGCCCGCGGGTCGCGACGGCCGCCGGGCCGGGGTCACCCGCCCGGCAGTCCCCGTTAACCCGCGCGGCGCAGCGGCGCGCGAGTCCCGGCGGTTCGTGCCGCTCGGCTCGGTGTTGTCGGACCCTCACAAAGGGCGGCGGTGCTCTGCTGGCGGTTGGCGCTGTGGACGAAGTGGTTCTGTGTGAGCCCGACAGGAGAACGGGCGCGAGACTGTGCAGAGTCGACGGCAGGGTTTTCTTGGTCGGATCCGTAGGGTCGAGGCATGACCCTTCTGGACCAGACCACCAGCGAACCGGCCGATGCGCGCGGTCGTGTCGCGGAGCTGCAGGCGCTGCGCGAGCAGGCGGTGCGCGGCCCGAGTGACCGGGCGACCGAGGCGCAGCACGCCAAGGGCAAGCTGACGGCGCGCGAGCGTATCGAGCTGCTGCTGGACGAGGGCTCGTTCCGCGAGGTCGAGCAGCTGCGGCGGCATCGCGCGTCGGGCTTCGGCCTGGAGGCGAAGAAGCCGTACACCGACGGTGTGATCACCGGCTGGGGCACGGTCGAGGGCCGCACGGTCTTCGTGTACGCGCACGACTTCCGGATCTTCGGCGGTGCGCTGGGCGAGGCCCACGCCACCAAGATCCACAAAATCATGGACATGGCGATCTCGGCGGGTGCGCCGCTGGTGTCGCTGAACGACGGTGCGGGCGCCCGCATCCAGGAGGGCGTCTCGGCGCTCGCCGGCTACGGCGGCATCTTCCAGCGGAACACCCGCGCCTCGGGCGTGATCCCGCAGATCTCGGTGATGCTCGGTCCGTGCGCGGGCGGTGCCGCCTACTCCCCGGCCCTCACGGACTTCGTCTTCATGGTCCGGGACACCTCGCAGATGTTCATCACCGGTCCGGACGTCGTCAAGGCGGTCACCGGCGAGGAGATCACCCAGAACGGCCTGGGCGGTGCCGACGTGCACGCCGAGACCAGCGGTGTGGCGCACTTCGCCTACGACGACGAGGAGACCTGCATCGCGGAGGTCCGCTACCTGCTGTCGATGCTCCCCTCGAACAACCGCGAGAACCCCCCGGCCGCCGCGTCCGACGACCCGGCCGACCGGCGCTCGGACGTCCTCCTCGACCTCGTGCCCGCGGACGGCAACCGGCCGTACGACATGCACAAGGTCATCGAGGAACTCGTCGACGACGGCGACTTCCTGGAGGTCCACGAGCGCTGGGCCCGCAACATCATCTGCGCCCTCGCACGGCTCGACGGGCAGGTCGTCGGCATCGTCGCCAACCAGCCGCAGTCCCTCGCCGGCGTCCTGGACATCGAGGCCTCGGAGAAGGCCGCGCGCTTCGTCCAGATGTGCGACGCCTTCAACATCCCGATCATCACCCTGCTGGACGTGCCCGGCTTCCTCCCCGGAGTGGACCAGGAGCACGGCGGGATCATCCGCCACGGTGCCAAGCTGCTGTACGCCTACTGCAACGCCACCGTGCCGCGGATCTCCCTGATCCTGCGCAAGGCCTACGGCGGCGCGTACATCGTGATGGACTCCCAGTCCATCGGCGCCGACCTCACCTACGCCTGGCCCACCAACGAGATCGCCGTCATGGGCGCCGAGGGCGCGGCGAACGTCATCTTCCGCCGTCAGATCGCCGACGCCGAGGACCCCGAGGCCATGCGCACCCGCATGGTCAAGGAGTACAAGGCCGAGCTGATGCACCCCTACTACGCCGCGGAGCGCGGTCTGGTCGACGACGTGATCGACCCGTCGGAAACCCGCGAGATCCTCGTCCGGTCCCTCGCCATGCTCCGCACCAAGCACGCCGACCTGCCGTCCCGCAAGCACGGCAACCCCCCGCAGTAGCCCTGCGCACTGGACTGGAGCCCACATGAGCACTCCTGCCGACCCCTCCTCGCTGCTGCGCGTCGAGAAGGGCCACGCCGAGCCCGAGGAGCTCGCGGCGATCACCGCGATCCTGATGGCCCGCGCCGCCTCCCGCCCGGACGCCCCCGCGACGGACGGCCCCCGCACCACGGCCGGCTGGCGCCGGCTGGAGCGCCAGAGGGGGTTCCAGCCCTCCCACTCCTGGCAGGGCTGAGCCCCCCCCCGGACCACCGGGGCGCCGCCCCGCCCCTCAAGGCCCCGTACACGCCCGTGTGCGGGGCCTCGCCGGCGTTCCCGGGCCCGGTCCCGCCCCCGGGAGACGGCGCGGGGACGGGAGGGGCGGGGAACACGACGGCCCCGGACCGCCCGCGGACGCCGAGGCGTCGCGCGAGCGGTCCGGGGCCGTCGTCGTGCCCGGTGCCCGGTCCTACCGCAGTCGTGCCATGAGGGCGTGTTCGACGAGGGTGATGAGGGCGCTCTTGGCGTCCGCGCGGTGGCGGGCGTCGGTGGTGATGATGGGGGTGTCGGGGCCGATCTGGAGTGCTTCGCGGACTTCTTCGGGGTTGTAGGGCTGGTGTCCGTCGAAGCCGTTGAGGGCGATGACGAAGGGGAGTCCGGAGTTCTCGAAGTAGTCGACGGCGGGGAAGCAGTCGGCGAGGCGTCGGGTGTCGACGAGGACGACGGCGCCGATGGCGCCGCGGACGAGGTCGTCCCACATGAACCAGAAGCGGTCCTGTCCGGGGGTGCCGAACAGGTAGAGGATGAGGTCCTGGTCGAGGGTGATGCGGCCGAAGTCCATGGCGACGGTCGTGGTCGTCTTGTCGCCGGTGTGGGTGAGGTCGTCGATGCCCGCGGACGCAGACGTCATGACGGCCTCGGTACGCAGCGGGTTGATCTCCGAGACGGCGCCGACGAACGTGGTCTTGCCCACGCCGAAGCCGCCCGCCACCACGATCTTCGCGCTGGTGGTTGAGCGGGCTGCACCGCCGCTAGAGCTTGCGAAGTCCACTGAGCACCCTTTCGAGCAGTGTCACGTCTGGCTGGCCACCCGCGGCCTCGTCGCCGCCGGGCTGATGGATAGCGACGAGTCCGGCCTCGGCCAGGTCGGCGACGAGGATCCGGGCTACGCCGAGGGGGATGGAGAGGAGTGCCGAGATCTCGGCGACCGACTTGATCTCGAAGCACAGCCGGCAGATCCGCTGGTGCTCGGGCAGTTGCCCTTGCAGCCGCGCGGGGTCGGCGGTGGTGCTCACCAGCGCCTCGATGGCGAGCTGGTAGCGCGGCCTGGTCCGGCCGCCGGTCATCGCGTAGGGGCGCACCAGCGGGTTGTGCCGGGGCGTCCCCGAGTCGGCCCGCGGATCGGGCCTGCCCCGGCCGCCCCGCGGGGCGGCCGGGGTCCCCTGCTGCCCGTAGCGGTCGTAGGGGGACCCGTAGGACGGGCCGTAGGGCGACACCCCCGGTGCCTGCGGCTGCCGGTAGGGCTGGTTGCCGCCCTGTCTGCTCGGCTCCGAAGGGAAGTTGAAGCGGTTGTGACGGTACTCACCCTGGGGCTGGTGAGCACCGTCGTACGGGTGTCCGCCTGGGGGTGTGGTCACGGTTCCTCCTCCGACCGCCGGTTGGCGGCCCCTGTCCCTGCCGGGCCGCGCCACCGCACCCTATGGTGCGGTGGCGGGAAATGCACTGTCCGTTTGTCAGTTGAGCAGACTTCCCTGGAGTTCGGCGCGGAGGTCGGGCGTGAGGACGCTGCCCGCGCGGTCGACCAGCAGGGCCATCTCGTAGCCCACCAGGCCGATGTCGGCCTCAGGGTGGGCGAGCACGGCCAGCGACGACCCGTCGGAGATCGACATGATGAAGAGGAAGCCGCGCTCCATCTCCACGACCGTCTGGTTGACGTGGCCGCCCTCGAAGATCCGGGAGGCTCCCGCCGTGAGCGAGGTCAGCCCGGAGGCGACCGCCGCCAGCTGGTCCGCGCGGTCCCGGGGGAAGCCCTCGGACATCGCCAGCAGGAGTCCGTCGGCGGAGACCACCACCGTGTGCGACACACCAGGGGTGTTGTCCACGAAGTTGGTGATCAACCAGTTCAGATTCTGCGCCGCCTGGCTCATCGGGCTCACACTAACGCTCCTGGTTGTAGGTACTGCCCGGGCCACCGTGTCGATCGTAGGTGGCCGGTCCGTTCGTGTCGGTCCCCGCGGTGCGTCCCCGCTGGACACCCCGGCGCAGGTTGCTCAACCTGCCCCGGACGTCCTCGGGGGCGCGGGAGACCTGTGGGCCGCCCTGCGGGGTCTGCTCCGCGGCGCCCTCGACGAGGTTCGCCTTGGGCACGCGCCGGGGGAGACCCGAGGAGGTCACCCCGCCCGCCTTCGGGTCGCGGAGCCTCTCCGCCCGCTGCCAGCGCTCGTCGTTCGCCGAGCGCCACTCACCGGGGGAGGGGTCGGAGTGGCCTTCGGCCGTCTCCTGTGAGCCCTGGCTGCCCTGCGGAGCCGCCTGCGCCTGGTCGGCGGGCTGCTGCCACTGCTGCTGGGGCTGCTGCCCGGAGACGGGCCGCTGGCCGGAACCGCGTCGCGGGAGGCCCGAGGCGGTCAGTTCGTGGCTCGCACTGGAGGCCGAGCCCGGACGCTCGAAGCCTACGCGCTCCGAGCCGTTCGCGGGAGCGTCCGAGGAAGATTCCGCTTCCCCGCGGTACTCCGGCTCGTACGGAGCCTGGTAGGTCTCCTGCGCCGGCCACTGCTGCTGGTGGGAGCGGTCGTCGTAGGAGCCGTCGGGGGTGGTTCCGGTGGCGGGCTGACCGTCGTAGCCCGTCTCCGCATATGCCGACTGCACATGCTCCTGACGGCCCGGGTCCTGGCCCTCCCGATGCTCGGGGAAGCCGTCCGCCGGCGCGTAGCCCTGGTAGCCCTGCTCGCCGTAGCCGTCCCCGTACCCGGGGGCGTACCCGGAGGCATCCTGCCCGTCGTAGGACCGGCCCTCGGGTGCCGCGGGGTACTCCTGGCCGTCCTGGGCGTATCCCCGGCCCTGCTGGTCCGGGGCGTACCCCTGGGCCTCCTGGGCGCCGTACTCCCGGTCGTAGCCGGTGCCGTACTCCTGCTGCTCCCCGGCGTGTTCCTCGGTGCCGTCCGCGTAGTGCGCGCGGTCCGGACCCTGGGTCTGCGCCTCCAGGGCCGCCCGGCGCTCCCCGCGCATCAGCGACCGGCCCACCGGGTCGAGCTGGGCGTTCTCGCCCTGCTGCTCGTAGCGGGAGTCGTCGAAGCCGAGTTCGGCCGCCGTGCGCATCGGCGCCGCGTCGAAGCTCTGCTGCTGCGGGATGATCTGGGAGACCATGAAGTCGTCGTCGGGCAGCGCCTCGCCCCCACCGCCGTGGGTGATGGCGTCGGGGAGCATCACCAGCGAGGTGGTGCCCGCCTGCTCGCCCGAGGGGCGCAGCTGCACGCGGATGCCGTGGCGGTCGGCCAGGCGGCCGACCACGAACAGGCCCATCCGCTGCGAGACCGCGGCGTCCACCGTCGGAGGGTTGGCCAGCTTGTGGTTGATGTCCGCGAAGTCCTCGGCGGTCAGGCCGATGCCCTTGTCGTGGATCTCGATCATCACCCGGCCGTCGGGCAGGCGCGTGGCCGTCACCCGGACCTTGGTCTGCGGGGAGGAGAAGGTGGTGGCGTTCTCCAGCAGCTCGGCCAGCAGGTGGACGAGGTCGGTCACGGCCTGGCCGTGGATGTCGGTCTCCGGGACGCCCGTGAGCTCGATGCGCTCGTAGGACTCGACCTCGGAGGAGGCGGCCCGCATGACGTCGACCAGGGGGACCGGCTGGTTCCAGCGGCGGCCGGGCTCCTCGCCCGCGAGGACGAGGAGGTTCTCGCCGTTGCGGCGCATACGGGTCGCCAGGTGGTCCAGCTTGAAGAGGTTCTCCAGCTGGTCCGGGTCGGCCTCGTTGTTCTCCAGGTCGGTGATCAGGGTCAGCTGGCCCTCGATGAGCGACTGGTTGCGGCGCGAGAGGTTGGTGAAGATCGCGTTGACGTTGCCCCGGAGCATCGCCTGCTCCGCGGCCAGCCGGACGGCCTCCCGGTGGACCTGGTCGAAGGCGCGGGCGACCTCGCCGATCTCGTCCCGGGAGTCGATCGGGATGGGCTGGACGCGGGTGTCGACCCGGCCCGGGTCGGTGCGGGAGAGCTGGTCGACCAGCATCGGCAGCCGCTGCTCGGCGATGCCGAGGGCGGCGGTGCGCAGCTGGCGCATCGAACGGCTCATCTGCCCGGCCATGAACCCGGCCAGGACGAACGCGGCGAGCAGGGCGACGACGACGATGACACCGGTGGTGACGGCGTCGTTGCGGGCGTCGTCGGAGATCGTGGCGGCCTCCTCGACCGCCCGGTCCACGAGGTCCTTCTCGATCTCGCTGTAGCCCTCGAACTTGGCGGTCGCGGCCCCCATCCACGTCTCGGGGGTGACGTCCTGGGAGGCGAGCTGCTGGGGCGTGAAGTCGGAGCCGATGGCCGAGGCCATGCCGGTGAAGACCGACTTGTCCGGTCCGACCGGCGGGTTGAGGCCGGCGGCCTTCAGCCGCTTCTCGCCGTCCTCGGCCTTGCCCGCCATGACCTGCTGCAGGCGTGCGGTGTCCGCCTCGGTACCACCGGAGACGTACTCGCCGATGGCGATCTGCTCCAGGTAGTTGTACGAGTTGAACGCGACCTTCTGCTGGGCCAGCACGTCACCGCTTCCGGGGCGCACCAGCAGGTGCATGCCGATGGAGCGCTGCAGGGAGGTGGCCGCCTTGGCCAGCTGGACGGCGTACACGGTGCGGCCGTAGCTGGTGACGTTGCCGGTGCCCAGGCCGAGCTCGTTGGAGAACTCCATGAGCACGTGCTGGACCCTGACGTAGCCCTCCTCGGTCTTCACCGGGTCGAGGGCGCGGGAGTAGGCCGCCTCGCGCAGGTCGGCGAGGCTCGGCTCCTCCTTGTCGAACAGCTGCAGGCGGCGCTCCAGGCCCTGCCCCCCGGGCATGTCCTGCACGGCCTCGCGGAACTTCGCCGCCGCCGCGTCGGTGGTCTTGTACGCCTCGGTGACCACCGGGCCCTGGCGGTCCGCCTCGCTGGTGGCCAGCAGCAGGGTCTGGGCGGTGAGGTCGCGCTCGTTCAGCAGGGCCTCGCCGTACTCGGCGGCGGCGCGCACGATCAGCGCGGTCTTCTCGGCGTCCTGGGCCTCGCTCCAGGTGTCGATGGACTGCTTCACCTGGAAGCCGCCCATGACCAGGCCGATGAGCGCGGGTATGAGGAGGATCGCGTTCAGGCGGGTGGCGACCCGCCAGTTCCGCGGGGACATGCGGCCGGAGCCGCCCGCGGCGGCGGAGCCGCCCGAAGCACCCGAGGCTTCCGCAGGCGACGCCGCCGTGCGCGACGGGGTGAAGTTGCCCCGCTCCTGCTGCTCTGCGGAGCTCGTTTTGCTTCGCCTCACTCGACCAACAACCTCTCGGCTCGGCACCTGACCTGTGCCGTGGTTCGTTCACAGCCGTACTACCCGGCAGTTCGAGGAATTCCAGCACGTCGAGGGGCCCCGCTCCAAACACCTGGAATCCGGGATTCCGACTGTGAGGAGCGCAGGTTAAATCGGACATAAAGAGCGAGTCTCGTCAAAAGGCGAGGCTCATGTGAGCACAGTGATACCGGCCGTACGCGCCGGGTGGTCGCGCTCCGCCAATTCTCTGTCGAAATGTTATGAACGCGAGGACGGGCCGTGTCCAACGACACAGCCCGACCCTCGGTAACTACGGCAACTGCCGTATGGCGCCGTCTACTTGAGTCGTGCCATGAGGGCGTGTTCGACGAGGGTGATGAGGGCGCTCTTGGCGTCCGCGCGGTGGCGGGCGTCGGTGGTGATGATGGGGGTGTCGGGGCCGATCTGGAGTGCTTCGCGGACTTCTTCGGGGTTGTAGGGCTGGTGTCCGTCGAAGCCGTTGAGGGCGATGACGAAGGGGAGTCCGGAGTTCTCGAAGTAGTCGACGGCGGGGAAGCAGTCGGCGAGGCGTCGGGTGTCGACGAGGACGACGGCGCCGATGGCGCCGCGGACGAGGTCGTCCCACATGAACCAGAAGCGGTCCTGTCCGGGGGTGCCGAACAGGTAGAGGATGAGGTCCTGGTCGAGGGTGATGCGGCCGAAGTCCATGGCGACGGTCGTGGTCGTCTTGTCGCCGGTGTGGGTGAGGTCGTCGATGCCCGCGGACGCAGACGTCATGACGGCCTCGGTACGCAGCGGGTTGATCTCCGAGACGGCGCCGACGAACGTGGTCTTGCCCACGCCGAAGCCGCCCGCCACCACGATCTTCGCGGAGGTCGTCGACCGGGCTGCACCGCCGCTAGAGCTTGCGAAGTCCACTGAGCACCCTTTCGAGCAGTGTCACATCCGGCGTGCCGCCGGCCTCTCCGTTGCCTGGCTGATGGATCGCCACCATGCCGGCCTCCGCCAGGTCGGCGACCAGGATGCGCGCCACGCCGAGCGGCATGGTCAGCAGCGCCGAGATCTCGGCGACCGACTTGACCTCCCGGCACAGGTGGCAGATCCGCTGGTGCTCGGGGAGCAGTCCGGCCATGACGGACGGGTCGGCGGTGGTGCTCACCAGTGCTTCTATGGCGAGCTGGTAGCGCGGGCGGGTCCGGCCGCCGGTCATCGCGTAAGGACGGACCAGCGGCTGGTCGCCCTCGTCCCCGTACGCGTCGACGGACGCGCCGTACGGATCGTGAGAGGCGGGTGGCGGGGTCATGAATCCTCCGGGCGTGACAGCAAGTGGTCGGCTGTGCCGTCTGATGGGGCCGGTGGGGGGCCTGGTGGCGGCCGGTCGGTTGTCGATTTCGGTGGCGGCGCGGCCGGCCGGTGAGTGGGGTCACCGGTCAGTGCAGCAGGCTTCCCTGGAGCTCGGCCCGCAGATCGGGGGTGAGGACGCTGCCCGCGCGGTCGACCAGGAGGGCCATCTCGTAGCCCACCAGGCCGATGTCGCACTCGGGGTGCGCGAGCACCGCGAGCGACGATCCGTCGGACACCGACATCAGGAACAGGAAGCCCCGCTCCATCTCCACGACCGTCTGGCTGACGGGGCCGCCCTCGAAGATCCGGGAGGCTCCCGCCGTGAGCGAGGTCAGCCCGGACGCCACGGCGGCCAGCTGGTCGGCGCGGTCGCGGGGGAAGCCCTCGGACATCGCCAGCAGGAGTCCGTCGGCGGAGACCACCACCGTGTGCGACACCCCTGGGGTGTTGTCCACGAAGTTGGTGATCAACCAGTTCAGATTCTGCGCCGCCTGGCTCATCTGGCTCAACTAACGCTCCTGCTGGTGAGTGGGGCCGGCGTTGAAGCTACCGGTCGGGTTGTTCTGCTGTCTGCCCTGCTGGATACCCCGACGCAGGTTGGTCAGTCGACCGCGCACGTCGTCGGGGGCTCGGGAGACCTGCGGACCGGTCTGGTGGTTCTGCTCCTGCGCGGTGCCCGCCACCAGATTGGCACGCGGGACCCGCCGGGGCAGCCCCGAGGTGGTCACTCCGCCGGCCGCGGGCTTGCGCACCCGCTCGGCCTGGCGGACCAGTTCGTCGTTGGGAGAGGTACGCCAGCCGGCGCCGTTCGTCCCCTCGGCGGACCTCTCCGGGGCGGGCTCCGGCGCGTGCGGGGACGCGGACGGAGCGGAGCGCTCGGGGAGGCGGTCGCCGGACCGGTCGCCCCCGCCCTGGCCACCGTGGAACCAGTTGGTCTCCAGGGTGTCGTACAGCGGGGTGCGGCCGTCACCCGGGTCGGCGGCGGGAGGCAGGGCCTCCGGCTGCTGGGGACCGGGCAGCGGTGCGGCGGGGCGCTGCGGGGCGAAGCCCTCGTCGGCCCGGTGGGGGGCCGGCTGCTGCGGCACGTGCGCGTCCGGCCTGCCGTAGCCGCCGGAGCCCTGGGCGGGCACCTGGGGGCCGCCGAACTCGGGCCGGGCGAACTGGGCCGTGGAGGCCGCGTCCTGCGGGGCCGGGGGCCGGGCGAACTGGCCGGTGGTCGAGGAGTCCTGGCCCGGGCGGCCGTACTGGCCGGTGGTCGAGGAGTCCTGGGCCGGGTGGCCGTACTGGCCGGTGGTCGAGGAGTCCTGGCCCGGGTGGCCGTACTGCCCGGTGGACGAGGAGTCCTGCGCTGTGCCGGGCCGGGCGAACTGGCCGGTGGACGAGGAGCCGCCGTACACGTCGGGCCGGGCGAACGGGTCCTGGGGACCGCCCGCCGGAGCGCCGTACTCCGCGCGCGGGAGCTCCGCGGTGGCGCCGACGCCCCGGGAGGCGTCGTGGTCCTCGTGGCCGCGCGGCGTCTCGGAGCCCGGGCGCTGCTGCGGGGCGCCGCCCTGGCCGCTGCCCCAGCTGGTGCTCTGGGGGCGCTGCGGAGCGCGCTCGTCGAGCGGGGCGCCCGCACCGGGCAGTTCGGCCCGGGGACCGCCGGTGGGCGGGAGCTGTCGGCCGTCCTCGCCCGCGGGCGGACCCTGCCGGAAGCCCGCCTGGGCGTCGGCACCGGCCGGGGCCGGTGCGCCCGGCCCGCGTCCGCCGCCGAAGGGGTCCCCGCCTCCGGGGCCCTGCTGCGGGCGCCCGCCCTGGGGCCGGCCCTGCTGGGGGCCGCCGCCCTGGCCGGGCAGCGCGGGGCGCGGCGCCGAGGGGGCGCCCACCTGGCCGCGGGGCGCACCGGCGCCGAGGCGCCCTGCGCCACCGCCGCCGGGTCCGCCCTGACCGGAGCGGGCACCCTGTGCGGCCGCACGGCCGGCGATGGCCGCGCTCGCGCCGCCACCGGACCCCGGACCGCCGGAGCCGCCCTGGGGGCCGGGCTTGCCGGGGGCCTTCTTGCCGCCCTGGGCGACATCGACCGGGAGCATGACCAGCGCGGTGGTGCCGCCGGAGTCGGAGGGGCGCAGCTGGATGCGGATGCCGTGCCGCAGGGACAGGCGGCCGACCACGAACAGACCCATGCGGCGGGAGACCGAGACGTCCACGGTGGGCGGCGAGGCGAGCCGCTCGTTGATCGCCGCGAGGTCCTCGGGCGAGAGGCCGATGCCGGTGTCGTGGATCTCGACCAGGACCCGGCCGTCGGGCAGTGCGTGGCCGGTGACCCGGACCTTGGTCTGCGGCGAGGAGAACGAGGTGGCGTTCTCCAGCAGCTCGGCGAGGAGGTGCACGAGGTCGTTGACGACCCGGCCGGCGACGTCGGTCGCGGGCACGGCCGCCAGTTCGATGCGCTCGTACTGCTCCACCTCGGAGGCGGCGGCGCGCAGGACGTCGACCAGCGGGACCGGGCGGGTCCAGCGGCGGCCGGGCTCCTCGCCCGCGAGGACGAGGAGGTTCTCGCCGTTCCGGCGCATACGGGTCGCGAGGTGGTCCAGCTTGAACAGCGAGGACAGCTGGTCCGGGTCGGCCTCGCGGGACTCCAGTTCGGAGATGAGCGAGAGCTGGCGCTGGATCAGGCCCTGGGAGCGGCGCGAGAGGTTGGTGAACATCGCGTTGACGTTGCCCCGCAGGAGGGCCTGCTCGGCGGCGAGGCGGACCGCCTCGCGGTGCACGTCGTCGAAGGCCGCGGCCACCTGGCCGATCTCGTCCCGGGAGTGCACGCCGACGGACTCGACGGAGGTGTCGACGTCCTGCGGGTCCGACTCGGAGAGCTGCTTGACCAGCTCGGGCAGGCGGTCCTGGGCGACCCTGGTCGCGGTGTCCTGCAGCCGGCGCAGCGAGCGGATCATGGAGCGCGCCACCACGAACGCGCCGACGAGCGACACACCGAGGACGACGAGGATCAGGGCACCGTTGATGATCGCGTCGCGCTGCGACTCCTCGCGCAGCTCACGGGCCTTGGTCTCCATCTGCCCGAGCAGCGTGGCCTCGATCTGCTTCATCGCGTTGATCCGGACCGAGTAGTCGTCGGTCCAGTCCAGGTGCGAGCGCAGCGGGCGCTTGGCGAAGCCGTCCTTGTTGTCCAGGACGCGCTTGGCGTAGAGCTCGGCGGCCGCGATGGTGGGGTTGCTGCCGCCGTCGAGGGAGGCGGTCAGCTCCTCGGCGTCGCCGCCGGTGGACTCGTAGAGGGACTTGAAGGCCTTGAGCTCGGACTCGCCGTTCTCCACGGCGGCCTTGCCGTAGAGCCGGTCGGTCTCGTCCAGGCCGGGGGCCTTGGTCTCGGCGCCGCCGGGCAGGGCGGCGGCGATGATCGCGCGCTGCATGGAGGCGTACTCCTTGGCGGAGGAGAAGGCCGCCAGTGCACGGGTGCGCTTGATCATCTCGGGGTTGCTGGTCGCCTGGGCCATGTCCTGCGACAGGCTGAGCAGCGACTCGATGAGACGGCTGTAGGCCTCCACCGTCTGCGAGGTGGGGGCGTCCGACTCGTAGGCCGTGGCACGGATCTTCGTCAGGCCCTTGACCTGGACGGCGATCTGGTTGGCGTTGGCGCGGATGCTCTCCAGCGTCTCGTCATCGTCCGTGTTGGGGATGTCGAGCGTGGTGTCGAGGAAGGCGTCGCGGGCGCGGTCGGTCTCGGTACGCGGACCGGAGACCTTGAAGTCGGCCGCGGAGGAGCCGTTGGAGAGCGGACCGGCGGAGAGGTCGCGCTCGGACTGCAGGGCCTGGGCGAGGTCGGTGGCCGCCCGGGTCATCTCGGTGAGCAGCTGCATGTGGTCGAGCTGCCGCATGTCGTCCATGGACTCCTGGATACGGAGTCCTCCCAGCGTGGTCGCCGCGACGACGGGGAGCGTCAGCAGCGAGACGAGCCGGGTGCTGATGCGCCAGTTGCGCAGCGCTATTCGCGACCCGGTGTCGGCCGGGCTCCCGGTGGACGGGGTGGCCGCGGAGGCGTCACCGGCGCCGTCGCGCTTGCCGGCGGCGGAGCCGGGGCGCTCCGCGCCCTCGCCTGCTCCGGCCGGTCCCTGGTTCTGGGTGCGCTGGGGCGAGGGGCCGCGGTCGGTCCCGCCACGCGGCTCCTGCTCCGCCGCGACTTCCCCATGGGCCTCACGGGCCTGGGGACGCCCGCTGCCATCCCTCTTGAAACGTCCCTGCACTAGCGTCGCAACCTCTGGACCAGGCGTCCCTCCGCTTGACGGCGGGACGGTGTCGGCGTCTCGGGGCTTCGTTCGAGCCCCTGGTGGTCGTGATTGACCGGCGCTTCTCCCCCTTTCCCGCCGCCGCTCGGCGCTGCGTTGCGCCCATGCGCGCCGATCTCCAAACCGCGGCGGTGCGGGAATTCCAGCACAGTGCAGGATCTCCAACAAGGGCCGTGTACCGGGCTGTGACCTGAGTGACACTTTGTGAGTGTCGTGTCACGAGGCGTGGAAAAGCCCCCCGGGCAAAGCGGACGTTCCGGTGCGAGTCCCTTACGGGTAGGGGGTGTCCCAGTCGCCATGATCAGGAGCGGAATGAAGGGTTCAGTGGCGGAATGTCCGTTCCGCTGTCTGGTGGGTCACGGGTGACTTGCCCGAATTATTACTCATCTCGTGAGCAAACTCACACGATGATCGGTGAGTTCCTCTGGCATTCCATGGGAATCGGGTGTTTAGCCTGGCGCTTTGCAAGGTTGGCCCGGATGTCAACCGCACCCCCCAGCCCCTGAGCCGACGAGGTCTGAACCCACCGATGAAGACGACGATGACGGTCCGCACCACCGCCAACCCCCGCCGGACGACCCTCGCGCACCTGAAGGACGCCGGGGAACTGGTGGCCGCGGAGCAGACGGAGCACTCCCTCGACCTCCCGGAGCAGACGGCGAACCCGCGCCGCACCGTCCTCATGGAGGCGCCCGCCTCCTCCTGAGCCTCCCCGGGCCCGAACCGGCCCGCACCGGCACACCGCGATGCCCGGGCCCCGGCGGCCCGGGCATCGCCGCGTTCCGGGAGCCGCGCCCTCCCGCCCGGGCCGCCCGCCGTTCCGCGGCCCCCGGCTCCCCGCCGCGTCCGGGCGCCGCCGCCGGCTCCGCCCCGCCGCCCCGGACGGCTCCCGGCCGCCGCTCCCCGGCCGACCGGGCGGGCCCCCGCGGCGCGCTAGCCTGGAGCGTCAGCAACCGGCCCGCGCCGAGCGCGCCCGGCCGGCTCGTCACGCAGGAAGAAGTGAGGGGCGACAGCATCCCGTGCGCATCGCCAGGTTCTCCATCGACGGCAATGTCGCCTTCGGCGCGGTCGAGGACGGGCCCGACGGCCCGGTCCTCGACATCATCAAGGGCATCCCGTACGCCGACTTCGAGCTCTCCGGCACCAAGGTCCCGCTGAAGAGCGTCCGCCTGCTGCCGCCCGTGCTGCCCAACAAGGTGGTGGCGATCGGCCGCAACTACGCCGAGCACGCCGCGGAGCTCGGCAACGAGGTCCCGGAGGTGCCCGTCGCCTTCTTCAAGCCCACCACCTCGGTGATCGGCCACGGGGACCCGATCGAGTACCCCTCCTTCTCGCAGGAGCTGCACCACGAGGCCGAGCTCGCCGTCGTGATCGGCCGCATGTGCCGCGAGGTCCCCCGCGAGCGCGTCAAGGACGTCGTCTTCGGCTACACCTGCGCCAACGACGTCACCGCCCGCGACGTCCAGCGCCGGGAGGCGCAGTGGGCCCGAGCCAAGGGCTTCGACAGCTCCTGCCCGCTCGGCCCCTGGGTGGTCACCGACCTCGACCCCTCGGACCTCGGCGTCCAGTGCACCGTCAACGGCGAGCAGCGCCAGCTGGGCCGCACCGGCGACATGGTCCGCTCGATCGAGGACCTGATCGTCCACATCACCGAGGCGATGACCCTGCTCCCGGGCGACGTCGTCCTCACGGGCACCCCCGCGGGCGTCGGCCCGCTCAACGTCGGCGACGAGGTCGCCGTCACCATCGAAGGCATCGGCACTCTCACCAACAAGGTGATCAAGCGTGGCTAACGCGAACGTCCGCGTACGTTTCTGTCCCTCCCCGACCGGCAACCCCCATGTGGGCCTGGTCCGCACGGCGCTGTTCAACTGGGCCTACGCCCGGCACACCGGCGGCACCATGGTCTTCCGCATCGAGGACACCGACGCGGCCCGCGACTCCGAGGAGTCCTACCGGCAGCTGCTCGACTCGCTGCGCTGGCTGGGTCTCGACTGGGACGAGGGCCCCGAGGTGGGCGGCCCGCACGCCCCCTACCGGCAGTCCGAGCGGATGGACCTCTACCGGGACGTCGCCGGGAAGCTGCTCGCCGCCGGCCACGCCTACCGCTGCTACTGCACCGCCCTGGAGCTGGAGGCCCGCCGCGACGCCGCCCGCGCCGCCGGACGCCCCTCCGGGTACGACGGCACCTGCCGGGACCTCACCGAGGAGCAGCGCGCCGCCTTCGAGGCCGACGGCCGCGAGTCCATCGTCCGCTTCCGGATGCCCGACGAGCCGATCACCTTCACCGACCTGGTGCGCGGCGAGCTGACCTTCACCCCGGACAACGTCCCCGACTTCGGCATCGTGCGCGCCAACGGCGCCCCGCTGTACACCCTGGTCAACCCGGTGGACGACGCCCTGATGGAGATCACCCACGTCCTGCGCGGCGAGGACCTGCTCTCCTCCACCCCCCGGCAGATCGCCCTCTACAGGGCCCTGATCGAACTCGGCCTCGCCAAGGAGATCCCGGCCTTCGGCCACCTGCCCTACGTGATGGGCGAGGGCAACAAGAAGCTCTCCAAGCGCGACCCGCAGTCCTCGCTCAACCTCTACCGGGAGCGCGGCTTCCTCCCGGAGGGGCTGCTGAACTACCTGTCGCTGCTCGGCTGGTCCTTCTCCGCCGACCAGGACGTCTTCACGGTCCCCGAGATGATCGAGCGGTTCGACGTCGCCGACGTCAACGCCAACCCGGCCCGCTTCGACCTGAAGAAGGCCGAGTCGATCAACGGCGACCACATCCGGATGCTCGACGTGAAGGCCTTCACCGAGGCGTGCGAGCCCTGGCTCACCGCCCCGCACGCCAACTGGGCCCCGGAGGCCTTCGACCGGGCGAAGTGGGAGGCGATCGCCCCGCACGCCCAGACCCGCCTGACGGTCCTCTCCGACATCACCGCCAACGTCGACTTCCTCTTCCTCGACGCGCCGGTGGAGGACGAGGCGTCCTGGGCGAAGGCGATGAAGGGTGATCCGGCCGCCCTGCTGACCACCGCCCGCGAGAAGCTCGACGCGGCGGACTGGACGAGCGCCGAGTCCCTCAAGGAGGCGGTCCTGGCCGCGGGCGAGGCGCACGGCCTCAAGCTGGGCAAGGCCCAGGCCCCGGTCCGCGTCGCGGTCACCGGCCGCACCGTCGGCCTGCCGCTCTTCGAGTCCCTGGAGATCCTCGGCAGGGAGCGCACCCTGGCCCGTATCGACGCGGCCCTGGCCAGGCTCGCCGCCTGAGGACCCCTCCCCGGTGCCCGCCGGGCGGGGCGGCCCGTCCGCCACCCGCCCGGCGGGCACCGCCGTACCGGGGCTGAGTTCCCCTGCCGCCTCCTCGTCATCCCGGGTGCGGGCGGGCCGGCCGCGGCGGTAGCGTCGGGGCATGCCGATCCGCGCCGTGCTGTGGGACATCGACGACACCCTCTTCGACTACGCGGGAGCCGACCGCACGGGCATGAGCGCCCACCTGGGGCGCGAGGGGCTGCCGGGCGGGTACGCCGACGTGGAGCAGGCCCTGGCCGCCTGGAAGCGGCTCACACAGGTCCACTGGGACCGTGTCGCCCGCGGGCTGACCGACTTCCCGGGCCAGCGCCGCGACCGGGTGCGGGACTTCCTCGGTGCACCGTCCCTGACCGACGCGGAGGCCGACGACTGGTTCGGGCGCCACCTCGTGCACTACGAGGCCGCGTGGTCCCTCTTCCCCGACGCCGTTCCGGCGCTCGACCTGCTGGCGGGCGACTACCGCCATGCCGTGCTGTCCAACTCCAGCCTCGCCCACCAGGAGCGCAAGCTGCGTGCCCTGGGTGTGCGGGACCGCTTCGAGGCCGTCGTCTGCGCGGTCGAACTCGGGGTGTCCAAGCCCGAGGCCGGTGCCTTCCTGGCCGCGTGCGAGGCGATCGGCCTGCCCCCGCACCAGGTCGCCTACGTGGGGGACCAGCCGGACATCGACGCCCGGGGAGCAGTCGAGGCGGGCCTCGCGGGGATCTGGCTGGACCGCGAGGGAGCGGGCGGAAGGCCCGAGCTCACCCGGATCACGGGGCTCGACCAGCTGGCCCCGCTGCTGCGCGGGGATACCCGTTTTGGAGCGCCGTCCACCTTCGGGTAATGTTCTTCCTGCGCCGAGGGGAGCGGGCCGAAAAGCCCGGACCCGGAAGCGTAAACCCGGACAAGATCCCTTAGCGGGGGTTGTGTTCTGGTGGCCTATGGTGTAATTGGCAGCACGACTGATTCTGGTTCAGTTAGTCTTGGTTCGAGTCCAGGTAGGCCAGCTCGCAGAGCTCATCTGCAAGGCCCCCGTTGTGTAGCGGCCTAGCACGCCGCCCTCTCAAGGCGGTAGCGCCGGTTCGAATCCGGTCGGGGGTACAGATCCTTCTCGCGGGGTCATCAGGGTCGCTCCCGATGGCACCGATGCAGGATCGCCAGGGCCCCCGTTGTGTAGCGGCCTAGCACGCCGCCCTCTCAAGGCGGTAGCGCCGGTTCGAATCCGGTCGGGGGTACCAGCTGGTCTAAACCACCAGTGGCCTATGGTGTAATTGGCAGCACGACTGATTCTGGTTCAGTTAGTCTTGGTTCGAGTCCAGGTAGGCCAGCAGATCCCCCTCGGGGATCACCATCTCGCCCCCGTTGTGTAGCGGCCTAGCACGCCGCCCTCTCAAGGCGGTAGCGCCGGTTCGAATCCGGTCGGGGGTACGAGCCCGAAGGGGCCCTTCATCGGAAGGGCCCCTTCGGCGTTCCCGGCCGGTGGCTGGCGGCGGGGGGCGTGTCCGGCACGGAGCGGCGCCCGGTGCGGTGGACCGCGGGGCGCCGGATCGTGGACGGCCCTCAGCTGATCCCGTAGCGCCGTGCCGACTCCACCTCCTGCGCCAGCCGCCGCAGACCGAGCAGCAGCGGGTCGTACAGGACCGCCGAGGCGACCGCGGCCTCCACCTGCTCCGAGCCCGGCGGACGGGTCTCCAGCAGATCCAGGTCGTGTGCCGCCACCTCGCCCATGTGGCGTGCGTACGGCACGAGTTCGTCCAGCGAGAGCGGGAACCCCAGCCGGTTCAGGGTGGCGATGGCGGTGACCAGGGCGCGGTGGACGGGGGAGAGCTCCCCGATCTCCCGGGCGGTGTCCCAGCCCAGCTCGGTCAGCAGCGCGTCCAGGGTCCCCCGGGCCGCGACCGCGGCCGCGTCGTCCCCGACCTCGTCCGTGGGCTGCGGCAGGGCCCAGGTGGCCGCGCCCAGACGCATCGTGAGGCCCAGCGACTCGTCGTCCACGTGGCCGAGCACCTCGCGGGCCGTGGCCACCGGGACGCGCCCGACCTGGATCATCGCCCGCACCAGCCGCAGCCTGCGCAGGTGGGACTCGTCGTACTCGGCCTGGGTGGCCGTGACCCGCCGGCCCGGCGGCAGCAGCCGCTCGCGCAGGTAGTACTTGATCGTCGCGATGGAGACGCCGCTCCGCTCGCTCAGCTCACCGAGACGCACGACTTGTGCCCTTCGTTGGGTAGTGCGACTATCTCATCAGGAGAGTGAAACTATCCAACAGTGTCGAGGGGGCGTCATGCGCGTCAGGATCCAGCCCGGCCGGACCACCGCGGCGGCGGACGGGGAGGTGGTCGTCTTCCTCATCGGGATACGGATCAACCGCCTCCTGGCGGTGCACCGTTGGCTGCCCGTGTTCCTCGCCATGCCGATGATGCTCAGGGAGCTGGGGCGCGACCGCTCCCTCGGCCTCCTGCACCATCTGCTGCTCACTGGCTCCCCGCGGACCTACTACCTCGTCCAGTACTGGGAGTCCAAGGACAAGCTGCTCGCCTACGCCTCCGCACCCGAGCGCCTCCACCGCTCCTGGTGGGGGCGGATGAACCGGGCGGTGCGCAGGGGCGGGCGCCATGTCGGCATCTGGCACGAGACCTACGTGGTCCCGGCGGGCTCCTACGAGTCCATCTACGCGGACATGCCGCCCCACGGGCTCGGCAGGGCCCACGGGACGGTGCCGCTGCGGCCCGGGGTGCAGGCGCAGGACCGGCTGGAGGTCTGAGCGGCGCGCCGGGGGTCGTGCCGCGGCCGGGGGCCCGGGCGCACCCGTACGCGGCGGGTGCGCGCGGTGGGGGTCAGGCCGTGATCGGCACCGGGTGGATCTCGTCCGCGGGGTGCCCGGCCCGCTCGTGGACGCGCTGGATCGCGTCGGCGGACGGCCCCTCGGACAGGCAGTACACGGTCCCGGTCCCGGGGTCGGCCCAGGCCCGCTTGAAGTGCACGCCTTCCTCGCCCTCGATGGCGAGGTCCGCGTTGTGGGCCTCCCGCAGCTTCTCGCTCGTGATGTCCTTCATGCCGTGGTGGACGTCCATGAACTCGGCCATGGCTGCTGCACCTCCGTCGGTCGGCGGTACCTCCATGGTCCACCCGGCGGCCCCCTCGGACACGTCCGGCCGGCCCCTGCGGCGTTGGAGGGGCCGGCCGGATGCGGTGGTCGGGGGCGTCAGCCGGAGCGGCGCAGGGCCTCGCTCAGGCGGGCGGCGGCGTCGATGACGGCCTGGGCGTGCATCCGTCCCGGGTGCCGGGTCAGGCGCTCGATCGGGCCCGAGACGGACACGGCGGCGACGACCCGGTTCGAAGGGCCGCGCACCGGGGCGGAGACCGAGGCGACGCCCGGCTCGCGCTCGCCGATCGACTGGGCCCACCCGCGGCGGCGCACCCCGGAGAGGGCGGTGGCGGTGAAACGGGCCCCCTGGAGCCCGCGGTGCAGCCGCTCCGGCTCCTCCCAGGCCATCAGGATCTGCGCCGAGGAGCCGGCCTTCATGGTGAGCGTCGAGCCGACCGGCACGGTGTCGCGCAGCCCGGAGAGCCGCTCCGCCGCCGCCACGCAGATGCGCATGTCGCCCTGCCGGCGGTAGAGCTGCGCGCTCTCGCCCGTCACGTCCCGCAGGTGGGTGAGCACGGGGCCGGCGGTGGCCAGCAGCCGGTCCTCGCCCGCCGCCGCGGCGAGCTCCGCCAGCCGCGGGCCCAGGATGAACCTGCCCTGCATGTCCCTCGCCACCATACGGTGGTGTTCCAGTGCCACGGCCAGGCGATGGGCCGTGGGTCGTGCGAGTCCCGTGGCCGCGACCAGGCCCGCGAGGGTGGCCGGACCGGACTCCAGGGCGCTCAAGACAAGGGCTGCCTTGTCGAGAACGCCGACGCCGCTAGAGTTGTCCATGCAACGATACTCGCGTCTCACTCTGTGAAACGCAAGTTCAATTTTCCATGGAACTTGTCACGCTGTAGTCGCGGCCCGCGGATCCATGGGACCGCACACGATCTCTAGATGCGCCGGGGGCACAGGCCGGCCGGAGGGAAAGCGATGGGTAGGACACTCGCGGAGAAGGTCTGGGACGACCATGTCGTCCGGCGCGCAGAGGGCGAGCCCGACCTCCTCTACATCGATCTGCACCTGCTGCACGAGGTGACCAGCCCCCAGGCCTTCGACGGCCTGCGCAAGAACGGCCGGCAGGTGCGGCGCCTCGACCTCACCATCGCGACCGAGGACCACAACACCCCGACCCTGGACATCGACAAGCCCATCGCCGACCCCGTCTCCCGCACCCAGCTGGAGACCCTGCGCAAGAACTGCGCGGACTTCGGCGTGCGCCTGCACCCGCTGGGCGACGTCGAGCAGGGCGTCGTCCACGTCGTGGGCCCGCAGCTGGGTCTGACCCAGCCCGGCACCACCGTGGTCTGCGGCGACTCGCACACCTCCACCCACGGCGCCTTCGGCGCGCTGGCCTTCGGCATCGGCACCTCCCAGGTCGAGCACGTCCTGGCGACCCAGACCCTGCCCATGGCCCGCCCGAAGACCATGGCGATCACCATCGACGGCGAACTGCCCGAGGGGGTCACCGCGAAGGACCTCATCCTCGCCGTCATCGCGAGGATCGGCACCGGCGGCGGCCAGGGCTATGTGCTGGAGTACCGGGGCCCGGCCATCGAGAAACTCTCGATGGAGGCCCGGATGACCATCTGCAACATGTCCATCGAGGCCGGTGCCCGGGCAGGCATGATCGCCCCCGACGAGACCACCTTCGCCTACCTCCGCGGACGCGACCACGCGCCGCAGGGCGAGGACTGGGACGCCGCGGTCGCCTACTGGCGCACCCTGCGCACCGACGAGGACGCCGTCTTCGACGCCGAGGTGGTCATCGACGCCGCCGGGCTGAGCCCGTTCGTCACCTGGGGCACCAACCCCGGCCAGGGCGCCCCGCTGGGCGCCAACGTCCCCGACCCCGCTTCGTACGAGGACGCCTCGGAGCGCCTGGCCGCCGAAAAGGCACTGGAGTACATGGGGTTGACCGCCGGGCAGCCCCTGCGGGACATCTCCGTGGACACCGTCTTCGTGGGCTCCTGCACCAACGGCCGCATCGAGGACCTGCGGGCGGTGGCCTCGGTGCTGGGCGGCCGCAAGGTCGCCGACGGCGTACGGATGCTGGTCGTCCCCGGTTCCGTGCGGGTGGCGCTCCAGGCCGTGGAGGAGGGGCTGGACGCGGTCTTCAAGGAGGCCGGTGCCGAGTGGCGGCACGCCGGCTGCTCCATGTGCCTGGGGATGAACCCCGACCAACTGGCCCCCGGCGAGCGCTCCGCGTCCACCTCCAACCGCAACTTCGAGGGCCGGCAGGGCAAGGGCGGCCGGACCCACCTGGTCTCGCCGCAGGTGGCCGCCGCCACCGCCGTGCTGGGCCACCTGGCCTCCCCGGCCGACCTGTCCGACGCCGACGTCTCCACTCCCGTAGGGGTCTGAGGAACCATGGAAGCCTTCACCACGCACACCGGTCGCGCCGTCCCGCTGCGCCGCAGCAACGTCGACACCGACCAGATCATCCCCGCGCACTGGCTGAAGAAGGTCACCCGCGACGGATTCGAGGACGGCCTGTTCGAAGCCTGGCGCAAGGACCCCGGCTTCGTGCTGAACCGCCCGGAGCGCCAGGGCGCCTCGGTGCTCGTCGCCGGACCCGACTTCGGTACCGGCTCCTCCCGGGAGCACGCCGTCTGGGCCCTGCAGAACTACGGCTTCCGGGCCGTGCTCTCCTCCCGCTTCGCCGACATCTTCCGCGGCAACTCCCTCAAGAACGGCCTGCTGACGGTCGTCCTGGAGCAGTCCGTGATCGACGCCCTGTGGGAGCTGACCGAGGCCGACCCCACCGCGGAGATCACCGTCGACCTCCACTCGCGCACCGTCTCCGCTCCCGGGGTCACCGCCGGCTTCGAACTCGACGAGAACGCCCGCTGGCGGCTGCTGAACGGCCTCGACGACATCAGCCTCACTCTTCAGAACGAGTCGGACATCGCGGCCCACGAGGCGGGGCGCCCGTCCTTCAAGCCGCGCACGCTTCAGGTCTGAGCAGCGCTTTTCCCGAACTGCGCCCCCTGCCGCCCGGCGGGGGGCGCAGTCGTGCGTTGAGACCCCGTGGGGCGACAACTCGCCCCAGATGGCACAATCGGTGCATGGAACGTGACAGCCAACTCGAGCTCTACGAGGCGGTCGCGGCCCGACTCAAGGAAGCGCACGCCACGGTGCGCGCACTGCAAGTCCCGGAGGGCGTGAGGATGGCGCTGTCCCGGAAGCTGCTCGTCGTGACGGCGGCGGCGAAGCACGATCTCCCGGACGCCGCAAGGCGTCTGGACCGGTTGATGAAGGACCTCGACGAGGGCCGTTTCCCTCCCGGCGACTGACCCCAGAACTCCGCCAAGGTCGACTTCGTTGCGGCACTAGGGTGATTAGACCGTTTCGTGTTTGATTTGCGGTATATATCTGCCTAACGTGCGAAAACGCCTGGACGCAATCGTTCCGGCCAAATGTCTCCGAAGGGGAAGACGTGAACAAGGCGCAGCTCGTAGAAGCGATTGCCGACAAGCTCGGTGGCCGGCAGCAGGCCGCCGACGCTGTCGACGCGGTGCTTGACGCGATCGTCCGGGCGGTTGTCGCAGGGGACCGGGTCTCGGTCACCGGCTTCGGCTCGTTCGAGAAGGTAGAGCGCCCCGCCCGTTACGCCCGCAACCCGCAGACCGGCGAGCGTGTGCGGGTCAAGAAGACCTCGGTGCCGCGCTTCCGCGCGGGCCAGGGCTTCAAGGACCTGGTCAGCGGGTCGAAGAAGCTCCCCAAGGGGGGCGAGGTCGCGGTCAAGAAGGCGCCCAAGGGAAGCCTCTCGGGTGGTTCCTCCACCCGGACGACGGCCAAGGCGGCGGCCAAGAAGGCCACGGCGAAGAAGACCGCCGCGAAGAAGGCCACCGCGGCGAAGAAGACCACCGCCGCCAAGAAGACCACCGCGGCGAAGAAGACCACCGCCGCCAAGAAGACCACGGCGGCGAAGAAGACCACCGCGAAGAAGGCGGCCCCGGCGAAGTCGGCAGCGAAGAAGACCACGGCCAAGAAGACCGCCCCCGCGAAGAAGACCACCGCGAAGAAGGCGCCCGCCAAGAAGACGACGGCCCGCAAGACCGCCGCCAAGAAGACCACCGCCCGCAAGAAGTAGGGCGGCTCCACCCCCTGCACCCCACGCGACGGGCCGGCCTCCCCTCCGGGAGACCGGCCCGCGGCGTGTCCTCCGCCTCCCGGCCGCCCGCCCCGCCGCCCCCGCGTCGCCTTGCCCCGCCGCGCGGCCCGCCCGCCCGGTTCCCGGCCGGGCGCCCGGGAACCGGCCCGCGGCCCGGGTGCCGTCCGCTCAGAACGTCTGCAGCGTGATCAGGGTGATGCGCAGCGCCCCGCCCTCGCCCTCGGTCTCGATCCGCACCCGCTGCCCGGGGCGCAGCAGCCGCAGCCCCCCGGCGTCGAACGCCGCGGTGCCGAAGGGCACCGGTGTCCCGTCGTCGAGCAGCACGCTCCCGCTGCGGGTGTCCGGGTCGTAGGTGTACGAGGTGGCCTGCATGCGCCCCAGACTACGGCCTGTCCCGCGGTCCCCGGCGGGCGCACGGCGACCGCCCCGGCACCCGGCCGCGCCGTCGGACACCCGGGCGAACCCGGTACGGCGCCCGGCTCCGAGGCGTACGGCGCAGGCGCGTCCAGCCGTCGCCCGCCGACCCCCGGGGGGCGACGGGAGGGCGCTCAGGACCGGCCCGCGTACCCCGCCGTGTGCAGCGCGGTGCGCGGCCCGACGCCCAGTTCCAGCGCGGCCGCCAGATCCCGGCCGGTGTCCACGTCGCGGCGCACCGAATCGACGCCGGCGAGCGTGATTTCCACGGCCCCGGAGGCCGAATGGCGGCGGCGCGAAGGTCCGCCGAATGCGGGGCGCAATTCCACGGACGGGCGGGCGCACAGCAAAGTCGTCCCGATTCCCGAGGCATCCGCGAGAAAAGACCGGTCAAATGCCGATGCGGCGGCGAGAGTACGCGTCAATTCACCGGGGCGCAATGCCGGGAGGTCGGCGTTGAGCGCCGCCACCGCCGCCCCCGGGCGGAGGGCCCGGACCGCCTGGGCCCCGTGCGCCAGGGCCGCGTTGAGGCCGGCGCCCGGGGAGTCCGGCACCACCCGGGCGCCCAGCGCCGCCAGCGCGGCACCGGCCGTGCGGTCGTCCGTGACGACCACCACATCCCGTACCGCCGGGCAGGCCAGCGCCGCTGCCACGGTGTCCTGGGCGAACGCCAGCGCGAGCCGCGGCCGGAGGGCGTCGCCCGCGACGGGGGCGAGCCTGCTCTTGGCGGCGGCCAAGGGCTTCAGCGGCACGACCAGCGACCAGCCGGGCCGCGGCATCCTGTCCGTGGCGAACTCTCCCTCCCTGCGCGCGCGGAGCCCCCAGCGGAGCCGTTGCCGGACCATTGTCGCCCGGGGGCGGACGGGTCCGGGGCCCGGGCGGCGGACTCTGGGCGTACGGTGTCCTCGACAGACCAGGGGCCCGGGGCGACACTTGACCCCCGGCACGAGGGCCGATGCCCGCCCGAAGAGGAAGGTGTACGAGTGTCCCGCCGTAGAGTCGGCTTCTGGTACCGCCTGGCGGCGGTCATCGCTAAGCCCCCGCTGCTGCTTCTGTTCAAGCGGGACTGGCGGGGGATGGAACACATTCCGGCCGAGGGCGGATTCATCACCGCCATCAATCACAACTCGTACCTCGACATGTTCTCCTACGGGCACTTCCAGTACAACAGCGGCCGAGTGCCCCGATTCCTGGCGAAGGCCGCACTGTTCCGGACCCCCGGTGTGGGCCTGATGCTGCGCGGCACCGGGCAGATCCCGGTCTTCCGGGAGTCCTCCAACGCCGTGGGCGCCTTCCGCGCGGCCGTCGAGGCCGTGGAGCGGGGCGAGTGCGTCGCCTTCTACCCCGAGGGCACCCTCACCCGGGACCCCGCGGTGTGGCCGATGACCGCCAAGACGGGCGTCGCGCGCGCCGCCCTGCAGACGAGGGCGCCGGTCGTCCCGGTCGCCCAGTGGGGTGCCAACCTGGCGATGCCGCCCTACGCCAAGGAGAACAAGGTCAAGCTCTTCCCGCGCAAGACGCTGCAGGTGAAGGCCGGTCCGCCGGTCGACCTCAGCCGCTTCTACGACCAGGACCCCACCCCGGAGGTCCTCAAGGAGGCGACCGAGGAGATCATGGCCGCGATCACCCGCCTGCTGGAGGACCTCCGCGGCGAGAAGGCGCCCGCGAGGCCGTACGATCTGCGCGAGGCGCGCGCCCAGCTGCGCCGCAGGGCCGCCGGGGAGGAAGTGAAGTGACCCAGCCCGTCAAGGCCGCCGTCCTCGGGACGGGCTCGTGGGGCACCGCGTTCGGGATGGTGCTCGCCGACGCGGGCTGCGAGGTCGTCCTGTGGGGCCGCCGCCCCGAGCTCGCCGAGGCCGTCAATACCACCCGCACCAACCCCGACTACCTGCCGGGCATCGAGCTGCCCGCCGGGCTGCGCGCCACCACCGACGCGGGCGAGGCGCTGTCCGGCGCCGACTTCACCGTCCTGGCCGTGCCCTCCCAGACGCTGCGGGCCAACCTCGCGGCCTGGACCCCGGAGCTGGCGCCCGGCACCGTCCTGGTCTCCCTGATGAAGGGCGTCGAACTCGGCACCGCCAAGCGGATGAGCGAGGTGGTCGAGGAGGTCGCCGGGGTGGCCCCCGACCGCGTCGCGGTCGTCACCGGGCCCAACCTGGCCAAGGAGATCGCCTCCCGGATGCCCGCCGCCGCCGTGGTCGCCTGCCGGGACGAGGAGGCCGCCCGCCGGCTCCAGTCGGCCTGCCACACCCCCTACTTCCGGCCGTACACCAACACCGACGTCGTGGGCTGCGAACTCGGCGGCGCGGTCAAGAACGTCATCGGCCTCGCGGTGGGCATCGCCGACGGCATGGGCCTCGGGGACAACGCCAAGGGCTCCCTCATCACCCGCGGCCTCGCCGAGACCACCCGCCTCGGCCTCGCCATGGGAGCCGACCCGCTCACCTTCTCCGGGCTGGCCGGCCTCGGCGACCTGGTGGCCACCTGCTCCTCCCCGCTCTCGCGCAACCACACCTTCGGCACCAACCTCGGGCGCGGCATGACGCTGGCGGAGACCATCGCCGTCACCCGCCAGACCGCGGAGGGCGTGAAGTCCTGCGAGTCCGTGCTCGACCTCGCCCGCCGCCACGGCGTCGACATGCCGATCACGGAGACCGTGGTCGGGATCGTCCACGAGGGGAAGCCGCCGGTCGTCGCGCTCAAGGAGCTGATGTCCCGCGCCGCCAAGCCGGAGCGGCGCTGACGGCACCAGGACCAGCGGGTAGTCTCATCGCGATATGAGCACCGAGAACCTCCCCCAGAGTCCCGAGCAGCAGCCCCGCAGGCCCCGCGTGGCCGTCGTCTTCGGGGGCCGCAGCTCCGAGCACGGGATCTCCGTGGTCACCGCGGGCGCGGTCCTGCGCGCCATCGACCGCGCCCGCTACGACGTGCTTCCCATCGGCATCACCGCCGACGGCCGCTGGGCCCTGACCGCCGACGAGCCCGACCGCATGGCGATCACCGACCGCCGCACCCCGAACGTCGACGAACTCGCCGAGTCCGCGGAGGGCGGCGTGGTGCTCTCCGTCGACCCCGGCAGCCGCGAGGTGGTCTACAGCGAGCCCGGGGCCGTCCCCAAGGCCCTCGGCGACGTCGACGTCGTCTTCCCGGTGCTCCACGGGCCCTACGGCGAGGACGGCACCCTCCAGGGGCTGCTGGAGCTCTCCGGCGTGCCGTACGTCGGGTCCGGGGTGCTCTCCTCCGCCGTCGGCCAGGACAAGGAGTACATGAAGCGCGTCTTCGTCTCCTTCGGCCTGCCGGTCGGCCCCTACGAGGTGATCCGCCCCCGCGAGTGGGAGCAGGACCCGGCCGCCGCCCGCAAGAGGATCGTCGACTTCGCCGGCGACCACGGCTGGCCGCTGTTCGTGAAGCCCGCCCGCGGCGGCTCCTCGATGGGCATCACCAAGGTGGACGACCTCTCCGGTCTGGACGAGGCGATCGCCGAGGCCCAGCGCCACGACCCCAAGGTCCTGGTGGAGTCCCTGCTCAGCGGACGCGAGATCGAGTGCGGGGTGCTGGAGTTCGAGGACGGGCCGCGGGCCAGCGTCCCGGCCGAGATCCCGCCGGTCACCTCGCACGACTTCTACGACTTCGAGGCCAAGTACATCGACGCGGCCACCGGCCTGGTGCCCGCTCCGCTGACCCCCGAGCAGACCGCCGAGGTGCAGCGGCTCGCCGTCGCCGCCTTCGAGGCGGCCTCCTGCGAGGGCCTGGTCCGCGCGGACTTCTTCCTCACCGAGGACGGCTCCTTCGTCATCAACGAGATCAACACCATGCCCGGCTTCACCCCGATCTCCATGTACCCGCGGATGTGGCAGGAGAGCGGCGTCGGCTACGGCGAGCTGGTCGACCGGCTGATCCAGGCGGCGCTGCGCCGCTCCACCGGCCTGCGCTGACCCTGCCCGGACCCCCGCCCCGCGCGGGCGGGGGAGGGGGCGTTCACAGGGCCGAGGGGACCGCCCCGGCCACCGGCCCGGCCAGGTCCGTCAGCGGGCTCGCGTCGTGCAGATAGCGCCGGTCCAGGGTCACCTCCACGTACGTCCTGCGGTACGTCGTGGTGAAGCGGGGGCCCTCCTCGCGCTCCTCCAGCATCCAGCCCACGCCGTCCACCTCGACGCCCTGCGCCTGGGGGTCGCTCATCCGCTCGGGTCGCGGTACACCGCAGCGCAGTACGATCGCGGCATCACCCCACCCGGCGGTCAGCTCGGACGCCGGCTCGGGGTCCCGGCGCTCCTGCCCGGCGACCGACCGCGGCAGGGCGTCGTGCAGGGCGCGGCACAGGGCGGCCTCGTCGGCAGGGGGGCTGGGAGCGGCGACGGAGGCGCGAGCACCGTCGGCGCAGCCCGCCGCGGCGGCCAGCACGGCTGCGGCGGTCAGGAGTACGGGAAGGGGCCGGCGGCGCGAAGACGTCACCGGCCAAGCGTAGACGGGGGCTAGAGGTGAACCACCGGGCAGGTCAGGGTGCGGGTGATGCCGTCCACTTGCTGGACCTTGGCGACCACCATGCGTCCGAGGTCGTCGACCGTGTCCGCCTGCGCGCGCACGATGACGTCATAGGGGCCGGTCACATCCTCGGCCTGGATCACGCCCGGGAGCGAGCCGATGGTCTCGGCGACCACCGACGCCTTGCCCACCTCGGTCTGGATGAGGATGTACGCCTGTACCACGAAGCCTCCAGGGCGGCAGCTGGATCCCGGCGCCGGACGCCGGCGCGGAGATCCCGAGGAGAAGGGTCGCCACGGTATCGCGTCGCCGCGGGCCGCGGGGAGACCCTCGCGTGCCGCGGCACCCCCGGCGCGGCGTGTACGGAGCAGAAGTTGACGTATCCCTTGACGGTACCCAGGACGGTCACCGCACGCGACCTCGGCACGAGGCCGCCCACCGGAGTCCCGGCTACCGCCGACGCATGGAGAGGTGAACCTCGGTGAAGGGCACTGTGGGCGAGTTGGGGGAGTTCGGGCTCATCGAGAAGCTCACCTCCCGGCTCACCACCACGCCGGCGGTGCGGATCGGGCCCGGCGACGACGCCGCGGTCGTCTCCGCACCCGACCGGCGGGTCGTGGCGAGCACGGACATCCTGCTGGAGGGGCGGCACTTCCGCCGCGACTGGTCGACCGCCTACGACGTCGGCCGGAAGGCGGCGGCGCAGAACCTCGCCGACATCGCCGCCATGGGCGCGGTGCCCACCGCGCTGCTCCTCGGACTCGTCGTCCCCGCCGAACTGCCCGCGACCTGGGCCACCGAGCTCATGGACGGCATCCGCGACGAATGCCAGGTCGCCGGGGCGGCCGTGGTCGGCGGCGACGTGGTCCGCGGCGAGGCCATCACCCTCGCCATCACCGCCCTCGGGGACCTGCGGGGCCACGAGCCGGTCACCCGCGGCGGCGCACGCCCCGGGGACGTGGTGGCCTACACCGGCTGGCTGGGCTGGTCCGCGGCGGGCCACGCGGTGCTCTCCCGCGGCTTCCGCTCGCCCCGCGCCTTCGTCGAGGCCCACCGCAGGCCCGAGCCGCCCTACCACGCGGGCCCGGCGGCGGCGGGCCTCGGCGCCACCGCCATGTGCGACGTCAGCGACGGGCTGGTGGCCGACCTCGGGCACATCGCCCAGGCCAGCAAGGCCCGCATCGACCTGCGCTCCGGCCTGATCGACATCCCCACGCAGATGCACGACATCGGCCAGGCCGTCGGCGTCGACCCCCTGCAGTGGGTCCTCACCGGCGGCGAGGACCACGCCATCGTCGCGACCTTCCCCCCGGACGCCAAGCTCCCCGCCCGCTGGAAGGTCATCGGCGAGGTGCTCCACCCCTCCGCGCTCCCGCAGGTCACCGTGGACGGTGCGCCCTGGACCAGCACGGGGGGCTGGGACCACTTCGGCGGGGACATCGAGGACGGCGGGGGAGCGGCCGGGCAGTAGATTCGGCGGCATGCAGACACCCCCGCGCGTGCTGACCGTCGCCGGCTCCGACTCCGGCGGCGGGGCAGGCATCCAGGCCGACCTGAAGACCATGCTCGCCCTCGGTGTGCACGGGATGAGCGTGCTCACCGCGGTGACCGCCCAGAACTCCACGGGGGTCCAGGGCGCCTGGGAGCTGCCCGTCGAGGCGGTGCGCGCCCAGTACCGCAGCGTCGTCGACGACATAGGCGTCCAGGCGGTCAAGACCGGGATGCTGGCCACCGCCGAGCTGGTGGAGGCCGTCGCCGAGCTGCTCACCGCCACCGACGCGCCCGTGGTGGTGGACCCGGTGGGGGTGTCCAAGCACGGCGACCCGCTCCTCGCGCAGTCGGCCCTCGCGTCCGTGCGCACCCGGCTGCTGCCCGCGGCGACCGTGGCCACCCCCAACCTCGACGAGGTCGCCCAGCTCACCGGCGTCGAGGTGGCGGGCGAGGAGGACCTGAGGGAGGCCGCCGCCGCGGTCCTCGGCCTCGGGCCGCGCTGGGCGCTGATCAAGGGCGGGCATCTGGAGGGCGAGGCCGTGGACCTGCTCACCGACGGCAGCGAGGAGCACTGGCTGCGCGCCCCGCGGCTGGACAACCGGCATACCCACGGCACCGGCTGCACCCTCGCCTCGGCCGTCGCCGCGGGCCTCGCCACGGGGCTCGACGTGCCGGAGGCCGTGCGCCGGGCCAAGGACTACGTCACGGGCGCCATCGCCGCGGGCTTCGCCCTCGGCTCCGGGATCGGCCCCGTCGACCACGCCTGGCGGCAGCGCTGACGGCGGCCGGGTCCCGCGGGCACCCCGGGCAGCCCCCGCGGACCCGGCCGGGCCCGGACAGGCGAGAAGCCGGCCCACCGAGGTGGACCGGCTTCCCAGGCAACCGGAGGGGCTGCGCTACGACGAGACGTCGGCGGGAACGTCCCCGCGGGCGCGGGGAGCATCCTTAGCGCGAGACCTTGCCGGCCTTGATGCACGAGGTGCAGACGTTGAGCCGCTTCGGCGTCCGACCGACCACGGCACGCACGCGCTGGATGTTCGGGTTCCAGCGACGGGACGTACGGCGGTGCGAGTGCGAAATGTTGTTGCCGAAGCCCGGCCCCTTGCCGCAGACGTCGCAGTTGGCAGCCACGGGTCACTCCAAAGACTTCAGATGCACTTACAGTGAAATCCGGCGTGCCGGATCAGTTGATCTGAAGTGGCCTGCCGGGGGAGACGCCCGATCCTCATCGGGCAACCGAAGCAGCATACAACGCCCGCTCCGGGGTTACGAAACTACCATGGTCCGGACCGCCCCCGGCCCGTGCCCGGGGCGCGGCCGGGGTCTACCCTGCGGATCGGCCCGCCGCCCAGGGCCGGCACGGCCGACCGAGGAGGACCCCCAGGTGCCGCAGACGATGGACGCCGAAGCGGTACGCACCTGGTGCTCACTGGCCCTGGAGGCCCTCGGCCGCGAGCGCGAGGCGATCGACGCGATCAACGTCTACCCCGTCGCCGACGGCGACACGGGCACCAACCTCTACCTCACCGTCGAGTCCGCGGCCCGGGCCGTCGAGGCCGTCTTCGCCGCGCACGAGACGGGGCGCACCGCCCCGCCGCCGGGGGACGTGGTGCACGCCATGGCCCACGGCGCCCTCCTGGGCGCCCGCGGCAACTCCGGCACCATCCTCGCCCAGCTGCTGCGCGGCATGGCGGAGCGGACGGGCGCGGGCGCGGGACTCGCGGACGCGCTGCAGCGGGCCGCGGACCTCGCGCGGGAGGCCGTCGCCCACCCCGTGGAGGGCACCATCCTCACCGTGGCCGCGGCCGCCGCCCGTGCCGCCCGCGCCGCGGGCACCGGCGCGGAGCCCGCCGCCCCCGCCGAGACCGCGCTGGCCGCCTGGGAGGGGGCCCGTGCCGCGCTCGACGCCACCCCGGACCAGCTGGCCGTCCTCGGCCGTGCGGGCGTGGTCGACGCGGGCGGGCGCGGCCTGCTGACCGTGCTCGGCGCCCTCGTCGAGACCCTCACCGGCCGGGCCCCCTCGCCCGCCGGAGGCCCCCCGGAGCGCCGCCGCCCGCAGGCCCCGGCGCCCGCCGGGGGCGCCTGCGGGCCCGACGGCGGCCCGGCCTTCGAGGTCCTGTACCTGCTGGAGGCCGGGGACGCGGCGGTCGCCCGCCTCCGGACCCGCCTGGACACCCTCGGGGACTCCCTGGTCGTGGTCGGCGGCGACGGGCTCTGGAACGTCCACGTCCACGTCGACGACGCGGGTGCCGCCGTCGAGGCCGGCATCGAGGCGGGCCGCCCCCACCGCATCCGGATCACCCACCTGGCCACCGCCGCCCCGCCCGCCCGCGAGCAGGCCCAGCGCGCGGTCGTCGCCGTCGTCCCCGGGGACGGGCTGCCCGCGCTCTGCGCCGAAGCCGGTGCGACGACGGTGCCCAGCCGCCCCGGGGAACCCCCCGCCAGCGGCGAGCTGGTGGAGGCCGTCCGCCGGGCCCACGCCCGGGAGGTGGTGCTGCTGCCCAACGACCCGGCGCTGCACCACACCGCGGCCGCCGCCGCCGAGCAGGCCCGCGCCGAGGGCGTGCGGGTGGCGCTCATCCCGACGCGCTCCCCGGTCCAGGGCCTCGCGGCCCTCGCCGTCCACGAGCCGGGCCGCAGCTTCGACGAGGACGTGGTCGCCATGACCGCGGCCGCGGGCGCCACCCGCCACGCCGAACTGGCGGTCGCCGAGAGCCGTTCGTGGACCTCCGCCGGGGTGTGCCAGGCGGGCGACGTCCTCGGGCTCATCGACGGCGACGTGGCGGTCATCGGCGCCGACCTCGCCGACACGGCCAGGGCGGTGCTGGACCGGATGCTCTCCTCGGGCGGCGAACTCGTCACCCTCGTCCTCGGCGACCGCACCCCGGACGGACTCCCCGGCCTGCTGGAGGCCCATGTGCGCGAGGGCTACCTGGCCGTCGACACCGTCGTCCACGAGGGCGGAGGGGACACCCCGCTGCTGATCGGCGTCGAATGAGGGCCGCCGCCCCGGCCGTCCCCGGCCGGCGCCCGGCGCCGGTCGGCCCTGGTGCCCGGTGCGTCCGGGCGCTGCGGCAGGGCGGCGGGATGCCGCAGCCGACGCCGCGCGCCCGCCGGGGACGACCGGGACGGCCCTCGGAGCCCGTCCCGCCACCCCCGTGCTGCGCCCCCCTGTCGGTGCGGTGGTGTGCAATGGGGGCGTGCCCGCGCTCGACGAACCCCTCAAGAACGCGCTCGGAGCCGCCACCGCCAAGGTGATGGCCGAGCACCTGGACCTCCGCACCCTCGGCGACCTGCTGCACCACTACCCGCGCCGGTACGCCGAGCGGGGCGAGCTCACCGCGCTGTCCGAGCTGCCGCTCGACGAGCACGTCACCGTCGTCGCCCAGGTCGCCGACGCCCGCGTCCACACCTTCAACCAGGGCCGGGGCCGGCGGCTGGAGGTCACCATCACCGACGGCAGCGGCCGCCTCCAGCTGGTCTTCTTCGGCAAGGGCGTCCACAGGCCCCACAAGGAGCTGCTGCCCGGCACCCGGGCGATGTTCGCCGGGAAGGTGTCGGTCTTCAACCGCCGCCTCCAGCTCGCCCACCCGGCCTACGAACTCCTCGGCGCCGAGGGGGCGGCAGACGCGGTGGATGCCTTCGCCGCCCGTCTCATCCCGATCTACCCGGCCTGCAGGCAGATGGAGTCCTGGAAGATCTCCAAGGCCGTGGACGCGGTGCTGGACCGCGCCGCGGACGCGCCGGACCCGCTCCCTCGGACCCTGCGCGAGGGCCGGGGGATGACGACCCTCCCCGACGCCCTGCGCCGGATCCACCGGCCCCGGACGCGGGCCGACGTCGAGCGGGCCCGGGAGCGCCTGAAGTGGGACGAGGCCTTCGTGCTCCAGGTGGCCCTCGCCCGCCGCCGGTACGCCGAGACCCAGCTGCCCGCGGCCGCCCGCCGCCCCGTCCCCGGCGGGCTGCTGGACGCCTTCGACGCCCGGCTCCCCTTCACCCTCACCGAGGGCCAGCAGAAGGTCAGCCGGGAGATCTTCGACGACCTGGCCACCGAGCACCCGATGCACCGGCTGCTCCAGGGGGAGGTCGGCTCCGGCAAGACCATGGTCGCGCTGCGGGCCATGCTCGCCGTGGTCGACGCCGGCGGCCAGGCCGCCCTGCTGGCCCCCACCGAGGTCCTGGCCCAGCAGCACCACCGCTCGGTCACGGAGATGATGGGCGACCTCGCCGAGCGGGGCATGCTCGGCGGAGCCGACCACGCGACCGGCGTCGTGCTGCTGACCGGCTCCATGGGAGCCGCCGCCCGCCGCCGCGCCCTGCTCGACCTGGCCACGGGCGAGGCCGGGATCGTCATCGGCACCCACGCGCTGATCGAGGACAAGGTCGCCTTCCACGACCTCGGCCTGGTCGTCGTCGACGAGCAGCACCGCTTCGGGGTCGAGCAGCGCGACGCCCTGCGCTCCAAGGGGTCCCGGCCCCCGCACCTGCTGGTCATGACCGCCACCCCCATCCCGCGCACCGTGGCCATGACGGTCTTCGGCGACCTGGAGACCTCGGTCCTCGACCAGCTGCCCGCCGGGCGCTCCCCGATCGCCACCCATGTCGTGCCGGCCGCCGACAAGCCCCACTTCCTGGCCCGGGCCTGGGAGCGGGTCCGGGAGGAGGTCGCCGGGGGCCACCAGGCGTACGTGGTCTGCCCCCGCATCGGCGACGAGGCGGAGGACGCCCGGGCCGGCAAGGGCGCCGAGGGCGACGCGGAGCGGCGGCCCCCGCTGGCGGTCCTGGAGACCGCCGAGCAGCTCTCCGGGGGACCGCTGGCGGGCCTGGAGGTCGCCGTGCTGCACGGCCGGATGGCCCCGGACGACAAGGACGCGGTGATGCGCCGCTTCGCCGCGGGCGAGGTCGACGTCCTGGTCGCGACCACCGTCGTCGAGGTCGGCGTCAACGTCCCCAACGCCACCGCCATGGTGATCATGGATGCCGACCGCTTCGGCGTCTCCCAGCTGCACCAGCTGCGCGGCCGCGTCGGGCGCGGCTCCGCCCCCGGACTGTGCCTGCTGGTCTCCGAGATGCCCGAGGCGAGCCCCGCCCGCGCCCGGCTCGGCGCGGTCGCCGCCACCCTCGACGGCTTCGAGCTCTCGCGGATCGACCTGGAGCAGCGCCGCGAGGGGGACGTCCTGGGCCAGGCCCAGTCCGGGGTGCGGTCCTCGCTGCGGATGCTCGCCGTCATCGAGGACGAGGAGGTCATCGCCGCCGCCCGGGAGGAGGCCGTCGCCGTGGTGCGCGAGGACCCCGAGCTGTCGGGGCTTCCCGCCCTGCGCAGCGCCCTCGACGCCCTGCTCGACGCCGAGCGGGAGCGCTACCTCGACAAGGGCTGACCGGCCGGGCCCCCGACGGGGCGGTGCACCCGCGGCCCGCCCCGGGCTGCGAGACTTGACGGCACACGTCCCACAGGAAGGCCCCGCATGACCCGCGTGATCGCCGGAGCAGCCGGCGGACGCCGCCTGGCCGTACCGCCGGGCAACGGCACCCGCCCCACCTCCGACCGCGCCCGCGAGGGCCTGTTCTCCGCCTGGGAGGCGCGCCTGGGCTCCCTGCAGGGCGCCCGGGTGGCCGACCTCTACGCCGGGTCGGGGGCCGTCGGGCTGGAGGCGCTGTCCCGGGGCGCGGCCCACGCGCTGCTCGTCGAGGCGGACGCCCGCGCCGTGCGGACCGTCCGCGACAACGCCCGGGCGCTGGGCCTGCCCGGCGCCGAGGTCCGGGCCGGCCGGGCCGAGCAGATCGCCGCCGGACCGGCGCCCGCCGACCCCTACGACCTCGTCTTCCTGGACCCGCCCTACGCCGTCACCGACGATGATCTCCGCGAGATCCTGCTCACACTCCGCCGCGGGGGCTGGCTCGCGGACGAGGCGGTCGCCACCGTGGAGCGCAGCACCAGAGGCGGGGAGTTCCGGTGGCCGGAGGGTTTCGAGCCGCTGCGGGCCCGTCGCTACGGCGAGGGCACGCTTTGGTACGGTCGCGCCGCCTCTACGTGCGAAGACGCACCATGACCGGACCGGAGAGCGAGGGACACCAGTTGCGCCGCGCAGTCTGTCCGGGGTCGTTCGACCCCATCACCAACGGACACCTCGACATCATCGCCCGAGCCTCCAAGCTGTACGACGTGGTGCACGTCGCGGTGATGATCAACCAGTCCAAGAAGGGGCTGTTCACCGTGGAGGAGCGGATCGCACTGATCCGCGAGGTCACCGGCGAGTACGGCAACGTGGTCGTGGAGTCCCACCACGGCCTGCTGGTGGACTTCTGCAAGGAGCGGGACATCCCGGCCATCGTCAAGGGGCTGCGGGCGGTCAGCGACTTCGACTACGAACTCCAGATGGCCCAGATGAACAACGGCCTGTCCGGGGTGGAGACGCTGTTCGTCCCGACCAACCCCACCTACAGCTTCCTCTCCTCCAGCCTGGTGAAGGAGGTCGCGGCCTGGGGCGGCGACGTCTCCCACCTGCTGCCCGAGCCCGTGCACCGCGCCCTGGTGGAGCGCCTCGGGCCCAAGGGGTGACCCCGCCGGGCCCGTGACGGACCGTCATCCCGTCGGGCGGTACCCGGGCATCCGGTGTCACCGCGGCCCCGGGGGGCCGTACAGTCGTGCCGTCCCTCCTTGGGGCGGCCGTGGCTCGGATCAGCGGGAGAGAGTGGCGAACCACCGTGGATGTGCAGAAGAAGCTCGACGACATCGTCGAGGCGGTGACGAGCGCGCGGTCGATGCCCATGTCGGCCTCCTGCGTGGTCAACCGCGCGGAACTGCTGGCCATGCTCGAAGAGGTGCGCGAGGCCCTGCCGGGCTCGCTCGCCCAGGCGCGGGAGCTCATCGGCGACCGTGAGCAGGTCGTCGCGGAGGCCCGCCGGGAGGCGCAGCGGATCATCGACTCCGCCCACGCGGAGCGCGGTTCGCTGATCTCCGACACCCGGGTCGCCCGCGAGTCCCAGGGCGAGGCGGACCGGATCGTCGCGGATGCCCGCCGGGAGGCGGAGGAGATCCGCGCCGAGGCCGACGACTACGTCGACTCCAAGCTGGCCAACTTCGAGGTCGTGCTCACCAAGACCATCGGCTCGGTGGACCGCGGGCGGGAGAAGCTCCTCGGCCGCGGTCCCGGCCTCGACGACCGGGGCCACGCGGACGAGGACGCCCCCGAGCACAGCAGCGACCCGCACACCCTCATCGAGCGCGCCGACGGATACGTGGACGCCAAGCTGGGCGCCTTCGAGGCGGTCCTGTCCAAGACCCTGGAAGCCGTCGGGCGGGGGCGGCAGAAGCTCCACGGCCGGACCGCCACCGACGACCTGGGGGCGCACCTGGCCGCCCAGGACGCCGTGAGCGGCCTCGGCCCCACCAGCGACGCCGAGTACCTCGCCGGACTGGCCGCCCCCGCCGAGCCGTCCCCCGCGGAGCCCGCCCCCGCCGGGCGGCAGGAGCACTACGGCTACGAGCCCGCCGCCGAGGCCCCGCGGATCCCCGCGCAGCAGGAGGCGCCCTACCCCTACGGCGGGCAGGACGGCTACCCCGGCTACGGCGGCCAGGACGCCTACGCGCCCACCGGATACGAACCGCAGCAGGGCTATGAACCGCAGCAGGGCTACGGGGGACAGCAGGGGTACGCGCAGCAGGGCTACGCCCACCAGGACCCCTACTCCTACGCCCCGCCGCAGCCGCCCGCCCCGCCGCAGGCCGCCTCGCTGGACGAGACCAGCCTCTTCGACACGAGCATGATCGACCTGGACCGGCTGCGCAGCTACGAGCAGGAGCGCTGAGCCGGAAGGCGGCCGAAGACCGGATTGGGCCCTGGGGGGCCGTTGAAGTATCCTGGCTCTTCGGTCGCGTGGTTTCCGCGATCTCCCCTGCCCGCTCCGACCCGTGAGCCGGGCGGGACCTCCCCACGATCCGAAAGCAGGAAGAGCCCTGAGCACGCGCCTCGACCACCGCAATCCCCTCGTGTTCGACACACACGAGCTGGGACGGCGGCCGGGTGCCCTCCAGCGGCTCTCCCGTACGGTGGACGCACCCGGTCCGCCGGCCGTGCTCGGCATCGACGGGGTGATCGGCGTGCCCGAGGGCAGGCCGGTGGAACTGGACCTCCGCCTCGAATCCGTCATGGAGGGCGTGCTCGTGACGGGCACCGCCCGTGCGCGGGCCGAGGGGGAGTGCGTAAGGTGTCTGGAGCCGGTGCGCGTCGATCTCGCAGCGGACTTCCAGGAGATGTTCTCGTACCCCGACGCCGACGAACGGGGCCGCCCCGCGGAGCCCGGCGACGACGAGGACGAGGACATCCTCCACCTCGAGGACGGCCTGTTCGACCTCGAACCCGTGCTGCGGGACGCGGTGGTGCTCGCACTGCCGATGCAGCCGGTGTGCCGGGAGGACTGCGAGGGTCTGTGCTCCACATGCGGGGCCAGCCTGAACGACGACCCGGACCACCACCACGACGCCGTCGACATCCGTTGGGCGGCATTGCAGGGACTCGCCGAGACCATCCAGGACGGCGAGAAGGACAACATGGGCGGCGCCGAAGCGGGCGTCGACGAGAAGCAGGAGAAGTAGCCGTGGCTGTTCCGAAGCGGAAGATGTCGCGCAGCAACACGCGCCACCGCCGGTCGCAGTGGAAGGCTGCGGTCCCCACCCTGGTTTCGTGTGAGCGTTGCCAGGAGCCGAAGCAGCAGCACATCGCGTGCCCGAGCTGCGGCACCTACAACAAGCGCCAGGTCCTCGAGGTCTGAGCGGCTGGTGAGAGGCGCGATGTCTGAGTCCAACAAGACGGACAATGCCTCGTCCCACACGCTTCTGGAAGGGCGGCTCGGGTACCGACTCGAGACCGCCCTTCTGGTGCGTGCGCTGACCCACCGCAGCTACGCGTACGAGAACGGCGGGCTGCCCACCAACGAGCGCCTGGAGTTCCTCGGGGACTCCGTGCTCGGCCTGGTGGTCACCGACACGCTGTACCGCACCCACCCGGACCTGCCCGAGGGCCAGCTGGCCAAGCTGCGGGCCGCGGTGGTCAACTCGCGTGCGCTGGCTGAGGTCGGCCGCGGCCTGGACCTGGGCTCCTTCATCCGGCTCGGCCGGGGCGAAGAGGGCACGGGCGGCCGGGACAAGGCCTCCATCCTCGCCGACACCCTCGAAGCGGTGATCGGCGCGGTCTATCTCGACCAGGGCCTCGAAGCGGCCTCCGAGCTGGTGCACCGGCTCTTCGACCCGCTGATCGAGAAGTCCTCCAACCTCGGCGCGGGTCTGGACTGGAAGACCAGCCTCCAGGAACTCACCGCCGCCGAGGGCCTGGGCGTGCCGGAGTACGTCGTCTCCGAGACGGGGCCGGACCACGAGAAGACCTTTACTGCTGCCGCCCGCGTCGGTGGTGTCTCGTACGGCACCGGCACCGGCCGCAGCAAGAAGGAGGCGGAGCAGCAGGCGGCGGAGTCCGCCTGGCGGGAGATCCGCTCCGCCGCCGACGCACGGGCCAAGGCGGCGGAAGCCGCGGCCACCGCCGGGGAGGCACCGGCCGAAGGGGGCGCCGACGCCCCTTCGGACGCCGCCGCCCCGCAGGCCGCCGAGCCGGGCGACCGGGCCACCGCCTGACGGCCCGCGCGGACCCGGCTCCGCAAGCCACCCGCAGGGCCCCCGCTCCGGCGGGGGCCCTGCGGTGTTCCCGGGGTCCCCGCCCGGGGGGCCGCCCCTCCGGCCCGCCCGCCGTCGTCCGGGCGGTACGCTGCGGGCGACCGCATCCCGCCCGCCGGAGGAACCGTGCCCGAACTGCCCGAGGTCGAAGTCGTCCGCCGCGGACTCGCCACCTGGGTCGCCGGGCGGACCGTCGCCGAGGTCCGGGTCCTTCACCCGCGGGCCGTCCGCCGGCACCCGGCCGGAGCGGCGGACTTCGCCGCGCGGCTCACCGGGCGGACCGTCGCCGAGGCCCGGCGCCGGGGCAAGTACCTCTGGCTGCCGCTCCAGGGCACCGGCAGCTCGGTCCTCGGCCACCTCGGGATGAGCGGACAACTGCTGGTCCAGCCCCTGGACGCGCCCGACGAGAAGCATCTGCGCATCCGCGTCCGCTTCGACGACACCCTCGGCACCGAACTCCGCTTCGTCGACCAGCGCACCTTCGGCGGGCTCTCCGTCCACGACGACACCACCGAGGGCCTGCCGGACGCCATCGCCCACATCGCGCGCGACCCGCTGGACCCGCTCTTCGACGACGACGCCTTCCACACCGCGCTCCGCGCCCGCCGGACCACCGTGAAGCGGGCCCTGCTGGACCAGTCGCTGGTCAGCGGCGTCGGCAACATCTACGCCGACGAGGCGCTGTGGCGGTCGCGGCTCCACTACGACCGGCCGACCGCCACGCTCACCCGCCCCCGGTCCGCCGAACTCCTCGGACATGTGCGCCAGGTCATGGCGGAGGCCCTGGCCGTCGGCGGCACGTCCTTCGACAGCCTCTACGTCAACGTCAACGGGCAGTCCGGCTACTTCGACCGCTCGCTCGACGCCTACGGCCGGGAGGACGAGCCCTGCCGCCGCTGCGGCACCCCGATGCGGCGCCGGGCCTGGATGAACCGGTCCAGCTACTTCTGCCCGCGCTGTCAGCGCCCGCCGCGCCCCGCTCCCGGGGCCTGAGCCGCGGCGGCCGGGGGGTGGGCGGCGTCGTACCGCTCCCGGGCGGCCAGCACCTCGGGCATCCGCCCCTCCACCAGCCGGATCAGGCCGAGCAGCCGTTCGGTGACGGCCCGGCCCAGTGCGGTGAGCTCGTAGTCGACCCGCGGCGGGTGCACCGGCCGGACCTCCCGGCGCACCAGGCCGTCCCGCTCCAGTGCCTGCAGCGTCTGCGCGAGCATCCTGTCGCTCACGCCGTCCACCCGCCGGCGCAGCTCACCGAAGCGCAGGCGCTCCTCGTACAGCGCCCCCAGGGCCAAGCCGCCCCAGCGCCCGGTGACGTGCTCCAGGGTGCGGCGCGAGGGGCACTGCCGGGAGAAGACGTCGAACGCGGGGTCCTGGTCCTGGTCCATCGGACGAGGATACGTCCGGCTCCCGCCGCCGGACCGGCCCCGTGGCACCGGCCCGGCACGACGGCACCCGGCCGGGCGGGCCCCGCCGGTGGGCCCGGGCCTGCCGGCCGTGCTCAGGCCCGTGCGTAGGTGAGGCAGTCGACCTGCTCCTGCTCGTAGCCGACGCTGATGGCCGGGGCATGGCACTCCAGCCCCGCGTTGTGCCGGCAGTCGGCCATCTTGCACGCGCCCACCCGGCCGGTGACGGAGGGCTCCCCGCCGTCCATGTCCGCGCTCACGAAGGTGTCGCAGACGGGGGCGTCGGTGTCCCCCACCGTGATGGCCACCGCATGACAGGTGTGCTCGTGGTTGTACGCGCAGCCTTCGGCCGAGCATTCGCTGATGACGGGCAGTTGCATGACCGGTGTCGCTGCCATGTCGGGGCCTGCCTTCCTCCGGGGAGCCGAGAGGGCGGCCTTGCGTGCGGCCCGGGCCGGCCGGACGGTGACGTGGCCGCGTCCTTCCGCCGCCGGGACCCGGGGCGCGTACCGTTCCACGGCCAGCTCACGCTCCGTGGTCCGCGCCCGCCCCGTACTCCACTGTCCTCCTCATAGGGCCCGGCCACACCTCGGCCGCGCACGAGCGGCGCCGAGGAGGGCGGCCGGGCCGGAGACCCGGCTCAGAAGCCGAAGTTCTGGGTCCACCAGGGACCGCCGTCGCCCTCGTGGATGCCGACCCCCATGGTGGTGAAGTCGCAGTTGAGGATGTTGGCGCGGTGGCCCTCGCTCTGCATCCAGGCGTTCATGACGGCCCCGGCGTCCGCCTGGCCGCGGGCGATGTTCTCGGCGCCCAGGTTGGTGAACCCCGCCTTCTCGGCCCGGTCCCAGGGGCTGGCGCCGTCGGGGTTGGTGTGGTCGAAGAAGCCCCGCGCCGCCATGTCGGCGGAGTGGGCGCGTGCGAGGTCGGACAGCGCGGCGTCGGCCGTGACGGGTGCGCAACCGACCGTGGCGCGCTCCTCGTTGACGAGGGTGAACACCGCGGTGGCGAGTGCCGCCGCCTCCGAGGGGGCGGAGGTGCCCGGGGCGGCGGGTTCGGCGGAGGGCTTCGGGGCCGGGGCGGCCTTCTGCCGGGTCGGGGCGGGGTCGGCGGCCTTGGTCTTCGAGGGCGCCGGGGCCTTCTCGGCCGTCTTCTCCTGCGCGGGCTCCGAGGTCTCGGCGGAGGCCGAGGCCGTCCCCGACTTCTCGGCCGAGGGCGACGGTGACGTCGAGGCCGACGGGGACGTCGAGGGGGAGCCGGAGGGGGAGGGCGAGGCCGCGCTGCGCGAGGGCGAGGCGGAGGGGCTCGCGGACGCGGTGGACGGGGACGGCGAGGTCTCCCGGGTCTCGGCCGCGCCGTTCGGCTGGAGGCGGGGAGCACCCTGGGTGCGTATCTCCGCAGGGGTGTCCTTGCCCGAGGAGCCGAGGGTGTAGGTGTCCCCACCGGGCAGCAGCCCGGTCGTGACGGCCACGGCGCCCACGGCCATGGCGGCGGAGGCACCGAGCAGCCCGGTGCGTACGGGCGTGCCCGCCCGCTTCTTCCGATGGCGGCCCATGTGGTGTCCTCCCGGTCGGCCGCGGTCTCTCGGCGGCCTCGACGTCGACGCCTCACCCGTACGGGTGAGGCGTATGTGCGTCCGGACTGTACGGCATGGATGCCGGGGTCGGGATGATCCATCCGTATTCGGCCCGTTACCGTGCTCGGCATGAACGACGATGTGCGCCTCACGGCGTGGGTACGCGGCCGGGTACAGGGAGTGGGCTTCCGCTGGTTCACCAGGGAGAACGCGATGGCCATCGGAGGGCTCCGGGGGTTCGCGCTCAACCTCGACGACGGGCGGGTCCAGATCGTCGCGGAGGGGCCGCGTGAGAATTGCCACCGTCTGCTCGACTGGCTGCGCTCGGGCGACACACCCGGACGAGTCGACGGTGTCACTGAGATCTGGGCCACTCCGCGCGGGGGTTACCCGGACTTCGCGATCCGCTGAGCGAGGGGCTCCGGCGGGTCCGCGGGGCTGGTCCCCAGGCTTTCCCGGGGGCGCCCGGGACCGCTCCGCGCGCCCCTCCGCCGGGGAGAATGTCCTGGTGATTGGCGAGAAGGGGTTGCCGTGCCGGCCCTCGGCGGGAAAGATGATCGCCACGCCCCCCAGGGCCCCGCAGGTCAGGCACCGCCGCGTCGTGAAGCGGCCGTAGCTCCCGGGACGCCCGCCGATACGGGGTGTGATCGTGTTGACCGTCAAACTTTTTGGTGAGACGCTGGAATCCCCGCGCACCTTAGCTGTTTGGCAGTACGAACCGCAGTAATGACAAGCAGTACACGAAGCACTGCCGGCATCGCGGGTGCGATTCCCTCACGACCCACACCGCATCGGTCGGTCACTCATTGTGGAGGACCATCCATCATGGCAAAGGCGCTTCTCGGTTACGTCGGCGGTTCCGACCCGCGACTCCTCGCCGAGATGCGACGGCTTCAGCAGCGCGTCCAGGACCTCGAATCCGAGCTCGTGAGGATTCAGTCCGAGAACGACGCGCTCAGTGCTGCCGTCGCCAAGCACCCCGGAGAGTCGCTGCTCGAAGGCATCGACATCGAAGTACCCCAGGCTGAACCGGCGCTCACCTGACGCCGGAGCACTGCCGGACGACAACAGCACCAGGATCTGCAAGGGACGCCTCCGGCGTCCCTTCTTTCTTGTCCGGGCCTCGCCGACCCGCCTCTCCTGCCCCGCCCCGTGCCCCCGGCTCCCCGGGCGGCCGTCCTTGTACCGTCTGATGTGCCCTGCACCTTCCGGGGCGAAACCGCGAGTGAGAGGTAGAGTCCGGCGGCGTGCACCTCAAGGCCCTGACCCTGCGCGGTTTCAAGTCCTTCGCGTCCGCCACGACGCTGCGCTTCGAGCCGGGGATCACCTGCGTCGTCGGGCCCAACGGGTCGGGCAAGTCCAACGTCGTCGACGCCCTCTCCTGGGTCATGGGGGAGCAGGGCGCCAAGTCGCTGCGCGGCGGCAAGATGGAGGACGTCATCTTCGCCGGGACCACCGGCCGCCCTCCGCTGGGCCGGGCCGAGGTCTCCCTCACCATCGACAACTCCGACGGCGCCCTGCCCATCGAGTACGCCGAGGTCACCATCACGCGGATCATGTTCCGCAACGGCGGCAGCGAGTACCAGATCAACGGGGACACCTGCCGGCTGCTCGACATCCAGGAACTGCTCTCCGACTCCGGCATCGGCCGTGAGATGCACGTGATCGTCGGGCAGGGGCAGCTCGACTCCGTCCTCCACGCCGATCCGATGGGGCGCCGCGCGTTCATCGAGGAGGCGGCGGGTGTCCTCAAGCACCGCAAGCGCAAGGAGAAGGCGCTGCGGAAGCTGGACGCGATGCAGGCCAACCTCGCGCGCGTGCAGGACCTCACCGGCGAACTGCGCCGCCAGCTGAAACCGCTGGGCCGCCAGGCCCAGGTCGCCCGCCGGGCCGCCGTCATCCAGGCCGACCTGCGCGACACCCGGCTGCGGCTGCTCGCCGACGACCTGGTGGCCCTGCGCCAGGCGCTCAGCGCCGAGATCGCCGACGAGGCGGAGCTCAAGCGCCGCAAGGAGAGCGCCGAGGCCGACCTCGGGCAGGCCCAGGCGCGGGAGGCCGCCCTGGAGGACGAGGTCCGCCGCCTGGTTCCGCGTCTCCAGCGCGCCCAGCAGACCTGGTACGAGCTCTCCCAGCTGGCCGAGCGGGTCCGCGGCACGGTCTCGCTCGCCGAGGCCCGCGTCAGGAGCGCCACCTCCCGTCCGGCGGAGGAGCGCCAGGGCCGGGACCCGGAGAGCATGGAGCGCGAGGCCGCCCGCATCCGCGAGCAGGAGGCGGAACTGGAAGCGGCACTGGAGGCGGCCGAGCGGGCACGGGAGGACATGGTCGCCCACCGCGCCGAGCTGGAGGCACGCCTCGCCGCGGAGGAGCGCCGTCTCAAGGACGCCGCCCGCGCCATCGCCGACCGCCGCGAGGGGCTCGCCCGGCTCAGCGGCCGCGTCGGCGCCGCCCGCTCGCGGGCCGCCGCCGCACAGGCGGAGATCGACCGCCTGGCCGCCGCACGGGACGGGGCGCGGGAGCGCGCCGCCGCGGCCCAGGAGGAGTACGAGCAGCTCAGGGCCGAGGTCGAGGGGCTGGACGCCGAGGACGCCGACCTCGCCGGACGCCATGACGCCGCCCGCGGTGAACTCGCCGACGCCGAGACCGAGCTGGGTGCCGCCCGCGAGGCGCTGGCCGCCGCCGAGCGCTCCCGTGCCGCGGTCGCCGCCCGCCGGGAGGCCCTGGCGCTCGGGCTGCGCCGCAAGGACGGCACCGGGATGCTGCTCGGTGCCGGGGACCGTCTGGACGGCCTGCTGGGCCCGGTCGCCGGGCTGCTCACGGTCGCGCCCGGCCACGAGGTCCCGATCGCCGCGGCCCTCGGCGCGGCGGCCGACGCGGTGGCGGTCGAGAGCCCCGCCGCCGCCGTGGAGGCGCTGCGCCTGCTGCGCAAGCAGGACGGCGGGCGCGCCGTGCTGCTCCTCGCCGGGTGCGGGCCGGAGACCGGGCGGACCGACGGCGGACACGAGTCCGCCGGCCACCCGCGCGCCGCCGACCTGGTGCAGGGGCCGGCGGAGCTGATGCCCGCCGTCCGCAGGCTGCTGCGCGACACGGTGGTGGTGGGGAGCCTCGCCGAGGCCGAGGACCTGGTGCGGGCGCGACCGGGGCTGGTCGCGGTCACGGCGGAGGGCGATGTGCTGGGCGCCCACCTCGCGCACGGGGGGTCCGCCGGTGCGCCGAGCCTGCTGGAGGTCCAGGCGTCGGTGGACGAGGCCGCCGCCGAGCTGGAGCGGCTCGACGCCGAGTGCGAGCACCTCGCCGGGGTCCGGCGCGGCGCGGCCGGGCGGCGCGCGGACTGCGCCGCCCGGGTGGAGGAGTACGGGGAGCGGCGCAGGAACGCCGACCGGGAGAAGTCCGCCGTCTCCGGCCGGCTGGGCAGGCTCGCCGGGCAGGCGCGCGCCGCGGCGGGGGAGGCGGAGCGGGCCGAGGAGGCGGCGGCGCGGGCGCAGGAGGCGCTGGAGCAGGCCCGGGAGGAGGCCGAGGAGCTGGCCGAGCGGCTGCTGGTGGCCGAGGAGGCCCCCGTCGAGGACGAACCCGACACCCAGCTGCGCGACCGGCTCGCCGCCGACGGCGCCAACGCGCGGCAGACCGAGATGGAGGCCCGGCTCCAGGTCCGCACCCACGAGGAGAGGGTCAAGGGGCTCGCGGGCCGGGCCGACGCCCTCGACCGGGGCGCCCGCGCGGAGCGCGAGGCGCGGGAGCGGGCCGCGCGCCTGCGGGACCGGCTGCGGCACGAGGCGCAGGTCGCCTCGGCGGTCGCGGAGGGGGCCCGGCAGCTCCTGGCGCACATCGAGGTCTCGCTCACCCGCGCCGCGTCGGAGCGGGCCGAGGCCGAGGCCGCCCGCGCCGGACGCGAGCGGGAGCTGGACGCGGCGCGGAGCGCGGGGCGCGACCTCAAGGGCGAGCTCGACAAGCTCACGGACTCCGTCCACCGCGGCGAGGTGCTCGGCGCGGAGAAGCGGCTGCGGATCGAGCAGCTGGAGTCCCGGGCGCTGGAGGAGCTCGGGGTGGAGCCCTCCGCGCTGGTCGCCGAGTACGGCCCCGACCAGCCCGTGCCGCCGTCGCCCCCCGCGGCCGGCGAGGAGCTCCCCGAGGACCCGCAGGACCCGCGCAACCGGCCGCGTCCCTTCGTCCGGGCCGAGCAGGAGAAGCGCCTGCGGGCGGCCGAGCGGGCGTACCAGCAGCTCGGGAAGGTCAACCCGCTCGCGCTTGAGGAGTTCGCGGCGCTGGAGGAGCGCCACCAGTTCCTGTCCGAGCAGCTGGAGGACCTGCGCAGGACCCGCGCTCATCTGCTCCAGGTCGTGAAGGAGGTCGACGAGCGGGTCGAGCAGGTGTTCACCGAGGCGTACCGGGACACCGCCCGCGAGTTCGAGGGCGTCTTCGCCCGCCTGTTCCCGGGCGGTGAGGGCAGGCTGGTGCTCACCGACCCCGCCGACATGCTGACGACCGGCGTCGACGTCGAGGCCAGGCCGCCGGGCAAGAAGGTCAAGCGCCTGTCGCTGCTCTCCGGCGGAGAGCGGTCGCTGACGGCGGTCGCCATGCTGGTGTCGATCTTCAAGGCCCGGCCGAGTCCCTTCTATGTGATGGACGAGGTGGAGGCGGCCCTGGACGACACCAACCTCCAGCGGCTCATCCGGATCATGCAGGAGCTCCAGGAGAGCTCGCAGCTGATCGTCATCACCCACCAGAAGCGCACCATGGAGGTCGCGGACGCGCTCTACGGCGTCTCGATGCAGGGCGACGGCGTCTCCAAGGTGATCAGCCAGCGGTTGCGGTGATCCCCGGGGCAGACGACAGCCCCCTTCCCAGATCTTCAATAATTGAACATCACGTGGCGCCATGGTGGTCCCGTGAAGATCCGACCCGCCACTTGACTTCGAAACTTGAACACATAGTCTCTGCAGCGTTGTTCTTGTCTTCATGTGGTGGGTGGGCGGACGCTCTGCCTCGCACGAAGGGCTTGTCCGTCATCCGGCGACGCCGCCGGTGACCCCAGGAGTACACGTGACCAGCACTGCGCAGACCCCGGCGGGACCGGATGCCCGTCGGGCGCGCCCCGACCATCTCGGGCATGTCGTCTTCATCGCGGCGTCCGCCGCCATGGGCGGTTTCCTCTTCGGCTACGACAGCTCCGTCATCAACGGCGCCGTCGAGGCCGTCCGGGACCGCTACGGGATCGGCTCGGGCACGCTGGCGCAGGTCATCGCCGTCGCCCTCATCGGCTGCGCGGTCGGCGCGGCCACCGCCGGCCGGATCGCCGACCGGATCGGCCGCATCCGCTGCATGCGGATCGCCGCCGTGCTCTTCTGCGTCAGCGCCGTCGGCTCCGCGCTGCCCTTCGCCCTCTGGGACCTGGCGATGTGGCGTGTCATCGGCGGCTTCGCCATCGGCATGGCCTCCGTCATCGGCCCCGCCTACATCGCCGAGGTCTCGCCGCCGGCCTACCGCGGCCGCCTCGCCTCCTTCCAGCAGGCGGCGATCGTCATCGGCATCGCCGTCTCCCAGCTGGTCAACTACGCCATCCTGCGGATGGCGGACGGCAGGCAGCGCGGCGAGATCGCCGGCCTGGAGGCCTGGCAGTGGATGCTCGGGGTCATGGTCGTCCCGGCCGTCCTCTACGGCCTGCTCTCCTTCGCCATCCCCGAGTCGCCGCGCTTCCTCGTCTCCGCCGGCAGGACCGAGGCGGCCAAGGCGGTGCTGGAGGAGGTCGAGGGGCGCGGCACCGACCTGGACGCCCGGGTGGAGGAGATCCGCCTCGCGATGCACCGCGAGGACCGGTCCACCTTCAGAGACCTGCTCGGCGGCGGCTTCCTCTTCCTCCCGGTCGTCTGGATCGGGATCGGGCTGTCGGTCTTCCAGCAGCTCGTCGGCATCAACGTGGCCTTCTACTACTCGGCCACCCTCTGGCAGTCGGTCGGCATCGACCCGAGCGGCTCCTTCTTCTTCTCCTTCACCACGTCGATCATCAACATCGTGGGCACGGTGATCGCCATGCTCCTGGTCGACCGCGTCGGCCGCCGGCCGCTGGCCCTCGTCGGCTCCTGCGGCATGGCCCTCGCGCTGGCCCTGGAGGCCTGGGCCTTCTCCGCCGAGCTGGTCGACGGCAGGCTCCCCGGGACGCAGGGCGTGGTGGCCCTCGTCGCCGCGCACGGATTCGTGCTCTTCTTCGCCCTCTCGTGGGGCGTCGTCGTCTGGGTCCTCCTCGGCGAGATGTTCCCCAACCGCATCCGGGCCGCCGCGCTGGGCGTGGCCGCCTCCGCCCAGTGGATCGCCAACTGGGTCATCACCGCGACGTTCCCGAGCCTCGCCGAGTGGAACCTCTCCGGCACCTATGTGATCTACACGGTCTTCGCCGTGCTCTCCGTCCCCTTCGTGCTCAGGTTCGTGAAGGAGACCAAGGGCAGGGCGTTGGAGGAGATGGGCTGAACCCCGCTGCCCCGCTCCTCTGCACCGCCCCGGCTCCGCGCGTGAGCCGGGGCGGTCCGCTGCCCTGGGCAGGCCGCGCAGCCGAGGGCCCCGCCCTGCCGGCCCCGCCGCGGCTGCCCTCCCGGGCCGGTCCGGCGCCCGCGCCGCGACCGGCCCGCGACGCCCCGCACCGCGGCGACCGGCCCCTTCCCGGGTGTCGCGCATACTGGACGGACCATGGAAATCGTCATTCTCGCTGTAGTCATCGCCCTGGTCGCGATCGGCGCCATCAGCGGGCTCGTGGTCAGCAGCCGCAGGAAGAAGCAGCAGCTGCCGCCATCGGCACCGCCGAGCACGCCGACCATCACCGCTCCGCCCGCCGAACCCCGTGTCGGTGACGAGGCGGAGACACCGCGGGACGAACCCCGCCGCCCCCTCGACGACGTCGGCCTCCCCACGGCCGAGGAGGCCACCGGCACCCCGGTCGCCGTCGAGGACCCGGTGGTGGCCGAACCGGTCGCCCCGGAGATCGAGATCCCGGAGCCGACCGCCGGACGGCTGGTCCGGCTGCGCGCCCGTCTCGCCCGCTCCCAGAACTCCCTCGGCAAGGGCCTGCTCACGCTGCTGTCGCGCGAGCACCTCGACGAGGACACCTGGGAGGAGATCGAGGACACGCTGCTCACCGCCGACGTGGGCGTCGCGCCCACGCAGGAGCTGGTGGAGCGGCTGCGCGAGCGGGTGAAGGTGCTCGGTACCCGCACCCCGCAGGAGCTGCGCACCCTGCTCCGCGAGGAACTGCTCGCACTGATCGGCACCGAGGCCGACCGCGCCGTGCGCACCGAGTCGGGCACCGACACCCCGGGCGTCGTCATGGTCGTCGGCGTCAACGGAACCGGCAAGACCACCACCACCGGCAAGCTGGCCCGGGTCCTCGTGGCCGACGGGCGCTCGGTGGTCCTCGGCGCCGCGGACACCTTCCGCGCCGCGGCCGCCGACCAGCTGCAGACCTGGGGGGAGCGCGTCGGTGCCCGCACCGTGCGCGGCCCGGAGGGCGGTGACCCGGCCTCGATCGCCTTCGACGCGGTGAAGGAGGGCATCGCCGAGGGCGCCGACGTCGTCCTCGTCGACACCGCGGGGCGCCTGCACACCAAGACCGGTCTCATGGACGAGCTGGGCAAGGTCAAGCGCGTCGTGGAGAAGCACGGCCCGCTGGACGAGGTGCTGCTCGTCCTCGACGCCACGACCGGCCAGAACGGGCTCGTCCAGGCCCGGGTCTTCGCGGAGGTCGTGGACATCACCGGCATCGTGCTCACCAAACTCGACGGGACCGCCAAGGGCGGCATCGTGATCGCGGTCCAGCGCGAGCTGGGCGTGCCCGTGAAGCTGGTGGGCCTCGGCGAGGGAGCGGACGACCTCGCCCCGTTCGAGCCGGGCGCCTTCGT